>JANNVI010000007.1:0-54068 GCA_031414335.1 Gammaproteobacteria bacterium | reverse complement strand
CACGTCGAGCGAGGCAATGTATCGCGGCGGCTCGAAGCCGGGCTTCAGTGTGACCGAGCCACGGGGCGCCTTGATGTCGGCCTTCTTCGTCAGTTCGCCGAGCTGCCGGTCGATCGACGAGCCCACGGCGTCCCACATCATTTCCTGCGAAGTCCGCGAGACACTGATCCAGGAGCGGTACACGTCCTGCTCGAGCAGCTTCCTGCGCAGCGGGCCGAGGTCGAGGCCCTCGTCCTCGGGCATCGAGGCGCTGGTCGCTTCGACCAGCTTCTGCTGCAGCGGACTGATGTGCTCGGCCAGCCAGATCTTCAGGTCACGGACGAAGTACTGTTCTGCGCGCTCGTCATGCGTGGCCTCGGGCATCATCGGATGGCTCATTTCCTGATCTCCTCTTCGTGTACGGCGTCCGCGTTGGCGACCTTCTGTTGGACGTTCGCAACGGCTTTTTCGATATCGATCTGGAGTGGCCGCAGCACCTTGCCGATCTGTCGCTTGCGCAGCTGCTCTCGTTCGGCAGTGGCCTGACCGGTGGGGTCATAGGCTTCGACGTCGGACTGCCTCAGTACATTTGCAGCGTCCAGCAGGCGCTCGACGGTATCGAGCCGCTCGCGCGTGATAACCAGCTCGCCCAGCAGGGCCATGACCATGGCGGACAGGCGGCCGACTTCCGGGTCTTCGCCCGGAATCGGACGACGCGGCGTCGCCAATCTAACGATGTCATCGCTGTTCATAATACCGACCCTCGAAGTCGCGCACATTGACCGAGGCGCCGCTCGAGATCAAGTTATACGCTTCGCTTTCGCCACTCTCTTGCCCAGGAGCATCTATCGCATGAGAAAGAAGAACAGCATCCTTCGTCTGGCCCCGTGGCGCATCCTTGCTGCGTTCGCCATATTCACGGCGCAGGCCCATGAACCAGGCGACATCATCAAGGATTGCGGCGTCTGTCCACAGATTGTTGTGGTTCCGCCCGGGTCCTTCAAGATGGGCTGGGACGGCGCCGAGCCGGTGCGCCCGTCCGAAATCCGTCGCTACGAAGGCCCCGAGCGGACGGTGACGATCAAGCGGCCATTTGGCGCCGGCCGGTTCGAGGTCACGAACGAGCAGTTCGCCGCGTTCGTCGACGCGACGGGCTACGTGTCCCTCGAGGGCTGCTTCCTCTGGGATGGCTGGAACGCCAGGTTCGACAAGGCCCTCGGCTGGCGCGATCCGGGCTACGGCCGCGCGCCGTTACCGAAAGAGCCTGTGGTGTGCGTGAACTGGAACGCCGCGCAGGCGTATGTCGGGTGGCTCTCGAAGAAGACGGGCGCCGTGTACCGTTTGCTGACGGAGGCGGAGTGGGAATTTGCCGCGCGTGCCGGCACCAGGACGGACTACCTGTGGGGCACGCATGACGAGCGCGCCTGCAAGTACGCCAACGTGTTCGACATGTCCGCAAAGAAGCGCTCGCCGAATGCCAAGCTAACGGTCGCGCGCTGCGACGATGGCTACGCCCAGGCCGCACCCGTGGGTTCATTCAAGCCGAACGCGTTTGGCCTGTACGACACATCCGGGAACGTCTGGGAATGGATCTACGACTGTCACGTGATGCCGTACCCCGCGGATGCACCCACCGATGGCTCGGCGGTGATCGACAAGATCTGCGATCGACGCGGGAACAAGGGCGGGGCCTGGATGTCGACCGTGGATCGCCAGCGATTCACGTTTCGAGGCCGTGATCCCGCCGAGCAGAACAGCTCCGCGTTTGGGTTCCGCGTGGCCCGTGACCTTTGAGATCGTTGCCATTGGTCATTCAACGGACGATGCTCGGAGCGCATGGCACCCGCCGGCCTATGCATAGTGCGGGAACCGATTCTCGTTACGATTCATCGATAAGCGCTGGGGAACCGCTTGCATGTTGCGGGTCGTGGCTGCGTTCGCAATTCTGTTTCAGGGGAGATCTCATGATCAAAGTTAGCAAGGTAGTGCCGCTGATTGCCGGCACCCTGATGGTTGCAGCGGCTGCCGGCGGCGCGTTCGCCCAAGACAAAAGTGGCCAGGAAACTGCCGCATCGGGCCGGCTCGAAGAAGTCACGGTGACGGCGCGCAAGCGCGAGGAGTCACTGCAGGATATCCCGATCTCGATGGTCGCCCTCACGGAGGCGCAGATCGCGGCCAGCGATGCCTACGACGTGCGCGATATCACGCGCCTCACGCCTAACGTCACGCTGCAGACGACCGGCGGCGCAGGCACCGGGCGATTCAATCCGAACCTGACGTTCCGCGGACTGCAGAACACCTTCCCGGTGCCACGCACCCAGGTTGGCGCCGTGTTCCTCGACGGTAACTACGTGCTGTTCGGCGTTAACGCGATCAACACCGCCGACATCGAACGCGTCGAGGTGCTGCGCGGGCCGCAGAACGCCTACTTCGGCCGCAACACCTTCGCGGGCGCGATCAACTTCATCTCCAAGACACCGGGTGACGAGTTCGCGGGCAAAGTGGGTGCATCGGCTACCGATCGCGGCAGCAATGACTTGTCCGCCAGCGTCGAAGGACCTTTGCTGCCCACGCTATCCGGGCGTCTGTCGCTGCGCCAGCGCAACAAAGCAGGCCACTACACGGCGTCCGACGGCGGCACGCTGGGCGAGGAAAGCACCAAGTCGATCTCGGCGTCGTTGTATGCCAAGCCCTTCGACGGGCTTTCGATTCGGTTGCGCGGCGCGTGGCAGGAAGACGACGACGGCCCGGGCACGGTCATCAACCTGTCGCCGACCGCGCTCGGCGACACCTGCCGCGGTCGTTTCATCGACAAGGGGCGCAGCTCCACAGGCGTGGCGGGTTTCAACGTCACCGTGCCTTATTTCTGCGATCGCATTCCCGGCATCGACCAGCTCGGGGAGCGGATCGTTTCGACGCAGACGAGCCTGGTCGGACCGACGCTCGCGGCGCTCGGGAATCCGAACGGGCTGACCAATGCCTTCATCAACAACTCGCTCGGCTTTGTACTCTTCGATCGCGTGCCGAAGCTCGATCGGCTGGGCTTGTTGCGGCGCATGAGATCGGTCAATCTGCAGACGGACTACGTGTTCGGCAACGGCATCAACCTCGGGTTCAACTATGGCTGGCAGGGCAACCGGCAGGTGCTCGCCTACGATGGCGACCGGGCCAACGTGGACACCAATTTCGCCTACGCGCCCGTGGTCTCCAGCACCCGGACCTACGAACTGCGGCTTGCCTCGGCGCAGGAGCAGCGCTTCCGTTGGCTGCTGGGCGCCACGTACTTCAAGTCGAGTCTCGAGGGCAACTACGGTGGCGGCGGATCGGGGCAGTGGCGCTCGCGACTGCTGCCGACCCAGCCACTCAACGCCGTGGTGCAGACGTCGCAGCAGGTCGCCACCAACCCCCTTCAGGGCAACGAGTTCGCCACCGTCAAGGCGCTCTATGGCTCGGTGGACTGGGACGTTCTGGACAAACTCACCGTGTCCGCGGAGTTCCGCCGCCAGGAAGACAGATCTGTCTCCGGCGCGCAGCTGCTACCGCTGTTCCCGACCGTGCCGGTCGAGGAGGTCTGGAAGGACAACATGCCGCGCGTGATCGGCACCTTCAAGTTCAGCGACGACTGGAACGTCTATGCGAGCTGGTCGGTGGGCGTTCTGCCGGGGGCCAACAATGTCGGATTCACGAGCCAGACGCCGTTCCGGCAGAACCTGATCCGCCAGATTGTTCCGGATGTCCAGGCCATACTCGAGTCCGACGAGCTCGACAGCTACGAAATCGGCAGCAAGCAGACCTTGCTCGAGGGTCGCCTTCGCTACAGTGTCGCGCTCTACCAGATGAAATGGTCGAACGCGAAGGCATCCTCGGCTTTGGTGCTGCCTGCCACGTCCGAGACGAATGCCACGCCGTTCATCATCGGGGGCATTACAACTGCGGGCGACGCCACGATCCGTGGCGTGGAGCTCGAAGCGACGGCGATCCTCACCGAAAACTGGGATTTCGGCGGTGCAGTCGCCTTCAACAAGAGCGAGCTCGACCGCTGGGGCGAGGCGGGACTGCTGCGCAACGTGACGGGTGGCCAGAGGCCCGGCGCCAGTCCTACTGACGTCTCCGTGGGTGCCACGCAGTGGGCGGGCAACGAGTTCGCCCGCCAGCCCGACATCACGGCGGCCCTGAATTCCACGTACCGCGGAGTGCTGAGCAACGGCTGGAAGTGGTCCATCCGGGGCGACATGACCTATACCGGCAGGGCCTGGGACACCATCGCCAATATCGTGCAATCCGACAGCTACTACCGTGTCAATGCGCGGATCGGCATCGAGCGGGACAACCTGGCACTCGAACTGTTCGTCACGAACCTGTTCGACGACAACACCTGGAACTACATGTCGCGCACGATCAATAACAACGAGGCGGGTCAGTCGCTCTTCGGGACCCTGCCGCTGGGCAACAGCACCTTCCAGACCGGGTTCGCGGTCGAGGCGCCGGACAAGCGCGACATCGGGTTGCGCGTCAGTTACTCGTTCTAGGCGCAGGCCCTCGGCCTCTTTCAACCCAGGCTGAGCCCGCTGGCTGAAAGAGGCAGGCGTCGTATGCGCCGGCCGCTCGCGGCGAAGATGGCGTTAGCTAACGCGGGAGCGACGGCCGGCACGCCTGCCTCGCCAGCGCCGCCAGGTGCTGCCGTGCTGTCGATCAGCTCGATCGTCATCGCCGGCGTCTCGTTGATTCGCAGGATCGGCTGGTCGTGGAAGTTACTCTCGACGACCGACCCGTCGCGGAACGTGACATCGCCACGCAGCGCGGCCGACAATCCAAAGACCATGCCGCCTTCCAGCTGCGCGCGAATCATGCCCGGGTCGATCTGCGTTCCGCAGTCGAATGCACAGCTGAGCCGGTGCACGCGCAGACGATCGTTCTTGACGGAGACCTCCACCACCAGCGCGCATATCGACCCGAAGCCGTGGCTGAGCGCGATCCCGCGCCCGCGACCCTTGGGCAGGCGCTTGCCCCAACCGGCGCGCTGCGCGGCCGTCTCGAGCACCTTGCGTATGCGTGGATGGCGTTCAAGCATCGCGAGACGGAATTCACAGGGATCTCGTTTAAGGGCGACCGCGACCTCATCGATCGCGGACTCCGCGAAAAACGCGTTCTGCGACATCGTCACGGAGCGCCACAGACCAACGGGCATGTTCCAGGGCGCATCGACATGGTCGATGTACTTGTTAGGAAAATCGTAGATGTCGTAGATCAGCAGCGAAGCCGCGGTGGGATCCGCCATGCCCGGAATCATCGGACGCCCCTGGAACCGCCAGACCGATTGGCCGGCGAGGCGGCTGTGCATGCCGGTGATGCCCTTGGCATCGAGCGCGATGCGGCTTCGTGCGAAGTACGCGGGCCGGTAGAAATCGTGCTGCACATCCTGCTCGCGCGTCCATGTTAGCTTGACCGGCCGGCCGGGTACGGCCGCCGCCGCCTGCACGGACTGGCGCAGAAAATCCAGCTCCCACTTCCGGCCGAAGCCGCCGCCCGCGAAGGTCATGTCCATTCGCACTTTCTCGAGCGGCAGCCCGGTGATCTGCGCGGCCGCCTCCCGGCCGCGGTCGGGCTGCTGGCTGGGGATCCAGAGACGACAGGCGTCCGCGGTAACCAGTGCGGTGCTGACCATCGGCTCCAGAGTCAGGTGTGCGAGGTAGGGCACCTCGTACTCCAGCGTCAGCGTCCGCGGCGCACGCGCCAGGGCCTGCTCGGTGGCGGCGCGATTCAGCGGCCGAATCGTGGGTTTATCAGCCTGCGTGTCGATGTCGGGAAACGACACCGCCGCCGCATCATCGTCGAGCCGGGCGCGGAGTCGGTCGCGAATCATCTGGGTATCCAGGCCGTCGGCAGGGCCGGGCGTGAACTCCACCTCCAGGGCCTCGGCCGCCTTACGTGCGTGCCAGAAGCTGTCGGCGATGACGGCCACGCCGCCATCGACCTTTACCGCAGCGACGACACCCGGTCGTTTCAGCACCGAATCCGGATTGAACCGCTTGATGCCACCGCCAACCTGGGGCGGCATGCGCAACGCCGCATGCAGCATGCCCGGCATCACAATGTCGATGCCGAACACGGTAGTGCCACTGACTTTGTCGGGCAGATCCTTGCGCTCGATGGACTTGCCGATCAGCTTGAACTCTTCCGGCCGCTTCTTGCGCGGCTGGGTGGGTATCGTCAGCACCGCGGCGGCTGCGGCGAGACTCGCATAAGTGGCTTCGCGATTGCTGGCGGGATGTCGGACCCTGCTGGCGCCGGTCTGGCATTCCGCTGGCGGCACGCCCCACCGTTGCGCGGCTGCGGTGCACAGCATCTCGCGTGCCGCTGCGCCGACAGCGCGCAACTGCTCATAGTAGATCTTGACCGACTCGCTGCTGGCGGTGCGGTGGCGTTTGCTGATCGGGCTAACAAACGCTGCGTCAGCATGCGGCATCACGACCTCGACCTGCGCCCAGTCGGCATCGAGTTCCTCCGCGACGATGCGCGGCAGATTGGAATGAACGCCCTGGCCGAGTTCCGTCGACGGTGTGGTGATGCGAATCACGCCCTCGGGCGTGATCTCCAGAAATGCACTGAACCGGCCATTGCCGGCCTGCTCGGCCGCCACAACGGTGCCGTCGATGCGCAGGCCGAGAAGCAGCGCGGCACCACCGGCACCTGTTAGGAAGCCGCGTCGCGAGAAGTTTTCCTGCGTTCCTGGGATCGTCGTTTTTGGCATACGCATTATTTTGTCCTGTTCGGGCTGAGTGGCTCGGCGACCGTGTCCTGGAGCATGTCCTGGTCCAGCTTGTAGAAGGCCAGCGTGATCATGCTCAGCGTGGCCAGGCATGCTGGCAGCACCGAGACGCCCATCAGTATGCCGAACAGCACCTTGGGCTCCTGGACCGCATTCGGCGGCAGATCGCGGTTGAAGCCTACAAACTGCAGAGTCCAGCCGATCAGCAAGGGCCCGAACGCGCCGGCGGTCTTTTCCACGAAACTGTACATGGATGCATAGAGGCCCTCCCGCCGCATGCCGCTGCGACGGGCATCCAGTTCGATCGTATCGGTCAGCATCGAGTTGGCGAGCAGGATATTGCCGCCGAGGCACATGCCCACCAGGGCTGCGCGTGCGTAGTACCAGATCAGCGGCTCATCCGGGCCCGACGGCAGCCAGCTCAGGCAATAGATGACGAACACGATCGTCGACACGATGTAGCCGTTGCGCTTGCCGATGCTCTTCGAGAGCCGCATGAACAGCGGCATCGTCAGCACGGTCACGGCGGTATTGATGAGCGCGGCGACCCCGAGGTTCGCCAGGGGAATTCTGAGGTACGCGGTGACGAAGAACAGCGTCGTCGCGCCGACGCTGGCGATGCCAAGCAACTGCAGCGCCTTGGTCGCGATCAGCCACATGAAAGGTTCATTCGTCAGCAACAGCCGCAGCTGGCCGCGTGCGCTATGCGCAGTCGGCGCGCTGAATGTGAAGCGCGCCTCGCGGGTTCCGAAGTAACAGTAGACCATCGAGGCGAAGATGATGGCGGCGAACAGGATCGCGATGATCCGATAGGCCTCGCGGCCCTGCCCGAAGACCTGCAGCAGGATCGGTGCCAATGAGCCCGCGATCGCAGAGCCGATCGAGATGGCCACGACGCGGTAGGAATGCAGCGAGGAGCGCTCGTGATAGCCGTCCGTCATTTCGGCGGGCATGGCCATGTACGGCACGTTGAAGAGGGTGTAGCCAAGCGCGTACAGCAACAGCACGCCGAGCGCATAGGCTGCCGTGACCGTCTGGCTCTCGAACTGCGGAATCGTGAACAGCAGCGCGAAAGAAATCGCCGAGAGGAGCCCGCCGATGACCAGGAAAGGCCGGCGCCGCCCGGTGCGGAACCGGGCGCGGTCGCTGATCATCCCCATCAGCGGATCTGTGACCACGCCGGAGAGCTTGGCGACGAACACCAGCGTGCCGGCGATGCCTGGATCCAGCCGGACCACGCTGACCAGGTAGTACAGGATCAGGATGGTGATGCTGTTCATCAGCACCGCAGCGCCGAGCGCGCCGGTGCCCCACGCCAGCTTCAGCGGGACCGGCAGCCGATCGATCGCGTCGCTCATACGCGCATGCTTCGACAACTTGTCATTGGGGACTCCGTTCGAATCAGCATAGACCAGAATGCCGGGCGCGTAATTCATGCAGGGTTCCATGCCATGCAAGCCATGTATGCCATCGCCTGCAGAATGTAGTGGACTAACCTGGCGGGTCCCCGATAGGTTCGATGTGCGCTTGCCGAAGAACCGTGGCTGCGATCAAGGGGGTAGGGGTCGATGCGCTGGAAGCTCCTGTTGGCCGCCGGACTGGCCTTGGTCACGTTCGCCCTGCTGTCGATCGAGTTCCAGCTGTGGAATCCGCGCCGCGCGACGGTTGAGGCTGCCTATGTCGCCGCGGACTCTCGCTTCATCGTCATCGATGGGCTCCGCCTGCACTACAAGGACACGGGCCGGGGGCCCGCGGTGCTCCTCTGGCACGGCAACTTCGGCAGTCTCGACTTCTACGATGGCTGGGTCCGGCAGCTGTCGGATCGGTACCGCCTGATCCGCTTTGATATCAATGGCTATGGTCTGAGCGGTCCAGACGACAAGGTCGACTTCACGATCGAGCGGCGCCTGACAATCGCTCGCACGCTCCTAGATCAACTCGGCGTCGAGCGCTACTTCGTGGTCGGCACCTCGTTCGCGGCTCCGATGGCCTATCGCGATGCCGCCGAGCGGCCGCAGCGCGTGCTTGGGTTGATGCTCGCGAATGCAGGGGGACTACCGCGCGCGCCGGGCGGAGAGATCAACAAGCCCTTGCCCAATCCCATTCGCCAGTGGTTGAGGGAGCGCTATCGGTCTCGCAGCTTCTGGCGGGACGTGGCCCATAACCTGCACTACAACGACGCCGTGGTTACACCGGCGCTGGTGGAGCGTTTCTTCCTGATGAACAACATGCGAGGTCGCAGCTCCGACGACGCCATCGGACTCAAGCAGTTCAACATCGGCGATGCCCCCGGATTCCTCGCGCGCGTGAGCCAGCCGACGCTCGTGCTGTGGGCCGGTGGCAGTATCCTTCCGCAGACCGAAGCCGACCGTTACCAGGCCTACCTCACCGGAGCGCCGGTACGGGTCGTCAGGATCGAAAAGCTCGGCCACATGTTCGCGGAGGATGATCCGGTGCTAACAGCGGGGATTTTCGACCGCTTCGCGCAGGCAGTTCTCGCTG
Organism: Gammaproteobacteria bacterium; assembly: GCA_031414335.1. Lineage (GTDB taxonomy): Bacteria > Pseudomonadota > Gammaproteobacteria > Steroidobacterales > Steroidobacteraceae > UBA964. The sequence continues at coordinate 44,818 of JANNVI010000007.1, read as the reverse complement.
GCACCTGGCCCCAAGGAGAACTGCGATGACGGACGATTTCAGCGCCAGGATCAGCCGCCGCGGCTTCAACATCGCCGTGGCTTCATCGCTGATCGGGTCCGCGTTCAGCCGACCGGCGCATGCGGCCGACAGCGCGGACGTGATCATCATCGGCGCCGGCCTCGCGGGCCTGAATGCGGCCCTGATCCTCGAAGAGCAGGGCATGAGCGTGATCGTCCTCGAGGCAGCGGACTACGTGGGCGGCCGCACGCGGACGTTCGACCTGCCTGTTGGACCGATGAATGCGGGCGGCCAGAGCATCGGGCCGTTCTACGGACGGCTGCGAGACCTGATATCGCGGCTCAAAGTGCCGATCGTGCCCGTGCCCGTGCGCCCAGCTGCGACGCTGGGTATCCATGTCAACGGCACCTTGCTGTCTTCGGCGGACTGGCCGGGATCGAAAGCGAACAAGACCGTCGGTGCAGAGCGAGACGTACAGCCGGGTACGCTGGAGTTCTTCTACCTGTCGCGCGACAACCCGCTGACTGATGCCGCGAAATGGACCGAAGCTGCGTACGCCAAGTACGACGTGCCGCTGACGACGTATCTGCGTGCACGGGGCGCCTCCGACGAGGCGACCCGCCTCATCGACGTGTCGATCAACGCGTTCGATCTGTCGTCCTGCTCGACGCTGGCATATCTGCGCGACATCAGGACCCTGCAGGCCGGCGTTGCCGACAAGGGCAGCAGCACGCGCTCTACCTACGATGCCACCAGCGCAGGCGGCTTCTCCTATCACGAAATCGCCGGTGGCACCCAGCGCCTGCCGGAGGCGATGGCTAACGCCCTGAAGGGCGGCGTGCGGCTCAACCAGATCGTCGCTTCGATCGACATGACTGGCAGCGGCGTAGACGTAAAGACCCTGAACGGGCTGCGCTACCGCGGCAAGTATGCAATCAGCGCCGTGCCCTTCTCGGCGCTGAGAAACGTGGACGTCTATCCGAACTTCTCTGGCGCCCAGCTCGATGCCGTGCGGCAGTCGGCGCACGGCAACACCGTGCGGGTGTTCATGGAGCACAGCGCGCCGTTCTGGGAATCCGACATCGGCGAGGCGGGCCTGTTCACCGACACCGCCATCGAACGGGTGTTCGCGCCTACTAACGAGAAGGGCGAGGTCTACCTGCTCGACTGTTGGGTCAACGGCAACGCGGCGTACCGCCTGGATCAGATGCCGACCGTGGCCGTCGGCGAGTTCGTGGTAAAACAACTGGCGCAGATTCGCCCGTCGACCAAGCGACGACTAAAGGTGATGAAGGTCCATTCCTGGGCCAAGGACTCGGCCTCCGGCTGCTGTCGCCACGTTTTCAATGTCGGGCAGGTCGGTGTATGGGCTGGCGTGATGGCGACCCCGCACCAGCGCCTGCATCTTGCAGGGGAGCACACACGCAGTCTCGACAGCGGCATGGAGGCGGCAGCGTCGACTGGTGAGCGCGCGGCGCTCGAGATCCTGTCACGGGAGAGCTGAGCGCTCGCGGGCGACAATCGAGGAGAACGACATGACTGCTTTGTTGGTGGCTGATATCGACGTGCGGGACCCCGCGACTTATGCGCGATACCGCACGGCGAATCCGGAGATCGTCAGGAAATTTGGCGGGCGATATCTCGCCGTGGGCGGCGAAGTGCGGGTCCTCGAGGGTGACTGGATTCCGCGCAGGACTGTCATCATGGAGTTTCCCAGCATGGCGGCGATCCAGGCTTTCTACGAGTCACCGGAGTACGCCGAGATCCGCGGGATCCGGTGGCAGAGCGCCGACTCGCGGTTGGTCGCATTCGAAACGGTGGCGCCGGCGTGAGAGCGCGCTCAAAATGCTAACATCGATCACTTAACACTTCCGCAGGAGAAAACCATGGCTGCCCCCGACTCCAAGCGCCCGACCTACGCCACCGAGGCCATTCCATCGGACGTCAAGACCGGAATGTTTCTGGGCAATCCGGCCCTCGACAGCCTGGTCAGCTGCGTCATCGCCATGAATGCGGAGATGTGGTCAATGCGCCGGCGCATGAAAGTCATGGAAGCCGTCATGGCGAAGAAGGGCGTGACGACCGACCTGATTGAAAAGTACGTGCCTTCCGCAGCAGAAAAGGTTGCCTGGGAACAGGATCGCGACCGCTTCGTCTCGCTGACCCTGGGCGCCCTGGCCGATCAGGGGTTCCGCGACATGTCGACCGACTTCCCGAAGCGCTGAGCGCTCACCGCAACTGCGGTTTCACAGGAGATTCCACCATGCATCGTCGTGAATTGTTAGGTCTGGCAGCCGGTTCTGCGCTCGTGGCCCACACCCTGCAGGGTGAGCTCGCACAGGCGCAGGAGTATTTCTCCACCATCAGTGTGCCGGGCGCGGCCGCCGGCAAGGCCGGCACGGTGACCGGCTCCAAAGGGCCGCTGCAGCGCGGCACCGACGGGCGCCTGCTGCGCATGGGCTCGCTCGACCTCGAAAGCCAGCAGGACTTCACGCTCGCATTCCGCCAAATGCACGCCAGGCAGATTCGCGTCGCGGCTAACAACGCGTTCCAGCGTCTGCTGGAGGCGGAGGGCATCGACCCGACCATGCCGCTGTCGGTCGAGCAGGTGCGCGAGCTGGTCGCGAAAGATCCGGCGATCAACTTTGGCGTCAAGTGCTGGCTCTCGAACCAGCAGATCACCTGGAAAACGCTGCAGGATTACTACCACCAGAACGCCGACTACTACCTCGCGGAGATGGAAGCGGCGGACAAGTCGGGCCCAGGCGCCCTGGTGCTGTCGCCGGCCATGACAATCCCGGACTATGCCCGGCACGAGATCCACATCCAGCCGGGCGGCTATGTCGGCGATCCGTTCGCCGGCCACATCTACCATTACGGCACGAACAGCTTCTACATCAGCCAGTACGGTCACAATGAGCAGGACGAGATCCATCGGTCCATGGCCGGCCAGATGCCGATTCCAGCGGACGGCAAGGTCAAGCGCATCCTCGACATGGGCTGTGGCGTCGGCCAGCTGACGGTGGCCCTGAAGGAGCGCTTCCCGGATGCTGAGGTCTGGGGCATCGATGTCGGTGGCCCCATGGTGCGCTACTCGCACCTGCGCGCCGCGCGTATGGGTATCGGCGCGAATTTCGCGCAGAAGCTGGCCGAGGACACCGGCTACCCCGACAATCATTTCGATATCGTGACCAGCTACATCATGCATCACGAGATGCCGGCGGATGTCACCCGCAAGGTCATTGCCGAGGCGCAGCGCGTGACCCGTCCGGGCGGTGTCTACTACCCGATCGACTTCAAATCGGGCGGCACCAGGACGAACCCGCGCCAGATGTACAGCCGCTGGTGGGACCATCGCTGGAACAACGAGGTCTGGAGCCTTGAGTACCACTCGATGAACCTCACGGACGAAGTCGCGCAGCGCGGCTTCACTCAGGTGCAGAACGCCACGGCCGCAATGCCGGGCTTCGGCGTGCGGCACTTTGTCAGGACGGCCTGAGCCGCCACAGCGCAGACGATTACCGCGAGTGTTGTCGCCAGAATTCGCCTGGCAAGTGGAATCATGGCCATGACTGCCTTCGCCTGCTGTTAGGTGTTAGCATCCACGAGAACCACCTGAAACTCGCCAGTGCCAGCCCGCAGCAATTTCACCGCGCGTATTCCGCGGAATTCCAGACCTGATCGGTTGCCATGAAGCGCGGCAGATCCGTGAACGTGCCGAGCACGATCATGTAGCACTTCATCGCAGCTCGGCGAGTTCGTACGTGAAGGGCATGTCGGCCCAGGTTTCCTTCACGGTAAGGTGATCGTCGCCCCAGGTCCAGAGCATGAAAGGCGCCTTGAGGCCGAGCAGCTGTACGGCAAAACTGCGGCAGTTGAATTTTCCGGCGGGCACGGTGACTTCTTCCATGCCACGATAGCTGATGTCGAGATCGAAGGTCTCGATCCCGATGGCCTCCTTGCCCACAGTCTCTTTCGAGTAGGTGATGCAGTCGCTGAGTCGTTGCACGGCGTCAGGCCGCCGCAGGTCGAAAAGCGCTGTCCACAGTCCATCGTTGATGATCGGATGCGCGCCGAAGGCGGGCGTGGCGCCCGAGTAGGCACGCGTAAATTTGTGCTGGGCGCCCTGTGCGTCGAGCGCAGTGCAGATGACTTCACCAGCGCCGAACCGGAACCAGCCTGCGCCCAGGGCTTTGCCCTGGTGGTTGATGCGCAGATAGGCGTCCACGGGCCGCCAATCCGGGCCCAGTGTCAGCGTGACATCCCGCACCAGCTCAAGATCATTGAAATGGCACTCGCAACGATACGTACGGCTGCCATCCCGGTAACGCGTGGCGGAAAAATATTCGCAGCCGGTCTCGTTGCGCTCCAGGTCGAGGTAGGCAATGCGACCGCGAGTGTTAGTAGACGACCTGTTTGTCAAAGACAAGGACTGCTCCTGAGCTAATCCGGATAACGCAGGTTCACTTCCAGATAGATGCCGTTAGGATCGAACAGCGACATGGTGCGTAATCGGATGACCTGGCCTTTCACGGCGCCTGGCACCGTCCAGTCGGTGGGTGGTGCCACGACAACTGCTTCGGTCTTGAGGATGCGCTGGTAAGCGGCGTCGGGATCGGCGCTTTTGACCACCAGGATCGCCTCACCTTCGCCCACGGTCTTGCGGTGCTTGCTGGGCCCGGGCGTCATCGAGTGGTTGAGATATTTCATGAAGCCAATGCCGCCGATCTCCGGATCATCGCCGCCGCTCTCAAAAAAAACCAGTCGCGCGGGTGCGCCGTCGGGTGCCGTGGGCGGAAAACGCCGGTCAACCGCTAACACATTGTCGTAGGCGACGCGCCAGCCAAAGGCCTCGGTGTAGAACCTGATGGCGGCATCCAGGTCACCAACGATAAACGTGCTGCGCAGTAGAGTGTCTGTCATGCCGGTTCCTTCCCGCGATTCGATTCGAGCGGACCCTCAGCCTCCAGCCGGTGGCCCATGATGCCTCAGCGCGACCAGGAGGTCCATTCGCTGCGGCGCTTCGAGCGACCTGTAGTGCCCGACGTCCGGCATGAACACTCTGGACACATGCGTCATCGTTAGGAAACCGGCGAGTACATCGGCCTATGCTGGTACCAGCAGCTGGTCGCGAACCGTATTCCTGTCCACCGTGTCGGCTGTAACTGTGCTTGTGCCCCCATTTTTTTGTCATCGCGCCCGGTTTGCAGCTGTTCGCTCGGGACCTGTGGGTGTACGGTGATATGGGAGTCACCGAGGCGCGGGAACAGATGAACAGACTTGCGGCAAGTTCGACACGAAGACACCTGCTGTTCGCGGCTGCGGGCCTGAGCGGCGCTGCGCTCGCGGCGCCAAGGGGCACGTTGCCATCAGGCTCGCCCCTCGACCTCAGCGATCCGCGAGTGGCGCTCGAGTGTTACGTGAAGCTGCGCGGTTCGACCGCCAACGAGACGGTGTTCCAGCCCTACGGCGGTGACATCTTCCTGTCAGCAGACGGCAGGCTCGGCGTGCCGCTGTTAGGATTCTGGGGGCTGCAAAAATCAATTTGGCGGCGCAGCGCCGATGGCAGCTGGACCAATCAGGATTACGACCTCGGCTTCTATGTCGATTACCAGACACGCGCGATCCTGGATCGCTGGCGCAATCCGGTCACGGGTCGCGACGTGAAGGTGTATCACTACCGCGGCGGGCCCACGGGCGGTCGCTTCGCGTTAGGTGCCGGGGCCGGCGCCGTCGATCCGTACAGCAACCTCAGGGGTCGCTGGACCGTGGCTGGCCGGCAGGTGTGGTACACAGTCTCGGTCTGGGGTGAGCGTCCGAATCCACTGAAACCCGGCGAATTCCCCGAGTCCTGGTCGGGCGATACGCTGCGCAATTCAATGAGTAGCACCTATTCCGGTTTGCTCGCGGAGCTTGCCGATCCCGCTGTGAACCAGGTTGGCGGACTGCAGGTCTGGAGCAACACGTCATCGTGGATGCACTGGATGGAGATGGGCCAGCGGCCCGGCTACAACCACTGGCGCTGGATCGGCGCGAAAGGCACGGCGGTTCGCGATCTCGATCCCGCGCTGGTTGCCGCAGCCGAGCGGGTCTGGCCCGGCTATGTGACGCGAGACTCGGCCTGGAAAACGCCGACCTCCGGCGGGCTGGACTACTTGCGCCTGCGCCGCGGACTGCCGGTGACCGACTGATGCAACATCACTTGTTAGCACGAAGCGCTGGGTAGCGTCCAGGTAATCTCCAGGAGTATGAAGATGCAGAAAATTATGGCTCTTGTCGCGTGTCCTTGCGGCCTGTTGTCGATACTGTTCGCACTGACGCCGCTGTCCGCCATCGCGGCTGCTGACGTAGCGGGCAACGAGCCGGCCGCGGTGCTGCAATTTACTTCGGTGACCGGGGCGGGGGGCGTACCGCTCAACGTGGTTTCAGCGGGCAACCCGTCGAATCCGTCGATCCTGTTAGTACACGGCATTGGCCAGAGTTACGTGAGCTGGGAAAATCAACTGCGCGCACCGCTGACCGACCAGTACTTTGTCGTGGCTTTCGATTTGCGCGGCCATGGCAATTCCGGTAAGCCCTGGAACAAGGAGGCCTACCAGGACTATCGCCAGTGGGCGGGCGATGTGCAGGCCGTCATCGCGGCAATGCATCTCGATCATCCGGTGCTGGTGGGCTGGTCTTACGGAACTCTGGTAGTCACGGACTACCTGAGGGCCTATGGAGCATCCGGACTTCGTGGCATCGTGCTAACAGGTGCGTACGGCGGGTTGACGCCTCCACCCCAGGCGCCGCCGGCGCAAGCGGCGATGGCAGCGCGCATGGCGCTGATGCGCAAGCAGCAAGCCAGCGGCAACATCGAGGACAACATTGCCGCTGCGGCGAGTTTTTCCAGGTTTCTCACCGGCCGTGAACTGTCGGCCGACTATTATCTTCGGGCGACCCGGATTTCCATGATGCTGCCGGGCTATGCGCGCCGTTGGATGTTCGATCGCCCGCTGGCGAATGCGGACCTGGTTGCGAAGATCACAGTGCCGCTGTTGATCACGGTCGGCGGCAAGGACCCGAGCACTCCAGAAAAAGACGCGCGCGACCTGGCGGCGAAAGTGCCCGGTGCGCGCCTCAGCCTGTATCCCGAATCCGGACACTCGCCGTTCGCCGAGGAGCCGGATCGCTACACGCGCGAGCTGGCCGAATTCGCGCGGCTTCGCGTCACAAATCCGCGCGCCTTGTAGCGGGTTTGCCACAGGGCGGCCAGCAGATGCAGATTCAGCGCCCTGGCGTTAGCCTGCCAGCCGCTCGGCGATCTCGCGGGCGGCCCGCTCGCCAGATTCCATGGCGGACTCCATGCCCACCTCCATGGTGCGCAGGTGCTCGCCGGCAAAATGGAGATTGTCGTGGGGTTTACCCATGACCCGCGCCCAGGCCAGGGTCTTTCCCGGCACATACTGATGACTGCAGCCGCGAATGGTGGGTGACTGCTCCCAGGAATGGGCGCCCACGAATTCCAGTTGGCCGCGCGTTGACGGACGAATCCGCTCGATTTCGGCGATCGCGAAACGGCCGCGCTCAGCGGGTGGCATCGCATCGAGATTGCGCGAGTTTTCGCTGAATGCCAGTGCGCTGATGAGCTGGCGCGAGCCGTCGGATTCAATTTGTTGCCGAATCAGATTGAATGCGCCGTCGGTCCACATCGATGCTTCAATGCCGTCAGCCTCCCAATACGGCGACTTGACGCGCAGCCAGACCTGGCTTTGATTGCCATAGGGCATGCGCTGCACGGCGTCGGCCTGCTCGCCCCGCAACCTGGGCGCAATGGCAATAGACCGCAGCACGGAGAAGGGAACGGCAGCGAGCGCGAAGCGCGACCGGAACCGGGCGCCGTCCGCACAGCGCAGGTCGCAGTGTCCGGCTGTGATGTTGATCGCAACCACGCGCTTGCGCAATTGCAGCTGAGCGCCGACCGAGGCACTCATCGCGTCTGTCAGTCGTGACGTTCCACCGACGACGTGTTGCGAGAGCAACCCGGCTCGCTCGAACGAGTCCTTGCCGCGGAGTGTTTCCGGATCGACCTTTTCTGCACCAATTTTCGCACGCGTGGCCTCCTGCATCATGCGCAGCACCGAGAGTTCCTCCAGCGGACGCCCCTGCGACACGCGAATGATGCGACGCGCTTCGCTGGAAGCGCCGAGGCGATCCAGCCAGGCAGCTAACGAGATATCGTAGGCGGAGGCGTCGTCGGCCAGCCAGCCGTCCAGTGTCTTGAAGGGCGTGCGTCCCTCGACGTAATAGCCGCCCAACGCGTGCGGGGCGACGTTACGTTCGGGGCCAACCGTCTTGTTGAGGCTGGAGGACGCCCATTGGCCGGCCGGGACCAGCGTTCCACCTAACACAAACGAATAGGGCGCATTGATGTGCGCGCCGGGCCCGAGGCGCACGTTCAGGCGATTCGCAACGTCAATGACCCGGGCGTAGTCACGGCCGATCTGTGCGCCGCCCAGATCTGGCGTCAGAAACCAGCGATCCATCGTCAGGCAGCGGCCGCCGCTGTGAGTGTCGGCTTCCAGGATCACTACCTTGGCCCCAAGTTCCGTCAGGATCATCGCGGCATTGAGGCCTGCGAGGCCGGCGCCAATGATGGCCACATCGTAGCTGTCGCGGCCGGCGGCGGCCGCGCGTCCGACGGTCAATGCCGCGGCAACGCCGCCCAGGGCGCCAACCGCTTGGCGGCGCGAGTATTTCCGGTTCATCGAGCGAGCCTCATGTGTCGATATGTAGAATCAGAGCGTATCAGTTTGTTAGATCTGCCGCACGTGAGCGCAGTCCCCGACGCTTCAGCGATACTCCGAACCAAGAAAAGCCTTCACCTGACTCCCTGTCTCCTGCGGCCATTCGATGTGCATTGCATGATCGCCGCGAGGCTGCATCACTTTGCGGACCATCCGCGCATTCTTGAGAGCGGCTACGAATCTATCGGCCGTGCTCAGCGACAGCGAGCGTTCGGCGGCGCCCCAGAGTACGAGAGACGGTGCGCGCACGTGCGCGAGCACGCGTTCTGGATCGCCGCGAACATATTGGCGGATCATGATCGCGCCCTCGCGGTCTCTGCCGATGACGTTGCCAAGGTCGAGTTTGCGCTGAATCAGTTCGGGGCGGATGCGTGTCGGGTCGTTGAAGGCTTTGGACAATGCGCGTTCGACGTACTCGCGGGTAAGCGGCGCCCCGCCAGACACGTTGGCGTAGAAATCCTTTTGGCCCGTCTTCGGGTCAATCGCCTGTTTGCCGTACTCGATACCGGCCGAGTTCATGATAATCAGCGCGCCCACACGCGTGACGCGCGTTGCGGCGTAACGAAACGCCACGGGCCCGCCGTAGGACACGCCGCCAATCGCAAAGCGCTCAATGCCCAGTGAATCCATCAAGCCATCGATCAGGGACAGGCTGCGATCAATCGAGTAGTTGTCGTTGGCGATCTCACCGCTCAAGCCAAAACCCGGAAGATCCAGGCGCACTACGCGGTATTTCCTGGTGAGCAGCGAAGTCCAGCCGTCCCAGTCCGAGAGATCGCCCAGGGAGCCGTGTACAAGCAGAATGGCTCGTCCCTGGCCCTGATCCTTGTAATGAATGCGTACATCGTCCACAAGGAGGTACTTGGACTGCGCATCAGAATATTGCTGCTCGATCTGCGCGTGGGTAATGGTTCGTACTGCAGGCGTCGGCGACGAGTCGCCATTCTGGGTTTGCGCCAGCGCGCCGTTGACCAGTAACACCAATAACATCGAAGTGGCCGGACATCGGCATCGCCTCGCACTGTTGTTAGTTTTCTTGAATTTCATTTTATTGGGCCTGCTGATCTGATGCGCTGCCATCTGAGTGTACAACCCCGAGACCGACACGGTCGACGCGGCGGGCCGCCGTATCGATCTTTGGGTCGCTTCATAAAACACCCATACGCCGGCTGCATAGGTTCGCTCTTGAAACAAATGGCACGACACTGCCACTCAAGTCAAAAGCGGGGATACTGCCGGGACAGGTTTCGATAGCCAAATGACGACAGCGAAAGCTTGGTCTACCAATGGTTTGCGTTAGCTAACGAGGGAGTCATCAACATGAACATGTTGCCTGAGCGTATTGTCGGCAAGGTATTTCTGGTTTTGGCTCTTGTGTTGTCAGGCTCTGTGACGACAAGGGCGCTTGCGCAAGCTACATCGGCAGCGCCGGGTCCTGCGCTGGAGGAAGTGCTCGTCACCGCGCGCAAGCGCGCCGAATCCCTGCAAAAAGTTCCGATTACCGTGCAGGCCTTTACCGCGGCGCAACTGGACGCCGCGGGCGTCAACTCTCTCGCGACACTTCAGAGTGTGGCGCCCGGCCTTACCTACAACGAACTGTTTGATCGCGAATATGGCCAGATCTTCATCCGTGGCATGTCGTCGGCTGGTACGGGGGGCGATACGACCCGGGAACTGGCCTCGATGTATCTCGATGGCGTGAACTATGTGGGCGCGATTACCGGCCTGAATATGGACAACATGGAGCGGGTCGAAGTCGTCAAAGGGCCGCAAAGTGCCTTCTTTGGGCGCTCAACCTTCGCCGGTGCCGTCAATTTTGTCAGCAAGACACCCGGCGACGTTTTCGCAGCGCAGATCAAGGCCAAGGCCGCCTCACAGAACGAATATGACCTTTCGGCGAGCGTTGAGGGCCCGCTATTGCCGGGGAAGCTAAGTGGTCAGATATTCATTCGCCAGCGCGACTATGGCGGCAGCTATACCAATGTTCTGGATGGCCAGAAGCTGGGTCAGGAGAATGACAAAGTGGTCTCCGGCATACTATATGCGACTCCGAGCGATGCGTTCAGCGCCAAACTGCGCACCCTGTATACCGAAACCGATGACGGTCCGGGTGCCAGCCAGTTGTTAGGTAGGCGCGCTCAGCATAATTGCGGTCCATTCTTTGGAACCGGCCCCGATCAGACGCTCTTCTGCGGTGTGCTGCAGCCCGACGAAAGCACGCTGGGAAAAAACAGTAGCACGGTCGGTCCCGCGCTGGCGGCCTACGGCAACCACTTCGGACTAACACGCAAATTCTTCTTCAATTCGCTCAGCATGAAGTTTGCCTTCGCCAACGGCTATGAGCTCGAATCCCTGAGCGGTTACACCACCGAAGATTCCACCACGCTCCAGGATATCGATTTGTCGATTCCGGATAACTGGGGCGCGCGCCGCCGTCGTTCGGAAAATGCACTCAGTCAGGAGCTGCGGTTCAGCTCCCCGCAAGCTGATCGGCTGCACTGGCTGCTGGGCGTGAACTACTTCGATCAGAAGCATCTGAACGCAGCGGATTTCTTTGGCGGAGCAGCCAATCCCTTCGGCGCCGGCGGCCTGTTCGGATCTAACACCGTGCGTCGCAAGGTCAGCGACGTCGCTGTGTTTGCGTCGGTCAACTTTGCGATCACGCCTAAATGGTCGGTGGCCGCGGAAGGGCGGCACCAGCGCGACGAAGTAATCAGTCAACTTGACAGCGGTGGTGAACTCGCGGCGGCCACGACTCAGTTTCTGCCGCGTTTTATTGTCGACTACAAGCCGAGCGACAATGTGACGATTTATGCCAACGCGGCCAAGGGCAGCCGCGCGACCGAGGTCAACGCAAATATCGCTGCGTTGTCGCCGGCGAATCAGGCGACGATCGCGCGTGTGTTCAACATGACGACATCGGCGCCAGAAGAAACGATTTGGAACTATGAACTTGGCATCAAGACTGTGGGGCTGGATGGCCGGGCGACACTTAACCTTGCCGCCTTTCATGCCGACTGGCGCGACAAGCAGGTCGCCGTTACCGCGATTTATGATCTGAACGGCAACGGGCAAATTGACTTTGTTGTGCCCGCCACCGACAGAGAATTCAACTTCGGCACAGTCAGCGCCGGACGCCTCAAGGTTGAGGGATTCGATCTCGATGCCAATCTGCGACCCACCGAAGCACTGACTTTGGGCGCATCGCTCGCTTATTCCCACACGACGATCAAGTTTCAGAGAGACACAAATTACACGCGGTTTACCGGTAAGCCAGACGCCGCGGGTCAGGAGCCACCCTTTGTTCCAAAGTGGTCTGGGTCTGTCAATGCGACGCTGCGCATGCCACTGTCTAACGGACGTCACTGGTTCACGCGCTGGGACGCCTCCTACATTGGCAATAAGTTCGGTGACTTTATCAACACGGCGCGCACTGGCTCGTCATTCAAGGTAAACGCCAAGCTCGGCCTGGAAGCGGAGCGCTTTACGGTCACCCTGTTTGCCGACAACCTGTTCGATGATCGTACAATAGATTCAATCTACATCGACGGCGACTCCGCGACCGATCCAATCGGATTTGCGCCGGTGGCGTGGGAATCCAGATTGGCGAAGAAACGCCAAATTGGCGCGATCGTCAGTTACCGGTTCTAGACCGTTAAGACGTTTTGTTAGATAGCACGATTGGAGTTGCCATGAATCGCCGCGTCTGGGTCGCATCCCTGGTCGCCGTGTTGTTCTCCCTCAGCGCCGGCAGCGGCTTCGCACCGGCCGCTGACGACGATCTGCCTCTGCCGAAGAACCTGTCTCGCGACGCGGTGCTCGAGCGCTACGTGTCGCCCGGATCCACGTTCGCCTATCTGAACGGCACCATGGTCCACTACAAAGACGAGGGTCGCGGCCCCGCCGTACTGCTGATCCATGGTTCGCTGCAGGACCTTTACGATTGGGACATCTGGACCGAGCAGCTGAAGAAGGACTTCCGCGTCGTGCGGCTCGACTTGCCGTCGCTGGGTTTCACCGGTCGGGTACGGTCGGGCGATTACTCAATCGACAATACGATGCGCACCGTCGATGCGCTCATGGATCGGCTCGGCGAGCGGCGCTTCGCCCTGGTTGGTACGTCCTACGGCGGCATCGTGGCATTCCGTTACGCCGCCACTCGAACTGATCGCGCGGCGGCGCTGATTCTCATGAATTCCGCCGGCGTCGAGTGGGGCAACTCCAAGATCATCCCGCCGCAGAAGCAGCGCTACAATGAGTCGCTCTCGGATGCCGTGTCGCGCACACAAGTCAGGACAATACTGCGGGCGGTTTACTTCGATCCGTCCAAGGCGGCCGAGGCTCGCGTCGATCGGATACTCGATACCTTGCGCCAGGAAGGGCGCAGCGAAGAAGCGGCGGCTGTCATCGCCGCTTACCAGCGGGGCGAGCCGGCGAAGGTCCTGGCGACGATCACGGCTCCCGTGCTCGTCTTGTGGGGTGCAGAGAATCGTGCGCTCGCGCCGAGTGTCGCGGACGAGTTCGCCAAGCTACTGACGCACGCGCGCACCGTCGAAAAAAAGCTTGTCCCCGGCGTCTCGCATTGGCCACACGTCGAAGATCCAATTGGGTCCGTGCAGCCGGCGCGCGCGTTCCTGATCCAGCAGGTCGACAGCTCGTCGCGTGCGTGGGTCCGCTGAGGTGATCAGGCTCGCCGCGTTCGTGATCGCGGTGGCCAGCCTTCTCGGTACGACCCAGGCTGCCGATTCGACCGTGGTGCTACGTTCGCACTATGTCGAGGGCGCAGAAGGGGTACCGATCAATGTCGTCGAGAGCGGGCCTGCGGATGCACCGGCCGTGCTGCTGTTGCACGGCTTTGCGCAGAGCCATTTCAGCTGGACGTTTCAGTTGCAGTCCTCGTTGGCGGGCCGCTATCACCTGATCGCCATGGATCTGCGTGGCCACGGGAATTCCGGTAAGCCGTGGACGGAGTCGTCGTACGTTGCCCGCTGCATCTGGGCGGACGACGTCCGCCGAATCATTGCAGCGACCGCTCGCAGGCCCGTCTGGCTCGTGGGGTGGTCGTTCGGCAGCTGGGTCGTCGTCGACTATCTGAGCTGTTTCGGGCAGAACGGTATTGCCGGCGTCGCACTCGTGGGCGGGCTTGGCGGACTGCTGCCGCCCGCAGCGCCGACCACTGCAGCGGATCAGCGTCAGGCCCAGGCACGCGCGGCCAAGAGTGTGAGCGGCGTGCTCGCCGAGAACTTCGAGGTGGGTGACGACGTCGCGCGACTGCTGATCCATGCGCCCGTGCCAGACACCTGGCGAACGCGCGCAGCAGCGACCAACGTTCTCATGCCGCCCTATGCTCGGGTACTCGCACTCAAGCGGTCGTTCGATCATCAGGGCGACATCGGCGCGATGAGTCTTCCCGTTCTGATCGTCGCAGGCGATCAGGACCCGGTCGCGCCAGTTGCCCAGGCACGGGTAGCGGCAGCCCGGCTCCCGCGCGCATCGTTGCAGATCATTGCAGGCGCTGGCCACACGATGATGGCCGAGCAGCCCGAGGCGTTTAATAAAATTCTCGCGGATTTCATCGAACAAGAGCGCCACGGTAAATCAACCGACGCGGAACGAAAGTGATCAACAGGAGCAGCTGCGCATGACCAGCCCGACACGACGTGAGTTCATGGCGGCCGGCGGCCTGAGCCTGGGCGCCGCAGCGACAGGAAGATCGTGGGGAGCGGATTCCCGCGGCGACGTGCTCGTGCTCGGCGCCGGGATAGCCGGGCTGTTTGCCGCTCGAGCGCTCGAGGATGCGGGCTATGACGTCACTGTGCTCGAAGGCAGTCGGCGCGTCGGCGGCCGCTGCTGGACCGCAAACGACGTGCCCGGCCGGCCGGAGCAGGGTGCCTCGCAGATCCATCCGGCGTACACGCGCGTCATGGCCACGGCACGGCAGCTTGGTGTGGAAGTTGTGTCCCCCGGGGCGTTTGCAGTCGATCAGGTCAACATCCCCGGCGCCAGCATCAGCATTCACGGCCGCCAGGTCTCCTCGACGCCGTGGGCACAGTCGCCGGACAACGCGCTGTCGCAGTCCGAGCATGCGTGGTATCCGATGCAGATCATCTCCCAGTACTGCGCAACGGCCAATCCGCTGAAGGCTCTCGATGACTGGTTGAAGCCGGAGTTTCACGATCTCGATGCGATGCCGCTCGAGCAGTTCCTGCGCTCGCGCGGCGCATCGCCGGAGGCGCTGCGACTCGCGAATCTCTTCACCACCGCAGATACGCTCGCGGTGTCGAATACGCTTGAGACGCTGCGCAAGGAGTACGCCTTCCGCTGGTACGCCGCACAGGGCGGCTTCCTGCAGGTCAAGGAGGGCACCAGCGCATTGACAGATGCCATGGCGCGCTCGCTCAAGCGCGCGCCAGAACTCGGGCGCGAGGTCGTGCGAATAAAGGCGACGGCCGATGCTGTCACGGTGACCTGCCGTGACGGATCGACGCGTCAGGCTAACGCCGCGATCTGCACGTTTCCGTTTTCCACGCTTCGTGAGACGGTGGTCGATGGACCGGTTCCCGCCTCACAACGCCAGGCGTGGCAGCGCCTGCATTACCAGAAGGCATTCATCGTGTATCTCGAGGTTCTGGAGCCCTTCTGGAAGGCTGACGGGCTGCCGCCCACAACCTGGGGCGATGGGCCGACCGAGTATGGCGTGCTGGTCAACGCGGCGGTCAAACCGCCCGGCCTGATGATGTTTCACATCAACGGCAACGGCACGGATCGCTTTCGCGGCATGAACCCGCTGCAAGCCGGGGAACTTGTGCAGCGCGAGTTCGAGCGCATCCGGCCCGCCGCGCGCGGTAAGGTTCGGCTCGCGCACGTGCACGATTGGACCAACTACCGGTTCTGCCACGGACACATCGCATGTTTCCTGCCGGGAGACATCGGACGGTTCGCCAACACGATGGGGCAGCCTGTCGGGCGTCTGTACTTTGCCGGCGAGCATCTCGGACGTCGTCATCTGGGTCTGGAGGCGGCGTGTGAATCGTCGCAGGAGGCGGTGATGGCCATCAAGGCCGCGCTCGTGTGAAGGACAGGATCCATGTTGCCGAGGCATGCAGTCCTGGCTAACAATTGTTTGCAAAGTATCGATGGTCCGGTTGCCGCACCCGAATTCGGGAAAAATCTTGCAGGAACATGGCGTTTTTTGACGGCGACCAAAAAGCCGGCTACGCGGCGCGAACGTTATTTCGTTGCTGGACTTCGATCCTGAGGGCCAACAGGAACTGTTCTGCCATCTGATCAGTGTGCAGGGCGGTGGGTGTGATGCGGAAACGCTCGGACCCTTTCGGCACTGTTGGATAATTGATGGGCTGCAGGTAGACGCCATGCCGGTCAATCAGCCGTTCGGCCAGTTTTTCGCACAGCGCGGAGTCGCCGACAATGAGCGGCAGAATCTGCGACTCGTTATGGAGCAGCGGAAGTCTGGCGCTGGTGAGAGCGGTCCTCAGGCCGGCGGTCCGGGCAAACAGGCGCACACGTTCCTCATCGCTATGCCTGAGGTGACGAACGCTGGCCAGTGCGGCGGCAATGACGGCCGGCGGCAGCGCGGTGGTGAAAATAAATCCGGGTGCGTTGCTGCGCAGGAAATCGACGGTCGCGGCGCTGGCCGTTATGAATCCGCCGACTGCACCGTACGCCTTGCCCAGGCCGCCTTGCAGTATGTCGACCTGGCTGAGCAGTCCCGCTTTGGCCACCAGGCCGGCGCCTTCGGGACCATGCACGCCCACTGCGTGCGTTTCATCGACGTAGGTCAGCGCGCCGTGATTGCGCGCGACCGCAACCAGGGCCGCGATCGGTGCGATGTCGCCATCCATGGAATAGAGCGATTCGAACGCGACAATCTTCGGCGCCTCTGGATCTCCTCGTGCTAACAGACGGCGCAGGGAGTCCGGATCGTTGTGGGTAAAAACTTCGCAGCGGGCGCCGCTGCGGCGCATGCCTTCGATCATGGACGCGTGGTTGTTCGCATCCGAGTAGAAGACGCAGCCCGGCAGCTTGCGACCCAGTGTTGCCAGCGTCGTGTCGTTCGCGACATAGCCGGAAGAGAAAACCAGCGCCCCGGATTTGCCATGCAGGTGCGCAAGTTCGGCTTCGAGCTCGACGATCAGGTCATGGCTGCCAGAAATGTTGCGGGTGCCTCCGGCGCCCGTGCCATAGCTGCCGAGCGCTTCGCGACTGGCATCGATCAGAACCTGGCTCTGACTCATGCCGAGATAATCGTTGCTGCACCAGACCACAACATCCCGGGGTGCGCGGTCCGGTATCAGGTACAGCGCCTGCGGAAATTGGCGGTTGCTGCGTTTCAGGACGCGAAAGCGCCGGTAGCGCTGCTCGCGATGCAGCAGCTGCAACTGGTCGTCGAAAAATCCACGGTAATCGAACACGTCAGTGAAGTCCCAGGCGGCGCGCGTGGCGCGCACCATAGCTGATGATGTAGCTCGCACCAGCGCGGCGGAAAACCTGCCAGGATTCCAGCAGCATCGCATCAAAATCGCCCAGGCCCTCGCGTGCGAGCAGCACGAGCGCCGCGTACTCGCCGCTGACCTGATACGCGCCTACCGGTTTTTGGGTCGCCGCCGCGATCGGTGCTAACAAATCGATGGAACTCATGCCGGGCTTGACCATCAACAGGTCGGCGCCTTCCTCGGCGCAGCGCTGACTCGCGGCCAATGCGTCGCGGCGTGAGCGTACGTCGAGTTGGTAGGAGCGCCGGTTGCCGTGCTGCGGACTCGACTGGGCAGCCGCCCGGAAGGGGCCGTAGAAATTGCTGGCGAACTTGCTGCTGTAACTCATGATGGGCACGAGTTCGTGGCCTCGCGCGTCCAGCTGCGAGCGCAACCAGGCGACGCGGCCGTCATTCATGTCGCTCGGGCTGATGCCATCGGCACCCGCATCCGCGTAGGTCAGCGCCAGGCCACCCAGTTCCTGCAGTGTTGCCGCGAGATCCTGCCTGCCGGCGGCATCGAAGACGCAGCAGTGTCCTGTGTGGGTGAAACTGCAGAGGCAGGTGTCGACCCACAGGCTCGCAGTATCGCCGCAACGCTCGCGTATTTTCGCAATGCTGCGGGCGGTGAATTCGGCGCTAAACGCCTTCACGGCCTTGGCGGCGGGCACGGGGAACAGCAGGAAATGCCGCACGCCAGCGGACAGGTCGGCATCTACCTGCTGCAGCAATGAGGCTTCGTTGTGCGTTTTATTATCTGACAAACCCGGGATCGCACTGGGTGGGTCGGCGGCGGCGCTCAGAAACAGCGGCTGGATCAATTGCGCGGCGCCGAATCCGATCTCTGCCACCAGGTCGCGTAACGCAGCAGTCCGGCGTAGTCGTTGCAGGCGTTTCATGCCAGTAGCTCCTCGCGGAACTGCCGGGCACTCAGGAACGGGCGCACTCGCTCCGGGCCTAACAGGTCGCGTGCGATGCGGTAGGTGTTGCCGGGGCCGCAGCCATGCCAGGCACTGACCAGCGACGGGAAGGCGTGCAGATACTCCCGCAGTTGCGTGCCGCTGTGCCAGAAGAAGTGTGAGTGGGCGCTGACGTCCGCCACGGCCTGGCGCCGCAGTGAACGGTAGGTCGGCAGCAGCTGCGCACGCTCGGTCAGGAAACCGTTGTCATGGGAGAGCTTCAACCAGCGGGATGTGGCGGGATACCAGGCGCGGACGGCGCTCGCGCCGGTCTCGCCCAACGACTCGTCGCTGCCCGTGACCCAGACTCCGCGCGCGGCCAGTTTGCGCCAGGTGGTCAGGCCCGCCGTCCAGACGATGGTTCGTTCATCCACAGCGCTGTCGACCGGTAGCGCCTCGGCTCTGGCGATCAGCAGGCCGGTGTCAGCACCAAAGCGCGTGGTTGTACTAACAGTCGCGAGTCGCGTACGAACTGTGGATTCCGGCGGCTCGCCGCACCAGACCGCGCCTGGATCCCGCGGGCGCGGCAGCGCAGTTCCGAAGCGGTACAGCCGCGCGCGTTGTGCCGGCTCGTCAGGCCAGCTGCCGCGGATGAACTCCACGTCGCCGAAGTCGAATCGCAGGCGCGTCAGTCCCAGGGGTTCATCGTCGCCGTAGCGACGCGCGATGGATCTCTCGGTGTCGACCAGATCGAAGGTGTTCGCATGGTTGAGCTCGCGCCACAAATCCGCATGCGGCGTACTCACAGGGACTTCAACCGCCAGCGCGCCCTGCGCTGGCGCCGCGGGACAATAGAGCAGGGGCAACACCATCGCGCGGCAGTCGGTCATGGCGTGCCGGACGATGGACTGCGTCTTGAGCAGGAGGTTCTCTGAATCGGAAGCGGTTTCCGCAATCTCAGGGGCCGGTGTCTCGATGAGTCGATCCAGGGCGGCTTTCGCGATCACCAGGGCGTCGCCATCGCCGCGCATCAGTTTGCGGAGCCGGGTTTCGATATCGCCACGCACCGGCGAGAACGAAATATGGGCGGGCTTTACCGGGAGAGCCCAGTCCAGGAATTCCTCCAAATGATGGCGCCGCCGGGCCGACGAGCTCAAGATCCTGAGACCCCGTGTAGCCACGGACGCTAACGAATCTTGCCGTACTAACAACACGTCGCGCGCATCGGCGCGCGGCAGGGTGGCTGTGACAACCGTGCGGTCGCGGTCCCGATACGGCAGGTCTTTCCAGGAATGCACCGCAAGATCGATATCGCCCTGCTCCAGCATGACGCCCAGGTCTTCGCTGAACCCGCCTCGCGCCGTGATGAGCCCGGCGTCAGGGTCGGAGCTCCGATCGCCACTGGCTTCGATAAAGCGGTATTCGATCCTCACAGTGGGGTCGATGCGTTGCAGCTCAGCGCCCACCTGATGCGCCTGCACGCGCGCCAGCGCGCTACGCCGTGAACCCAGTCGCAGCACACGGCTCATGCGGCGACGTCCGCTGCGCCCGCGTTCGTCAGTATGGCGTTAGCAGCGGCCTCGCCAATGACCAGGATGCTGGGTGAGCCGATGCGCTGGGTCTGAACGAGTTCGACCACCGTATTCAGTGTGCCGCCGACCACTCGTTGTGCCGGCAAGGATAGATTTTCAACCACCGCCACCGGCATGCTGCCGCGCATGCCGAAGTGCAGCAGTCGTTCGCGAATCACGGGCAACGAGGCAGCGGCCATGTAGATGACGAGCGTTTCCTGGGATGCCGCCCAGGACTGCCAATCCGGCGGCGGCGCATGCGCAGCGCGCTGCGCGGTCAGCAGGCGCACGCCCGCGGCGCTGCCACGACTCGTGAGCGGAATGCCGGCCAGGCTCAGCGCCAGCGCGGCCGTGATTCCCGGGACCACGTCGACCTCGATGCCGGCCTTGCGCAGGATGTCCATTTCTTCGCTGCCGCGGCCAAACACGAAAGCATCGCCGCCCTTGAGCCTGACGACATGACGCCCAGCCGTCGCCTTTGCTAACAAAAGCGCGTGGATGTGATCCTGGGAGGTGCTCGGACCGCCGCCCATCTTGCCCACGTCAATCAGGTCGGCATCGCGCCGCGCCAGCGCGAGGATGGCCGGCGGGACCAAGCGGTCGTGCAGAATCACATCGGCGCGTTGCAGTGCCTGCAGCGCCTTGAGTGTCAGGAGACCTGGGTCGCCGGGGCCGGCGCCGACCAGCGTCACATGACCCACCGCAGGGCTCGCAGGCGGTGCTGCTGCATCCAGCGCGTTGCGCAACAGGGTCTCTGCCGACTCTTGCTGGCCGTTCGCCACCAGCCGCGGCAATGCGCCATCCAGCAGTTGATCCACCGCCTGACGCCGTGCATCGGGCTGTGGCCAGCGGGCCCGCAATCGAGGGCGCCAGCTGGCCAGCAGATTTGCGAGCGCGCCCAGTGATGGCTCCAGCGCTGCCTCCAGTCTCGCCCGCAGTCTCCTTGCTAACACGGGCGACGCGCCGCCGGTGGAGATAGCCACGATCACCGGTGAGCGGTCGACGATGCTGGGTACGATGGCGCTCGACAGTTCCGCATCGTCGACCACATTCACCCAGATACCACGCGCCCGGGCGGCCGCGGCCACCTCAGCGTTGACCGCCTGCAGGCCTGTGGCTGCGATTACCAGCCTCGCCTGCGTTAGGTGATCCGGATGAAAGGCTGCGCTGACATGCTGCGCCTCACCCTGATTGACGGCGTCCTGCAGGCCGGCGTCGGTCAGTCGCGGCGCGACCACGGTTATGGCCGCGCCGGCGCTGCGCAGCAGACGCCATTTGCGGGCCGCGATCGGCCCGCCGCCAACGATCAGGACGCAGACCTCCCGGAGGTCGAGAAAGAGTGGCAGTCTGTCCACGAAATTGCCGCTGCTGCTGCCTGTTAGCCGGCGAGGCCGTGCAGGCCGCACTCGCGCTTCAACCCGAAAAAGCGCGTTGCCTCGAGGCTGCCGGCTTCCTGCAGCGAGCGTGTGGTGTGCCAGTCGCCGATCGACACATAGCCCTTGTCCCACAACGGGTGATAGGGGAGGTCGTGCTGCTTGAGATAGCGCCCGACATCGCGATCCGACCAGTCGGCAATCGGTTGGACCTTGAAGCGTCCGTCGACGAAATCAACGAACGGGATGGCGGCCCGGCTGTTGGATTGCGAGCGGCGCAGACCCGAGATCCAGGTTTCCGCGTCCTGCTCCCTGAGCGCGCGCCGGATCGGTTCTGCCTTGGCGATTTGCCCATAAAGCTCGAGGCCCTCGATGCCCTGTTCCCAGAGTTTGCCGTGCCGTGCTTCCAGCCAGGTGGGTGATATGGCCGGCCTGACAACCTGCAGATTGAGTCCGAGGCGCTCGGACAGAGTGTCGACAAACTGATAGGTCTCCGGGAACAGGTACCCGGTGTCGACCAGAATGACTGGGATTTTCGGTGCCAGTCTTGTGACCAGATGCAGCGAGACCGCTGCCTGCGCGCCAAAGCTGGACGACAGTACGTGGGCGCCGGGCAGATTCTGCAACGCGAATTCGACCCGCTGCTCGGCGCTGCGATCCGCCAGGGCGACATCGATCGCTAACAAAGCGGCAGTATCGCCGCGGCCCGCGGCTGCGATCAAATGAGCTGCGATCGCCATAAGAAATCTCCAAATCTTTCCTGAGTGAGTCTTTCGGTCGCAAAACGCGCGAACAGCGGATCGAGCGCGGCAAAGATGGCCGCCTCATCGAGATTTTCCCGATAGAGTTTGTTCAGCCGTTGACCGGCCGCGTCGCCACCCAAGTGCAGGTTGTAGCGGCCCGGCGCCTTGCCGACCAGCGCGATTTCGGCCAGATACGGCCTGGCACAGCCATTCGGGCAGCCGGTAATCCGGACACCTAACGGAATGCCGTCGAGGCCGTGCGCGTGGAGCCGGGCTTCAATTGCGCTGACCAGCGCCGGCAGGTAGCGCTCGGCTTCGGCCATCGCGAGCGGGCAGGTGGGCAGGGCCACGCAGGCCAGCGCGTCGAGGCTTACTGGCGATGCGGTCTCGTGTAGTGACAGAGCATGTTGCCTGATCAGCGATTCGATGGCCGGGCGTGCACTGGCGGAAATGCCTGCGACCATCAGGTTTTGGTTCGGTGTCAGGCGGAAGGTACCGGTGTGGAGCGACGCGATCGCGCGCAGTCCCGTCCTCCAGGGGGCGCCAGCGCGATCGGCAATGCGGCCGGAGGGAATGCGCAGTGTCAGCGCCCAGCTGCCATCAATGCTTTGTGTCCAGCCAAAGCGATCGCCATTGCTCGTGAAGCTGACCGGCCGCGCCGGCAGGAACTGGATGCCTGCGCGGCGTTCGACCTCGGCGCGAAATGCGTCCAGCCCCAGGGTTTCGATGGTGTACTTGAGCCGCGCGTGTTTGCGGTTGCTGCGATCGCCGTGGTCGCGCTGCGTCGTCACGACCGCTTCCGCCACGGCTAACAACTGGTCCGGCGTGATGAAACCCAGGATATCCGCGAGACGCGGGTAGGTGGCCGCATCGCCGTGGGTCGCGCCCAGCCCGCCGCCCGCGGTGACGTTGAAACCGTCCAGGGTTGTGCTGTTAGCATCCGCCGCTATCGCAACGAAGCCGAGATCCTGCGCGAATACGTCGACGTCGTTGACCGGCGGGACCACAAATGCGGCCTTGAACTTGCGCGGCAGATAGGTGGGTCCGTAAATGGGTTCCTGCTCGCCGCCGGCAACCGGTGCGCCGTCCAGCCAGATTTCGTGATACGCGCGGGTGCGCGGCAGCAGGTGTTCCGAGAGCCTGACGGCCCAGTCATGCACAACCGCATGCAGTTGCGAGGCCAGGGGATTGGCGCTCGCCAGCACATTGCGATTGACATCGCCACAGGCGGCAATCGTGTCGATCAGCACTGCATTCATCGCGGCAATGGTCGGTTTCAGATCACGCTTGATGACGCCATGCAGCTGAAAGGCCTGTCGCGTGGTTAACCGGAGACTGCCGTTGGCAAAGCGGGTCGCGAGCTCATCGAGCGCCAGCCACTGCTGCGGTGTGCAGACGCCACCGGGCAGGCGCGTACGTATCATGAAGCTGTAGGCCGGTTCCAGTTTCTGCAACCGCCGTTCTTCGCGGATGTCGCGGTCATCCTGCTGGTAGCTGCCATGCAGCTTGATCAGGTGGGTGTCAGCCTCGGCAAGTCCGCCCGTGGCGGGGTCCAGCAGGCTTTGCGCGATGCTGCCGCGCAGGAATCGGCTGTCCGCTTTCACTTTCTCGATCGGACTCGGCGGGGCCTTGTCGTTGGCGGCGGCCATCCGGTTCAGTACACGTCGCGCGCGTAGCGCCGCTCGCTCGCGAGTTCATTGAGATACTCGTTAGCAGCGTCCGGCGAACGACTCGTGTGGCGCGTGAGCACATCCAGCAGGGCGTCGTGCACATCCGGCGCCATGCGCTGCGCATCGCCGCAGACATACACATGCGCGCCGTTCTCGAGCCAGCGCGCGAGTTCGGCGCCTTGTTCGCGCATACGATGCTGCACATAGACCTTCTCAGACTGATCGCGCGAGAACGCGACGTCGAGCCGGTGCAGCGTGCCGTTGCGGCGCGCCTCGAGCCATTCGGCCTGATAGAGAAAATCGCTGAACCGGTGCCGTGCGCCAAAGAACAACCAGTGACGGCCGCGCGCGCCGCTCTCGACGCGGTGCTGCAGGAAGGCGCGAAACGGCGCGACGCCCGTGCCGGGCCCGATCATGATGATGTCGCGCGTGTTGTCGGCGGGCAGGTGAAAACGGGGATTCGGCTCGATGTAGGCGCGCACCGAAGCAGCCCCGCCACTGCCCCCTGCTGTCAGGAAATGCGAAGCTGCGCCCAGACGCTGCTGACCGTCGCGCACGTAGTCGACCGCCGCGACGGTCAGGTGCAATTCATCGCCGACACTGGCGCGGCTGGATGCAATGGAATACAAGCGCGGTGTCAACGGGCGCAGCGCGCGCACCAGGTCCCCGGCCGACCATGGGGCCGGGAAGCGTTCCAGCAAGTCGAGCGGCTGCCAGTCGCGCAGCAGGCTGCGCAGGGCGTCCGGCTTGCCGTCCGCGCGCAGCTGATTCAAGGTGCTGTTGTTAGCTCGTTCGGCGTGCGCATCGAGGAACGGGCGGGCGAGACGGGTGATTTCCCGATGTTCGGTGAGCCAGCCGCGCAGAGAATGTTCCTGGCCATCGATGGCGATCCGTCTGTCGGGATCGGCGCCGACAATTTCCATGACCCGCTCGACAACCTGCTTGGGGTTGCTGTGCCAGATGCCCACGGCATCACCGGGTTCATAGGCCAGCTGCGCGGCGGGCGCGGCGAGTTCCAGATGCGTAACCGGATGATCTGAATTGCGGGCAGTGATGAGCGCGCGGGCCAGGACTTCGGTGACGACCGGCGCATCGCGATCCGCGGCCGCTTGCTGCGACGGCGGGGCCGATAGCATCGCGATATGCGGGCTTTGCAGGCGCTCGCGCGCGATCTCGAGCGCCTTGCCCGACCAGGCCTCCGCGGCAGCCTGATAGTCGACATCGCAGTCGGCGCGTTCGGCAAGCCGTATTGCACCTAACGCCGCGAGCCTTTGGTCCAACGCGCGCCCGGTCTCGCAATACTTCGGGTAACTCGAATCGCCTAACGCCAGCACCGTATAGCTCAACTGTTCGAGTCGCGGCGCCTTGCGGCTGGTCAGGAAGTCAATGAATGCCCGCGCATCATCTGGTGGATCGCCGTCGCCATGGGTGCTGACGACGAGATACAGGAGTTTTTCGCTGGCAATGTCGCGCGGCCTGAAATCCGCCACATTGACCAGGCGGGCCGCCAGGCCTTGTGATTCGAGCTGGCGATGCAGCTTGTCGGCAACGCGCCGGCCATTGCCGGTCTGGCTGGCGTAAAGAACGGTTGCCCGCGCAATGCCCGTGGCGTCAGCGGCTGGCTTGGCGACGGCGGTGTCATTGCCCGCGGCCCGATCGCGCTCGGCCGCCACGCCTGCCAGGAAACCCGACAGATAGCGTAGCGAACCGGCATCGAGATTGCGGCTCAGCGCGAGCAGGCTGCTTTCCAGCTGCGGGTCGGGTGGGGGTGCAGGCATCAAGGTGGCCGGGGACGCGTTCATGAGGCCATTATGCGCAGGCTATATATATATCCGAAACAGTTTAATAGGGCATTAACTGATACCGAAAACGTATAAGACGCCCGACGAAAAGATGCCAGCCTAGGGGCACGTGATAGACACCGTACTGACACTGCTGCAGCAGCCGCAAACCTGGGGGTTCCTCGCCATCGGTTTCATCGCGCAGCTTTTCGATGGCGCGATTGGCATGGGTTTCGGCGCCATCAGCTCGACAGTTCTGGCTGCCATCGGCTTGCCGCGCGAAGTGGCCAGTGCGTCCGTCAACGGCGCCAAGATCCTTACCGGCGCTGCCTCCAGCATCGGCCACATCGCCTTGCGCAACGTCGATTGGCGCATGCTGGCCGTGTTAGGTGGGAGCGGCGTGCTGGGTGGCGCGCTGGGTTCGGTCGTGCTGACACGGCATGCGGGTCCCTTGTTGGGCGCCTTTGTCAGCGCCTACCTGATCGTGGTCGGACTGGTTATCATCTTGCGAGCCCGTGGCACGCCACCGCCCACAGTCCCCCACGCCCAGATTGGCACCGTCGGACTGTTTGGCGGTTTTCTGGAAGCAATGTCCGGCGTCTGGGGGCCTTTGGTCACCAGTAATCTTGTGGCGATCGGTGCGAATCCCCGTTATGTCGTCGGCACGGGCAGCATCGCGGAAACCTTTGTCGCCTGCGCCGTGTTTGCCATCCTGGTGCGGCACCTCGGATTTGAGCAGCTGTCGCTGGCCACCGTGGGTCTCGTCACCGGCGCTTTGTTAGCAACGCCAATTGCCGCGCGGATCACGCGTAACCTGCCGCGCAAGCCGCTGATGATCGCGGTTGGGGCGTTGGTAATCCTTCTCAGCGTCGTTCGTCTGGTGCGGGACCTGCGCGTCCTGCTTGCCTGACAAATGCTTGGGTGGCCCAGGGCTGCACGCCGGTGCAGCCCTGGGTGTTGATTACTTCGCTGATTTGAAATTGTAGCGAGCTGTCAGGCCATACGTGGCGCCCGGGCCCAGCGCCGGGATGTATTGGTTGACAACCGACACCGCGAACGCGCTCGATGCATAAACCTCATCGGTGACATTCTTGCCCCAGAGATTCACGCTCCAACCCAGGTCGGGATTGCTCAAGCCGATGTTCAGGTTGAGCAGTGTCCGATCCGGGATAAAGGCGAGGTTCAGATTCTCTGAGTAGTACTTGTTTTGGTACGTTAGGTCACCGCGCAAGGACAGCTCTAACTTGCCCACCGGCCTGTGGTACTCAAGGCCCGCCGCCAGCTGCGTGGTGGGTGTGCGTGGCAGGTCGTTGCCGCCGATGGGCGATCCGCCGAGCGGCAGTGGGCCTGGCACGTTGCCAACCCGCGTGCGTGGCAGGAAGACGCAGGCCGGCGTTCCCGTGGTCTCGCAGAGGCGCCCGAAGGTGGTGTCGATCACGCCGCCCTTGAATTGGGCCTGCACGTAAGAGGCGGCAAAATTACCTTTGAGTCGATCGGTGAAGATCACGGTGGCGTCGGCCTCGATGCCTTTTGAGGTCGCGCCCTTGACGTTGCCGATGAAATTGGGCTCTTGAACCGTGCTGCCAGGACTCTGGATGGTGTCGGGCACGCTGAGTTGCAGGTCCTTCCAGTCGATATAGAACACGGCATAGTTCAACTGCAGCCGGCGATTCCACAGCGTTTGTTTGGCGCCCAGCTCGATGGTTGTGTTTTCTTCCGGCTCATAGGCCAGCACGTCGGCGGTCACGCCGTTGAAGCCGCCGGATTTCTCGCCCACCGCGCCGCTCGCGTAGAAGGTCCACGCCTCGCGCGGCTGCCAGCGCAGGTTGACGCGCGGCGTGAACTTCTTGAAATCGCGCTGCAGGACGCGGGTCGATGTCACACCGTTCGGCACCCCTGTAGGAGGCGGCAAGGCGTAGATCAGCGTGTTTTGGCCTCGTTTCTCGGTGTTGTAGCGTCCTTCCAGGTCCACGTTCCAGCTGCCGGCGAACGGAATGTTGAGGGCGAAGAACTCCGAATCGATCTGGTCCGAAAAGTTCGACAGCAGTGATTGCGGGTTGGCAGTCACGAAAGGGATGGCCGTGATTACGACGGAGTTGGTCGGGTCGGCACTCAACGGTAGGCGTCGCGTTAGCAGGGCCAATGCGCCCAGGTCGTCCACCTGGTTATGGAAATAGCCAATGCGCCAGCCGATGGTGCCGATTTTGCCATCGAAACGGATTTCATGCGATTCGGCTTCCTGATCGGTGAATGGATTGCCGGAGAACGTGACGTAGCCTGGGCCTATTCCCATCGCCGAGGCGGGCCGTATTGTTAGGTCGCCGTTGACGATGACCTCCGGCTGGGCTCCCAACTGGTACCCGGCCGCGTCATAGAGACCCTTGCCATAGAGGTAAGTGACGCTGAGTGCCTCCGAAAACTCATATTGGATACGCGCCGACAGGAGGTCGCTGTGTGTGTGCGACCCCTGTGATCGCGGGTCGGCAATGACCCGCGACACGTCGAGGGGCATTTCGCCGCAGCGCAGCTGATTGATGCCGGCGGCATTGGGGCTGCAGTTGTGCGGATTAATGAGCGCGGGCGTCGAGGCGGGATAGACGGATACCGGCAGCGGCTGAATCAAGTAGCCGGCACCCGGATCGTTGCGTGTCTCGGAGCGGAAATAGAGCAGGTCCATCGTCAGGGAGTCGATCGGGCGGAAACGCAGCGAAGCCTGGTAGGCCTCATTGTCATAGCCGCCAAGCTTGCCCTCGTTGCCGTCCCAGTTGTACCCGGCAACGGTCGATGGAACGCCAACGCCAGAGTTTGGATAGTTGTTCTTGTAGGTGCCGTCGAATTTCGTCTGCACGCCGTAGAGGCGCACGGCGAGCTTGTCCTGCCAAACCGGAATGTTGACGGCGGCCGTCACGTCACGCCGTTCGTCGGATCCCACGGTGAAACCTGCCGTGCCACCCCACTGACCCAGCGTCGGTCGTTTGGGTACCCAGTTGATCGCGCCGGCGAACGAGCTCTTGCCGTACTGCGCGTTCTGGGGTCCCTTGATGATCTCGATGCGTTCGATGTCGAGCAGCGAGAAATCGATGTTGCCCTGCTGCTGAACGTGGATACCATCCACAAACGTGGCAACGTTCTGGTTGCGATCGGTGAGCGCATTTTGCGTCAGGCCGCGGATCAACGGCGCCGGCGTTGTGCCGCCCGAATAGGCTTCGTATGAAAACCCCGGAGTGAACGCAGCGATGTCAGCGAGACTTGTGACATTGCGATCCTGCAAATCCTGCGCCGTAAATGCCGACACGGCGATTGGAATATCGTTGAGTTTCTCTTCGACCTTTCTGGCCGTGACGACCACTTCTTCCAGCGCCACAACGCTATTGCTGCTTTGCGCCAGGGCGGCGGGCAGACAGGCAGCCGTCCCTAACACCAGCGCGAATGTGGCAGAGACTGCGCGATGCCTGGAACTACGTAGCATCGGGCTAGAGTGTTTGCTGGTCCTGACCATGTAGATATTTCCCCGTGTGAAGATGGATCAATTTTATTGAGTGCGCGACGATCGATTCTGTGTTGTGCAAAAACAACGAACGGAACGCGCAGCTCCCTGAAAAATAACCCTATCAGCAATCGATGGTGGTGTGTAGTCAGCGGCGCATGATTAATGCGCGCTTAGCCATGCGGTGGGCGTGTGACAGGCGCTGTGGTCAGGCGCCGCGGCAATGCGCGAGCACTTCGCGCGCGAGGATCGGCACCAGTCCCGGCGCGAGATCGTGTCCCATTCCTTCAATGATACGCAGCGTGGCGCCGGGGATGTTGCGCGCCGTGTCGCGGCCGGCCTCGACGGGAACCAGCGGATCGCTGTCGCCGTGGATGACGAGCGTGGGCGCGCGGATCGTCGCGAGTTCGCGCCGGCGGTCGCCCGAGGCGACAACGGCGACCAGCTGCCGGGCAGTGCCCGGGCTGTGATAGCAGCGGCGCACGGCGGCTTCCACCCGGGCGCGTCGCACCGCATCGCTGGTCGGGAAACCCGGGCTGCCGATGGTGCGGAACACGCCGATCAGGTGATCCGTCACGCCGGCGAGATCGCGCACATTGCGCGGCCGCACCAGCAGCGCGCGGCGTGCCGCGCGCGTCGGCCCCGGCAGGCGCGGGTTGCCGCTCGAGGACATGATCGAGGTGAGGCTGGCGACGCGGTCCGGATGTTTTGCCGCGCAGGTCTGCACGATCATGCCGCCCATCGAAACGCCGACCAGATGCGCGCGCCGTATGCCGAGGGCGTCCAGGATGCCGATGGTATCGAGCGCCATGTCATCGAGCGTATAGCCGGCGTTGATCCTCATGCCGACGCGATACTGCAGGTAGGCAAGCAGCAGGTTGGGGCTGCCGAGGTGATCGAGCTTCGAGGACAGTCCACAGTCGCGGTTGTCGAGGCGGATGACGCGAAAGCCGCCGGCGACGAGCGCGTCGCAGAACTCTTCCGGCCACGAAATGAGCTGCATGCCGAGTCCCGTGACCAGCAGGATCGCAGGCGCGGCAGCGTCGCCCCGGGTGTCGTACTCGATGCGGACGCCGCCGATCTTTGCCGTCGCCATGCTGCCGGCTCAGCGCGACGGATCGCGATAGAAGTAGCGCTTCACGCCGTCGCGCCCGAACGGCTTCCAGCCGCCTTCGGGCTGCGCGAGGCGGTCGGCGATCGCGTACAGCACCGTAGGATTGACGCCCATGCCAATGTGGCTCGCGCGCACCTCGATGTTCTCGGCGATCGGCGTCTCCCGCTCGATCGAGCACTGCCATGCCACGACCCCATCGCTGCGGCTGTAGATCGAGGTCGTCGGCACGGGCGGTGCCGCGCGGATCTGTTCGGTCAGCCGGGTTACGCCGAGACGCTCGCCGCTAGCCAGTTCGTACAGCCGCCACGCACGGGTCGAGCGGTGGTGCCCGGCGAACGGCGTACCCAGCGTGATCACGCTGCGCACGGACTGCGGCGCGAGCTTCGCGACTTCCCGCGCATAGACGCCGCCCAGGCTCCAGCCCACCAGGCTGACTTTGCGCCCGTGCAGGTGGTGCAGTTCGTGCAGGCGCCTGAGACAACTCTCGAATACGTTGCGGCCGGGCCCGAGGTTGATGCCGAGTTTCCACGGATAAACCGTATAGCCGCGTTGGTGCAGAAACCGGCGCAATGGCAGGGTGGACAAGTCGCCCGCCGCGAGTCCCGGAAACACCAGCACCGGATGACCGTCACCGCGCGGCGCTGCAAAGCGCAGCCAGGGCAGCGCCGCGAGGGCAGCGCCGCCTTCCCAGGCCGCGCGGCCCTCGAGCGCGAGGAGCAGCAGCGACGGCGGTTTCAATCTGTCTGCGGTGTTCGCCACGTTAGCTGTTCACTGCGCTTGTGCCACAACCGCGCTGCCCTTGCGGTGCCGCTTCGCCGCTGGCTGCCGTTTCTCGGGCGCTGCCGCGGCATCTGCGAGCGGAACCGTGGTGGCAAGCCCCTGGAGTTCGGCGTGCGCTTCACGCATGTAGGCTGCGAGCTCGCGCACGTCAGGCAGCGCCTTGCGGCATGCGGTCAGCCCATAGTCGAGCGAGCCGTTGAAGCTCTCGACCGTGATGTTGAGCGCGACGCCGTGCACCACGATGGAAACCGGGTAGTAGGTCTTCAGCAGCGCGCCGGCGAGGTACAGCGGAACCTGCGGACCCGGAACGTTTGAGATCACGACGTTCGCTACCGGAGGAATGCGGTTGGCGAGGCGCGAGCGCCCGTACAGCGACGCCAGGCCGCTCATCAGCCACGGCGCGCCGATTGACGGGAAATCCGTCGGGATCACCGCCTTGAACGGACCCATCATCGCCTTCGCGGACTGGGTCGACGCGTGAATCTCCATGAGCCGGGCGACCGGGTCGACGATGGTGGTCGCAAGATTGCAGAGCAGCATCGATGCCTGGTTGTTGCTGGCGGTTTCGCCCGCCTCGTGCAGCGAGACCGGCACCGCCGCCACCAGCGGCTTCGACGGCACGCAGCCGGCGTCCGCCAGGTAGCGCTTCAGCGCCCCTGCGCAGACCGCGAGCACGATGTCGTTCAGCGACACCCCGAAACGTTTCGCCATCGCCTTGGTTTCGGCGAGCGGCGTGGACAGCGTGGCGAACGAACGCTGGTTGGTGATCGCGACGTTGATCGGCGTCCTCGGCCCCAGCGACCAGCGATTGCCGCCGGTCGCCGCGTTTCCCCGCCACCGCGCCAGCGTGCCCGCCGCCGCACGTACGGCGGCGGGCTGCAGTTTTGCCAGCTCGACGTACTGCAGCAGCGTGTTGCGCAACGCAGCGCCGATCAGTTCGGCAACGCCGAGCGGGTCAGCGTGGCCCCGCTGGCGCGAGGGCGGCGCCTTGACCGCGCGGCGCGTCGGGCTCAGGTCGAGGATCGCGTTCGCCAGTGCGACGCCGGCCTGCCCGTCGACCGCCGCGTGATGAACCTTGCTGTAGAACGCCGCGTGGCCGCTTTGCAGTCCTTCGATCACATAGAACTCCCACAGCGGGCGGCTGCGGTCCAGCAGGCTCGAATGCAGGCGCCCGACATAGGTTTCCAGCTGCGCCATGGTGCCGGGTTTCGGCAGCGTGATACGTCGGATGTGGTAGTCGAGGTCAACGTCGTCGTCGTCCACCCAAACCGGGTTGGCGAGCTCGAATGGCATCGACGCGAGCTTGCGCTGGAAGACCGGCGCAAGATGCATGCGGCCCGCGATGTGGGCCTTCACGTCCTCGTAGAAATCCCCGTCGTAGCCCGCGGGAAGCTCGATCAGGTTGAGGCCGCCGACGTGCATCGGCATTTCCGGCGTCTCGAGGTACAGAAACGTCGCGTCCAGCCCGCTCAGGTGCTTCATGCTTCCCCCTCCAAGGATGGATAAGGATAGGCGATCCCAAGAGCCATTGCCCTATATTGTTAGCTGAGCTAGGCGCGCAACTTCGCACCGGCAGGATCGTAGGGCGCGCCAGGCAGGATGCGTGCCGGCCGCTCGGCGCCGACGATGTGCACGGTCAGGGGCGCGTTAGATTCGACCACGTGCGTGTCGACATATCCCAGCGCAAGGCTGAGCCCGGTGTGATGGCCGTAGCCACCGGAGGTCACGAATCCGACGCGCTTGCCATCGACCCAGATGGGCTCGAATCCAAACGCATCGGCATCGATCGAATCGATCGCCATCAGCACCAGCCGCTGCGCGGGCGCGGTTTCGCGCTCCCGCAGCGCGGCGCTGCGCCCGATGAAATCCGGCTTGTCGAAATCAATAAAGCGGTCGAGGCCCGACATGCCCGGCGTGTACGACTGCGCGAATTCCGCGGACCAGACGCCATAGCCTTTTTCGAATCGCAGGCTGTCGAGTGCGCGCATGCCGATTTGCCGCAGCCCGAACGGCGCGCCCGCCGTGCACAGCGCGGCCCACAGCGCCCGCTGCTGGCTGGCGGGCACGGTGATCTCATAGCCAAGCTCGCCGGTCAGCGACAGGCGCCCGACCACGGCCTGCAGCATGCCGACGTTCATCGTTCGGCACGACATGAAGGGCAGTGCGGCATTCGCGACGTCCTCGTCGGCGAGTGCCGCGAGGATCTCGCGCGATCGCGGGCCGGACAACGAGAAGCCGAGCCATTCCTCGGACAGGTTGCGGATCTCGACGCCGGTGCGGGGCAGATGATCGCGGAACCAGCGCAGATGCCACTCCTGCAGCACGTAGGAACCAACCAGCCAGAATCGTTCTGCGCCGAGTCGCGCCACTGTCAGATCGCCCATCAGCTTGCCAGCGGGACTCAGCATCGGCGCGAGCCGAATGCGACCCACTGCCGGGATGCGCGATGCTAACAAATGGTTCAACCAGGCTTCAGCACCAGGTCCGCTGACTTCGTAACGCGCATAAACGCCGGTTTCAACCAGACCCGCGGCGCCGCGCGTCGCACGCACTTCGGCGCCCACGAAATCATGGGCGTTGGAGCGGCGCAGTGACGGGTTCTCGAGAAAGTCTGGCTGGCCCGGCGCAAAAAACAGCGGCGTCTCCATGCCCCAGGTTTCGCCGAACTGCGCACCCGCCGCGCGTAATGCGTCGTAACACGGCGTGACTTTCAACGGCCGGCCAGCGGGGAGTTCCTCGTTAGGATAGGTCATGGAAAAGCGGCGCGCATAAAACTGCCGCGTGGTTGCCTTGAGATACGCGTCATTGCTGGCGAAGGCGCCAAAGCGCGCGACGTCCATGCCGAACACATCGGCGCCAGGGTCGCCATCGACCATCCAGTGCGACAGCGCGAGTCCGATCGCGCCGCCCTGTGAGAATCCGGCCATGCAACCGCAGGCAGCCCAGTAATTACGCAACCCGGGCACCGGACCGACTAACGGATTACCGTCTGGCGTAAATGTGAACGCGCCGTTGACCCAGCGTTTGATGCCGGCTTCCTGCAAGGGCGGAAAGCGCGCGAAGCCGGCAGCGAGTTCTTCGGAAATCCGCTCGATGTCCTCGGGCAGCAGTTCCATGCCGAAGTCCCAGGGCGCGCCGCCGGTCTGCCAGTGCATGGGATTGCGCTCATAGACGCCGAGGCACACGCCGTTGCGCTCCTGACGCAGATAGGTGTAACCGTCCATGTCCGTGACCGAGCACATTTCCTCCTTCAGCGCGGCCAGGGCGGGGATGTCACCGGTCACGAGGTAATGATGCTGCATCGGCGTCACCGGCAAATCGACGCCAACCATCCGGCCGACTCGCCGCGCCCACAGTCCCGCCGCGTTGACGACATGCTGTGCGGTCACCGGCCCGAGCTCGGTGTCGAGGCGCCATTCGCCACTCGGCAGCGGCGTCAGCGCCAGTACGCGATTGCGCAGGATCACCTGCGCGCCGAGCTTCTTCGCCGCGCCGGCGTAAGCGTGGGTCGTGCCGTGGGGATCGAGGTGCCCTTCCTGCGGGTCGAACAGCCCACCCTCGACGCCGGTGAGGTCGATGATCGGACACAGCGCCGCAATCTCCGCGGGCGTGATCAGCTGCGCCTCCATGCCGAGCGTGCGAAACAGCGCCCATTCGCTCTTGAGCCATTCCCAGCGCGCCGGCGTGCAGGCCAGTTCAATGCCGCCGGTCATATGCAGGCCGACACTCTGGCCGCTTTCTTTTTCGATCTGGCGGTACAGATTGATCGTGTAATTTTGCAGCGCTGAAATATTGGGATCGGAGTTGAGGGCGTGAAAACCGGCAGCAGCATGCCAGGTCGAGCCGGCGGTGAGTTCCGAGCGTTCGATGAGGGCGATGTCGGTCCAGCCGAGCTTGGCCAGGTGATAAAGAACACTGACGCCCACCACTCCACCGCCGATGACGACGACACGATAATGACTTTTCACCGGCGGTCCTCTGCTATTACTTGATGATTCCTCAAGTTACCGCGATAGTAACCCGTCGGGCGGGACTTATGGAGGGGGCTATGTCGGAAACCAAATTGATCAGCCGGCGCGGGCGTGAGACGCGTCGCGCCGCCCGCAGCCAACAGGGGGCCGCCAAGCTCTCGTTCATTCGCCGCAAGATCCCGGTGGTCGAGCTGCTGCACCCGGAAGCCATCGATATCATCGAGCAGAATGCCGAGACGATCCTGCAGGAAATCGGCATCGAATTTCGCCGCGACCCGGAATCGCTGCAGCTGTGGCGTGCGGCCGGCGCCGAGGTCAAAGGCGAACTGGTGCGGTTTCCGCGCGGGCTGTGCCGTGCGCTGCTCAAGACCGCCCCCTCGGTGTTCGAGGTGCACGCGCGCAACCCTGCCAAGACGGTGCAGTTTGGCGGCGACGCGACCGTGTTTTCTCCAGTCGGCGGGCCACCGTTCGTCACCGACCTGGACCGCGGCCGGCGCTACGCCACGCTCGAGGACATGATTAATTTCATCAAGCTGGCGCACACGGCCCCGGCGATTCATTTCTCCGGCGGCAGTGCCTGCGAGCCGATGGATATCCCGCCCGGCAAGCGCCACCTCGATGTGCAGTACTCGTATTTTCGCTATAGCGACCAAGCCTGCGAGGGCACGCCGGAAACTCCGGGTCACGCGGCCGACGCGGTGCGCATGGCGCAAGTACTGTTCGGCCCCGCGTATGTCGATTCGCACGCGGTAATGCTCGGCAACATCAATTCAAATTCGCCGCTCACTTTCGATGGCCGGATGTTAGGCGCGCTGCGGGAATTCGCGGCGCACAACCAGGGCACGATCATCGTGCCCGCGGTACTGGCGGGCGCGATGGGACCCGTGACCACGGCCGGCTGCATGGCGGAGATCCTGGCGGAGACGCTGGCCGGCATGGCCTTGACGCAGCTGGTGCGGCCCGGCGCGCCGGTCATCATGGGATCTTTCGTGGGCGCGGTCTCGATGCGGACCGGCTCGCCCACCTTTGGGACCCCGGAAGCAACGCAAATGATTTTCGCGACCGCGCAGCTGGCGCGGCGGCTGCAAATTCCCTGTCGCAGCGGCGGCTCGCTGTGTTCGTCGAAGCAGGCCGATGCGCAGGCCGGCTACGAGAGCGCGCACACGCTGTTGCCAACCTTGTTAGCCGGGGTGCACCTGGTGACGCACGCCGCGGGCTGGCTCGAGGCCGGGCTGGTGGCGGGGTACGAGAAATTTGTCATGGATGTCGACCAGCTGGCGATGATGCAGGCGCTGGCGGCAGGCATGGACCTGACCGAACGCGGCCAGGCGATGGATGCGATCCGCGAAGTCGGGCCCGGCAGTCACTTCCTGGGCTGCGCGCATACGCTCGCGAATTTTGAAACCGCGTTTTATCAGTCAACGATCGCCGATTATTCCTCATTCGAACAATGGTCGAGCGAGGGCAGCCTGAACGCCGAACAGCGTGCTAACGCCGTGTGGAAGAAGATGCTGGCCGACTACGTGGACCCCGGATTGGATCCGGCGCTGGATGAAGCGCTCAAGGAATTCATGGCCAGGCGCCGATCCGAGCTCAGCGACGCGGTCGAAGAGGATTGAGCCGAACGATGCTGCAGCGTTACTCCGCGTTGGCACTGGCCCGCGCCGCGTTGGGGCGCGGTGATTACTGGCGGCCGCTGTGGGGCCGGCCGGCACCGGAAGCGGCCTACGACGTGGTGGTCGTGGGCGCGGGTGGGCACGGTCTCGCCACCGCCTATCACCTCGCGCGCGATCACGGCATCAAGCGCATCGCGGTACTGGAAAAGCGTCTGGTCGGCTACGGCAACGTCGGTCGCAATACCACCATCGTGCGCTCGAATTACCTGCTGCCCGAGAATCACTATTTTTACGAGGATTCGCTGCGCCGCTGGCAGACGCTGTCGCGCGATCTGAACTACAACGTGATGTACAGCCCGCGCGGGGTGGTGGATCTCGCCACGTCCGATGATGAGATGACAGCGTACGCCCGCCGCGGCAATGCGATGCGCCTCGCCGGCATCGATGCCGAACTGCTGGACCGTGCGGCGCTGGCGCGTTTCGTGCCGGCGCTCGATCTGGACGCGCCGCGGCGTTTTCCGATCATCGGCGCGCTGCTGCAGCGGCGCGGCGGTACCGTTCGTCATGATGCGGTGGCCTGGGGCTACGCGCGCGCCGCGGCGGCACTCGGGGTGCATATCGTCGAGGACTGCGAGGTCACCGGCCTGCGCACCGCGGCTGGCATGGCAACCGGCGTCGAAACCAGCCGTGGCTACGTCGCCGCGAACCGGATCGTGTTCGCAGTCGCCGGTCATACCGGCGCCATCGGTACGCTGTTAGGCCTGCGCCTGCCGGTTGAGACACATCTGCTGCAGGCGATGGTGACCGAGCCCGTCAAGCCTTTGTTAGACACGGTGCTGGTCTACATGCATCCGCACGGCGAGGTCTACCTGAGCCAGTCCGATCGGGGCGGATTGGTGATGGGTGGGGCCCTCGATGGCTTCCCGTCCTATACGCGCGAGGGCCAGTGGTCGCGGCTCGAGGACGTCGTGCAGAGCGCCGTCGCGCTGCTGCCACAGATCGGCGCGCTGCGCCTGCTGCGGCAGTGGGCCGGGACCAATGACCAGACGATGGATGGCAGTCCGCTGATCGACCGGCTCGGCTGGGATAACGTTTTCCTCAACGGTGGCTGGTGCTACGGCGGATTCAAGGCGATTCCCGCCTCCGGCGCGGCCTGTGCCCGATTCGTCGCGACCGGCACCGCACCGGATCTGATCAGGGCCTTCCGGCTGTCGCGCTTCGCGACCGGTCACCTGCTGGATGAAAAGGGGGCAGGGCCATTTCCTGCGCGGCAATAGCGATGCGTATCAGCTGTCCCCATTGTGGACCCCGCCATGTCGAGGAATTCGAGTTCCGCAGCCTCGTGCCCGCTGCTGGCGCGGCCGCGTTTGAGCGTGTCTATGAGCGCGTTAATCTCCCGGGACAGAGCCTCGAGTACTGGCAGCACGTGCACGGCTGTCGGGCTTGGCTGGTCCTAGATCGGGATCCCTCGGCCGGCGAGGTGCGCACCGTCCGTTTGCTGGGAGCGGCGCCATGAATTCTCCGCACCCGCGCCGCGGCTCGCGGCTGGGCAGCGCGCCGGTGAGCTTCACGTTTGACGGCCGCCGCTACGCCGGCATCGCCGGCGATACCGCCGCATCTGCGCTGCTCGCCAATGGCGTGCAGTTGTTAGGGCGGAGTGTCAAGTACCGCCGGCCGCGCGGCCTGATGAGCGCGGGACCTGAAGAACCCAACGCGCTGCTGACGGTCGGCACGGCGCCCACTCTGCTGCCTAACGTGCCGGCGCCGCGCCTCCCCATTGCCGATGGGCAGCAACTCATGAGCCAGAATCGCTGGCCGACGCTGCGATTTGATCTGGCCTCGTTGTTAGGTATCGGTGGCAGTTTGTGGGGCGCGGGCTTTTACTACAAGACTTTCATGTGGCCGTCGTGGCGCAGCTACGAGGGCATTATCCGGCGCCTTGCCGGGCTTGGCAGCGCGCCTGGCGCCTGTCAGCTCCCCGCGCCACGCACCGAGCACCTGCAGTGCGACGTCCTGGTCATCGGCGCAGGCGCCGCGGGCCTCGCGGCGGCGCGGGTTGCGATGCAGGCGGGTGCCACGGTCGTCGTTTGCGAGCGCGAACCCGTGTGCGGCGGCGAGCTCGAGTTCGAAACGGCAAACATCGAGGGCCTGCCGGCGCCGCGCTGGATCGCTGAAACATGCGCGCGCCTCGAGGCCGGCGGCGCGCGCCTGCTGCTCGAGACCGTGGTGGTGGGCGGCTCCGGCGGCCTCAGCATCGCGCACCGCGAGCCGGGCGGCCGGCCGGAGGCCGCCACCGTGTTTCGGATTCGTCCGCGCGCGCTCGTGATCGCCACCGGTGCGGTCGAGCGGCCGATTGCGTTCATCGACAACGATCGTCCGGGCGTGATGTTGGTCGGCGCCGCTGAGCGCCTGCTGGCGGGCTTCGGCGTTTGCGTGGGCAGGCGCGTGGTGTTGTTTGGCAACCATGATCGCCTCTACGCCGCGGCGCGACGCCTGATGGCCGGCGGAATGCGGATTGCGGCTGTCGTTGATGTTCGCCCGCGTCATCCGGATCTCAAGCTCGACGATCTGCTGGCCAACGGGGTCGAGTGCCTGTTCGAGACTGCGGTGTTAGCTGCGGTGGGCGCGCCCGGCGTGCGGGCCGCGAAAGTCGCGCCGCTGGCGAGTCCGGACAGTGCCAGGAATATCGACTGCGATGCCATCCTGGTCAGCGGCGGCTGGACACCCTCGACGCATGCCGGCCTGCATGAGGGCGGAGTCAGGCAGTTCGCGCCGGAACTCAGCGCGTTCGTTGCAGGGGCTGCACCGGCATGGCGTGTCAGCTGCGGCGCGGCGAACGGTCAGGTGGAACTGTCGCGCGCGCTCGAAGGCGGTCATCAGGCCGGACTCACGGCCGCTGCGCAGGCGCGCTCGTTGACAGTCGAGCACGGCGCGGCGCCCGTCGGCCGCGGCGACGCCGCGCCGCAACTGCTGCCGTTCTGGCGCTGCAGCGCGAGCCGTGCCGATGAGAAACGCCAGTTCGTCGATCTGCAGAACGACGTGACCGTGGCCGACCTGCGCCAGGCGCTCGCCGAGGGGTTCCAGGATATCGAGCACGTCAAGCGCTACACGGCGCTGGGTTTTGGCACGGAGCAGGGCCGCACCAGTGGCGTGCTCGGCGCGGCGATCCTGGCCGAATTGTCGCAGCGCCCGCTGGCCACCGTCGGTGTCAGTCGGACGCGGGCGCCCTTTCAGCCAGCAACGCTCGCCACGCTGTGCGGGGATCGACACGGATGGGCGTTGCGGCCGGAACGCCGCACGCCACTGCATGAATGGCATGGCGCCCATGGCGGCGAACTCGAGTCGATGGGACTGTGGATGCGGCCGCGCTTTTATCGCGAGAACGGCAGCGACGCGTTCAGCGCGGGCATTCATGAGGCTGCGCGCGTGCGTGCACACGGCGGCATTGCCGATGGATCGACGCTGGGCAAGATCGAGGTGTGCGGCGCCGACGCCGCGGCGTTTCTCGATCGCATGTATCTGACAAAGGCGAGCACCATCCGGGTCGGCCGCAGCAAGTACATGGTAATGCTGCGCGAAGATGGCATGGTGCTCGACGACGGCATCGTGCTGCGTCTCGCGGCTGATCGCTTTGTCGCGACCGTCAGTTCCGGGCACGCCGGCCACGTGCTGTCGCACCTCGAGTTCTGGCGCGATCTCGAATTCGCCGCTCGCCACGTTACCCTGACCGACGTGACCGAAGCCTGGAACGTGATTGTCGTCGCCGGTCCACGGAGCAGCGGCACGCTGCAGACAATTCTGGGCAGCGAGTGGCAGGCTGAGCTAACACGCCTCGGACACATGGACTTCAGCAGTGGGCGCTGGCGCGGGCGGGAACTGCGGGTGCTGCGCGCCAGTTTCTCCGGCGAACGCGCCTACGAGCTGCACTGCCGGCCCGCCATCACGCTGCCACTGTGGGAAGCGCTGGTGGCTGCGGGTCTCGCGCCCTACGGACTCGAAGCCATGGATGTGCTGCGTGTTGAAAAGGGCTATCTGGTGGGTACGGAGATGAACGGGCAGACGACGCCGCAGGATCTGGGCATGGGTTCGCTGCTCAGGCTCGGTAACACCTGCGTCGGCAGGGAGTTGCTGGACCGTCAGGGACTCGCGGATCCGGAGCGACCGCGACTCGTTGGGCTGCGCGCGGCCGATGAAAAGTCGATCTTCTACGGCGGCGCGCAGATCACCCGGCCCGAAGAGCAGCAGCGGGCCTGCGGCCATGTCACCTCGTCCGTCTACAGTCCGGCGCTGGGGCAATGGATCGGGTTGGCGCTGGTGTCGCGGAGCATCGGCATGGGCGCGGAACTCATCGCCCGCGATCCCGTGCGCGGCCGGCAAACTCGTGTCCTTGTTAGCTCGCCAGTGCATGTCGATCCGGCCGGGGAGAAGATGAAATGACGGTTGGCGCCGCCCGAAGTGATGGCGAGTCGCCGACCGTGGGCGAGCGGCCGCTGACGTCGTGCATTGAACTTGTGTTCGCGCCGCCGCGAAACGCAGCGCCTGGCGCAGTGCCGGGGCTGGCGGCGCACAGCGCTGCCTTGCACGTCGCGCCGGGGCGCTGGCTGCTGTTAGATGCGGACGCCCAGGCCGTGGCCGCTGCCGTTGCCGCCGGCGCGGTAGCGATAGACGTCGAAGGCAAGTGGCGCTGCTTCGAAATACCCGGCGCGCGTGCCGCTTCTCTGCTGTCGGCTGGCGTCAACGTCGTGGAGATTCTCGAGGGTCGCGACTGTGCGGCCGTGCCGTTGTTTGACTGTCCAACCGTGATCGCACGGCGCCCGCGCGATGATGGCTTTGATGTCTATGTGCATGCCAGTTACGCGGCCAGTCTGCGCGCGGCCTTGCAAATGGCGTTGCAGCGTATTACGCGATCATGATGAAGCCAAGAAAGTCTCGGCGCGCTCGCTCGTTAGCGCCGCGCCGTGCGCGTAGCAATGAGCTGGCGTTCACCGCTTTGCGGCGGCGTCCGACTCAAGCCCGTGGCTTGCGACGCGTGATCGACGTCATAGACGCCTACGAGCACTTGCTGGAGAACCGGCGCTTCGAAGATCTGACGATGGAGGACATCGCTCATGCTGCGAAAATCCAGGTCGGTAGCCTCTATCACTTCTTTCCTGACAAGACCGCTGTGGTCGTGACAGTGCTTGAGCGGATACTGGTGGAAGATGGCTCAGCGTTTGAGCTGACGCCCGCGGATGCCCGGCGCGGCTTTCGCGATTACCTCGCTGCGCTCGAAGCGCGCCTGATCTCCGTCTGGTGTGCGAACGGCTCATTGCTCGGTCTCTATGCTGCCTTTCAACGCCACCCGCTGGTCTGGAAGCAGACGCTGGCACAGCGCCAGCGCGCCGCGATTCTGGTCGGCGCCAAATTGCGCCAGCTCAAGCCGCGGATTTCCCGCCGT
This sequence comes from Gammaproteobacteria bacterium, assembly GCA_031414335.1. Taxonomy (GTDB): domain Bacteria; phylum Pseudomonadota; class Gammaproteobacteria; order Steroidobacterales; family Steroidobacteraceae; genus UBA964. The sequence goes on along the minus strand of JANNVI010000007.1, from coordinate 3,099 downwards.
CGTGCGCTCGAGCAGGGTCGGATGATCGCGATGGTCATGGGCGTGTTGATCGACAACCTGGTTTCCCTGCCGGTTGCCGCTCAGAAAACACTGCGCCGCGAGACCTACGCCATGCTCAGCCGCTATGTCGGATTGGTCCGCTAGGCTTGGCGCCCGGCAAGTCGCGGTACAGCGCCAGATAGTCCTCGGGGAAGGACAATCCATAAGCGGCGTTCAGACCCGACGCATGATCTGACGTCGATAAAACCTGTTCAAAGCCACGCGGTTCTTTCGCAAACAGGTCTGCGGTGGCAACGTGTGCTGAATACCCTCGCCAACCCAAATTGCCTGAAGATTGAACCGTTTCCACTGCGGCAAGGTACTCATGGGTAGACCCGCATAACAATAATTGCGCGTGGAGAACTATCATGCCTGCAATCCGACTCTGGGCATTGCGTTGCGTTGCCCTGTGTGCCCCACTTGCGATCGCGCATCCGATATTTGCGCCTTTTGACACCACCCAATTTGCGCCGATCACGCATTTCGGGCCGCTCATATCACTGAAGCCCGTCGCGACCGGCCTGACCGCTCCTAACAAAGGGGTCGCCGCGCCAGGTGATCGTGACAACTTGTATGTTGTCGATCAAAACGGTATTGCCTGGAAGATCAACCTGGCGACCGGCGCGAAGTCCGTGTTCCTCGATGTGCGGGCGCGGCTGGTGCCGCTCGGGCTGCTGGGGCCGAATACCTTTGACGAGCGCGGATTCCTGAGCCTGGCATTCCATCCGAATTTTCGTAATAACGGACTCTTGTATACCTTTACCTCGGAGCCGGTCGCGGGTGCGCCGACTTTCGCAAGCACCTTGCCGGCGGGCACTGCGCCGAACTGCCAGACCGTAATCGCGGAGTGGCGAGTCCTGTCAGATGGCAGTGTCGGGCAGCGGCGGGAAGTGATGCGAATTGACAAACCGCAATTCAATCATAACGGTGGCGACCTGGCGTTTGGTCTGGACGGCAAACTCTACATTTCCGTTGGCGACGGCGGCAACGCGGATGATCAGGGTGTCGGGCACGGGCCTAACGGTAACGCCCAGGACCTCGCGGTGCCGCTCGGTAAGGTCTTGCGCATTGATGTCAATTTGCGCAACGCGTCGAACGGCGCCTATGGCGTTCCCGTGGACAATCCGTTCGTTAGCCGCGCGGGCGCCGTGAAGGAAATATTTGCCTACGGGTTTCGCAATCCGTTTCGCATGTCGGTGGACAGGCAACGCGGCGATCTGTACGTGGGCGACGTCGGGCAAAACGACATCGAGGAGGTTGATCGGGTCGTTGCAGGCGGTAACTACGGCTGGAATGTGAAAGAAGGGTCGTTATATTTCGATCCAAAGGGCGCCGCGGTCAATGGTGCCGCGCAAACTGACGTTGTTCCAGGTCGGTTCATTCCCGCCGGTCTGATCGATCCGATTGCACAGTACGACACCCATCTGGAAGGGCATTCGGTGATTGTCGGCTTCGTCTATCGGGGCCAGCAACTGCGGCGCTTGCGCGGCCATTTGTTGTTCGGCGATTTTTCGCGTCTATTCAATTTTCCCAGCGGGCCACACAATTATGGCCGGCTGTTTCATTTGAATGCTGAATCGCGCGGCCGCGAATTGCAGAAAATCCGGGAATTTCATATCACGCCCAGCAACGCGCCGAATCTGGCCGTGCTGGGATTTGGGCAGGATGCGGACGGAGAGGTTTACGTTCTGGGCAATATCAGCGGCGTACCGTTTGGAACCGGTGGCGTGGTGATCAAGTTGATTCCCGCACCGCACGATGCCGATGAACGCGACGATGAGGATGACCGCGATTGACGGTCGAGTTGGCGGCATGCAACGTAACTGAAGGACGCTGGCCCGGCGGGTGACCGGGCCAGCGTCTTTGCGTTGCCAAAACCCTCAAGGGTTCATTCAGTCGTCGTGGTCACCGTGGCCGCGGACGCGCCTCAACGTGCCGCGGATTTCGCCGCCCGGCGCAACGCTGCTGTGCACATTGGCGTAGGTGAACCCGGCGCGAATCGCCCGAACAATTTCCGCGAATTCACCCTTGTCGATACCTTGCCCGACAGGGCCTATGACATTCACCGGTGTGATTGTATCGGTGATCGTCGTTGCCGCTGTTGCTGGACAAACCTGCGTACCGGCTGGTCCGGCCAGGAGTGGAGCCGCCGGATTGATTGTGCCGCAGAGCCAAATTGAGATACCGCCAGCTACAAAGGGTTGCCCAAAGTGGATGTGGGCCTGTTGCACGCCGCCGTTCAGGCCTTCCCAATGGAGCTCATAGCTAATTGTTTGACCCACTTCGTCCACGGTCGCCGTAAATCGACCGGATGCCGTCGACGACGCGGCCGGTGTTTCGTTGGATGGCGCTAGCCGAGCCGCATAGCGCTCTGGCCCAGACGAATCATCCGCGATCGACACCGCGCTCGCGCATAACGTAGTGGCCACTGCTAACAGAATATGCTTCTTCATCGATAATTCTCCTTATTGTCGTTATCGTCAGGACGAACGTCCTGTGAACGTTTGTACCCAGCCGCGCCGGAAACGGTTCACAAGGCGTGAGTTTTATTCGCGGCGCAAGGATTCCCCAAGAGCGGGCCCGGACACTGCCACAGGCGTATCGCGCGAGCAGGGCGGGCGTCCGGTTCGCTCAGCCAAGGCCTGGCAGGCATCAATCACACGCAATCCGGCGCGTCCACTGGCCGGCTCGGCTTGGGCTGTACGTTGCAACAGCGAAACCATGCCGCCGGTGCGGTCGGCGGTGGCCTGGGGGTCACGTTGCGCGGACAGCACCAGCGCGACGACCCCACTGGCAAGTGCCGCCGACATCGATGATCCCGAGACAAAATCATAGTGTCCGCCCGGCACCAAAGTCAGGATCTCGCGGCCGGGTGCGCCAAGGCCCTGACCCGGTTGCAATTTGTTAGCTGCCGTGGAGGGCGCGTCCGAGTCGCCGACCGCGATGACGCCCGGCGCGCTGGACGGAAACTCGTTAGGGCGGTCGCTGGCCCCGACCACAACGATGCTGCGTCTGATCGCGATGGCTACCAGCCTTTCCAGCAATGCATCGCGCGGACCG
>JANNVI010000006.1:0-619014 GCA_031414335.1 Gammaproteobacteria bacterium | reverse complement strand
GTAGGCGGCGACCTTGTCGGTCGAGCTGTTGAAATCCTGGTAACGCTTGCCATCATTGAACTGCAGAGCCGCCAGCAGCCTGCGCGCATCCGGTTTGTCCGTGTCCACGCTCCTGGCGCTGGTCACCAGGTTGAGCGAGATGTAGCCGTCCCGGCCTAACAGGTAGGTGTTGTAATTGATGCCGGGGTCCAGATCGTTGCCGCCCTTGGTGCGTGATTCCGCGGACCAGATCAGCCGATGGCCGGTGGCGTCGTAATTGGGTTTCTCGACCCAGCGCGTCACTTCAATCGGTGCGATGCCGAGTTTTTGTCGCTGTTCGTTGCCGGCTTCGGTGCCATCCTTCAGCGACTGCAGCAATTCATCCGCTTTCCAGTCCCTGGCGTCGTCATCCTTGATGTAGCCGGCGTCCTCGAAGTCCAGGCTAACAAACCAGTTGGCGCCCTCGCGCCCGAGCGGGAATATCAGCCCGAGAAACCGGCCATCCACGCTGTTGCCCATCGCCCGCATCAGTTCGGTCGCTTCCTTGACCGGGACAAATGCATAACCTTCCGGCAGTTGCAGCTTCGCCTGGTCGCGGAAACTGAGGTCGACCGGACCGTTTTGCATGGCGATGCGCGCCGCATTCCAGGCCAATTCCGCGGGGTCAGGCGCCGCAGCGGGAGCTGCCGGCGCGGTAGGCGCTGCCTCGTCGCCATAAACCGCGGGTAGCGCCAGCAGTCCCAGCAACACGCCTGTGGCCGTCACGACGGCCAGCCGCCGGCAGTTCGCTCGGCTCGACATCAGGATGCTCCCATGTTGCTATTCTTGCGCCGTAAACCGGAACCATCCACTTTCAAACTGCCAAAGTCAACCTATGAAACCGCGCCTGCCATACCTGCTGATCGTGATGGTCATGACTGTTACCGCGTGTGCCACCAAGCCAGCGCCCGTTGCGGCGCCGGCGGCTCGCGCCGCGATCCCGAGCGGCCTGCACTGGTACCTAACAGCCGCCGAGAAGCCGGCGCTCTACGAGCAGATCTATCGCATCGCCGGCGACCGGATCCTGCAGCTCGCGGCCGGCCACGAGCGCGGCAGCTGGGCTGTTATTTCCGACGCCGACGAAACCCTGCTCGACAACGCGGAGTACCAGCTGATGCTCGCGCACAGTGGCCAGAAATACAGCGAGGCCACCTGGCAGCCCTGGGCACGGCAGCGCCGCTCCGTTGCTGTTCCTGGCAGCCGTGCTTTCGTCGACCGGGTGTTAGCTGCGGGCGGACAGGTCGTTGTAGTCACCAATCGCGCCGAGGCCATCTGCGAGGACACTCGCGCCAACCTGCGCAGCGAGAACCTGCGTGTCGCGGCCGTGCTATGCGCGCCGCTGGATCCAGTGACCGGCAAGATGCTGCAGGACAAGAATCCGCGTTTTGCGGCGGTGCAGAACGGAACGGCGACCGCCGGGCTGCCCGCACTGCAGGTGCTCGCCTGGGTCGGCGACAACATCAAGGATTTCCCGGGGCGCTCACAGACGAATTCGGCGCCACTCGCGGAGTTTGGCGAACATCTCTTTATGTTGCCGAATCCGGTGTACGGATCCTGGGAGTCGAACCCCGTCCCCTAGCGGACGCTCAGCGCAGGCGGTGGCGCGCTACTCGAGGTGAAAACGATGCAGCAGCCGATGCGCGAGCGGTGCAAATACCAGTGCGGCCACCGCCAGGAAAACCACGCCGCTGTACAGCGCGTAGAACATCGCAAACAATTTTCCGCCGTCCGTGTGCAGCACATCAACCGGGCCCATGCCGCCCAGAATCATCGCGGCATTCAGCGCGGCGTCCAGCCAGCCGAGCCCTTCCAGTTCGTGGTAGCCGGCGATGCCGATGGCCCACGAGACACCGACCAGCGCCAGGGCAAAGAGCCCATTGAGCAGCACGCGCCTGACAAAAACCTCGCGGCTGGCGAGTTTATGAGTGCGAGGTTCGAACATGGGAATCGCCTCGATCAGAATTCGGGAGCCGGGGTCATCTTACGCCGCGCCGGCGTATAGAACGGCCCTGCTACCAAGCGACAGCGCGCCATTTTGCGATTCCACTGCAGTTCTTTCTGGTAGTAGATGTCGACCAACAATTCATCGTCGGGCCGGCCCCAGGGCATCTCGACCGAGGCCAGGGCAACGCTCGCCTTGACCGCCGGCGACCAGACGTAGGACGTCACCACGCCCACAACCTTTTGCCGGCTGTTGTAGACGAACGCATCCTTGGCCACCTTGTTGCCTTCGACATCCAGGCGCAGCAAACGATAGCGCGATCCCTCGGCCTGCTCGCGCAGCAGCGCGCTGCGGCCGGTGAAATTCGGCTTGTTGAAATCGACCAGCCAGGCGAGATCCAGCTCGAACGGTGAGCGCGTGCGCCCCGGCCGCACGGCGCGATCCGCCGGCAGAAAATCGACCCCGGCCTGGATGAAGCCGGCTTCGACGCGGCTCATTTCCAGCGCCAGCGTGCCCATGGGCTTGATGCCCACCGCACTGCCCGCGTCGAACAGCCGGTCCCACAATACCAGTGCGTGTTCGGGTTCGATCCACAGTTCATAGCCCAGATCGCCGGTAAATCCGGTGCGCGACACCTGCAGCTGCGTGCCCGCAAAGGGAAAACTGCGCATGCCGAAGGGCGTCAGCGTTTCAATGCCGGTCAGGCCCATGCGCTTGAGCGCGGCGCAGCTGGTCGGTCCCTGCAGAGCTAACGCCGCGACCTCGGTGGTTTCTTCGTGAATCCGGACATCGAATCCCAGTGCGGAGTCCTGCAGCCAGTCGAGCTGACGTTCCTGCGAACACAGCCGATAGACGCCCGCGTCGAAGTGAAAAATCGTGCCATCGTCGATGACCTGCCCCTGATCATCGCACCAGACCGTGTAGCCGACGCGACCCGGTTTGATCTTCGCGACATCGCGCGTAACCAGGCGATTCATGAACGCCAGCGCATCCGGCCCGTCGATGCGATGCTTGGTCATCGGCGACAGATCGAACACCGTGCAGGCGTTGCGCAGCGCGGTGTACTCCATCGACACGTCGCTATAGGCATCGGCGACCGTGCAATCCTTCCAGCGGTGCCACAGGTTGAGCGTGTTAGCCGCCGAGGTGCGGGCATGGAACGGTGTCGGATACACCGCCTGCTGGTAATGCTCACGCGTCATCATGGCGCGGCCTCCCGTGCTAACAACTGCGCCGCGGCCAGGCGCCCGGGCGTGCCCAGCACACCGCCACCCGGATGCGTACCGGCGCTGCACAAGAAAAGCCCGGCGACCGGCGTGGCGTACTGCGCGGCGCCCGGCACCGGGCGCAGCATCAGGTACTGATCGAGCGCGAGCTCGCCGTGATGCCAGTGACCGCCGGTGATACCGACGCGCTCGGCGATATCGGCCGGCGTCAGCAATTCGGCATGCAAAATCGACGCGCGCAGGCCGGGCGCATGACGCGCCAGCGTCTCAAGACAAGTCTCCAGAAACCGGCTGCGTGCCGCCGGCCAGCCAGCCGCAAGATTGTGCGGCGCGTACTGCACCACGGCCGACAGCACTTGCTGGCCCGCTGGCGCCATCGAGGCATCGTGGATCGACGGCAGATGGATCTCCATGACCGGTTGCGGCGAATATTCGCCATATTTTGCGGGATTGAACGCACGCTCGACGTAGTCGGCGTCGGGCGCAATCAACAGGCGCTCACCCAGGTCCTGCGTCTTCAGGCCGTGAAACTCCGGCGCGCGCGACAATGCCAGGTGCAGCTTCGCGGCCGTGCCGGTGGCGCGCAGGTGCTGCACGCGCCGCGCGAATTCCGCTTCGAGATGCCGCGCACCTAACAACCCGAGCAGCGTCTGCTGGGGGTCAAGCGCCGACACAACACCGCTGCAGGCGAGCGTTTCGCCGGACGCCAGCCGCACGCCGCTGACCCGCCCTGCAACAACTTCGAATCCCGCCACCCGCGCCTGGCAACGAATCTCGGCGCCGGCGGCGGTGGCGGCGCGCACCAGCGCGGCGGACAGCGAGCCCATGCCGCCCTGCGGAACCGAATAAGCCCCGCCGCCCGCGGCGCGGTGCAGACTGGCGAACACAGTCCCACCGGACCTGGGCCCGGCCCACGCACCTAACACCGCATCGAGTGCCAGCGCGCCCTTAATGCGTGCGCTGGTAAAATATTCATTCAGCCAGTCGTCGACGCTCATGGTCGCGATGCGCAACAACTCGCGCATGTCCTTGCGGCCAAGCCGCCGCACCGCCCATCCCAGCTTGGCGACCGGCAGCGCATCGCGCCAGCCGCTCAGCGCCAGCCGTGGCGGCGGCGCCGCATGCCAGCAGGCTAACACGGCAGCGAACCGGCGCCGCGCCGCGACAAATCTCTGGAAGGCGTCGCGATCTGCGGCGTCGAGACCGGCGCCACTGGCGCTGTCGCCATCGAACACCAGCGCGTCTGCCGCGGTATGCAGGGCGACCGAGCGCAGATTCTGCTGCGCATACGCCAGGCCGTGTTGCGTCAGGTTCAGATCGCCTGCGACCTGCATGTCCAGGCCGTACAACAGATGCGCAATCGAAGAGACCCTGAAGCCCGAATGGAACTCATGCGTGGCCGCGCAACCGCCAGCGCGCTCGGCAGCCTCCAGAACCACGACGCGTCGCCCTGCACGCGCGAGATACGCTGCGCACACCAGTCCGTTGTGGCCGCCGCCAACGATGAAGATGGGCGCGCGCTCAGTCATCGCTCCACCCTTCGGGCACGCCTTCGGGCCGACCCAGATCCAGCAGCACTTCGCGCGCCGCGTTAGCACCGGGCGCCGCCATCACGCCGCCCCCGGGATGGGTCGCCGAGCCGCACAGGTACAGCCCGCGCAGCGGCCCGCGATATTGCGCAAATCCCGGGAACGGCCGGTTGAAGAACAACTGGTCGACGGTCAGCTCACCCTGGAAAATATTGCCCTCGGTGAGCCCGACCTCGTTTTCCAGTTCCTGCGGCGTGCGCACTTCGGCGTGCAGCACCAGTTTGCGGAATCCCGGACTCTGGGTTTCGATCTGGTCGAACACCGTGTCGCGAAAGGCATCGCGATCCGCCTGCGTCCAGTCGCGTCCCTGCACCTTGGGCGGCACGTACTGCACGAACACCGACATGTAATGCTTGCCGGCCGGCGTCATGGTCGGATCGGTCATCGACGGGATCAGCAGGTCAAGATACGGATCGCGCGACCAGCGGCCATCCTTCCAGTCGTCATAGGCGCGCTCGAAGCGCGCCATGGAATCGAGGAAATGCAGGTCGCCACAGTGCAGCGGATGATTCCTGCCTAACGCCGGGAATTCCGGCAGGCCATCGAGCGCGATGTTGAGCTTGCCGGAGGAGCCGCGGATCTTGAAATTGCGCGCCTTGGCCACCAGCTCCGGCTCCAGCGACTTCTGATCTAACAAGCCAAGGAAGGTGCGCTTGGGGTCGAGATTCGACAGCACCCGATCCGCGAGGATTTCCTCGCCGCTCGCCAGCACCACGCCGGTGACCTGCCTGCCGCGATTCAGCACTTTCTCGACCGGCGCATCGCAGCGGATTTCGCCGCCGAATGACTGCAGCGCGCCGGCCAGCGCCTTGCTGACCGCGCCCATGCCGCCGCGCGCATAACCCCAGGCGCCGGCCTGGCCGTCCACGTCGCCCATGTAGTGATGCAGCAGCACGTAGGCCGTGCCGGGCGAGTGCACGCCTAACGCGGTGCCGATGATGCCGCTGCCGGAAAAATTGGCGCGCACCAGGTCCGACTCGTAATACTCGGCGAGGTAGTCGGCAATGCTCAGCGTGTAGAAACGGATGGTGTCGTAGATGCCCTGCTCGCCGAGGTCGGCAAAGCGCTTGCCGAGATACAGCAATTCGCGCAGGTCGCGCAGCTTGAGCGAGGTCGGGTCCGGCGGCGTGCGCAACAGCAGCGAACGGATGAAGCGGCACTGGCGCATGGTGTCGCGCGAATAGCGCTGCCAGGCATCGGCGTCATGCGCGTTGTGGCGCGCGATTTCGCGGCGTTTGACGTCCTTGTCGACGTAGCCGCCGAGATAGTCGCCATCGCGCGTAAACGTCACCCCGCCGCCATAGGGCACGATCTGCAGGCCGTGCCGCGCCAGATCCAGCGCGCGATAGATCTCGGGCCGCAACAGGCTGCAGACGTACGAGCAATTGGAGTAGATCCAGCCCTGGTGCAGCTCACGGCTGACCGCCGCGCCACCGATGTAGGAGTTACGCTCCAGCACCAGCACTTTGAGCCCGGCGCGCGCCAGGAACGCGGCGCTGGTCAGACCATTGTGGCCCGCGCCGATGACGATGGCGTCGTAGCGCTGATTTGAGTTAGCGCCCGAGCTCACGGCGCCGGCGCCTTCAGGATACGGCCGCCCTGCACCACCACCGGCACCGCCTCTAACAAGCGGATGTCGACGGTTGGATCACCCTGGACCGCAATCAGGTCGGCATAGTGACCGGGCGCCAGCGAGCCCACGTTGTTTTCCCAGCCCATGGTGCGCGCCGCAATCGAGGTCGCCGACTGCAGCGCCTCGGTCGGGGTCATGCCGCGCTCGACCATGATGTGAAACTGACGCGCGTTCAGGCCGTGCGGATAAACGCCAGCGTCGGTGCCGAACGCGAGTCGCACGCCGGCCTTGTGAGCTGCGGTAAATCCCTGCCGCTGTGCTTCGGTTGTTTCAATATTCTTGCGCAGGAATTCTTCCGGCCACTGCTGCTTGCGTCCCTCAGTATCGATGTAATCGCCGTCGTAGACATCCATGACCAGCGTCGTGCCTTTGTCGCGCGCGAGGCGTATGCCCTGTGCGTCGATCAGCGACGCATGCTCGACCGTGTCCACCCCCGCGAGGATCGCGTCGCGGATCGATTGCGCACCGTGCGCATGCGCGGCGACCTTGCGGCCGCGGGCATGCGCGACCTCCACGACGGTGGCAATTTCAGCGCGGTTCATTTCCGGCGCACCAGGAACGCCGCCATAGGCTAACACCGCACCGGAGGCGATAACCTTGAGCAGGTCGGCGCCGTCGGCCAGCGCCAGTTCCGCCTTGCGCCGGAACTGTTCCTGGCCGCGCGCAATGCCGCCGCGCACAAAAGTGGGCGTCGCCTCCGCCGGTATGCCGGGTATCAGGAGATCGCCGCCGCCGCCCGGAATCGTCAGATAAAAACCGCTGACCTGCATGCGCGGCCCAATTGTCTCGCGCCGGTCAATCGCATCGCGCAGCGCAAAATCCACGCCGCGAATGTAGGCGCCGACATTGCGCACCGACGTGAATCCCGCTAACACAGTGGCCGACGCATGCGCCGCTGACAGCACGCGCTGCTCGGCGCGGGTGCGGCTAAACAGGACTCTCCGGTCGGCGTAGTCCTCGGGCCGCTCGGTCAGGTGTACATGCAGATCGATGAGCCCGGGCAGACAGGTGTAATTACGCAGGTCGAGCTCGGCAGCCCCCACCGGAGCGTCCGCAGCGACAGTCTCCAGCGCGACGACCCTGCCGGTATCCACACGTACGCGCACGGATGAACGCACCGCACCCGTCTCGCTCTCAAACAGGCGGCCGCAGCGGATGACGCGCGACTCGCCGATGGCAATATTGGGCGGCGGCGCGGTTTCGGCGCCTGCATGGGCGCTGAGCCCCCACAGTAGCCACGCCAAGACCGATCTGCGCCCTCTCATGCATGAATGATACCTGTCCCGCCTGAGGAATTTGCGTGCCGCCGCGCAGCGCGGCATTGGTACCATCGCAGCATGTCTGAACCCGAGCCGACCGGTACTGTGGACTTTGCCATCCAGCACGCGGCACGCCTGCTCGATGCCGAACCGGCGCTCGCGGCGGCACAGGCGCTCGAGATCCTGAAGGCCGCGCCGAACCACCCGGCTGCCACGCTGTTGCTGGCCGCCGCGCACCGGCGATCCGGCAATCCCGCCGCGGCGCTGCAGGTGCTCGAGCCGCTGCTGCGCGCACAAGCCAACTGGGCCGTGGCGCATTACGAGCAGGGCCTGGCACTGGCCGCCACGGGTCGCGGCGACGACGCGATCCGTGCGCTGCGCACTGTGGCGCGTCTCAAGCCCGATCACCCCGACGCGTGGCGAGTGCTCGCCGATCACCTGATGGCCATCGGCGACACCGCCGGCGCCGATGCGGCCTACATCCGCCATATCCAGTGCTCGACGCGCACTCCGCTGCTGCAGCAGGCCGCGGCGGCAATGCTCGAAAATGACATTCCGACCGCCGAGGCCCTGCTGAAGAATCACCTGAAGCAGGCGCCGACCGATGTACCCGCGATCCGCATGCTGGCCGAGGTCGCTGTGCGCTGCGGCCAGGACGAAGATGCCGAGCGGCTGCTGGTGCGTTGCCTGGAGTTGGCGCCGACGTTCGCAGCCGCGCGCTACAACTATGCGACGCTGCTGCATCGACGCAACAAGGCATCGGAGGCACTAACGGAAGTCGAGCGCCTGCTGGCCATCGATGCTAACAACCCGGGCTATCGCAATCTGTGCGCCGTTATTCTCAGCCGGGTCGGCGAGGTCACGCGTTCGAGCCAGATGTATGCGCAACTGCTGCGCGAGTACCCGGCGAACGCCAAGGTCTGGGTGAGCTTTGGCCACGTGTTGAAGACCGAGGGCCGCCAGGACGACTGCATTGGCACCTACCGCAAGGGCATCGCCCTCGATCCCACGCTGGGCGAAGCCTACTGGAGTCTCGCCAATCTCAAGACCTTCCGGTTCAGCGCCGAGGATCTGGCGGCCATGCACGCGCAGCTGGCCGATCCCGGGCTCGAAGACCTCAATCGCGTGCATTTTCATTTTGCACTGGGCAAGGCGTTCGAGGACGCCGGCGACTACGCCGCGTCTTTCGAACACTATGCGAAGGGCAATGAACGGCATCGCACCAGCACCCGCTACGACGCCGACCTTAACTCGGCCCGCATGACGCGCCTGCAGACCATTTTCACGCGCGAGTACTTCAACCAGCATGCCGGGTCCGGTTTTGACGCGCCGGATCCCATTTTTATCGTCGGCATGCCACGCGCGGGTTCGACGCTGGTGGAACAGATCCTGTCCAGTCACTCGGCCGTGGAAGGAACCTCCGAGCTGCCCGATATCATCGCGATGGCCAAGGACCTGCGCGATCGCGCCGGTTCGGACGAAATCGGCACCTACAGCGCGGTGCTGGCCTCACTCAGCGCCGGCGAGCTGCGCGCGCTGGGCGAGCAGTACCTGCAGCGCACCCGCATCTACCGCAAGACCGAGCGCCGCTTCTTCATCGACAAGATGCCTAACAACTTCCTGCACATCGGCATGATCCAGAGCATCCTGCCGAATGCCAGGATCATCGATGCGCGCCGCCACCCGCTGGGCTGCTGCTTTTCCAATTTCAAGCAGTTCTACGCCCGCGGACACCGCTTCAGTTACGGACTCCCGGACATCGGCCGTTACTACCATGACTATGTGCAACTCATGGCGCACTTCGATGCGGTGTTGCCGGGGCGCATCCATCGCGTGATTTATGAGCGGATGGTCGAAGACACGGAAACCGAAGTGCGGCGGCTGCTGGACTACTGTGGACTGCCCTTTGAAGCCGGGTGCCTGCGGTTCTTTGAAAACGAGCGCCCGGTGCGCACCGCCAGTTCCGAGCAGGTTCGAAAGCCCATCTACCGCGAAGGGCTGGATCAATGGCGCCACTACGAGGCCTGGCTCGAGCCGCTCAAAGTGTCGCTCGGCCCGGTTCTGGATGCCTATCCCGCAGTTCCTACACTGTAGCGACGAAGCAACAGCGCGATTCTCTGCTTTACGCTGAATTGCCGTTTGTCGTAGTCTCCCGCATCGACTTTTTTCACCCGGAGCATGAATCATGCGAGCACCCCGATCCAAGAGTCTTCCGCCCATTACCCGCCGATCGCCGATAGCAACCGCGGTCATGATTGCGCTCGGGAGCCAGGCGGTATTCGCGCAGGAACAGGAATCCGGGGTCCTCGAAGAGGTCATTGTCACGGCGCAGAAGCGTACGGAAAACATCCAGAACGTGCCAATCAGCATCGACATGCTGAGCAATGCGAAGCTCGAAGAGCTGAATGTCCAGAATTTCCAGGACTACGTGAAGATGCTGCCCACCATCGCTGCGGCGCCCAGCGTGCAGGGCCCGGGCTACTCCGCGGTCTACATGCGCGGTGTCGTCACCGGCGGCGACGGCCAGGCGACCACATCGCAGCCGAGTGTCGGCACCTACCTCGATGAGCAGCCGATCACGACCATCCAAGGCAATCTGGACGTTCACTTGTACGATATCGCGCGCGTCGAAGCGCTCGCCGGCCCGCAGGGCACCCTGTACGGCGCCAGTTCACAGGCCGGCACGATCCGCATCATCACCAACAAGCCGGACCCGTCGAAGTTCTCAGCCGGCTATTCGCTGGAAGCCAACAGTATTGTCGCCGAAGGTGGCAGCGGCTATGTCGCCGAGGGTTTTGTCAACATTCCGATCAACGACAAAACCGCTGTGCGATTGGTGGGTTGGACCAAGAAAGACGCCGGTTGGATTGACAACTTGGCGGGCACGCGGCTCTACCCTGGCGACACTGAGACCAACGCGGACGACTTCACTGCCAGTAACTTCACCAGCGCCAATGGCAACTTCAACGTGGCCAAAGACAACTACAACACGGTTGACACGACCGGTGCTCGCGCGGCGCTGCGCATCGAACTGAATGACAACTGGACGATTACGCCCACGGTCCAGATGCAGGAGCAGAAGGCCAAGGGCTCCTGGGGCGATGATCTCAGCAGCTTTGCACCCGGCAAGTACGCCGTGAAGCATTTTCGCGAGGAATACAATAATGACAAGTGGTACCAGGGCGGCCTGACGATCGAAGGCAAGCTCGGCAACTTCGACCTGACCTACTCCGGCAACTACCTCAATCGTGACGTCGACTCGTCGGGCGACTATTCGGACTATTCGTACTGGTATGACAACTTGTACACCACCGGCTCCTTTGCGAGCTTGTTCGTGAACAACGCGGGTGGCCCTGTAAATCGAACGCAGACCTACATCAACAACGACCATTACACCAAGCAAAGCCACGAACTTCGCGTGGCCTCCGCACAGGACAAACGCCTGCGCGGCCTGCTGGGATTTTTCTGGCAGCGGCAGTACCACGACTTCGAGCAGCCGTTCGGCAACATGGCGGGCCTGGCAGATTTCAGGCTGATGAACCGCGATGAACCTAACGGCGCCAAGTTCCCGGGCGTCGTATATCTCAACAGCGTGGACCGCATCGACACGGACAAGGCGGTGTTCGGCCAGGTGGCCTACGACCTGACGGACAAACTGGAACTCACGGTTGGCGCGCGATTCTTCAAACCCGAAGTGACGGTCAAGGGATTCTTTGGTTTTGGGCTGGGCTTCAACCCGGGCCGGGCACCGGGCACCCGGGCCAGCGACGTGGGCGAGCCGGGCGCCCCTGCCAATGGCGGCTCAGGCGCCTTCTCGCCACAAGGCGCCGGCTGGTCGAGGAATGGCGAGTGGCGTTGCAAGTCGCAGGCGGCGTACAAGGACGCTCCGTGCCAGAACGTCGACAAGCGCATCTCTGAAAGCGACCACATTGGTCGCGTCAATCTGCGCTGGAAGCCGACCGAGGATGCGATGCTCTATGCGACCTGGTCGGAAGGCTATCGTCCCGGCGGCATCAACCGCAGTCCGTTTGCCGGCGACTTCGTATCGGACTTCCTGACCAACTGGGAAATGGGCTGGAAAACCGAGTGGCAGGGCAGAACCCTGCAGTTCAACGGCGCAGTGTTCCTCGAGCAGTGGGACCGTTTCCAAATCTCCTTCCAGGGCGCCAACGGCATCACGCAGGTCGCCAATGGCCCGTCCGCCGAGGTCAAGGGAGCGGAATTGCAACTCCTGTGGCTGGCCACCGACAAGCTCATGTTGTCGGCCTCTGCCGCCCGTTACGACTCGGAACTCAAGGACGTCTACGCCGATCGTAACGCGGCCGGCGTTATCACCAATGTCATTGCGCCGAAGGGCACGTCCTTGCCGATTACACCAAAATTCAAGGGCAACCTGGTGGGCCGTTATTCGTTCAACCTGGGTAGCTTCGACGCACACCTGCAGGGCGCGTTCACTTATTCAGGCAGCGCCGCATCCAGACTGGGAATCGCCGAAAACGCGATCATCGGCCAACTCGAAGCCACGGAGACGTTCGACTTCAGCGCGGGCCTTGCCAAGGACAGCTATGCACTGGAATTGTTCTGGCAAAACGCCACCAACGAGGACGGCTCGCTGTACAGGACCGCACAATGCACCGAATCGGTTTGCGGCGTGCAGCCCTATGGCGTGAAGCCCCGTCCGATGACCATCGGTCTGAAGTTCTCGCAGAAGTTCTAGGCGCGTGGCGCGCCGCGCCGGTATCGCGATCGCCGCCGGCCTGCTGGCGGCGATCACCACGGCTAACAACGCAGGCGCGGCTGGCCCGATGGATGCAGAGGCGCGCGCGATGTACGCGCGTGTCATCGGCATGGACAGTTCGCGCATCGGCCGCCAAGTCACCGCGATAGCCGATTATCTCGCTGGCGAGTTCCGCGATGCGGGCATTCCGGCGGCCGACATCACCATCCTGCCGCTCGCCGGCACCGCCTCGCTGGTAGTGCGCTACCGGGGCAGCAGCCGCGGCGGCAAACCCGCGCGCAAGCCGATCCTGCTGCTGGCACACATGGACGTGGTGGTGGCGCGGCGGGAAGACTGGCAGCGCGATCCGTTCCAGCTGGTGGAAGAAGATGGCTATTTCTACGGCCGCGGCACCGCTGACAACAAAGACGGCCTGGTCACCATCGTCACGACCATCAAGCGACTGAAACGCGAAAAGTTTGTCCCGGACCGCGACCTCATCGTGTACTTCAGCGGCGATGAGGAAACGGCGCAGTTCACCACGCTCGACACGGTGCGCAACCACCGCGAGCTGGTCGACGCGGAATTTGCCATCAACACCGATGTCGGCCCCGGTACGCTCGATGATGTTAGCGGCCGCCCGGTCAGGCTTGGACTGCAGACGGCGGAAAAAACCTACGCCGACTACACGCTGTCCACCCACAATCCCGGCGGTCACAGCTCGAGGCCGCGTCCGGACAACGCGATCTATGATCTGGCTGCGGCGCTGATGCGGATCCAGGGCTACCGCTTTCCGGTCATGTCGAACGACGCCACGCTCGCGACGCTCAAGCAGGCCGGTGCAACGACGCCGGACCCGTTAGGCGCCTGGCTGCGAAGATTCGCGGCCAATCCGTTTGACCAGGAAGCCGCCGACGCGATTTATTCCGAACCGGACTACGTGGGCCAGACGCGCACCACCTGCGTCGCCACGATGCTGAGCGGCGGCCACGCCGAGAATGCGCTGCCGCAATCCGCCTCTGCCAATATCAATTGCCGGATTTTTCCAGGCATGCCTCTGGAAACAGTACAGAAGACCCTGGCGCAGCTCGCAGGCCCGCAGGTGGAGATCAAGTTGCAGGGCCAGCCGTTCTGGAGCGATGCCTCGCCCCTGCGCGATGATGTGGTGGCTGCTGTAGCCCGCAGCTTGCGACCGCTCGACCCTGACGTGCGTATTGTGCCGAGCCAGGACGCGGGCGCCACCGACGGCGCGGTTTTTCGCAGCGCTGGTATCCCGACGTACGGCGTGTCCGGCATGTTCATGAAAAATGGCGAGTTTCGCGCCCACGGGCTCAACGAACGCGTGCCCGTCAAGGGTTTCTACGACGGCCTCGAGATCTGGTACCGCCTCGTCAAGACGCTGGCCGGGCCGGCATCTGCTGCTGCAAAAAGCCGATAACGCCCTGGTTGAATTTGTCGTTCTTGTCGCCCGCCACCATGTGCGCGGCGCCCGCGACATCCAGGACCACGAGCGACGGCAGCCGCGCCCTGAAGCTGGCAACGCCGCGATCCGAGACAATGTCGCTCAGCAGGCCGCGTACTAACAAAGTCGGCACCTGGACCCGGGTGGCGGCCTCGGACAGCTTGCTGGCAAATTGCGGCGGCTCGCCGCGCTCGCGCCGGGTGACGAAGCGCGGATCCCAGTGCCAGTAGAGGCGGCCATCGTCGCGGCGGCGCAGGTTTTTCATCAGCCCCGACACGTTGCTCGGCCGCGGCCGGTGCGGGTAGTAGCGGCTGACCGCATCGGCAGCCTCTTCCAGCGTCGCGAAGCCGCCCATGTTGGCGTTCATGAAACTGCGTATGCGTTCCGATCCTTCGCGTTCCACCTCCGGAACGAAATCCACCAGCACCATGGCTGTAACCAGATGCGGCGGCGAATTGCCAACGGCGAACAGCGCGGTGGCCGCGCCCATCGATGCCCCGACCAGCGCCGGCGGACGCGGCAGTGTCCGGATGATGTCCCTGAGGTCCGCGGCGAGGATTTCCAGGCTGTACTCGCCCTGCGGCGACCAGTCGCTGTCGCCATGCCCCCGGGCATCGTAATTGATCACGTGATAGCCCTGCCGGGCCAGTGCCGTCGAGGCCGCGTGCCAGGAATGGCGCGTCTGCCCGCCGCCGTGCATCAGGATGACCGCGGGCGAGCCCGGCTCACCTAACACATCGGCCGTCAGGTGGATGCCATCGGTGACTGTGAACCGCTGCAGCATGGTCGTTGCCAGCGTCCGCCGTCAGAACATGCGGGCCAGCAGCTCACGCGACGGGACGTTGTCCATGACATCCCAGTGTTCGACCGCCTTGCCCTCGGCATTGAGCCGGAAGATGTCGAAGGTGTTGATGCGCTTCAGCAGCGGGTGCGGCGGATCGGAATCGTACAGGCGATGACTCAGCAGAAAATCCCCGTCGCACAGCACGCGCTTCGGACTCATGCTGGTCTTCTGCTCGTTGGCTTTCAGCTGCGCGAGAATTTTTACCAGGCCTTCACGGCCATCAGCGACCTTGGGGCTGTGCTGCTTGTACTCCGGCACGCGGCTCTCGTTGAAACTCTCCAGGTTCTGCTGGTTGAATCCCTGCAGGTCGAGTTCCTCGAACCGCTTGGCGAACTGTTTGGCGTAATCCACCTGGCGATTCACCCGGGCGCCATCGAAAGTCCCGTTGGGATTCTTGCGGTTCTTGTCATCGTCCGTGTGGGCGCACCAGTGCTCGACGATCTTGCCATTGACCAGGCGAAACAGCTCGCCGCGCGCCACATCGAGCTTGTCGCCGAGTTTCTCTTCGACCAGCAAAAAGATGAAATTGCCTTCGCCCAGCACCTGGTGGACGATGAGCCGGTGCAACGGGTGCGCCTTGAGCCGGGACTCCACGTAGCTGCGCAAACCCTGGCGGGTAAAACCGGCCGTGTACTGGTGCTCGACATAGGTCGGCGCCAGGTAATTGGCAATCGCGCGCGCGCAATCCGGCGAATAGAGCTGCCGGTAATAGGACTCAACGACGTTCCGGTTCCCTTCATTCATCGCCAACTCCCCATTGAACACAGCCCCCGCTGCTTGCCACCGGCAGGGCCCCTCGGCATCATGACAGAGAGGGACACAGATCATGGAACTACTCGCGAGCCCGGAAGCATGGATTGCCTTTGCGACGCTGACAGCGCTGGAATTGGTGCTGGGCATCGACAACATCATCTTCATAGCCATCCTGGTCGACAAACTGCCCAGGGCGCAGCAGGACCTGGCCCGCCGGCTGGGCCTGTTCATGGCCATGTTCATGCGCGTCGGGCTGCTGCTGGTGCTGGCCTGGATCGTCGGTCTGGTCGCGCCGCTGTTCACCGTGTTAGGCCAGGAGATCTCCGGCCGCGACCTGATCCTGATCCTGGGCGGCCTGTTCCTGGTCTGGAAGAGCACCACTGAAATCCACGGTTCTCTCGAAGGCCAGGAGGGTCACAGCGTCGCCACGGTCAAGTCCACGCTGGCCGGCGTCATCACGCAGATCATGATCATCGACATGGTGTTCTCGCTCGATTCCATCATCACCGCGGTCGGCATGGTCGACGATGTGCGCATCATGATTGCCGCGGTCGTGGTATCGGTGGCGCTGATGATGCTGTTTGCGGCGCCCATTGGCCGATATGTCTCGGCCCACCCGACTATCAAGATGCTGGCGCTGGCATTCCTGGTAGTAGTTGGCGTGGTGCTGATCGCCGAGGGCCTGGACACCCATGTGCCGAAAGGCTACGTCTACTTCGCGATGGCATTCTCCTTCGGCGTGGAAATGCTCAACATCCGCATGCGCCGGCGTTCGAAAAAAGTGGTTGACCTGCACAGTCCCTACGAAGGTCCGGGCAATCCGCCCTGACGGGCTAACGGCTAGCGGCGAGTATCAGAGAGTGGCAACACCGGTTCCTGAATCCATGTCGGCCCGCCACTGCTGCAGCAGCTGCGCGGCGAACTCCGCGAATACCCGGATCTTGACGTTGTTCTTCTGGCCCGCGAGATAGACGGCCGAAATCGGCGGGCCCGGCGCCGAGTATTCCGCCAATACCTGCTCGAGGCGGCTCATCCTGATCGGCCCTGTAACCAGCATGTCAAGCGCGTGCGTTATGCCGCTGCCGTCCATCGTCGCGGTGATCATCGCATCGCTCATGTTGAATGACATCGCGAACGGCAAGGCGAGCTGCTGCCGCTGGCCCTTGATGTCGAAGCTCCAGCGGCGCGCTCGGCCGTTGGTCAGGAAACCTAACAAGCGGTGCCTGCGCAGATCGGCCGGCGTGCGCGGCCGGCCGGCGCGCTCGAGGTAGGCAGGCGCGGCACAGGTCACCCAGCGCGTCCCGCAGATGCGCCGCGCGATCAGGTTGGGATCGCGCACCGCGCCGACCCGAATCGCGACGTCGACCTGGTCCTCGACCAGGTCGGCAACCGCGTCGTTGAAATTGAGCTCCAGCGCCAGATCCGGATAGCGGGCCGCGAATTTCGGCAGCGCCGGCAGCAGCAGGTAGCGCCCGAACGCAATCGGCACGTCGACCCGCAGACGGCCCTGCGGCTTCTGCCGCGCGTCGCGCAGCGACAGCTCGGCGGCCTGGATTTCCCCCAGGATTTTCTGGCAGCGCTCCAGGTACCCGGCGCCGTCCGCGGACAGCGCCACGCGGCGCGTGGTGCGATGCAGGAGCTGCGTACCGAGGTGGCGCTCCAGGTCCGCGACTTGTGCGCTGACCACCGCACGCGACAGGCCTAACACATCGGCGGCGCGGCTGAAGGATTTCAGTTCGCCGACGCGCACGAAAGTCTGCATGGCTGAGAGTTTGTCCACGCCACAAGACTACCGGCCCGCGGCCGCGGCCTCAATGAGCGCTGGTGAGCAGTACTACGGTCAGGGTGGTCAGCAAAGTGACGATGACTGCAAGGGCCCGATTTTGAATGATGAACACGGCTCTGATCCTCCTATGACGAGGATCAGGATAGCGGCGTGCATTGTTCCGAAAAACCGGCTAAATCCGGAATCAGTGTTCGGAAATACCAGACAATCCGGTGCAGCTAGGCCAAAGCGGCCTCAAACAGCGCCAGCATCCGGCTCCAGGCCTTCTCGGCCGAGTCCTTGTTGTAGGCCATGCTGTCGGGCGGACACCAGCCGTGCATCGCGCCCGCGTAGACCTCGATCTCGGCCGGCTGGTTGGCGGCCGCAAAGGCCTGCCGCAGTACGTCCTTGTCCCCGGGGCTGCGCTTGTCGTCATTGTCGGCAATGGCGATCAAGGCCTGCCCGCGCATCTGCTTGATATACAGGTGCGGGCTGTCGGGTTTGTCGGTCACCAGGCCGCCACCATGGAAGCTGGCCGCCGCGCCGATGCGATTGGCAAACGCGCCCGCGGTCCGCAGCACGATGGGGCCGCCCATGCAGTAGCCGGTCGTGGCGATCTTGCGCCGGGCGTTGACCGCGGGCTGCGCATCGAGAAACGCGATGAACGCCTTTGCATCGGTCAGGTGCGTCTGCGCGCTCAGCGTGGCCATCAGCGCGAACAACGCGGTACGGGTTTTTTCATCCTGCAGCGTCGCGCCGGGAGCCACCGTCGGTGCGGGACGGGTGCGGTAAAAGGGATTCGGCACCAGCACCGAGTAGCCCGATTCCGCGAGGCGCCGCGCCATCTGCCGGAAGGCCGGCCGCAGGCCGAGGATGTCGGTCCAGATCAGGACGCCAGGATGGCGACCGCTGGCGGGATGCACGAAATAGGCATCCGCGGTGCCGTCAGGGGTCTTGATGCTGACCTCAGCTTCCTTGACCGCCAGCGCCTTGCCGCTCGCGTTAGCGCCGGCCGGCAGCAGCAAGGCCGCCGCGGTCCCGAGACCCGCCTGCCCCAGCTGGCGCCGCGTCCAATCGCCGCTGCGCTGGTTGAGTTCGATCATGTCATCGACTGAATGTTCGTCACACATGGAAGCTGCTCCCGTTTTGAAATCTATTCCCGCGCCGCGCCGCCCTTGATGGTGCTGGGCGGCACAGGCGCTGCATTGCTGGCGGCATCGTGCTCACACATGACCTCCAAGCCTAACGTCGCCGAATACTCGCACGGATTCTGCGACGGCGCCGGCACCAGGTAGACCTGGCCCGTAACCGGCGTCGCTGGACCGCGGTACTGTGCCTTGCGGGCGCGCGCATTCTCGGGCGAATAATACGCCGCAAAGGATACGATGCGGTCCTTGTCCGGATAGAGCGCAATCGCGGCGCCGCCGTAATCGCTCGACTGACCCGCATTGCGCGGACCGAACCACACGGCGCCGTCGCGAGTTACCGCCAGCTTCGGAATGTCGGTGCGGGTGGGCACCGGGTAGCGCGCGAAGGTTCTGGTTTTGACATCGAACTTGAGCACATGGTTGTCG
Organism: Gammaproteobacteria bacterium; assembly: GCA_031414335.1. Classification (GTDB taxonomy): domain Bacteria; phylum Pseudomonadota; class Gammaproteobacteria; order Steroidobacterales; family Steroidobacteraceae; genus UBA964. Next base: position 600,232 of record JANNVI010000006.1, on the reverse strand, counting down.
GTTGCCAGCCAGACGTTGTCGTCCTTGTCGACCTCGGTGTCGTAAGGATTCGTGTAAGGAATGCCGATCGGATATTCATCCACCGCACCGTTGTCGGGATTGAGGCGATACAGCGCGCCGCGTTGCAGGCCCGGGCTGCCCCAGGTGGCGGACCAGACAAAATTCTTCGAATCGACTGACAGGCGCCGGATGTTCGTCGGCGTGCGCAGCGTCAGCGGATAGTGCCGGAATTGCTGCGTCACCGGATCAAAGCGCGTGATGCCGCTGTTGTGATAATCGGCGAACCAGACCTTGTCGTCATGGTCGAGTGTCAGCCCATAGGGGCGGCTGCGCAGCACCGGCACGTCCCACCACTGCACGCTGTTAGCTTTGCGGTCGAATTTTCCGAGGCCGCCGGTGGTCAGCAGCGACAGCCAGATGTCGCCCTGCGAATCGATCACCAGCGTGCTGACGCCGAAATTTCGGCCATTCCTGCCGCCGGTCAGCTTGTACTCGTCATGGGTGCGGGTGCTGGGGTCGTAATGCGTGAGCCCGCCGTACCAGGCTGTGCCGTCGACGTCGACTGTCATGAATTCGCCACCACCATGCCCGAGGTGGTGGGTGATCTCGGCGCTGCGTGGATCGACGCGCACCGGACCCTCGGCGCCGCGGTCCATGATCCAGACATTGCCCTGCCCGTCGAAGTCCGGCGTATGTACGTAGCGATTGTCCCGGCCCGGCGTGTTAGGCCAGCGATACTCGACGAACTCGGCGCGCTCCAGCAGTTTTTCATCGAGCGCCGGGTCGTCAATCTGCTGCACCACGCGCGGCGTGGAGCCATAGCCGAAATTATCGGTGAGATAGTCGATCAGCGCTTCGCGATCCTGGGGCGATAGCAGGCCGCGATCAAAATACGAGGCCTTGGTTGGCTGCGAAAACGCATGACCCGTCGCCATCCGATCGACCGCAATGCGCCAGCCGTCGCGGTTGTAAGGCGTGCGCCCGGCCGGATAGGTGCGCTGCGCGTTGTAGGGAAAGAAATTGACGACGTGACAGCCGAAGCAGGTGTTTTCGATGACCTGCCGGCCGCGGCCGGGCGGGTAAACGACGTCGTAGGGCGCAATATTGTCGGTCGGATACGGCCGGCCGCCGATATAGGTAGGCCCGTATGACGTCGCTGTTAGCTTGAAATCGACCCGCGCCTGCTGGCTGGCGCTGATGTCGGCCTGGACCGTTAGCGGGGCGAGAGACCAGTTGCGCTGGCCCACCGTGCCGCGCACGGAGATTTCATAGTGGCCGGGAAACAGGTTGGTGGCGCGATACTGTCCCTTGACGACATAGACCGTGTAGGCCACGCGCTTGTCGGTGTTGTAGGCATGGACCGAGAGCTGGCCGAGTGCTTTGGCCGCTGCAACCTTGCCGGACAGCTGCGCCATGCCGGGCATCTGCGCGGCAGACGCGCGCCACGCCGGTATCGCCGCCAGCCCCAGCACCAGCGCGCACGACAACCACCCTTGAATCCGCATTGGTCGCACCCTGGGAAATACTCCCGAACCCGCCAGATCGTAGCGAAGATTGGGCCGGCACGCACCGACTAGGCAGATTCCCGAATTGACGATCGGCGTCGCCCGCGGTCTTAATTACAGCCTGAGTGTGGCGTCATGAACCAGCAACTACCGCGGGATCCTGCGGAACAGCACCCCATCTTGCGGTGGTTTTATCGCGGCTGGCGCCCGACGGCGATCGGCCGACAGGTGAACCGACTGGCAGCCTGGTATTCTGGTTCGCGCTGGTCGCCCACCCACATGGCGATGCTGGAAGTGCGCGGCCGCACATCCGGCACGCTCCGTCATTCACCAGTCGTGATCGCCACCGTCGACGGCCACGATTACCTGGTATCCATCCTGGGGAACGGCGCAGAGTGGGTGAAGAATGTGGACGCGGCGCACGGCGTCGCCGTCATTCGGCACGGTCACGGCCACGCGGTACACCTGGCGCTGGTCCCGGCATTGATGCGCCCGCCGGTCCTGCGCGAATATGTGCGCGTAGCCACCAGTGGCCGCCACCATTTCCCCGTGCCGGTCGGGGCGCCACTGTCCGAGTTTGCGTTAATCGCTGAGCGCTATCCGGTGTACCGGATCGATCCTCCAGGCGCTCGTCAGTAGAACAGGTCGTGCACCACGTCGATCACCTCGCGGGTATCGAAATCGATCAGCAGTGCATCATTGCCCACGCGGATCCAGTGGGCCCAGTACGGCGGGTCGTAGAGATCGTAGCTCCAGTAGTCATCGAGATCATAGCGCGCGCGGTCGTAATACGAATAAGACAGGTATTCGCCGACTCGCCAATTGCGATATGCGAAGCCGCGCGGAAACACATAGAAACTGATCTGGAAGCGCTCACGCCCGTAGTAACGCCCGCCGTAGTAACGGAAATGCGTCTGGCGGTAGCTTTGGTACCAGCGCGGCTCATAGAGCCAGCCACGGCCGCGTTGATCCCAGTAGCTGTATCGGTAGCGATCGTAGTCACGGTAGTCATGACGTCCGTCGTAGCGATGATCGTCGCGGTCGCGACCGTTGCCGCGGCGATAATCATTGTTGTAGTCGCGACGACCATCACGATGCGATTGCCAATCGTCACGATTCGTCATACGGGGCGGCGCAACCCTGACATCGCCGCCGCGCGCATTGTCACCCCGTGGCCCACGACCCCGGGATTCATCACCGCGCGCATCACCGCGCGCGTCTCTGTCGCCTGGTCCGCCACCGCGCGGCTCAGTGCCGCGCGCGTTGTCGCCGCGTCGCTCACCGCCTCGCGAATCACCGCCGCCGCGCCACGTGTCCGCAGGTACGCGAGACTCGCGAGTCGTCGGTTCGTCGGCAGCGGCAGGCGCGCCGCGAAAGTTGCCGCCGCGCGGCCCGTCGCTGCGCCGCTCATCGACGCGTGGCTCCTCACCGCGCGCCTGGCCTCCGCGGCCGCGCTCGACCGCAGCCGCGGGCATGTCGCGCGGATCGCTGTCACGATCGCGTTGCCGGTCGCCACGACCGGGTTCAGCCAACGACACCGTGCCCGCGAGGGCAAGGGCGCAAAATGCTGTCGCAAGAGTCGTTTTCATGAGCTTCTCCATGAACGTGCATTACGCACCGATCATGATGCCATCATCTGCCCGGATTCCTGACTGGACGCTGAACGCGCATGTTAAGGATTCAGGCGTTGCCGGAAGATGCGGCAAAGCTCCTGCTCCGGCGCTTTGATGGGCTGGACCTGCTCGTTCAGGTCCAGCACCTGCGCCCCTCCCGCGCCCGTAAATGCAGGCCAGGACGGCACCGCGGCGCTATTGGGGTTGCCGGTGCGTGCGAACTGCACCCAGGCCCGCATCATGTCCCGGCTCAGCCGCCGATCGGCCTCCGCCGTCGGCAGCCATGCATCGTGCGTGCCGAAAACGTAGGGCAACTCGGCGCCGTGATAGGCCTTCAGCGTGGCCGCCGCTGCGCCTTCGCGCACGCGCGAAAAGCGGTACATCCATACGCCGCGCCCGGAGCGCGCCAGCGCAGCGCCGATTATTTGCGCCTGGCACAGCATCGCCTCCGCCGTGAACAGCCGATCCAGCGCGGTCGGAATGTCGGGACTGGCCGCCAGCAGGTCGCGCACCTGCGGCGTGTTCAGCACTTTGGCCCGGGCGACAGCGGCATTGAGTGCCTGCGCATTTGCGTCTTCGGGTGCGCGTGAATAGAACTCGTTGGCATTGGTGCCGATGATCAACTGCCGCAGCGGCACATCGGTGCGCCGCAATTGCTCGCTGAGTTGGGCGGTCACGATGTCGCCGTCCAGCACCGGCGCATGGTAATGGTCGCGGAAAACTGTGGTCGCTCGCTGCAATAGTTCCGCAGCGGGCATCGCCCGCAGTGCTGTCAGGTCCGGTGGCGAAGCCTCGCTGATGGCGCGCGCGAGCTCGACGCCGCGCGCCTGCTCTTCAGCGAGCGAGTGGATGACGGGAAAGCCGAAATTGGAACCGCTCTGCAGGATCGCGCGCTGCAACAGCCCCTTGGCCGCGGGCGACAGCATCAGCGCGGCGGCATCGCCGGCGCCCGCGCTTTCGCCGAACACGGTGACCCGTTTTGGATCGCCGCCGAATGCCGCGATGTTTCGCTGCACCCAGCGCAGCGCGGCCAGCTGATCCCACAAGCCGAAATTGGCCTTGGCTTGTGCATTCGCCAGCTCCGGGTGCGAAAAGAAGCCAAACACTCCGAGGCGATACGCGATGCTGACGACCACCACGCCGTCGGCGGCAAGCGCGTGGCCGTGGTAATTGGGCTCATACGGCCAGCCACTGTTATTGCTGCCGCCGTGGATGTACACCATCACCGGCAGTCGCGCGCCGCGGTTGTTAGCCGGTGTCCAGACGTTGAGGTACAGGCAATCCTCGCTGACCGGCAGGTCGGCAAACACGCTGCGGCTGGAACCAAACAATTCCGCCATGTCGCGATACCAGTCGAGGATGCGCATCGTCTGCATGCAGGCGGGCGCAAATGCCGTGGCCTGCCGCGTGCCGCCCGTGCCGACGTAGTCGGCCGGAGCGCTCCAGCGCAACGCAGCTAACGGCGGCTGCGCGAAGGGGATGCCGAGGAATGCGTTGACGCCGGCGCTGGGCGCGGCGATTCCGATCAGGGTTTCGCCGTTGGCGACAACGCGTGGAGATGCGGCCATGGCGGGCGCGCAAACAACCAATAGCCACAAGCAACTGGCATTGAAGAAGGCGCGGAAAGCGCGCCGCAACTGGTCCTGTTCCATGCTGTGCAAGTATCCCGCTGGTTGATCCAGCCGCGGATTCTGCACAAGTTTGCGGAGCTTGTGTTACGCGATGCGCTTGACTGCGGCCGCCGGCAACTCCGCCAGCACTTCCGCGAGCGGCTCGGGCCGACCGACCGCAAAGCCCTGCGCGAAATGCACGCCGAGTTCGGCGAGACGTGTCCGCAAAGCCACATGATCAACGTATTCCGCGACCGTCACGATTCCCATGCTGTCGGCGAGTTGCACAATGGCACCCACCAGCGCCTGGGAACGTGCATTCCGGCCGACATCGCGAACATACGATCCGTCCAGCTTGATCGTAGCGATGTCGAGCGCCTTGAGGTGCGACAGCGAGTTGACGCCGGTACCGAAATCGTCAATGGCGAAGCGCACGCCGGCGCGCACCAGCCCGGCCATGCAGCGCTGCAGGTTCTCGAGGCTCGACGCGGCCGTCGACTCCGTAATCTCAATCGTGAGCTGGCTGGGTGGAATTGCGTGCCGCTGCATGGTCTCGATCAGCCAGCTGTCAAAACCGGGTGCGCTGAGTGTGTTAGCTGCCAGGTTGATCGAGAAATTGAACGGCAGCCGATCGTCATCCGGCACTGCGGCGCGCAGCTGCGTAAAGGCGGTCCTGATCACGGCGCGATCGAGCTCGGGCAGCATCTGATAACGCGCAGCGGCCGACATGAACTCCGGTGGCTCGGCGATGCGGCCGTCCTTCGCCGCGATCCGGACCAGAAATTCATAACTGGTCGGCAGCTCGAGGTTGAGCAGCGGCACGATCGGCTGCGCATACAGAACCAGGCGGCCGTTATCGAGCGCATCGCGCAGCAGGCGCAACGCATCGATATCGTCGTGGCGACGAACCATGCTCGCGTCGCTGCTCTCGAAGATCTCGACGCGATTGCGACCGCGATCCTTGGCGGCGCGGCAGGCCAATTCGGCATCGGTCATCGCATGCTCGATATCGGCCTGGTTGGAGTTGCTGCTAACAACGCCCCAGGAAACCGACAGCGCCACGCCCGCGCCAAAGACACGCTGCGCCTCGGTTTCAAATTCAGTGCGCATCTTCTCGGCGATGAGGCGCGCCTGCCCCACGGTATGTCCGGGCAGCGCGACCACGAAGCGATCACCTGACAACCGGCACGCGGCGTGCCGGACGGTGCAGGCGATCCGGCGAATCACCAGCGAACAATGCGCAATCGCTTCATCGCCCGCGGCCATGCCGCGCGCGTCGTTGAGCAGGTGCAGCTGGTCGATGTTGCCGTACAGGATCGCGATACTGGCATCGGCGACCTGGCTCGCGATGAAGTGTTCGATGCGGGTGCAGAATCCCGACCAGTTCAGAAGTCCGGTATTCTCTTCGCGATTCGTCTGCAGCTGTCGCGCCAGCGTGTCCGCCAGGCCTTGCAGCATCTGCTGCGCTGATTTCTTGAACGGTGGATCGCTGGGGCGCCACAGCGCGACCAGGATGCCGACCGGGCGCTGCGACCCCGAGGCTACGGGCAGGGCAATCAGGCGGGCCACGACCGGGCCGGATTCGGTCCGCCGCACATGTTTGCTAACAACTGCCTCGCGTTGTGCGACGCTGCGCGCTATCAATACTGAGTTGATTGCAGCGATTTCAGCGCTGGCAAATTCGGCGGCGGTGCGACTGCGCGACCAGATGCGGGTAACCGAGCCGGTGACGGACAGCAAAGCCACAGCGGCGCAACCGAGGCGCTGGCCCGGCTCGCGCAACAGGTCTTCCGTTCGGGAACTTCGTCGACCCACTGCAATGTCCGACTTCTGTTCAGGCGCCAAGACTCACCACTCCCACAGCCGAAACTGATATCGGGGCTACGGTAGCGGCAAAGTCCAGCCGTAAATGGGCGGCGCCTCAATGATTGGTCAAATGCCAACGTTGACCGCCGGGAAAATGTGAACGCCGTCACGAGCTACCGCGCGCAAACCATCGAATACCTTATGCTGCGGTCTCGGCCTGCGGGAGGAGCGGTGGTGGACAAACAGCGATTGCCGGCAGACGCTGTTGAGCATTCGGCCATGACGAAGGCCTTGTGGCGCATTTTGCCGCTGATCGCGCTGGCATATCTGTTCGCCTACATGGACCGCGTCAACGTCAGCTTTGCCGCGGCGCAGATGAATGCCGACCTGAAATTCAGCGCCACCATCTATGGCCTGGGCGGTGGGTTGTTTTTCCTCGGCTACGCCCTGTTCGAGATTCCGTCCAACCTGATGCTGGTGCGCTTCGGCGCGCGGCCGTGGATCGCGCGAATCATGATTACCTGGGGGCTGCTGGCCGCCGGCATGATGTTCATCCAGACGCCGCTGCAGTTCTATGTCGTGCGCTTCCTGCTGGGCGTGGCCGAAGCCGGTTTTTATCCGGGTGTCATCTATTATTTCTCGGGCTGGTTCCCGCGGAACTATCGCGGACGCGCCGTCAGCCGCTTCTATGTCGCCAGCCCGCTGGCCTCCATCGTGATGGGTGGAATTTCGGGGTGGCTGCTTGGACTCGACGGCCATGGGAATCTGCAGGGCTGGCAATGGCTGTTCCTCGTGCAGGGCTTGCCCGCGGTTCTGGTCGGTTTACTCGTGCTGCGTTTCCTGCCCGATACGCCCGCCACGGTTGCATGGCTGACAGAGCCGGAAAAAAAGTGGATCCAGGACGCACTGGCGCATGAGCAGGCGCGCCTGCGTCAGCCGGTGGGGCACAACGTACTCACCGCCTTCAGGAATCCGCGTGTGCTGCTGCTCGGCGTTATCGGCTTTCTGCTGATCGGCGCGATCACGACCTTCATCCTGTCGGCGCCGCTGCTGCTGGCAGGCGCCACCGGCCTCGATGCGACCCGGGTCGGCTATCTTGTTAGCCTGGGCGGCATCAGTGGCGCCATCGCCATGCTGTTTGCCGGCGGCTATGCCGACCGGCACGGCCATCGCTTCCGCACTGCGTTCTGGTGGACGCTGGTGATGGCGGGCGCGTTCCTGGTGCTCAGCCTCTCGACCGCTCCCGCCATCTTCGTAGCCGCCTACCTGGCTTTTGCTACAACTTGTTTTACGGTCGCGATGCTGACCTCGTCGGGCTGGGCGGATGTCATTCATGTGCGCGAGCTGGCCGTGGGCGCGGCGGCCATCAATACTCTGTCGCAGATCGGCGCGTTCGTCTCGCCCTTTGCATGGGGCGCCGCCAGGGACGCTACCGGCAGCTTCCAGGCCGGGCTGATCGCGCTGCTGATCATGACGCTGCTGCTGGCGGTGTTGATGATGGTGCTGCACCTGCAGGTGCGGCGTCAGTAGCGCGATGTCACTACTGGTGGTCCCTCGGTATGGTCTCGCGCCAGGTCTTCTCGCGCACCAGCTTGCCGTTCTCTGTTAGCCGGCGCCGATAGACGTAGAAAAAGTTTTGCCGATCGCTGCGGAACGTCAGCTCGGCGTCCCAGATCAGGGTGCGGCCGGGCAGTTCGACTTCCATGCGGTGCGTGCCAGTCACCGCGGCATCCGCGGGCGCGCTGTCGTTGATGTCGTAGCGGATGGTCTCGTAGCTGCGTTGTGTGCCCCACGGGTAGCGGGTTGCGTTGTTGTTAGTCGCCTTCGCGACCACGGCGCCGGTCTGCGGGTTGCGCTCCACCGAGGAGATCTCGCCGTAGCCCGAGACGGTGCCGCCCTCGAGCGATTCGACCCCGGCGTATTTCGGGTCGTTGTTCGATGGCGGCAGGAAATCAGGCACGGGTCGTTTCTCGAAAGGGACCACCGGCAGCGAGAGTTTCGAAGCCCCAAGCCGCAGCTGCGTCGTCATCGGCTCCGGTGTGGGCCAGAGCATCGGCCACTGCGCGTTGTTGATGGCGAGGCGGACGCGGTGCCCCTTGGGGAACACCCAGGAGGTAAAGTGCATTTCGATGTCGAGCTCGAATGGCTCGCCAGGAACCAGCGCCCGCGGTTCCCGCGCCGAAACGCGGTGCGTGCCGTTCATCGCAGCGCCCGTGATCTGCGTCACCGTGCCATCCGGCGCAACATCGGACAGGCGCGCGACCCAGTTGGCGCGCGTGGCGCTGGCAGCGACTGTTAGCAAGGCGCGCGGGAAGCCCAGGATCTCGACGGACTCGTCGAGTGGTGCGCTGTCGTACACGAGGCTGAACGCGTCCGTGCCGCGCTGGTCGTGCGCAACATCGCCCCACCACATGACCGGGCCGCCGCCCTCGAAACCGACCGACGGAAGGTAACGCAGCTGGTGGGACGTTGGAGCCGGCGCCGAGGAATCTAACGTGTGATTCGGTTGCGGGTACAGCACCCGATCATGGATCCGCGCGACCGGCCAGCCATCTTCGAAGCGCCATTTCCCGGGCGCGCTCTCGAGGCTTGGGCCCGGCGGGTGCCAGTCGCGGACGAAAACCGCGAAGCGCGGTTCGTCGAGGATGCCGGTGTTCTTGCCTTTCAGGAACTGGTCGAACCAGCGGATCGCTTCGTGCCGCCATTCCATGCCCGGCCCCGGATACGGCTGGTGCGGAAAGGTGTGATGCCAGGCGCCGACCATGCCCTTGACGGGAACGTGCTTCACGTTCTGCAGCATACGCGCCACGCTGTCGCGATAGCCGTCGTACCAGCCACCGATGTGAAACGTCGGGATGCGGATCTCATGGTAGCGGCCGCGCAGTGAGGCGCGGTCCCAGTAGGGCCCATCGCGCTGCTGACGCTTGTGCGACAGGGTCCAGGGCTCGACGTCGAAGCGGTTGCGGAAATTGTCATCGTCGATAACGAAATCCGGTGCCCCAGGCCGCGCATTGTCGAGATCCATTTCCATCTCCCAGGCATCGAGGTGCATGATCCCGTCCATGTAGTGCACGTCGTCCTGGTAGAGATCTTCGGTCGCGTCGATTGCAATGATTGCCTTGAGCGCCGGCACGTCGCGTGCCGCCATCTGGATCGCGTTGAAGCCGCCCCAGGAAATGCCGAACATGCCGACCTTGCCGCTCGACCAGCGCCGTTTCGACAGCCAGTCGATCACCACCCCGCCGTCTGCATGCTCGATGTCGGAATATTCGTAGGGAACGGTGCGTCCTTCGCTGTTGCCCGTGCCGCGGATGTCGACCGCCGCGACCACGTAGCCGCGCTGCACGAAGTAGGAATAAAGCGGCCAGTTGCGACTGCGGTACTCGTGTTTGCGATACGGCAGGTACTCGAGCAACACCGGAAATCGCTCGCCGGCCTTGCCACCGGTTGGGCGGTACAGATCAGCCGACAGGCGCACGCCATCCGGCATCCTGATCCAGTCGGTGACCAGCTGCATGCCGTATTTCGCAGGCGTCTCCTGCGCAGCAGCGCCGGGCAACAATGCGGTTGCTAACAACAACAAACTACAGGCGATCGAACGGTTCCTGTCGGCACTGGTCATATGGCTACAACCGGGCCGCAAGTTCGGTGCCCTGGCGGATCGCGCGTTCGGCATCCAATTCGGTTGCAAGCTGGGCGCCACCGATCAGATGACATTCAATCGTCCGTGCCGCGAGTTGCGGTTGCAAATCCGTCACGGATTCCTGCCCCGCGCAGATCACGATCGAGTCGACGGCCAGACACTCGGCGCCCGCCTCACTCGTAATATGCAAGCCCGCATCATCGATGCGTTCATAGCTAACACCGCCGCGCATGACCACACCACGCTGCAACAGGGAACGCCGGTGAATCCAGCCCGTGGTCGCGCCCAGTCCGACGCCGAAGCGTCCGGCCTTGCGTTGCAGCAGAAACACCTTGCGACCGTGCGCAGGCTGTTGCGGGCTGCTGAGGCCGCCGGGTTGCTGAATGCTGGTGTCCACGCCCCACTCGCGCCAGAACTCATCGTGCGCGGCCGGCAACAACGAAGCCGCCTCTGGCGTCGCCTGCGGCGAATCCGGCAGTGGTGGCCGCGCTCGGGCCTCGCCCGTCAGGAAAGTCGCAACGTCAAAACCAATGCCGCCCGCACCGACGACGACGACAGTTGCACCCGCCTGGCGCTCGCGGGCTAACAACTGCGGATAGGTGATGACCCTGGGGTGCTCGATGCCCGGGATCGCGGGCTGCCGGGCGCGCACGCCCGTGGCGAGCACGACGGCTGAAAACTTTTCGGCGGCCAGCAGGTCCGCCGTGGCGTTAGTCCGCAACTTCAGGTGCACACCGAGATCGGCGAGTTGCGCGGCGAAATAGCGCAGCGTCTCGAAAAATTCCTCCTTGCCGGGCACTTCGCGGGCATAGCGAAACTGGCCGCCGACCTCGGCTTCACGCTCGTAGAGCGTGACGGCGTGTCCGCGCTGCGCCAGGGCCACGGCGCAGGCCATGCCCGCCGGACCCGCACCGACCACCGCAATGCGGCGCGCGGCGCGCGGTTCCACCGCTGTCAGACGCAACTCGGTTTCGCGCGCCGCCAGCGGGTTGACGAGGCAGGTCGCCTTTTCGTTACGAAACACCTTGTCGAGGCACGCCTGGTTGCAGGCGATACAGGTATTGATGTTGCGCGCGCGGCCGGCAGCCGCCTTGTTGACCCAGTCGGGATCCGCGAGCAAGGGCCGCGCCATCGACACGGCATCGGCATCGCCGTTAGCCAGCACGGCCTCGGCCACGGCCGGCATGTTGATGCGATTGCTCGCGATGACCGGCACCGGGCTGACGGCCTTGATGCGACGGGTCACCCAACTGAAAGCGGCGCGCGGCACGACACCGGCGATCGTGGGCACGCGCGCTTCGTGCCAGCCGATACCGGTATTGAGCATGTTGGCGCCCGCTGCGGCCAGCTGCGGGGCCAATGCGCAGGTATCCTCGATCGTGATGCCATGCTCGACCAGATCGAGCCCGGACAGCCGAAACACGAGCAGAAAATTCGTTCCGGTCCGCTGTCGCACGGCGCGCAATATCTCGAGCGCGAATCGCGCGCGGTTCTCAAGAGACCCGCCCCAGTCATCGTCACGCTGATTGGTGCGAACACTGAGAAACTGGTTGATGAGGTAGCCCTCGGAACCCATCACCTCGACCCCGTCGTAGCCGGCATCCTGGGCGAGCACCGCGCATGCTGCGAAATCAGCAATTTGTGCACGTATGCCGCTTTCGGACAGCGCGCGCGGTTTGAAGCGATTGATCGGTGCGCGAATCGCCGACGGTGCGACCAGCAGCGGGTGATAACCGTAGCGACCCGTGTGCAGAATCTGCATGCAGACGGCTCCGCCTTCGCTGTGCACCGCATCAGCCACCAGCCGGTGACGCGCCACCTCGCCACGGCGACTGAGCTTGCCGGCAAAAGGCTTGACCCAGCCGCTGCGATTCGGCGCGATGCCGCCGGTCACGATCAGACCCACGCCACCGCGTGCACGCACCCGGAAGTACTCGGCCAGCTTGCGGTAATCGCTGGCGCGGTCCTCGAGACCCGTATGCATCGACCCCATCACGACACGATTGCGCAGGGTGAGATGCCCGGCGCGCAGCGGACTCAGCAAATGGGGATAGTGCACCGATCGATGCTAGCCCAGCCGTCATCTGCGCCACAAGCGATTGCGGCAGGCGATGGCCGCTTTGCTAACAGGCGGAGCGGCCTGGGTCCTCGTCAATGCGAGCAGCGCCGCTGCCCGACAGTATCGGTCGCTGAGTTCAGGCCGGCCGGGAGCGCTCAGTCACCCAGCACTTCGAACGCGAGCCCGGCGTGCGCGGTGAGCCGTTCGATCAACCGGTCGCCAAGGATCGTCGCGGGCGTCCAGAAGCCGCCGGGTGACTGCTGCCGAGAGATATCGAATGCGAGGCAGGCAGCCGCTTCGCCGAGCATCTTTCCGGTCGAGCCATAGCCCGGGTCGCGATCGCCGCTGACCTTGGTCCGCAGGCTGCGGCCATCGGCCGTCGTGCCGTGAAAGCGCAGGTCGAAGAACCCGTTCTCCTGGTCCTTCGGGCTCGGACCTTCGCCGGGCGCCGGCAGCACGAAGCGCTCGAGCAGCCCGCGCGTCGGCGCCCATGCGCCGCCGAGCATGAAGCCGGTGAGGCCTGCTGACATGCCCATCGCCGCAAGCCGGCCCTTGAGGCCGCGGCCCGTCAGCACCGCCTCGTCGTAGGTAAAGCCGTTGCCCCAGGGCTGGCCGAGCAGCGCGTGGCTGCGCTGCACGATTCGGGTGTTGATCGCGCTCATCACGAATGGGGCGGTCCAGGCCCCGAAGTCGGCATCGAATTCGGCTGACTTCACCGCGGGCTGGCGCGTCCTGGGCCGGGAGCTCTCCGGGCACAGCGAGTAGGGGTTCTGCAGTTCGCGCCGCAGCGCCGGGTCGGCGGCGGTTTCCTTGATGACGTTCATGAGGCTGGCGGCGGTGCCGCCCGAGAAGCCACCGCGCATCGCGCGTACGCGCATCTTTACATGCACGCACGGCTGGCCGAAGCGGCGCAGCGCCTCGCGCTGCAGGAAGTGGACGCCCAGATCGGACGGGATCGAATCGAAGCCGCAGCAGTGCACGATCCGCGCCCCGCTCGCCTTTGCCGCGGCCTCGTAGCGATCGATCATCCTGCGGATCCACTGCACCTCGCCGGTCAGGTCGCAGTAGTCGGTGCCAGTCTCCGCGCAGACTTTCACCAGCGGCTCGCCGTGGAGCGCATACGGCCCGACGGTCGATACGACCCCGCGGGCCTGCGTGACCAGCGTGCGCAGCGAGGCTTCGTCGGCGGCATCGGCGACCACCAGCGGCAGCTGCGCGGCGCCCGGGCCGAGCTCCCGCCGCAGCTCCTCGAGGCGCGCCTTGGAGCGCCCGGCAGCGGCCCATTTGAGCTCGCCGCCTGCGGCAAAGCGCTGCACCAGATAGCGGCTGAGGATGCGCCCGACGAAACTGGTAGCGCCGAAGACGACGACGTCATGCATGGAGGTGCTCATTTGCATAGCGGCAGATAGTACCCGCAAAGGCCCTGCCTGCGGCGACCGCGGTGTTAGCTTCGCCCGGAGAGATTGCTCGGGGCCAGACGGCCCCTCGTCCCTCGCTGACGCTCGGGATCCGACGCGCGAAGCGCGTCGGCCTATTTCGAACTCACCGACCCTAACCGGTACGTAGAGGTCCGAGCAGTTGGAACTCTGCGAAGCAGTACGTGACAGAAAAAAGGGCCCCGCCGCTATGCGGCGGGACCCTTTTTTCTGTCACGTGGCGCGCCCGGAGAGATTCGAACTCCCGACCCCCTGGTTCGTAGCCAGGTACTCTATCCAGCTGAGCTACGGGCGCTTGGGATTAAGAGGGCGCGCATCCTATCACAGCCCCCCCAAAGCCCAAACCGCGGCCACATTGACGGCTTGCCGGCGCAGCTCGCCGGCGTTGTTATGATTGGCCAATCTTGGCCCCACCCCCACCGTCCCAAATCCAGTCGATCGCCGCGGCCCTGCGCCCGCTTCTGGGCCCGCAGGGCGTGCTCACTTCCGGGGAGGTCCCGGAACGTAACAGCAAGGACTGGAGCAGCGCGGCGGCGGTACGGCCACCGCTGCTGCTGAGGCCCGCAGATACGCTCCAATTGTCGGCGGCGCTGCGGGTCTGCCACGAGCATGGGCAGGCCGTGGTCGTCCAGGGCGGGCTCACGGGCCTGTGTGGAGGCGCAACGCCGCAGGCCGGCGAGGTCGCGCTGTCGACCGAACGCATGAACCGGATCGAAGCGCTGGACACCATCGGCAATACAGCCACGGTCCAGGCCGGTGTCATCCTGGAAAACCTGCAGCGCGCCGCCAGCGAGGCCGGGCTCAGTTTCCCGCTCGACTTTGGCTCGCGTGGCAGCTGCACGCTGGGCGGCAATCTGGCCTGCAACGCCGGCGGCAACAGCGTGATCCGCTATGGCGTGGCGCGCGAGTTGTGTCTGGGCCTGGAAGCTGTGCTGGCTGACGGCACGGTGCTGACGCACCTGAACCGCATGACCAAGAACACCTCCGGCTTCGATCTCAAGCAGTTGTTCATCGGCAGCGAAGGGACGTTAGGCGTCATCAGCCGGGCGGTGCTGAAGCTCTACCCCGCGCAGCGCGACAAGGCGACCGCCGTGGTCGCCGCCGATTCATTTGCCGAGGTGCTGGCGGTGCTGCAAAACGCGCGCACAACCCTGGGCGCCGGCCTCTGTGCGTTTGAAGTCATGTGGGCGGATTATCTCGATGAGGTCCGCAACCGCCTGCCGGCGGTGCGCCAGCCCCTGGGTGGCAGCCCGGCGTTTGCGATCCTGCTGGAAGTCGAATCCCACCAGGGCGCCGAGCAGGCCCTCGCGGATTTCCTGGAACAGGCCATTGCTAACAACCTGGTCAGCGATGGCGTGCTGGCCCAGTCGCAGTCGCAGGCCGAAGAGTTCTGGGCGCTGCGCGATGCCGTGGCGCAGCTGCTGCAGATCTACCAGCGCAGCATGGCCTTCGATGTCAGCCTGCCGCTGACCACGCTGCAGGCCTACAGCGATGAGGTCGCGCAATCACTGCAGGCGGAGTTTCCGGCGCTGACAGCCTTGCGTTTCGCGCACCTGGGAGACGGGACCCTGCACTACATCATCGACGCGCCCGATACGGCCAGCAAGGCACGAATCCTCGAGCTGGTGCTGGCGCCGCTCGCGCGCCATGACGGCGCGGTGTCGGCCGAACACGGTATCGGCATCGCGAAGCGCGACTACCTGCATCTCAGCCGTTCCGCGGCCGACATCGAACAGATGCGCCGGCTCAAGGCGCTGCTGGATCCGCGCGCCATCCTGAACCCCGGCCGGGTTTTCAGCTAACAGACGCGCGCAAGAAAAAGGCCGCCCGGTGAGGGGCGGCCTTTGTTAGCTCAGGACCGCAACGGCGATCAGAACCTGATGGTCGCGCGCAATCCGATCTGACGCGGAATCAGCGGCGACACCGCGACACCCTGGAATGCCGTGCCGATGGTTGCCACCGAATCGAAATCCGACCAGCGTGCGCAGGACGTCCAGGCGCGCTCGTCGGTCGCGTTCAGCACGAAGCCTTCGATGCGCAGCTTTTCCTTCTCGAAGCCGAGCCGGACATTGCCGGTCGTATAGGCCTTGCAGTACGCGAGGTTGCTTTCGTCGGTGTAGGTCTTGCCGACGAAGTTCAGGTCGCCATTGATGAACCACTCCCAATCGCCCTTGAAAGGCGCGTGGTAGCTGCTCGACACGTTGCCCGAAGTCTTCGGGAAGCGCGCGTTCTGGTTGCCCTTCATCTGCGTGAACACCGAAATCGCGGACAGGAAGTTGAAGGTGAAGTCCTCGTACTCGGTCTTCGCGACCGTGAAGGTCGCCGCGGCCTGCCAGCGATCGGTCAGCGCGACGTTGCCCGCGAATTCCACGCCTTCAACCTTGCTGTTGCCCGGTACGTTGAAGTTGCGGAAATTGAGGAACGGCGTGCCATCGACCAGCGTGGCGGGCTGTCCCTGTGCGGCGAGGAGCTGACCCGGCAGGTTGACGGCGCCCGGGGCCAGACAGCCAGAACCCGCATTGCCGACACCATGCGACGGGCTGCCGCAGTCTTCGCGAATCGCCGCCACTGACCGGCCCTTCTGGTTCTTCCACTTGCCCGAATACACCGACAGCGCGATTTCCGCACGGTTTTCCCAGAATTTCTGTTTCCAGCCGAGTTCATACATCTTGAGATCATCGCCCGGGATGACCGTCGGTACACCGGGCTGCGCGGTCTGGTATTGCGCCAGTTCGCGCGCCGTCGCAATTGCAAGCTGGGTATTGACCTGCGGCGGCAGGACGCCCTTGGAATAGCTCGCGTAGATGTTGGTGTTGTTGTTAGGCTGGTAGCGCACGATGAAACGCGGCAGGAAACCGGTTTCCTCGACCTTGATTGGCTTGGCCGTCAGCACGCCGCTGGTCGATTCGTCCTTTTGATGGCGCCCTTCGAGACTCAGGGTCCACTGATCGGTGAGCTTGTAGTTCGCCGCGGCAAAAATACCGAAGGTCTCGACGTGATCCGAATCCTGCGCCAGGCCGTTCGCAAACAAGATCGAGCTCACATCGCCGACCACGCATGGAGCGCCCGTGGCACGCACCGGCCGTCCCGGTATTGGCCAGCACAGGTTCACCGCATCGCCACCTGAACCGGAGGAGATGAAGTCCTGGTCATACTTGTTGATGCCGACCAGCCAGGTGAACTTGCCATCCTGCGGCGAGGTCAGGCGCAGCTCAAAGCTCTTGTCCTCGGAGTTCTGCGGATCCCGGGACCACCAGATGCCCAGCGGCGTCAGGCCGAAGGGACGAATCCAGTTCGCGCGCAGCTTGTTCATGCCGCCCTGGAAAATCGCGTTGTAGCCGTTCCCAAAATCATATTCGCCCGTCAGGGAATAGCGCGCGACGTTGCGAATCAGGCCGATATGATCGATTTGCGGCACGCCGCCCGCCAATACCGGCGACGGCGCGTTCACCAGCGTGTTGATCAGGTAATTCGGCTGACCGATCGCGACCGCCTGCGGCGGACGCAGCGAGGTTGGCGTGTCGATGATGTTGAAACCCCCGGTCGCCGAAATGGCGCTGCCCTGCTCCGGGACCGCGCCGCAGATGTAATTCATCGGCGACGCCACCGGGACCAGGGGATCCTGTGTTCGCACGGTTACGCCGGCGCAGGTGTTATTGCGCAAGCCCTGCACGATGCCGCCCAGCGCCGCGCCGTCGTCGTCCACGTCGTAAAATGCGCGCACCTTGATGCTCAGCGCGTCCGTGGGCTTGAAATACAAGGTGCCCTGAATGGACTTGCTCGACTCCGAGCCAAATCCGCCGCCGTCCGACGCCTTTTCGACGTCACCGCGCGAGTAATAGCGGGCGCCAATGCGAAACGCCAGTTTGTCGTTGATGATCGGACCTTCGAAACCTGCCGAGACCGAATTGTCCTGGAAGGTCGCGCCGGACACATTGATCTGGCCGGAGAAGTCGGTCAGCGAGGGCGTGCGGGTGATGTAATTGACCGCGCCCGCGAAGGTGCTGCGGCCGTAGGTCGCGGACTGGGGTCCACGCACCACTTCGATGCGCTCGATATCGTCATAGGGAATCGATTGCGTGCCACCGAGTGAAAAAATGCCGTCGACGAACAAGGCCGACAATTGCAGCGACGGCGCCGCCGAATTGACGTTCATGCCGCGGAATCGGATCGCGGAGTTGTAGCGGCCGGGAATCTGGCCACCCTGCAGCGAGTACTGCATGCCGGGTGTCGATTTGGCGACGTCCTCGAGGTTTTTCAGGCCTTTCTCATCGATCGCAGTCGCGCTGAACGCGGTGATCGAGATTGGCGCGTCGAGCAGACGCTCGGTTATCTTACGAGCGGTAACCGTGATCTCCTCAAGTTCCCCTTCCGCCGCAAAAGCGGGCGCAAACGCCACGCCTGTGAGCAAAGAAGCAACCGCGATCGTCAAGTTGCGAGATGACAGCATTTGTAGAGTCCCCCAGCCGGTAAGTGGCGAGCAGAGATTTAATCGTCATATCTTCATGATGTCAACGAAACGCTGGGTTTCAGCAGGGTCGCGGCCAGTTGCAGGGCTACAACCGTTGGTTGTTTACAACAACCGGTTGGAAGATTATTACTGCCGTACGACGTCGATCCGCGTTAACCATCAGCCGTCGGCAATCAGGCTCTGTTTCTGGGTGTCCCGCATGCACAGCGCCACCACCAGGCCGAGGGTCATGAATCCGCTCACCAGCCAGTAATAGCCGGGCTCGTGACCCGCGCGCTTGAACAGCAGCGCCGCGGTCTCGGCGTTACCGCCGAAAATGGCCTGCGAGAACGCGTATGGCAAGGCCACGCCCAAAGCCCGGACCCGCGTGGGGAACAGCTCCGCCTTGATGATGCTGCTGAGCGCGGCATAGCCGCACAGGGCGATCACCGGCAGCATGCAGAGAAAATAGGCCTGCACCGGATCCGTCACGGTGGCGAGCGCCGTCGATACCGGCACCGCTAACAAAGCGCCCGCGCCGTAGGAAAAGGCCAGCACCGGCTTGCGGCCGATCTTGTCCGAGATCCAGCCCGTGAGCGGCAGCAGCAGCATCATGGTCAGCAGCACCAGCGTGATAATCCGCGAGGCGCTGTCCTTGGGGAACCCTGCGGTATTTACCAGGTACTTCTGCATGTAGGTGGTGTAGGTGTAGAAACCGACACCACCGCCGGCGCTGAGCGCAATGACCATGAGTGTCTCTTTGGGATAACGGGTCAGCAGACGCCAGCCGGTGCTCTCGTGACTCGCGCCGTCTGATTCCACCACGAACACATGGGTTTCATCGATGCCGCGCCGTATCCAGAACACCACCAGTGCCAGCAGCGCGCCGATCGCAAACGGCACACGCCAGCCCCAGGCATACAGCTGCGCTTCGGTCAGCACCAGCTGCAGCAATACCTGCACCAACACCGCTGTTAGCTGACCGGCCACCAGCGTCGAGTAATAGACGCCCGACCACAGGCCGCGGGTGGTCCGGTGCGACATTTCGCTGACGTAGGTGGACGAGGCGCCGTACTCACCGCCGAGCGACAGGCCCTGCAATACGCGCGCGGCGATCAGCAGCACGGTGGACGCGATCCCCAGACCCGCCGGCATGATCGCAATGGCGAGCGACCCCAGGCACATCAGCCCCACCGACAAGGCCAGCGCGGCGCGCCGGCCGGCGCGGTCGGCATACCGGCCCATCAGCCAGGCGCCCAGCGGCCGCGCCAGAAAGCCGCCGGCAAACACAAAGGCCGCGTTCAGGAGTTGCACGGTCTGGCTGCCCTGCGGGAAAAATGCGCGCGAAAAATAGATCGCGAAGGACGCATACACGAACCAGTCGAACCACTCGACGAAATTGCCGGCGGAGCCGCCGATGATGTTGCGAAGTCGCTGCCAGTTTTTCATGTGTTATGGTCTTTCAGGCTCAGGGAATTGCTGCGCGTTGCAGGTCTATGTCGATGCCGCTCACCAGCCAGCCGTCGCGTGCCACGCTGATCGGATGTGCCGCGCTGTCCTGCAATCCCAGCCGCTGCAGTTGCGCGGCCGCGACCCTAACAACGTAGTCACCTGCCGGCACGCCCGCGAGAACGTAATAACCGTCGGCGCCACTGGTACTGGTTGCGATGACACGGCCCGTCGCGTCGGCCACTTCAATCAGCAGCGAACCGAGTTCGCGCCGCCGCTCGTTCTCGGTCAGGTAAACGGTGCCGTCGATTTCGCTGGTCCGCAGCACGGCAATGTCCAGCGCCGCAATGGTGCCGGGGCGCGGCACCAGCTGCAGGCCGGCCTTCCGTGGCAGCCAGTGCGGGTCTTCCAGCGTTTCGCCGACCAGTGCAATGTCGGTGTGCTGCAAAGGCGACAGGCGCGCCAGATAGGCAACGCCATCGGCGTTCGTCTTCAGCGGATATCGTCCACCGTTGACGGTGAAGGCGACGCCCGGAATCGCCTCTTCGCCAGGATCCCTGCGGCCGTCCATGTTGTCATCCACAAAGACCAGCGCCGACACGCCGCCGCTGTTAGCAACCGGCTGTGCATCGAACTGCCAGCCGGCGCCGCGCGGCCCGCGGTCCATCGCGACGAACAACTGCAGGCTGGCGCTGACCGCGCCGTTCGATGAGTAGCCTGCGTTGAGGCCGAGGCCGAAACTGCCGAGGATCTTGCTGAGGCCTGCGGTGTAGAGCGTCTCGGACGAATCGAAGCGCCGCGTCACGTTGATGGTCTGCAGATAGCCCTTGCCGAGGCGCTTGTCAGCGCTGATGGCGATCGCTGCCAGTCGGCTCTCGGGCTCCAGTGTGTAATTGACCTCGCCACGCAGACTCACGCCGGCCACGCCGCGGCTCAACTGCACTGTGGCATCGGCACGGTCCTGCCCGCCAACCGCGTTCCAGTGTAGTTGCCCGCTGGCCAGCAGGCCGCGCACGCGCGCCGAGATCCGGCCCGACATGTCGAGCGCGCTGGCGCCCGAGTCGCGCAGTTGCCGGGTGGCCTCAAGCGTGATCGGCAGGCGAATGTTCGTCGACGTGAAGGTCATCGCGCCATCGACCCGCAGCCGGGTGTTGGAGCGCACGGCATCATTGCTCGGCAGAAACAACTCACTGCTGAAGTCCTGCAATTGCGCGTGACTCGCGATCACGGACCATTTCCCGAGGCGCGTTCGCAAACCCAGCTCAAACAGCGAGCCATCCTGCGATTTCACCGCGCTGCCGCTCAGCAGCAACGAGTGCCAATACGATTGCAGGCCGGCGTGCACAAAGTCCTGGACGGTGCCGTCAACCGGTGCACGCACAAAGCCGCCGGTCGCGGTCAGATGCTCGCTGAGCCCCCAGTCGACATGGGCGACGCTGCGGTCGAACCCCTGTTTATCGCGCTGCTGAGCGAGGCTGTAATACACCTCGCCCGGCGCAATCGCCGAGCGATCGAGCAGAAAGGTTTCGCGTTCCACGCGCACCTGTCCGAGCGGCCCATGGAACACCAGCCGGAATTCGTTATTGCCGAACAGCAGTGGTTGATCGTCGAAACGGTACTGGCCTTCGGGGCCCGATGACTGAAAGCCGATCAGTACGTCGTTGAAGTACAACTCGACGTCCCAGCCCGGTGGCAACGGGCCGCGCAGTGAATGCTGGCTGAAGCTGTTAGGTTGTGACAAGGGTCGATTGCTGATCAGCAATCCCTCACCGAGCGCATTGGTGCGCGAGATGTTCTCCTCCGCGGGAACGGCAATGCTGCCAAAGGATGCGGTGCGCGCATGCAGCGGCCCCAGCAAGCCGGCATCCGGATCATTGCGCCCGAGTGTCAGGCGCAGCTCGGTCGGTTCTGAGGACGAGTTCGCGTTGAGGTACAGCTCGCCCTGCGTTTTCAGAAAGTCGGCTGTCGCGTACGCAGAATAGCGCGCGCCGGACTCTTGCGAGGCGTTGCTGCGCGAATAGTCGAGGCTCAGGGTCTGATCGATCAGCGGCCAGGCGAGCATCCGATACGGAATGTCGTAACGCGGATACTGGGGAGCGGCGTCTTCGGTGCGTGTGCCAAGGCGTGCGGCCTGCGCTTCCCGTTCGAGACGAAACTGCATCGGCAGGCGCTCGCGCGTGCGCAGAACCAGCAACAGGCCGGACATGTCGACGTCGATATCGATCGGCAGCCAGCGCGCCAGCAGGCGGCTGGGCACGTAAATGTCGTCGCTGCGCTTCTGCACTGCGCCAAGGTCAACGATCTCACGCTTGTTGTTGACGATCACGCTGGATTGCGCGAGATCGAGCGCGAAGACGCGCTCTTCCGTCAGGATGTAGCCGCTGGCGATGCCGCGCTCTGGCTCCGTCGTGATCGCCAGCGTTAGCAGCCGGGCCATCTCGCCGAGCGGCAGCAGAATATCGTCAGCCGACTGGTAGGCAGTGAGCACCTCAGACAGCGGCTGGCCGTCCACCATCATCTGCAACAGCAGCACATCAGACTCGACGGCCGCCGGTGGCTCGTTGGCGTTCTGGGCCAGCGCAGCCTGTGGCAGCAGCATGGCCAGCGCGAGCAGCACGCCGTAGCGCGGTCGTCTGGGCCCGTCGGGGCGTTGGCGCGGACCCTGCGCAGTCACCATCAGATCAGGGCAACGACAGCGAAGCTTCCACTGCCGGCGCCCCGCGGCGCTCCGGGCGTTCCCGATAGCTAACAGTCACGGTGCCGTTGGCGAGCACGGCACTGGCCGGCGGGCTAAGGGGAATCTTCACGTGCCGCAGCGCATTGGGCGTGTACACGGCCACGCCATTCGCCCTGCCAATAACCAGCGCTGCGCCGCCGGCAGGCGTAAAAATGACTGTGAGATCCCCGTAACAGGATTGACTGCCGCTGCGCTGCACGTCGACCGCGAGGCTCGCAGGCTGGCCCGCAGCTGCTTTGATCAACCCGAGATTGCCGAGCGTCACCGTGACTGAAGTTTCACCGGTGCGCAGGATCACTGGAATGGAGACGCCCACGAGCGCTGTGAGCGCCACGCCGATGTCGGCCGTGTTATCAGCTGCGGGCTGGGCGCTGGTCGCGCCCGTGGGCTCGGCCTGCTCGCTGAACAACAAGTGCGAGCGGTACTCGCCCGCGGCCAGGTTGGCGGGTTTCCTCGCCATGATGCGGATCACCTGACCGGCGCCCGCGGCGAGCGTGACCCGCCGCGGCGAGTAGCTCAACATGCTGTCTGCGAACAGCTCGCCGGGAGCCGCGGCCTCGGCCGGCAGGAATTTGCCATTCTCGTCCATGCGGCGATTCACCAGCGTGATGCGGTAGGTCACCGTCTTGGCGGTGTTATTGACGATCTCGAGCTGGCCGGCGCGCTGATTGCTTTCCAGCACCATGCGGGTCGGAAACACCATGAGTTGCGCGGCCGCGCGATTGGCCCCAGGCAGAAATACTAACAAAGCAGCCAGCAGCTGCGGCCAGTGGCGACGGACCGGGGCTGACAAGGTTAATGCGCCGACTTGAATAAGCAACTGTGCGTTTCCTATCGCCTGCCGCGTGTCAGGTCGGCTAATTGTAGTCGACTACGACACTGAACGTTCCCGAATACGCACCTGGTGTCAGGCCCGCAGTGACGTCGAGCCGTGCACCCACGTTGAGTATCTGGGTGCCGCTCACCTGCAGCACGCCCGTGGATACAGGGTTACTCGCAAAGCCATTGACCGCCACGCTGCTGCCGCCGTTTGTTATCGAGACGGTTCCGTCGATGGGCAGCGACACCGAGTAAACGGCGTCGGCATCACCTGTCACGACAAACTGCGCCGCCTGGCCAGGTCCGGTCTGCAACAGCACAATGGCGCCGCTGGCGCTGCGCGTGCCGCCTGGATTCACCGTGACCGAGCCGTTAGCTGCGACAAACTTGCCGAAAGACAGCAATTGCGAATTGACGATGGCGATGTTCGCTGCCTGCAGCAATGGCAGGCAGGTGCAGCTCGCGAGCGCGAGCAGCAATCGAAGATGATTTCGCTGTGGCAGTGACATGCACTCAGGCGGGAGCTCGCGGGATGAGCGGCTAATTGTACTCGACGGTGACCGCAATGCTGCCGCTGTACAAGCCCGGCATCTGTGCTGCAGCGACGCTCAGCGTGCCGCCGACGAACAATGACTGCGAGCCGGCGGCAGACAGAGTGCCGGCTGCGACATTGCCCGAAGTGGTATTTGCGCCCGTCAGGTCGCTGCAGGTGACCAAGGCCATGCTGTGCCCAGCCCCATCGTCCAGCGTGGTGGACGCCACCACGCTGATATCGAATGTGGCCGCCGGATCGCCGCTGACCGCAAATTGGGCCGCCGTCGGCGAGCTGTTAGCGGTCGACAGGATGGTGTTGTCCGCGACACGCACACCGCTGGTGCTCACCGTGACCGAGCCGCCCGTGCCAGGTGCGAAACTGCCGAAAGAAAGATTGGCGGATTTGTTGATCGCGAGGGGGGCAATCACCGTGGCGCCGGCCGCCGCGACCGCGTTAGCCGCATAGCTGTGGGTCGCCATAATGACGACGCCTAACGCAAGCCCGCGTACGGCCACGGTTGTGATGCGCATGAAACCCAGCCCCTATTAAGGGTACTGTGATACGCGGGATCGCGAGACAGGTCAACAGGGGTGTTGCAGAGGCCCGCTGCAGGCAGGCAGTCCTATGGACTGCGAGGCAAGGATGAGCCCGCAGGGATCTGCGGGCTCATCGCTATTTGACTTAGTTGTATTCGACCGTGACGACGATATTGCCCGTGTACGCGCCAGCGACCTGGGCCACGTTGACAGTCAATGTACCGCCGATAAAGATGGACTGCAGACCGCCCGCTGACAGCGTTCCACCAGCCACAGTCACGTCGCCCGTGGTCACGTTAGCGCCTGTCAAATCGCTGCTGATGGCCAGCGCCATGTTGTTGGTTGCACCGGCGCCACCGTTGCTGATGGCGGCGTCGGGCGCGATCGCGATGCTGTACGTGGCCAGCGCGTCACCGACGATGTTGAATCTGGCCGCCGTCGGCGTGCTGCCCACGGCCGACAGAATCGCGCCGGCTGCCGTGCGGGCGCCGCTGTTGCTGACCGTCACCGTGCCACCCGCACCGTGCGCGAACTTGCCGAACGACAGGTCCACGGCTTTGGTGATCGTGATCGGTACGATGACCGTCGCAGTGGCGGTCGCGGTGTCACTGGCCGCGTAGCCAGTCACCGTAACAGCCGCGGCGCCTAACGCCAGCGCACTTCTGACAAAAGTCTTGATGTTCATAGGAACGGGTTCCTTCAGGTTTCGAAATGGCCAATCGTATGCACGCATCACGGTCGCTTGACCGTCACAGCCGCTAACGGCCCGGTTTGCTGAAGCTGTAGCTGCGGCGGGCGATTTTGTGCGTCAGGTCACGTTGCGCCTGCGAAGGGCGGCTCCTGGAAGCGGGTTCTCGCGGCCCTGGCTGCGCTTGATGCCTATTTCGCGGGTACGGGATTTGACATATCTTGTTGCGCTGAAAACTTGGACAACCCCTGCGCGAAGTCGCATGCCTAACAACACTCTACGGAGTACCCCGTCAAGAGCTGATTTAGTTTTCTCATTCGAGCGCTGTGGGTGGTGCACGACAGCGATTCTGACGTGTGCGCCGGGATCGAGGACGAGGATAAGACTGCATCTCTCTACGCGGCCTTGTTGGATGTTTCGTGCGTTCACTTTGGATCATCCGGGCCAAGATATTAGTCGCCCGCTGTGTCCTCATTCCGTCGTCGGCGACACCCGGGAGCGATGATCGGTCGCTCCCGGGGTAAGTGCGCCAAGCTGCTAGCCAGGTTTTCACAGCGCTCGGTCCAACCTCGTGAGCTATCTTGCGTTGCACAGTCATTTACTGAAGAACAATTCGGTTCGTGCGGGCTCAGGTGGCCTGCGGCGTATGCCGCTGCCAGGCCTGCGGATCGTAGGTCTCGCCCGTGGTGAGGATGGCCCAGATTATTCGCGCATGCTTGTTAGCGATGGCTACCAACGTTTTGTGATAACCCACTCGCGCGCGCAACTCGACGATCCAGTGCTGCAATCGCGAACGCTTGTCGGGTGTTTTGTTGAGCGCGACCTGCAGCGTGGAGCGTGCACCCTGGGTCAATAAGCCACGCAAATACGTGTCGCCACGCTTGGTAATGGCTCCCAGGCGCTCCTTGCCGCCGGAACTGTTCTGCTTGGGCACCAGTCCCAGCCAAGCCGCCATCTGCCGACCGTTCTTGAAGTCACGGGCGTGTGCGATCGTGGCCACGATGGCGCTGGAGGTGATCGGGCCAATCCCTGTTAGGGCACTGAGGCGCTGGGCATCTTCGCTGTCTTGCGCATGGGCCCGGATCTCTCGCTCACAACGCTCGATTCGTTCATCAAGAAGACGCAGTTGCTCGCGGGCGCAGCTCAAGATCGGCTGCAGGCGTGCTGGCATCGTCTGATCTTCCGCTAGCTGTGGCAAGGCACGCATCAGCGCTGTGGGTGATCGTCCCAGCCATACGCCGAACTCGGCTAACAGTCCGCGCAGTCGATTGATGAGCGCCGTGCGATCATCGCTCCAGCCCTTACGCATCCGATGCCATGCGAGCATCGCCTGCTGATCGGCCGATTTCACCGCAACGAAGCGCATGTCCGGTTGACGGGCCGCAGTGAGAATGGCCTGCGCGTCATTGCGGTCGTTCTTCGCGCCCTTGCTTTTGCGGAACGGCCTAACGAACTCGGGCGCCATCAATCGTACCGTATGGCCGTAACTGCTGAGCCGACGTCCCCAAAAATGCGCGGAGCTGCACGCCTCCATCCCAAAGGTGCACGGTGCCTGCATCGCCGCCCATTGCGCAAAACCGCTGAAGCTCAGCTGCTTGAAGAACACGCTGCGCCCCTCGGCATCCCCCGCACACACCACAATGACTTCCTTTGCGAGGTCCACACCGATCGTAGTAATCTCGTTCATGAGTTCCCCTTCTCTGGTTTAGATTGATCACGCAAACTCAATCTTGGCACTTTGATGCCGTGCGGCCCACGCCGCTTCAGGGACGGGGAACTCCCTTATATTCCGTCACCATCCATGAGCGGCCGCCGTCTGCGCTGGCGTACATGGCGCGTGCACTGCGCAGGAGTCCGCTGGCTGCGGGCTCACTCATCCAGTTCGGGCCGATCCGGGCACAATGGACAAACTTCCGGCTGACGGCAGCGCAAGCCCGGTTGTTAGCAGAATTGACCGCCAGTGGGGAGCAACGGCCGGTCGCATCGATCCTCCTCCCGCAGATCCTGGGATTTCGCTTGACCATGTCGGTGCTCACGCGGCCGGAATTTCCGTTGCCCATCTGGAATGCGCTGCAGATTCGTAACCGCCTGAGCCAGAGCCGGCCGATCGAGATGGACTCGGAATACCAACTCGAATGCGCCGTCGGTGCGCAACGGCAGACCGACAAAGGCATTGAAGTCGACCTCGACAGCCGCCTGCTCAGTGCCGGAATCTGCCATTGGTCCGGGACGACGACCTTTTTTTATCGCGGCAACTATCTGCTGGACGCGGGCGAGAAGGTACAGCAAGTGCCGTCTCCCGATCTGGCCGCTGCGCCCGAGCCAACATCTTTTCGCATGCCACGCGGCGGTCGCTGGAAGTTTTGCCAGCTGACTGGCGACTTCAATGGCATTCACCTCGGGTCCGTGTATGCGCGGCGGTTACGCTTTGCAGCCGCCTTTGCACACCCGCAACGCAGCGCCGCGCTGTGCCTGCGGCAGATCGATGCGCCGGAGAACCCCGTCCAGTTACTCGATCTATGGATCAAGGGACCTGTGTATTACGACGCGCAGGTGACGCTGGCCGCCTTGCCGACACTCGAGGGCTGCAACTTCGGATTGCGGCTCGCCGGGGACCCGCGCTTTGCACTCTCGGGCGCATGGCGTTTCGAAGGCTAGGAAATCCAAAGGCCCAATGGCGATGGCAACGATCGACAAAGGCCGGTACCCGCCACACGTCTGCGTCCGGCTCACCTCACGCGCGAGACAGATTGCGCCCTCGGCAATGATCTTCGAACTCGAGCCATATCCCAGGTCGCGATGCAGCAAGTAACGCACTCACTTGGGCAAGGGGATCACGGCGCCTGACTCTGCTTGTTCTTCACATACATCATGATGTTGATGAATGTGTCAGTCCAGTAGATGCTCCTGTTGTCGGCGAGGTACTTCAACAGCTCTTCGTGCGCCTCTCTGGACACGGCAAGATAGTCGCCACCGACTCCGTGAAAGGTAAAGTCGGCCATCGTGCCCTTCGCAGCGGCTTCTCTGGCGATTGCAATCAACTGCTCTCCAGTGACGTTCGTTGGCGCTGCGGTACTCACGGCAAATGGATCCAGTGTCCACATGTCCGGCGTGACACCACCGGGGGAAGACTTGATGGCCACGAAGTCGGCTTTGATCGCCGCAATATAATTCTCACCGGCAGCCCTGAAATCGCCGCAGGGTACGGCGAAGGTGCGCGCCGTCTTACCATCGATTGCGTGCAGCATGGCATTGCCGAGGCGTATCTGCGCCGCGAGTTGCCCGACGCTGACCTTGTCGAGATCGTTATCAACCGTTACCCATTCGTGGCCGGGGACCGCACCGGAGCACTGGTGAAACAGCGTATGGTTAGCGAGTTCGTGGCCTTGCGTTGCCGCCTGGCGCCACTCAGCCAGACGCTCGCCTACGGTAGCGCTGCTCAGGACCAGATTGAATGTGCCCTTCAACCCATACCTATTGAGTGCCGGAATCGCGTTATCGAGTTGCGAATTGATCGCATCGTCATAGCTAAGGTTGACGGCAGCTTTCGCGCCACCGGGCCATGCAAATGGCTTGCCGGCAGCTGGTGCGGACTGGCCTGAAAACGCTAGCAGCAGAGCGATCGCCAGCGAAGCGAACTGAGTTTTCATCCGGGGAGTATGCATCCGTATCCGTGCGAGCTGGCGGCCATCAGCGTACCGGACGTAGCCGCTGATGCCGCCGCGATCATCGCCTTGGCGCGCAGGTCCACGCCGAAACGGCTCGCGTCGCGCGAAGGCTTGTGATTGCGGGCGCGCCGGTGTAAGAAGTTGAGTGCAATCTGCTTAATCAGTTCAAGGGCTCGGATGAGAATTCTGGTCGCGCTGGCCTTGTGCGCTTTCCCATTTCAGTCCTTTGCTCGCGAGATCGAGCCCATCATCGACGTGCACATGCACGCGCTGGCCGCAGACGAACAGGGTCCGCCGCCCATGGGTATGTGCACCCCGATCGTGATCTTTCCCGCCTGGGATCCTGCGAAACCCTACCCCGATCTCTTCATCGAACGGTTCAAGCATCCACCTTGCAAAGATCCGGTGTGGTCGCCGATGACCAACGAGGCGCTGATGAATGAAACCATCACCGTGATGAACAGGCTCAACATCGTCGGCGTGGTGAGCGGTACGCCGCAGCGGGTGGCCACTTGGCGCGCGGCCGCGCCCGGGCGATTCATACCCGGGCTGGAGTTCCAGATCGGGCCGAACCAGGAGCCGCTCGACAAGGTGCGCGAGCTTTTTGCGTCCGGGCAGATGGCGGTGCTGGGCGAGGTGACCAATCAGTACGCAGGCGTCGCGCCGGACGATCCGCGGATGGAGCCATATTGGGCGCTGGCCGAGGCGCTCGATATCCCCGTCGGCATTCATGTCGGTCCCGGCCCCCCGGGGGTCATCTACATGGGTGCGTCTGACTACCGCGCCCGACTGCATAGTGCACTGACCATGGAGGAGGTTCTGGTCCGCCATCCCAGGCTGCGCGTGTATATCATGCACGCCGGCTTTCCGATGATCGATGACATGCTGGCAGTACTGTATGCACACCCACAGGTCTACGTCGACGTGGGCGTAATCGTCTTCACTCAACCGCGCGCGGTCTTCTACCGTTACCTGCAGGCCATGGTTGAGTCGGGCTTTGGCAACCGCGTGATGTTCGGCTCAGACCAGATGGTGTGGCCGGGCGTCATTGAGCGCTCTGTCAAAGTCATCAACGATGCTCCGTTCCTGAGTGCGGCTCAGAAACGGGACATCCTCTACAACAATGCGGCCCACTTCCTGAGATTGACTCCCGCCGACATGGCGGCGCATCGCAAAATGGGGGCGTCGCTCGTTAAATAGACGCCGTGCGGCTGCAGCGCCGCAAGGGTCTCGTCATCCCCGGTGTCGCCTTTTTTGGCGCACCTCACCCTAACTCGGATTGTCGCACTCGCCGATCTTGCGGCCGCTGAGCTTGATCGTCATGCTGCCTTGTGCGGACGTGTATGTAATGGACCCAGCGTAGGCATCGGTCCCCTGCCGTGTGATCTCGCCCCTGCCCGTCATCGACGGCGATACGCAACTCTCGGTCCAGGTAATCTTGCCGCCGCTCATTTGGTAATCCGAGCGCGTGCATTTCTGGCGCGGGTTATCGCCGGCCGGCGGTTTGGTCCACTCCTTCGCCGCGCAGTACTTGGCCGTCTGCGTCGGCATTTCCATCGGCACGCCCTCCATCGACATCCTGGTGCTCACTTGCCAGAGATCGCCTTTGGCGGGTGGGTCGGCCAGCAGCACCGGTGGTACGCACACCAGAAGTACGGTCGCCAGCAACGCGGGGCGCAGATACAGTGAAGCCATGATTGTCCCCTTTTTAGAATTGGTACGCGCAATGACTCGACACTCCCAAAATCATACACCCGGATCCGGGCCAGCCACCAATGGATTGACAGGATGGTGTTTCCCTAGCGTATTCTCAGCGAAAACCAGAACGGAGAGACCCCATGAACGACTCGAATCTGAAGGATTCCACCGCAGCACCGGCAGCCTTTACCGGTACCGCCAGCGCCGAGGAAAAGCAGTGGGCGATGTTTGCGCACCTGTCCGCGTTGCTCGGGGGCCTCGTGACCTCGGGCTGGGGCGGCAGCGTTGGCTTCTTCATCGGGCCGCTGATCATCTGGCAGATGAAGAAGGACACGATGCCTTTCGTAAATGACCAGGGGAAGGAAGCGTTGAATTTTGCGATCACCGTCTCCGGGGTCTGCCTGCTGCTGCTGCTGCTGACGCTGCTGACCCTGGGCATCGGCATCTTGTTGACCTTACCGCTGATGATGATCATCGGTATCGGCGCCACCGTGCTGGTGATCATGGCAGCTATCAAGGCCAACCAGGGCATCGCCTACCGCTATCCGTTCGCGCTGCGGCTCGTGAAGTAATCTGGACGGCACTGACAGACAGGGCCAAACCTCGTGCAATTCACGAGATACCTGACAACCTTCGCCTGTGCGGTGGCGGCGATTACAACCGCCTCGATCGCGCACGCCGACGGGTCGTGCAATGAGTACCGGGATACCACAGCCGCCGAACGCGCGACGATGACCTCTGTTCTCGAGGCAGCGAAAAGGACCCTGCCACCCGCCCCGGCGGGATGGGTGCTCGTGGGCGGATGATCAGGCCTCGGTTCCCGTGAGTCTGTGCCGGGACCACGAGCGCGATCCATGGAACTATGGGTACACGCGTCGCTACCGGAATGTTGGCGATCAGGATGCACGTGACAAAATGGTCGCAGACGAAGCACGGACCAACGCCACGGGCATGAAGGCGAAGCAGCCGCGACTCGATGCGGCCATGGCCCGGATAACCAAGCTCTCGGAGCAGCAGGCGGCACTGATGCAGAAGGGCGACGCGGTGGGCGCGGAAGCGCTCGTGTTTATCGGCTCCGAATGGCCTGTTGACAGCTTTATGGGGCCGGAGGATAAACTCAGTCCTCGACAGCGCAGAGGCATCCCGTCATGACTGGATCTCCTATTCGCCCGATGACCACGCTCTTGGCGGCCGCCTTGATCAGCCATGCAGCGCTGGCGGCCGCCCCTGCCACGCGGGCTTCCGATCCCTGGGCGAAGGTGCCCGCCTGGCCGACCGCCTGCTACGCCTCGCAGGACAGGTTTTCCGACTCGGTCGCCAGTGCGCGCCAGGCGATCGAGGCCGAACGGAGCCGCCAGGACGAGATCAACAGGCGCATCACGTCGCAGGCGGGCTCCGAGGCAGCGAAAGATCCGATGGCGCAGGCGCAGCGCATGCAGCAATACCTGATGAAGGACCCGCAGCATGCGATGGCGCAGATCCAGGCCATGGGCGCGGCCAATCCTGCCGCCACCATGCAGCAGACGACGCAGGCCAACGCGCGTTATGAGCAGGCCAAGGCCGGGGACAAGGCATTCATGGCGCAGTACCAGGCGGCCCGGAAGGCGATGCTGGGGCCGGCGAGCACGCGCATGCAGGCGCTGGGGAAGCGGGCCGCGAAGTCATTGGTGCACACCGAAGCGGGCGATTTCTGGCCGGAATGGGCCTTCAAGGAGGCCGCGCCCATCATGCAGGAAGCGAACAACGCGTATGTACCGTTCTGCGCCCAGTGGTTCGGCGCCGGCGGAAAGGTTCCGGCGTACCTTCAGCAGCGCAAGACTTTCCTGGTGACCGATCGCATCCCCGCCCTGCAACATGCGATAGACGAGCCGGCGGTGACCGGGCAGCAGATGCTGGGCCACAGCACGGATGGTTACCGGTCGATCGCGCCGCACGATGCCGTGCATGACTACCTGGGGCTGGCCTCTGAATTGTTCGGGATGCGCGCCTCCAACAGTGCTTCGTGCTCGACCTACACCAATTGTTCGGACGAGTTCGGGCTCCTGGCGGAGTGACCCGCCCGAGGCGTTTGCCTGATGCGATCGATCTCCATCCTGCTGGTTGCCGGTGCCCTGTCGATTCCGGTGACGGTCGTCGACGCGCAAGCGCCGACGCAGCCGCCGGCCGCGCCGACTCCGATGGAACTCTTCGCGAAGCTGCTGCCAGTCATCCGCCACGATCGGTGCAGCAACTGCCACGGCAACGTCGATCCGATCACCGGGCGGAACCACGAGGGAGGAGACCAGACGCTCGCGGACTGCGTGGGTTGCCACAATACGGTACAGGGGAGGGAAGACAGGGCACACCCATTCTGGGAGCTGCCGGAGGCCGCCCACTTCTTTGTCGGCAAGAGCGACCGCGAGCTGTGCGGGCAGTTTTCGGAAATCGCATCGAAGATGGGCCACGAGCTGTTCATCTCCAATCACCTGCGGGGCGACAAGTTGATCATCGCCGCGTTCGAGGGAATGTCCGCCGGGGCGCGGGAGGAGCCCCCTCATCCGCCCGGCATGATGGACCAGGACGAGTTCATCCGGCTGGCCCGGGACTGGCTCAGCCGGGGGCACGGAGCCTGCGACGTCGAGGGGACGGTTTCGCTGGTTGAAACGGTCCGGTCCGAGGATCGATGGCACCTGGTGCCCAACTCGGATGATTTCACCGGCCAGCTGGGCACGCGGAACGTCACCGTGACCTACTCCGGCGGGCGGTATCGTGCGCAGATCGATGTCAGCGGCACCATCACCGAAGACCACGTCCAGCACCTCTCGCTACCTTCAGGCAATTGCGACTTGAGCATGCACGAGGTCGTGACCTACAGCGGCACCACGACCGGCCCGGCCACGGTGACTGCCAGCTACGGCGCTTTCTTCGGGGATACCGATCCCACGCTGGGCCAGACCGATTACCGCATTGATGTCACGCTCCCACCCGAACGGACGCAGAGGACCCGCATCGTCGAGATTACCGATGGCTGCGGGACAGGGGTGTTCCCGTCGACGCCATTGGAGACGCTCCAGCTCAACTGGCCTGCCTCCTCATTTACCCTGGAAGGCCACCTCGACGATCCGAAGACCGTCAACCTGGTCGGCTTCTGCGACCGCGAGGTGCGGAAATCGCAGGTCCGTGAGACCAAGAGCATCCTCGAGATGAGCTGCAACCGGTTCGGGGACAAGGGCAACGCGAAAGAACCCTGGCTGATGAACCAGATGTTGCTTGGCATGACGAACCTTCAGGATATCCCGGTCCGGGTGCGGTCCTACTGGAACATCCACTACGGGAAGTAGGCGCGGCTGGGTCGATCAGGTGCGGGCGAGGGCGCCAGGTTGCGATGCCTGCAAGCGCTTTGCCAGCCGCTGCGACATCATCGAAACCGGCAACGAAAGCTACCGGTTCAAGAACCGAAATTAGCCCTCAGCACCTGGTCAATATTGGACGCCGGTCGCGGGGGTGCGGGTTCGAACTCGCCTTTTGGCAGCACGGCGTCCTCGGTCGCGATCAAATCTACGATCTTGCCCATGTCCTTGGGCTGGATAGAGGGCTGGCTTGCTGCTAATCCAGTCGTCGCTTTGCCGGATGTCGACGTGTTTATCGGATTGGCTGATTGTTCAGAAGGCCTCGAGCAGGACACTGTCGGCGTCCCCAGCCCTACAAGCACGATCTGCATACCGCGCACTATCACTTGGTCGGCATTCACATCGCCTCCTGACGGCAATTCTCACCCCTCAACGGGTTGTCGCGGTCAAGCTGATATCGATGTTGACCGTCCCCATCTGCCCATTGCGAGGATCGTACGAGGTGACACCGTTGCATACGTAGTGTCCGCTCACCGACGCTGCCGTGACGTCGAGCTTGCCCTGGCAGGTGTCGTTGCCCGCCGTCGCGGAGGGCTTGCCCTGACCGACAATGATGCCGATCTCGGTCGGG
Organism: Gammaproteobacteria bacterium; assembly: GCA_031414335.1. GTDB lineage: Bacteria > Pseudomonadota > Gammaproteobacteria > Steroidobacterales > Steroidobacteraceae > UBA964. Next base: position 566,020 of record JANNVI010000006.1, on the reverse strand, counting down.
CTGACCTTGAACAGGGCATTGGGTGCGTCCGATCCCGACGCGCCATACTGCAGCCAGGTTTCTTCGCCGTCACTGATGCTCGCCGGGATGTCGAGCGCAATGTCGGCCGTAAAGCTGAATGATCCCGTGACGACGACGTGGGCGGTCCCCGCCGCGAAAGTGCGCTGGCTGATCACGGGAATCTTGCCGGCGGCGTTGGCCACGGCCGCCAGGCATGCGGACGCAATGGCCAGCAGCGCGAGCGTCCTCAACCGGCTATTGTTCGCTGTCACGGTCGTCACCCGAGTCGCGGTCGTCTCCGGAATCGTCGCACTTGTCTTTGCTGGCGGCGCCGAGCTTTTCGAGGGCGGCCTTGTGCGCCTTGTAGAAATCGACGTTCGCTTTCGACACGCCGGGCGCGAGCTTGCCGCCCGGCTGCTCCAGGGCCCAGGCGGCGAGGCCCGTCTGGAATAACGACATGCTGAACACCATGTATTCACGGGTCGTCATGCCCGCGCCCTGGATCGCGGCTTTCGCGGCGGGATTTGCGTCGACCTTGGCCACGAACTTGTCGAGCGACGAGGGAGTCTCATCGTCCTTGTCTTCGCAGCGCGATGGGGCCGACTTGCCGAGCTTGCTGAGATTGTTGGTCGCCGCGGAGTACTTGGCCAGGCCCGCCTCAGTCAGCACGTAACGCGAGATCTCCTGGGTTTCCCGGTCACCCTGGGCGCGGGCTGCTCCACCCGCGATCGACACCACCACGGCGCAGACACCGGCCAACCACGGCGCCCAGCGGCACGGCCCAGGATTTTCCATGAGCACCCCTCTCCCTCCGACATCTCGCCTACGCTGAATATCGCGCCGACATTTTTGGATTGTCAAGCCCCAGTCACTTCGCCCCGCAGCCGCCAGGTCGCTTGATATGGGCTGGGCGCAGAATTGCGGGGGCCGGCAGCAATCGCTCCAGCGAAGCGGTCCGTGGGAGTTCGAGTCGTCTCCTGACCTTTTTACTTTCACTGAGTTATACGCCTTTTCAATAGCCGACCAGAAGCCTGAATCGATGTATCGCTGGAACGGCCTAAAATGCGCCGACAACAACCAGTAATCAGCGCGCCAAGGGGACTCTCCATGCGAAGCCAGCATTACTTTCGATCCATCTCGCTCTCGGTGGTAAGCGTCGTGATGCTCTCAGCCGCGCGAATGGCAACCGCTCAGTGCGACGGACTCAAGCGGCCGCCAACCGCCGCCGAGGCGAAGGCCTATGCGGACGGGTTCGCGCTGTTTCAGCGCATCGCGCCGCAGGCGCCTGACGGATGGACCGCAAGCGACGACCGTAAGGAGCCCTTCATCACATTTATCTGCGATAGCCCTTTGTACAACTTCACACGCTGGTCGTTCACGCGTACATTCAATCGGAGCGCGGCGCAGATGCAGGCGCGCGGCGATGCCGCGCTTAAAAAGACTGAGGCAGTAAGGGCGCGAGCCGGCGCACGCAACAAGGCCAAAGAAGCGAAACTCGCAGATCTCGACCGCCGGCAGGCAGATTTGGCCAAGCGAATCGAAGCGGCCGCCGGTCAGCAGAACATCGCCGCTTTCGCGGCCATCTCGGAGGAAAGCAACAAGCTGGCGGCGGAACGCGAGCCGCTGATGACCGACAGCGTGGCCGAAGCGGAAATGACCGCGATCGACGCTGAGATGACGCGCGACGAAACCGCACAGTTCACGTTGATCTATGGAGAAACCGACGTCGCGATGAGTAGCGCGTACAAGCCGGTGGCGTCCGCCGTTGGCAAGGGCTATCGCCAGGATTACCAGGAGAGCAACGGCAATCCGCACGCGGAGTTGGTGGTCTTATTGCCGCCGGTCACCGGCGTCCCCGGACGAACGGTCGTGCGTGTCAACGGGGACCTTGAGCGCGCCGACGCGCTTCTCAAAGCGACGAAGCTGCGCTAAGGCGAGGACTATCAAACTCAACATTCAGCGGAGAACAGGACCATTGCGCTCACCAGGTAAAGCTGCCCGTGAGCCGCTGCGGAGTCGGCGATACGCGGAACGAAGGCTTGGCGCTGTTCTGATCGAAGATATCCCAGCCCGCCGGCACGCCTCCGCCCGTGCGCACCGCGCGGATACTGGCACTGTAGCCCGTCAGCATGCAGTCATAGGTCGCGGTCGCGTACTTGCCGTAGGGGTCCTGGAGCGCGCCCGGCGCAACCTTCACCACGACGTTCGCCGTCGTGACGACGCGCCCGTTCGTGACCGGCAGCACGACGTGGCCCGCAAGCTTGCCGGCGTTAGTGGCTCCGCGTACCACACGGGTTGCGACGATCGCGTCACTCGCGATCGAGCAGGTCACATCGATCTGTGTGATGTCGGCGGCGAGCCGCGTCAAGTTGATCGGCACCTCGAACGTCACGTCGCCCGGCATAGTCTGCGCGGCGGCCGCGCCCGCCAGCGCAACGCCACCGACAATCGTCGCTATCATCGATCGTATTTGCATAGTCCAGCTCCTCATGGTGCGCCACCTATCGCCGTCCAACCCCGCGTGTGAATGACCCGCGGGACGATGTCCGCGCCCGCGCCCGCGCCCGCGCCCGTGCCCTCGTATCCTGCCGTGTGAATCGTGCGCGGCGAGATGTCGACCGCGTCGCCGGCCGCGGTGTAACCCGTCGTTCGAATGACGCGCCGGCCGTCGCTCGCGGTCGCCGGCGCCGTACCCGCAACGCCCGCCGCGACGATGTACCCATCATCCCAGGCGCTCCCCGCAATCGAACTGACGCCGTTGCGTAAAGTTGCGTCGTATTGCGGGAGGCCCGGCACCTTCGTGACCGCGACGGCGCCTCCGCCGAAGCCGATCACTCCAGCGTGCACGGCCGCGACACAGACCGCCGAATCGACAATGTAGGTGTCGGTGCCCCAGATGAATGCGTCGGCGTTACCGCCGGGCGGGCAGATGACGTTGATCGTCGGCTTGTAATCACGCGGCAGGCCCAGAGCGTTCGTCACCCAATCGATCGCGGCGGGCGACTCCGGCTTCACGAAAGTGAAGCTGTACAGTACGCCGTTGGTGTAACTCTGGGACTTGACGCCATACCGTATCGATCCTTGGACGTTTGCGACCACTGGGCCTATGACGATGGATACGGGCCCGGCCTCGCCAAGCACGAGCACACCCGCATGAATCGCAGCCGAGCAGATTGCGGAGTCTGTCGCATAGACGCCGGTGCCCCAGATCTCAGTACTCGGCGTCTTGACAGCCGGGCAGAAGAAATTGATGCGGCGCCCGATCTGACGGCTGAATGACGCCGCGGGGTAGGTTTCCGATATGCCAAGCGAGTCCTGCTGCTGGGCCGCGGCCAGTGGCGCGTCCAGCAGCAACAGTCCAGCTAACGCCGGTAGCCAAGCACCCCGAGACTCGTGGAAATACAATAGCGTGTCCTCCGCGATTTCACGACTGCGCTGAGAATGTAATCTCGATGTCTATCTTGCCCATGCTGCCGTTACTGGGATCGTACGAGGTTGCTAACCGGCGTGCAATTCTGACCAGGTTAGGGGTGTAACTGGAGTGACCCCCTGGAACTGGACAACAAGGCGGCAATGCAGTGGCCTGCTCCCGGTTTCGCTGACACCTGGTTAAGAGCGATGATGCTTAACGAGGTGCAACATGAAGAGGCAGAGATTCAGCCGCTCGTCCCTCGCGGGCGCTCGGGACCACCGTCGCGCTCGCGCGCTCCAGCGTCGGTCGCCGCCGCTACACGTCGGCTCCTCGAACCCTATTGTCTATTTCTCGGGTTCGACAACTTTGCGAAGCAAAGTTGGACGCATGAGGCGTTTCGCCGAACGCGGTCCCGAACGCAGTGAGGGACGAGCAACCGTCCACGGTTGCGAGCAATCCAGGGTGCTACTAGTAAAGACTGGCGGAGAGAGAGGGATTCGAACCCTCGAAGGGCTTTTGACCCTTACACCCTTAGCAGGGGTGCGCCTTCGACCACTCGGCCATCTCTCCGCGGGGGCGGAATCATACCTTGGGTGCCCCGAATTCGCAGTAATCCTCCTTTTCGACCAGGTCGTAGACAAAGAGGAACTTGGCCATGCCGGTCAGTACCGCCATAGTCATCCCCAGCTCGAACAGCTGGGCATCGTCGAAATGCTGCCGCGCCTCGCGGTACAGCTCCGCGCTCAGGCTGCCGCGCGGGTTTGTTAGCATCATCTGGCTGGCGAGGTGCAGCGCGGCGCGCTCATCGGCCTGCCAGACCGGGTCGTCCGGGCGCTCGATGGCGGCGATCTGTGCTTCGGTCAGCCCGGCGGCGGCCGCATCGACCCGGTTGCCCTTGTTGCAGAACGCGCAGCCATGCGCGGTCGAGAGGCGCAGCCGCACCAGTTCCTTGATGCGCCGGCTGACCCGGCCGCCGTAGAACACGCGGCTGTAGAACTCGCCGTACCAGTCGAACATCTCGGGTGCATGGCCCGCGACGCCGACGAAAGTGGCATCGCCGCGCAGTTGCGTGGCGCGATCGAAGGCGGCTTGCATGTTAGGCGGGAGCTGCTCCCGCGGCAGCGGCGGCAGAAAGGGCGCGGGTTTCATGTCGCCGCGAAAACGGCTGAATCAGCTGCCGTTAGCATGCCCGTTGGAATGGCCATTGGCATGTCCATTCGCGGCTGCCTCGTCGGCTGTTGCGGCCGGCTCATCATGAATCCGCCGGAAGATTTCTTCGCGGTGAACAGTGACTTCTTTCGGCGCACTGATGCCGATGCGTACCTGGTTGCCCTTGACGCCGAGCACTGTCACGGTGACTTCGTCGCCGATCATCAGGCACTCGCCTACGCGTCTGGTCAGTATCAACATGCTGTACAAGAGACTACCTGTACATCGGCAACACGCCAAGCAATTAAGTGGCGATTTTTGTCTTGACCCAGCCCGCGACGCCTGCCAAAGCGCCCGCCAGTGCCTGCGTATCGGTGCCCCCACCCTGGGCGAAATCCGGCCTGCCACCACCCTTGCCGCCAATTTGCGCCGCAACCGCGGCAACGATTTCGCCTGCTTTCAGCCGCGCAGACTCGGCCGCAGTGACACCTGCGACCACCGTGATCTTGCCGCTGGCGTCGGTCGTTGCGAGCACGATGACGGCTTTCTTGAGCCGATCCTTGAGGCCGTCGACCGCATTGCGCAAGGCTCCGGCATCGGCGCCCTCGATCTGCGCAGCGACCACCAGAACACCGCCGACATCGACCGCGCCCGCCGCGATATCGGTGCCGGCGCCCGAGGCGAGTTTGTCCCTGAGCTGGCGATTTTCCTTTTCGAGCTGGCGGATCCGGTCCAGCGCATCCTTGACTTTGCTCGCGAGCTCCGACGGCTGGCCGCGGAGCAAGCCCGCCGCCTCGCGCAATTCGCGTTCGTTAGCATCGACCTGCGCCAGAGCGCCCTCGCCGGTCACGGCCTCGATGCGGCGCACGCCAGCGGCCACGCCGCCTTCGCTGATGATCTTGAACAGGCCAATGTCACCGGCGCGGCTCACATGCGTACCGCCGCAGAGTTCCATGGAAAAATCGCCTATTTTCAGCACCCGTACGTCGGCTTCGTATTTCTCACCAAACAGCGCCATCGCGCCCGCGGCGACCGCATCGTCATAGCTGCGCACGGTGGTTTCCGCAACCGCGTTGGCGCGCACCTGGGCGTTCACCAGTTGTTCGATCTGCCGCAATTCCTCGGGCGTGACCGCCGCGATATGCGAGAAATCGAAGCGCAACCGGTCTGGCGCCACCAGCGAGCCCTTCTGCTGCACGTGCCTGCCTAACAACTGGCGCAGGGCCGCATGCAGCAGGTGGGTGGCCGAGTGATTGCGGCGCGTGGCGTCGCGGCGCGCACTATCAACATTGGCCGTCAAGGTGTCACCTGTTGCCACTGTTCCGGTCGATAGCACGCCGGCATGGGCGATCGCGGCGCCACGCTTGTGCGTGTCTTCGACCTGGAACTCGATTGCCGAGGCACTCTGCAGCGAACCCGTGTCGCCGACCTGGCCACCGCTCTCGGCGTAGAACGGCGTCTGGTCGAGGACGATTTCGCCGCGCTCGCCGGTCAGCAGGCGCTCGACCGGCGCGCCGTCTTTCAGGATCGCGAGCACTTTGCCCTGGCCCGATGTCCCGTCGTAGCCACAGAAACTCGAGCGCGCATCGACCTGCACGCCGGCGCGCAGGTCCACGCTGAAACGGCTGGCGCCGCGCGCGCGTTCGCGCTGCGCGTCCATCGCCGCGTCGAAACCCGCCTGGTCGATGGACAGGCCGCGCTCGCGCGCGACATCGGCGGTCAGGTCCGCGGGGAAGCCGTACGTGTCGTACAGTTTGAAAACGGTCTCGCCGTCGATGACCTTGCTCGCGCCCAACTTCGCGATCGCTCCGTCCAGCAGCAGCATGCCGGTGGCGAGCGTGCGCGCAAACTGTTCCTCTTCCTGGCGCAGCACCCGCTCGACATGCGCGCGCGCCGCGCTCAGTTCCGGGAACGCCGCGCCCATTTCTTCATCCAGCGTCTTCACCAGCTGGTAGAAAAACGCGTCCTGGATGCCGAGCTTGTAACCGTGGCGGATCGCGCGCCGGATGATGCGGCGCAGGACATAGCCCCGGCCTTCGTTCGATGGCGTCACGCCGTCGACGATCAGGAAGCTGCAGGCGCGGATGTGATCCGCGATCACGCGCAGGCTCGGATTTTGCGTGTCGGTGGTGTTCGCCAGCGCCGCCGTGGCAGCTAACAACTTGCGAAAAAGATCGATCTCGTAGTTGCTGTGCACGCCCTGCATGACGGCCGACAGGCGTTCGAGGCCCGCACCGGTATCAACAGAGGGCTTGGGCAGCGGCACCAGCCTGCCGTCGGCGGCGCGATCGTATTGCATGAACACGAGATTCCAGATCTCGACAAAACGGTCGCCATCTTCATCCGGCGTGCCCGGCGGGCCGCCGGCGATTTGCGCGCCGTGATCGTAGAAAATCTCGCTGCACGGGCCGCAGGGCCCGGTGTCGCCCATCGCCCAGAAATTACTCGATTCCCCTAGGCGGGTCAGCCGCCCGGCCGGCACGCCCATTTCCCGGATCCAGATGTCGGCCGCTTCGTCGTCGTCGCGGAACACCGTGACCCAGAGCCGCTCCGGCGGCAGGCCTAACACCTTGGTGACGAAATCCCAGGCGAAGCGGATTGCCTCGCGCTTGAAATAATCGCCGAAGGAAAAATTACCCAGCATTTCAAAGAAGGTGTGATGGCGCGCGGTGTAGCCCACGTTCTCAAGATCGTTGTGCTTGCCGCCGGCGCGGACGCAACGCTGGCTCGACACTGCGCGGACGTAGCCGCGCTGGTCCTTGCCGAGGAACACGTCCTTGAACTGCACCATGCCGGCGTTGGTAAACAGCAGCGTCGGATCGTTGCCGGGAATCAGCGAACTCGAAGGCACGACCGCATGGCCGCGCTCGCGGAAAAACTCGAGAAAGGCGCGACGCACATCGGCCGCGCTCATGAAGGGCGGATTTTTGGGCGCGGGGCTGGCGCCGGGTTTTGGGTCAGTCATTATTCTGCAGCAGGGTCTGGTTCATCCGGGTCTGGGCTCACGGTCAGCCGCATATGATCCGATGAAAAGCCCCGGTACTGCAAAAATCTGGCTTGACGGCCTTTTTCCGCCCAGCTGGCCGGCGCGTCCGGTCCGAAGCGCCGCTGCCGCAGGTCCTCGCACAGCGCGCGCCAATCGGGTCCATGGTCCATGGCCAGAGCAATGGCCTCATTGCTGACGCCCCGCTCGCGCAGGTCGCGCGCAATCCGCACCGGGCCGTGGCCGCTGCGGGCCGCGTAACTCAGGTATTTTTCGGCGTAGCGGCCATCGTTCAGGTAACCACGGGCGGCAAAGTCAGCCACCACGGACACCGCAAGCTCGGGCGGCGCGCCGCGCTCGATGAGCTTGGCCTCAGCTTCGGCGATGGCGTAGTCGCGCTTGGCGAGCAGAGCAGCCAGGGCCGCTTGCACGGCCGCTGGCTCGCTCAGGTCTTTGCGCTCCGACTTTTTGCGCTTGAATGGAGCTTTCAGTCCAATGCTGGCCAATGCTGGCAAACCAATGCAGGCCGGCGCTGGCTTATCGGCCAGCCTCGCTCACCGGCCACCCTTGGGAAACTGCACGACTTCGGAACCCGTGTCCCCGTCGGCCGGCTTGGCGCCGCCTTTGGGGACCAACAGTTTCGCACGGATCTGGTCTTCGATTTCGCGCGCAATCGCCGGGTGCTGCTTCAGGTAGTCCCGCGTGTTGTCCTTGCCCTGGCCGATACGTTCGCCCTTGTAGGCGTACCAGGAGCCGGACTTGTCGATGATGTTATGCGTCGAGCCCAGCTCGATGATCTCGCCTTCGCGCGAAATGCCGGCACCGTACATGATCTCGAACTCGGCCTCGCGGAACGGCGGCGCGACCTTGTTCTTGACGACTTTGACGCGCGTCAGATTGCCGGTGACTTCCTCGCCGGACTTGATCGCGCCGATGCGGCGGATGTCGAGACGCACCGAGGCGTAGAACTTGAGCGCGTTGCCGCCGGTGGTCGTTTCCGGGCTGCCAAACATGACGCCGATCTTCATGCGGATCTGGTTGATGAAGATGACGATGCAATTGGAGCGCTTGATGTTGCCGGTGAGCTTGCGCAGTGCCTGGGACATCAGGCGCGCGTGCAGACCCAATTGCATCTCACCCATTTCGCCTTCGATTTCGGCCTTCGGGGTCAGTGCCGCGACCGAGTCGATCACGATGAGGTCGACCGCGCCGGAGCGCACCAGCATGTCGGTGATTTCGAGCGCCTGCTCGCCGGTGTCCGGCTGGGACACCAGCAGGTCGTTGACGTTGACGCCGAGCTTCTCGGCATACGACGGGTCGAGGGCGTGCTCCGCGTCGACGAACGCCGCGGTGCCGCCATTGCGCTGCACCTCGGCAATGACCTGCAGCGTCAGCGTGGTCTTGCCCGAGGATTCCGGGCCGTAGATTTCGACCACGCGCCCCTTGGGCAGGCCGCCGATGCCGAGGGCGATGTCGAGGCCTAACGACCCGGTGGAAATGGCCTCGACGTCATATGACGCGGACGCATCGCCAAGACGCATGACCGACCCTTTGCCAAATTGCTTTTCGATCTGGCCGAGGGCGGCGACCAGCGCCTTCTTTTTGCTGTCGTCCATGTTCTTCGACTCTGATTGCATTTGCCGTGAATCCATTTGCCTCAACCTCACTTGAATGAACTGCGCTCAAGTACGCGAGCGATGGGTGAATTTAATCACAAGCGCATGCGCATGGAAGAGGCAAAACTGCGCTTAAAATAAAAATTTGCGCGGCGTTCACTCGATATACAGGTGTGACGAAAACCGACTACTGTATAAACGCAAGCTCGAGCAGCATTTTCAATCCGAAATGCACCGCTTTGCGGCGTACCTGCTCGCGATCCCCCCGGAACGTCTTGAGCCGCGCGCTCACTTCGATGGCCTTGCCGCGCCGCTGCGCGACTGCGAACCACACCGTGCCCACGGGTTTACCGGGCACCGCGCCGTCCGGACCGGCGATGCCGCTGACCGCGATCGCAACATCGACGCCGGTACGATCCAGCGCGCCGCGCGCCATCGCGCGCACCGTCAGCTCGCTGACCGCACCCGCACGATCCAGCGTGGTTCCCGGCACGCCGAGATCGCGCCGCTTGGCCGCATTGGAATAGGTGACAAAGCCGCCATCGAACCACTGCGAGCTGCCGGCAACGTCGGTGATGCAGCGTGCGATCCAGCCGCCGGTGCAGGATTCAGCCGTTGCCAGGCGCGCACCGGCCGCCAGCAGGTGCTGGCCCACGCGCGCCGACAATCTCTGCAGGTCCTTGTCCGTCGCCATCCATTAAGCTTAGCGCATGAACGACGCCGGATTTGCGGATCACACGCCGATGATGCAGCAGTACCTGCGCATCAAGGCGCAGCATCCGGACGTCCTGCTGTTCTACCGGATGGGCGATTTCTACGAGCTTTTCTATGACGACGCGCGCCGCGCGGCGGCCTTGCTCGACATCACGCTGACGGCGCGCGGGCAGTCCGCGGGCGCGTCGATTCCGATGGCCGGTGTGCCGTTTCACAGTGTCGATACGTATCTTGGGCGCCTGGTGCGCAAGGGCGAGTCGGTCGCGATCTGCGAGCAGATCGGTGAGCCGGGCAAGAGCAAGGGCCCGGTCGAGCGCCAGGTGGTGCGCATCGTCACCCCCGGCACGGTCACCGACGAAGCGCTGCTCGAGGAGCGGCGCGAGACGCTGTTAGCAGCACTGTGGCGCGAGGGCGAGAGCTTTGGACTTGCCTGGATGGACCTCGCGGCCGGTCGCTTCAGCATCCTGCAGACCTCGGGCGTCGAAGCACTGGCGGCGGAACTCGAACGCCTGCGTCCGGCCGAATTGCTGGTGGCCGAACATCAGACGCCGCCGGCGTTTGACGGCGGGCTGGTGCGCACGCGGCCGCCCTGGCAGTTTGAGCTAGCCAGCGCGTCGCGGCTGCTGACCGACCAGCTCGGCACGCTGGATCTCGCAGGCTATGGCGCCGACGTGCTGCCGCTTGCGATCGCGTCCGCGGGTGCGCTGCTGCAGCATGTGCGCGATACACAGCGCTCGGCGCTGCCGCATATCCGCGCGCTGCAGGTGGAAGAACACGGCGATGAGCTGCAGCTCGATGCGGCCACGCGCCGCAACCTGGAGCTGGACAGCAGTCTTGCCGGCCGGACCGATGCCAGCCTCGCGGCACTGCTGGACACCGCGGTGACGTCCATGGGTTCGCGCGCGCTGCGCCGGTTGTTAGGCCGGCCAAGCACGCGCCAGGAGCTGCTGCGCAGCCGCTATCAGGCGGTCGGCGCGCTGGGCGCGCATGGCGATACGGTGAGCGCCGGCGCCGCGGTACGCATGGCGCTGCGCGGCATCGGCGACATGGAACGGGTGCTGGCGCGCGTGGCGTTGCGTACCGCGCGACCGCGGGATCTCGTGGGTTTGCGCCAATCGCTGGCGGCAATCCCGGACTTGCGTGGCGCGCTGGCGGCCATCGATTCACCGGTCGTACAGCAGCTGACCGGCCGGATCGGCACGCATGCCGATGAGTTCCGGCTGCTGCAGCGCGCAATCGCCTCCGAGCCGGCGAACTTTGTCCGCGACGGCGGCGTGATCGCGGCGGGCTACGACGCCGACCTCGACGAACTGCGCCGCCTCAGCGCCGACACGGATGCCTTCCTGCTCGACCTGGAAGCGCGCGAGCGCAAGCGCACCGGCATCCCGTCGCTCAAGCTCGGTTTCAATCGCGTGCAGGGATTCTTTATCGAGATCCACCGCAGCCAGGCGGAACGCGTGCCCGCGGATTACCACCGGCGCCAGACGGTCAAGAGCGCCGAGCGCTTCATCACGCCGGAGCTCAAGAGCTTCGAGGACAAGGTGCTGGGCGCGCGCGACAAGTCGCTGGCGCGCGAGAAAGAACTCTACGATGCTTTGTTAGGTCTGCTGATCGGGCAGCTGCCGGCGCTGCAGGACAGTGCCGCCGCCATCGCCGACATCGACGCGTTTGCAGCACTGGCCGAGCGCGCCGCGGCGCTCTCCTGGAGCGAACCCACGCTGGTCGCGGAACCGGTGCTGCGCATCACCGCCGGGCGGCACCCGGTGGTCGAGAAATTCAGCCGCGAGCCCTTCGTGCCGAACGACCTGGAGCTGGATGCGCGCCGGCGCATGCTGATCATCACCGGACCTAACATGGGCGGCAAATCCACCTACATGCGCCAGACCGCGCTGATCGCGATCCTCGCGCATATCGGCAGCTTCGTGCCGGCGGAACGCGCCGAGATCGGGCCGCTGGACCGCGTTTTCACGCGCATCGGCGCGGCGGATGACCTGGCCGGAGGGCGCTCGACCTTCATGGTCGAGATGACCGAGGCCGCCAACATCCTCAACAACGCAACCGCCCGCAGCCTGGTGCTGATGGATGAAATCGGGCGCGGCACCAGCACCTTCGATGGCCTGGCCCTGGCCTGGGCGACCGCGCGGCATATCGCCGTCAGCCTGCGCTCGTTCACGTTGTTCGCGACCCACTACTTCGAACTGACGGCGATGAGCCAGGACATGGACAGCGTCGCCAACGTGCACCTCGACGCGGCGGAACACAAGGATGGCATCGTCTTCCTGCATGCGGTGCGCCCGGGTCCCGCGAACCGCAGCTATGGCCTCGCGGTCGCACAGCTCGCCGGCGTGCCGCGCGACGTCATTGCCAGGGCGCGCGGCTATCTGAACCTGCTGGAGTCGGGCCGCGCGCCCGCGGCAGGCAACGGCCGGCAGACCGAGCTGCCATTGTTTGCAACCGAGCACCAGCCGGCCGAGCGGCTCATCGACGAAACGGCTAACAAACTCAAGCTCGAAGTGCAGGAGCTGGATCCGGACACGCTGACGCCGCGCCAGGCGCTGGACGCGCTGTACCGGCTCAGGAAACTCGCCGACAGCTGAACGCCGTCACAGTCCGAAGCGCCCATCGCGCAGAAACAGCGCCGTCTGGTGCGCGACGGCGCGCGACACCAGCATGCCGAAATGGCTCACCGGCAGCGTCAGGCGGTCAGCGGCACCGGCAATCGCGGTCTCGCGCAGCGCGACGGTACCGTCGTTAGGTTCGTCGAACTGCGCGAAAAACCTGCCGAGGCCCATGGAGCGGGTCCCGGCGATCACGCCGAGCGGCCGGTCGGCGTGCGTCCACTCGCGCAGCGTGCCGCCCTGCCGGCCGAGCACCTGCTCGCGCAGGAACGGCCCGACCAGGCGCTGACCCGATGGAAATCGCGCGCTGAATTGCTCGGCGCTGAGACTGCCGGCGGTCGGCGAAGCTAACAGCACGACCCGTCCGGGCGGCTGCTCTGGATGATGCGCGAACAGTTGCAGCAGCGCGAGACCGCCCAGGCTGTGGCCGACCAGATGCAGTGCCCGTGGCGCGCGCTCGCGAATCCGCTCATGCAGCCGATCGGCGACCACGCCGGGGGACTCGCGGGTGGTGCGCCAGGCGAACAGCTCGGCGGTCGCGCCCAGCTGCCGCGCGACCCGGCGCCTGAGCAGCGCGGATTCCGGCCCCGGCATCCACAGGCCGTGCACGAACAGGACCAGCGCGCCCGTCATGGATCGCTCAGCGCTCGACCAGGTGCACCGCGGCCTGCTGCTCCTGCTCGCCTTGCCGGAAGGTCGCCTGCACGGTGTCGCCGGGCTTGAAGGATTTCAGCGCATCCGAGAACTGGGTGAGATTCGTGATCGGCTTGCCATTCAGAGCTAACAACACGGCGCCGGCCTGCATTCCCGCCAGCGCTGCGGGTGATCCGGGCGTCACCGACTCGGCGCGTACGCCCGCTCCCGTGTACGCATAGTCCGGTACCAGGCCGAAAGACACGCGGCGTGTTCCAGCTTCGCCGGGCGCGGCGCCGGCGGTGGGATTTCCGGGAGCTGCGCCCGGGGCGGCAATCGTGACGGTCAGGGCCGTGGGCCGCTCGGCGAGATAGCTGACAATTTCGCGCGTCACCATCGCAACTTTCACCAGTCCGGCGCCGTCGACCTTGTCGGCGGTATCGGTCGGCCGGTGATAGTCGAGATTGGCGCCGCTGAAGATCTGCACGCCGGGAATGCCACGCGCGATGAAACTCTGCTGATCCGACGACTCGCCATTGCCCGCGATGCTTCGCAGGCTGACACCGGTCTCAAAACCGACGCCCTGCACGATCGGCGCCCACTCGCGCGCCGTACCGGTGGCTAACACGCTGAGCGGATTGCCGTTCAGGTGCCCGACGGTGTCCAGGTTCACCACGGCGCGCAGCCCGCTCAGCGGCAACGGCAGCGGATGCTGCACAAACCAGCGCGAGCCCTGCAGGCGCGCTTCTTCGGCGGAGAACCCGATGAAGACAATCGTGCGCTGCGGCGCGCCTGCCGCCGCGATGACGCGCGCCAACTCCAGCAGCACGGCGGTGCCGCTGGCATTGTCGTCAGCGCCGGGATGGATCTGCCCGAGTTCGGTGACGCGCACGCCGGGGCCATCGCGGCCGAGGTGATCGTAGTGCGCGCTGACGACCAGCCACTGGCCCTCGAAGGCCGGATTCGAGCCCCGCAGCATGCCAATGACATTGCGCGCGGTGGTACCGGGTTTGACTGGCGCCGAGGCGGTCGAGCCGCTGGCTGCCGGTACCGACTCCACCGGAAACTCCTGGAACCAGCCGCCGTTCTCGCCCGCGGGCGTCAGGCCCGCGGCGCGCATCTCATCCGCCACCCAGTCGCCGGCCTGCAGCAGGCCGGATGAGCCAAGGCCCCGGCCCTCGCGCTCCGGCGCTGCTAGCCACTGCACGCGAGCTAACATGACGCGCTCATCAAATGCCGCGGGCAGCTCGGCGAGCGCCTTGCGCGCCGGCGGCGGCAGCGCTGGCAGCGGCGCGCCGCGCGCATTGGCCGCGCGCAGATCGACCCGCAGCGGCGAGTCGCTGGCCGTCCATTCGCCCTTCAGTTTGTTAGCAGGCTCGTCGCCGGCAAAACTCAGCCACGAGTACTTGCCGTAGTGCGGCAGCTTGCGCGCAAGGCCGGGCGCCGCAGCCAGCGGATCGACCGCGATCCACGCGGCCGCGTGCGCGTTGTTAGCCGGATTGCGGCGCACCACGACGATCGAGTTGCCGGCGTAGTCCGCGCGCTCCGTACCGAGCTGCACGCCATTGCTGTCGCGCGCAAACCCGAGCGCCGGATCATTGCCAAAAACCTCTGCCAGCCAGCGGTTGTCACGCCCGAAGAGCCACAGCGAGGCGTCCCTGGGCAGTTGCTTGAGGTCCTGGTCGCTGGTCACGGTGACCTTGGTCACCGGGCTCTTCCAGGCATCCAGCATTGCGAGGTAGGCGGCGCGCTGCGCCGGGGTTGCGCTCGCGGGCAGCACCGCGACTATGGCTTTGTCGCCAAACACCTGACCTAACGACGGCGCGGTCTCGCGCTGATCGAGCAGGCGGAACAGGTCGAAATCCGGGTCCACCTGCAGCGCCAGCGGCTCCGCCAAGAGCGGTACTTCGAACGTCCGGTCGCGCGCGTTGATGTCGATGCGCTGGTCGATGAAGCCCGTGGCCGTCTGGATACGCAGCGGCACGGCCAGCGCATACGACGCCGCCTTCTGCTGCTGGTGCAGGCGGCCGCTGACGATCCAGCCGGCACCGTCGCGCCGCACGTTGGCGTCCAGCAACCGCAGGTCCGGCGCGCCGGTGCGTGCGACCCACTGCTGAAACATGGCCTGCAGCTTCGCGGTGCTGGTGGCCTCATGCGCGCGCCGCAAATCATCAAAGGACGCGCGCGTGCCGCGCTGCTCGCGATAAAAGCGCTGCAGGCCGCGTCGATAGGCGTCATCGCCCACCTGTTGCCGGACCATGTGAAACAGCATCAGCGCCTTGCCGTAGCCGACCGCTTCGGTCGACGGGCTGTGCCGGGTCCGGAACTCCGTCAGCGGAAAATCGTGCGCTTCGCCGACGAAATCGCGGTACTTCTTCAGCGTGTCGCGCCGGTACTCGGCGCCCTGCCCGGCCTGCTCCTTGAGCAGGTGGTCGGCGAGATACGCCGTGAGGCCCTCACACCAGTTACCGCTGGCGTAGTCGACGAAAACCGAGTTACCCCACCAGTTGTGCAGGATCTCATGCGGATACGACGAGGTGATGATGAACGGGAAGCGGATGATCTGCGGACCTAACAAGGTGAACGACGGCATGCCGTAGCCGGTTTCCCAGAAGTTCTCGACCAGTGCGAACTTGCCGTACGGATAGGCGCCGATCAGCGTGCGATACATCTCGAGGTAACGTGAAGTCGCCTCCAGGTATTTTGCGGCCAGCGCCGCGTCCGCCTCGTGCAGGTACACCTGCGCCTCGATCGCGCCGGCGGAGCGCAGGTAGCGCTGCAGCGGCCCGCCCACCAGATGCAGCTCGTCGATCGCGTCCTTCGACACCCAGTGCGCCGCGCCGCTGGCGTCACGCGCGCTACCCGCGCCGGGGCTGACCAGCATCCAGCCCTCGGGTGCGCGCGCCGTGACATCGAAGCTGAACAGCGTGTCGCCGAGCCAGGGATACCACAGCGAACTGCCGGCGAGGTAGACGCCTTTCGGCCCCAGCGTGCCCGCGGTCTCGCTGAAGCCGCGCGCGTATTCCTGTTCCGGCGTGTCGAATCCAAAATCCATCCGGCCGCGGTAGCGCAGGGTCAGCGTGCGTTCACCGGCGGGCAACTGCACCTGCCAGCGTCGCGCGCGCCCGCTGCCTAACAACGCGGCGCTCGAGCCATTGATGCCGGTGAAGCCGGCGCCCGCGCCCTTGGCCGGTAACTCCTGTGCCGCGGGTTGCGAGGCTTCGATGGCGAGCGGCGCGGCGAGCAGGAACTCGACCCGCGTGCCCGCGGCGCTGGCCGGGAATTCCAGCGTCACGTCGGCGCTGAGTTCATGGGTGTCGGGCGCGAGCGTCGCATTGATCAGATAATGCGGCAGGCTCGCGGTGTCTATTCGTTCAGACGGGCGCTCGGCCGGCCGCGCGGGCGGCGCCTGTGCACTCGCGGTGAGCACAGCTGAGCAGGTCAGCAGCAAGGCTGCTGCAAACGGCAGGATGCGACGCATAGAGACCTCTTAGTCTTGACGACGGAACGGCAGCGGCAACGTCTGAGTCGCTCCGTCCCGTTCAATCGACAGCTGCGCAACATCGCCCCAGCGATAGTTGCCAGTCTGTTTCTGCAAGCTGGCGCTTGAATCGATCGCGACGCCATCGAGGCTGCGAAGGATATCGCCGACCTTGATGCCGGCGTGCGCGGCGACCGAATCTTCACTGACCTGGATCACCTTGCTCGGCTCCTTGCCGAGCTTGCCCATCAGCGACACGCCTAACACCGGCAGGCTGGGACCGGCGCTGAAGGGCACGCCCCAGATGAAGTTGGCATACGAGGCGCTGACCGTTGCCACGGGCTTACGGTCCTTGTCTTTGACCATGACGGGAATCAACGACGCGATGCGGCCCTTGAAATGTGCTTGCAACTGCCGTTCGGCGCCGAGGCCATAGGCCACATGGCCGGAGCCGATCAGCACCACGACGATGGCGCGCGGATCGTCAGGTTTGGGCAGCGCCTGGCCGGCATTCCAGCCCATCGCCGAATCCCAGGTCACTTGCGCCTGGTACAGGCTTTCGAGCTGCTCGGGCGCCATCTTGCTGTGCAGGGCATCGTCCGGTTCGAAGTAGGCACGGAACAGCTGCCGGTGCTCGGCGTTAGTAATGTCGATACTGGGTGGCATATGGGCGCGTGCCGCCGCATCGAGAGCGTCGAGACCCTTGCTGCGCACGGTCTTGACCACATCGCGTGGCGCGTTGATGCCGATCAGCGGCAGGTGCTTGTCGCGTGCGAATTGAAAAATCTCGCGATAGTAGCCCCAGTGATGCGACCAGGTTCCGTACCAGTCGGATTGGTCGAGAAACTGCTGCTCGGTCAGCTTGCCGCGCGACCAGGCCGCCAGCGCTGGTGTCTGGGTCCACGGAAACATCTCCAGGCCGATGATGACCCGGCGGCCCGCTGCGTGCAGTGCCTGGATCGCGCGCAGTTCAACCTCGTGGAAACTGGCGTCGGTGTGCTGCTCGCCGATGAACAGCACGCGGGCGTCGGCCAGCCGCCGCGCCATTTCCGCATCGGTGATCAACTCGCCGCTCGCGGTATCCGTCACCGCATCCAGCACCACCGGCGCCTGGCGCTGCGCGCGCGCCGGGTCGCCAATGGCCAGTTGCTGCGGATCCACCGGCGCAGCTGTCTGCGCCGGCACGACGTTGACCGCTAACAGCCCCGCCAGAAAAAACGCGGGACGCGCAGCCATCAGAACTTCACCGCTGCCGACAAGCCAATCTGCCGCGGCAGGCGATTCATGCCGAAGAACGCGCGCAGGCTCTGGTTGGTTGCATCGGTGAAGCGGCTCGCCGACACGACGCTGTCTTCATCGGTCAGGTTCTTGCCCCACAGGCTGACGGTGTAGCGATCGTTGCTGACACCCAGATTGGCGTTGAGCAAGGTCGCATCGCCGGTATAGGCCAGATTGTCGACCTGCACGTAGCGCTTGGACGTGTAGGACACATTCGCGCCCATGTTGACCGCCCAGTCATTGCTGAGCGGGCGCGAATAGTCGACGCCCATGTTGACGTTGTGCTCGGGCACACGCGGCAGCTTGCGGCCAACGATCGAGCCATAGGCGCCGAAGTACAGGGTGCCGGTGTCGTTATGGCAGATGACCGTGGCCGGCGTGATGGTCAGCGGATTGGCGAGGCGAATCGCCGCGACCACCGGTATGTAGGCCGGCGCCAGGCCACGCGAGCAGTCCAGCTGGCCATTGTCGGCCACGTCGGCTAACACGCCTTCGTTAGCATCCACGCCTTCCTTGATCTTGGTCTTGGTGTAGCTGTAGTTGAACGACAGGTTGAGGCCCTGGACGGATGCCGGCGAGAAGGCCAACTCGAGCTCCAGACCCTGGATTTCGACCTTGCCGACATTCTTGATGACGGTGCTGGGCGTGCCATCCGCGTAGACCACGGAATCGGTCAGCTGGTAACCCTTGATCTCATTGCTGAAGATCGCCGCGTTCAGCAGGAAGCGGTTATCGAGGAACTGGTTCTTGGTGCCGAGTTCGATACTGGTGACTTTCTCTTCATTAAAAGTTCCATAGCCGATGGCCTCGGCCCGGAAGCTGTTGAGGCCGCCGGGCTTGGTGCCCTTGGCCACGTTCAGGTAGACGTTGTGAGCGCCGCTGAAGTCGTAGCGCGCGGTGAATCGCGGCGTGAACGAGTTGAACGTACCCTTCTGATACGGCACCGTCGAGCGCGAGCTGAAAGGCGCGGTCTCTACCAGCGTGGTCAGGTAGGCAATCGAATTCTGCTGGCCGGGCAGGCGTTCCTGCGTCTCGCGCGCCGAGCGCGCCTCGAGGCCCAGCTCGAGGTTGTCGCGCGCTTTCCAGGTCACACCGGCGAACACCGCGGTGTTCTTGACCTTCGAGTGGCTGTTGCTGTCCTCAAACGTGGTCCACACGTTGGCGGTGCTGTCGAAGGCGACAATCGCCGAATTGCCCGATGTTGCACGACGCACGACCGAGGTGCAGTTCGCAAAACCGGCGCGGTTCTGGAAGAACGTGTTGCAGGCCGCCTGCATGCGCGACTGCAGCACGCCGAGCGACTGCTGCAACTGCGCGCCCCAGGTGGCGACCGGAGCCTGCTGCGAAGTGCTGTCGATATGCGAATCGAAGTAGTACGCGCCTAACAACGCATCCCAGCGGTCGCGCTGCCAGCGCAGGCGCAGCTCGTGACTCATGTCGCGATTTTTGCCGGAGCCCACTGAGGAGAAATTCGCAGCCGGCGCGCCGGTCGAAACCGCGTATTCATACTGCCCGGCCGGTGTGCCCGCGACGGTGCGCGGCCTGAGACCGACCGACGAGGTCATGAACGGTCCGTACGAGGTCGACTGATAGTCGAAATCGTAGGCGCTGTCGGATTTCTCGCGATTGAAGCCGGCGACATAAGTGCCGGTCAGGTTTTCACTGAACTTGTAGTTCAGGGTCAACGAAGCTAACAATTTCTGGTTGCCGATGTGCGGCGTGACGCCGAGTGAGCGCGCCGCGTCCACATCGAGCTGCCGCGCCATGATCTCACCGGAATAGTAACGACTGGCGCCGAGATACACGGAGCCGCCGCCGTTCGCGACCGGAAAGAACTGGTCGCCGGTCACTGTCGGACGGCGATTGCCGTTGTCAGGGTAGATGTTGTTCTGCTGATAGCCCTGCAGGAACAGCGCCGGCGGGCCATCGGACTGGCGGGTGACCATCACCCGGGTGCGCATGTCGAGACGGTCACTCGGCGTCCAGTAGGTCGCGAAATTGAACGACTTCGACTCTTCGTCGCCCAGTTTCTGGCCATCGAACTTGTTGCGCCACAGGTCGTTGGTCACGCCCTCGCGTTCGTACCAGGTTCCGGACAGCCCGACCGCAAACGTGTCGGCCAGCGGGCCGCTGTATGACACCGACAAGCGCTTCTGGCCGAACTGTGCGTATTCGATCTTGGCGTTGCCGGCCGCCGTCTGCCCTGGCGCCTTGGTCGTGATCAACATCGCGCCGGAATAGGTGTTGCGGCCATGCAATGCGGACTGCGGACCTTTGACCACCTGCAGCGACGACACCGACTCCAGGTCGAGATCCAGCAGCGTGCCGGTGTAGTAGACATCGTCGATGAAATACGCGACGCCCGAGTCGCCCAGGATGGTCGACTGACCGCGCATGATCGGGCGGTCCGACAAACGGCCGAAGTCGGAATCAAAGGTAAGTCCCGTTGTCAGCTTGGCGAGCTCGTCCACGGAGGTGACGTTGAGGCGCTCGATGGTGTCGCCGGAAAACACGGACACTGCCATCGGCACGTCCTGCAGGCGCTCGGATTTCTTGCGCGCCGTGACGATGACTTCGTCGAGACCGGCTTCTTCGCCACTGGCGGCCGACTGCCCCTGAGCGTAGGCCGTCGGACCTGCCGCCAGCATCGCCAGCGCAATGACAGCACCGAGAAAAGCACTGCGGCTTGAGCCGCTGTATGAGTTATCCATGATCCTCTCCGAATAAGATTCAGTCCAAGAATACAGCGCTTGCGCTGGCTCGGCCGCCTATTTGAGCGGCGTATTCACTGGCAGAACAACAAGATTGAGAATAGTTCTCAATCGCGGGGCCGGTCCGCAAGGCTCTTTTGTTAGCTCGCAGGCGCCTGTCGCAGGCGAATATGCAGTTCGCGCAGCTGCTTTTCGCTGACCTCGGTCGGCGCATCGGTCAGCGGACAGGCCGCCGTCTGCGTCTTCGGGAAGGCGATGACATCGCGGATGTTGTCCGCGCCGGACATCAGCATCGCGAGGCGATCGAGGCCAAAGGCGATGCCGCCATGCGGCGGCGCGCCGAACTTGAGCGCATCGAGCAGGAAGCCGAACTTGCGGCGCGCTTCCCCGGCTTCGATGCCTAACAAATCAAACACCACGGACTGCAGCTCCTGGCGATAGATGCGCACGCTGCCGCCACCGATTTCAGAGCCATTGAGCACCATGTCGTAGGCCTTGGCGATCGCGCCGCCCGGATTGGCGCGCAACGCCTCGGGATCGAGATTGAGCGGCGAGGTGAACGGATGATGCATCGCGGCCCAGCGCTTGCCGTCCGCATCCCATTCGAACATCGGGAAGTCCACCACCCACAGCGGCGCCCAGCCCTGGCGCAGCAGTCCCAGGTCCGTGCCGATCTTCAGGCGCAGTGCGCCTAACGCATCGGCTACGACCTTGGCGCTGTCGGCGCCGAAGAAGATGAGATCGTTGTCGACCGCCGCGCTGCGCTCGAGGATGCCGGCCAGCGCGGCGTCGCTCAGGAACTTGGTGATCGGCGACTGCAGGCCCTCGCGGCCCTTGGCCCGGTCATTGACCTTGATGTAGGCCAGACCCTTGGCGCCATAGCGCGCGACATAGGCGGTCGCGTCATCGATTTCCTTGCGCGTCAGCTTGCCGCCGCCGGGTACGCGCAACGCGGTGACGCGGCCGCCCGGATCTTTCGCCGGTCCCGAGAACACCTTGAAATCGCAGTCCTTCACCAGGTCGGCGATGTCGACCAGTTCCAGATCGACTCGCAGGTCGGGCTTGTCCGAGCCGTAGCGGCGCATCGCGTCGGCATAGCTGATGCGCGGGAACGGCTGCGGCAGATCAACGTTGACCACGGTCTTGAACAGGTGCCGGATCAGGCCTTCCATCAGGTCCATGATGTCCTGCTGCGGCAGGAAACTGGTTTCGATATCGAGCTGCGTGAAGTCGGGCTGGCGATCCGCGCGCAGGTCTTCATCGCGAAAACAGCGCACGATCTGGTAGTAGCGATCGAAGCCGGACACCATCAGCAGCTGCTTGAAGATCTGCGGCGACTGCGGCAACGCGAAGAACTTGCCGGGATGGGTGCGCGACGGCACCAGGTAATCGCGCGCGCCTTCGGGCGTCGCCTTGGTCAGCATCGGCGTTTCAACGTCGATGAATCCCGCGTCATCCAGGTACGAGCGCATCGCACGGGTGATGGCATGGCGGCGCATCAGCCGTTGTTGCATGACATCGCGGCGCAGGTCGAGGTAGCGGTACTTGAGCCGCACTTCCTCGCTGACTTCCTCATCGAGCTGGAACGGCAGCGGTTCGGAGCGGTTGAGCAGCTCGATCTCCTGAGCCAGCAGCTCGATCTGGCCCGAGGCCAGGTCTTTGTTAGCCGTGCCGGCCGGGCGCGGCCGCACCTTGCCGACGATGCGCACCACGAACTCGTTGCGCAGCTTCTCGGCCGTGGCAAAAATCTCCGGCGTGTCCGGGTCCACGACCACCTGCACCAGGCCGCTGCGGTCGCGCAGGTCGATGAAAATTACGCCGCCATGGTCGCGGCGGCGATGCACCCAGCCCGCGACCGCCACGCTCTGCCCGCTCAGGGACTCATTCACTTGACCGCAATAATGACTACGCATATTCATGAGGATAACTTAGTAAGTACGTAAAGGCCGCCCTGGATGCCGCGATTGATGCGCAGCTCGTCGTCCAGGTACACGACATCCGAATAGAGCTTGCCGACACTCAGGTCCGCGCTCAGAGGCAGGTCCGCCGGGGCGCCCAGTGCCGCGCGCACGGCGGCCGCGCCGCCTGCGCCGGTCGGACGCAATTCGACGTGGTCGAATTCGATGTTGAGGCGCTGCGGGTTCTGCGCGTCGACCACCCAGCGTCCGTGGGTAATCACCTCGGCACAGACCTTGCCACCGGGCGCCGCGATGCTAACAACATTGTCATAGCGTGAACCGTCCGCAGCCACTTCCTGGTGCAGGGCCAGCACCGAGATCGGCAGCTCCGGAAACTTGTTGAAACTGTGGATCTTGAGATTCGACTCGTGCACGCGCGGTTTGCCCGCTGAATGCCGCGCGCCGAAGTGCGCGAACACGGTGACCCAGCGTCCCGCCAGGACTTGCGGCCGTTCCGCCGGCCGCGGGTACGCGGTCAAGGCGCTGAGCTCGGCCACCAGCTCGCCGAGGCGCGCGAACCCCGGTTCGGTCAGGCCGCCTTCGGGGCTCGCGGTATCCAGGTGCGCCAGCAAGGCGGCACGCGCGCGACTGCGATCATTCATCGACTCAGGCCTGCTGGGGCGTTGCCGGCATGACGACGCCTAACGTGACGATCATCTTCATGGCGGCGTCGATGGAAATATTGAGCGGCTGCAGTTGTGACCGGGGCGCGAGCACGATGAAACCCGAGGTCGGATTGGGCGTGGTCGGTACGAACACGCAGACATGTTCTTCGCCGCCCGGTACTTGCGCCGCGCCCAGCTGCTCGGCGGTCACGAAGCCAATGCTCCAGATGCCGGTGCGCGGGTACTCGATCAACACCACCTGCTTGAAGGAATTACCCGAGGTCGACAGTACCGACTCGGCGAAGCCCTTGACGCCGCCGTGGATGGAGCGCACCAGCGGAATGCGTTCCAGCAGCCCGTCCCAGTAGCGCACCAGGCGACGGCCAATCAAATTGGTGACCGCGAGCCCCGTGAGCAGCAGCACGGTGAGCGCGAACACGATCCCGAGGCCGGGCAAGCGGAATCCTAACAAGTCGAGCGGCCGCCAGCCCGAGGGCAGCAACAACAGGAAATTGTCGGTGAGGTCGATGATGAAGCCCAGCACCCAGACGGTCGCGAGGATCGGCAGCCACACCAGCACGCCGGCAATCAGGTAACGACGGAATGACGGCATGACTAACGCCTGGCCTTGCGTGCGGCCGGGCGCCTGGACTTCGATGCGGACCGGGACGCGCGCTTGTTATCGGTGGCCTTGGGCGCCTCAGCCTTCGACTCCTTTTTCGCGGGCTCGGACTTGGTCGCATCCGTCTTGGCAGTGTCGGCCTTCGGGGTATCGGCCTTGGCTTCAGGCTTGGCGGCCTCGGTCTTGGCAGACTCGGTCTTGGCGGAATCGTCCTTGTCCACCGCCAGGTTGCGCTTTTTGTCCTGGTCCGACTTGAAGTCGGTTTCGTACCAACCCGAGCCCTTGAGGCGGAAAATGGGGGCGGACATCAGCTTGCGCAGCCGCGACTTGCCGCAGGCGGGGCACTTGCGCAATGGCGGGTCGCTGACCTTCTGCATCGCCTCGTGGGTCTTGCCACAGGCGCCGCACTGGTATTCATAAAACGGCATGCGGCAATTATACCGGGGCAGTCGACCGGCCGTTACGCTGCTAGCCGGTTTTCTTCGCGAAACCGATGCGGCCCTCGCCGTCCACGACGCCCTGGATACGATCGCCGGGACCAAAGCGCCCCTGCAGCAACTGCTGCGCCAGCGGGTTTTCGACCTGTTGCTGAATCGCGCGCTTCAGCGGCCGCGCCCCATAGACCGGGTCGTAACCGGCCTCGGCTAACAAATCGAGCACCTTGTCGTCGAGCGCGAACTCGATGCCGCGCTCCAGCAGCCGCTTGCTCAGGCCACCCAGCTGGATGCCGACAATCGCGCGGATCTCGGTACTGCCGAGCGGATGGAACACCACCATGTCGTCAATGCGGTTGATGAACTCGGGACGGAAATGCTGTTGCACGATTTCCATCACCGAGGCCTTCATGCGCGTGTAGTTTTTCTCGCCCGCGAGTTCCTGGATCACGTTGGAGCCGAGGTTGGACGTCATGATCACCACGGTGTTGCGAAAATCCACGGTGCGACCCTGGCCATCGGTCAGGCGGCCGTCATCGAGTACCTGCAGCAGCACGTTGAATACGTCGCTATGGGCTTTTTCCACTTCGTCTAACAAGACGACCGAGTACGGCCGGCGACGCACCGCTTCGGTGAGATAGCCGCCCTCTTCATAACCCACATACCCGGGAGGCGCGCCGATCAGGCGCGCGACCGAATGTTTCTCCATGAATTCGGACATGTCGATGCGCACCAGCGCTTCTTCGGTGTCGAACAGGAAGGACGCCAGCGCCTTGCACAGTTCGGTCTTGCCGACACCGGTGGGTCCGAGGAACAGGAACGAACCGTTAGGCCGGCCGGGATCCGCGAGCCCGGCGCGCGAGCGGCGGATCGCATTGGAGACGATCCTGAGCGCTTCTTCCTGCCCGACCACGCGCTTGGCGAGCGCCTCCTCCATGTGCAGGAGTTTTTCTTTTTCCGACTCCAGCATCTTGGACACGGGGATGCCGGTCCACTTGGACACGACTTCGGCGATTTCCTCGTCGGTCACCTTGTTGCGCATCAGCTGCATGCCCTGCGTTTCCACAGTCTGCGCCTGCGCCTGGCGCTTTTCGGCTTCCGGAATCTTGCCGTACTGGATCTCCGCCACCCTGGCGAGATCACCCTTGCGGCGCGCGGCCTCCATGTCGAGTTTCAGCTTCTCGATTTCTTCCTTGACGCTCGCAGCGCCCTGCAAGGATGCCTTCTCGCTCTTCCAGATTTCCTCCAGGTCGGCGAATTCCTTTTCCAGGCCGCGCAAGGTCTCTAACAGCGTCGCCAGGCGCTTCTTGGACGCGTCGTCGGTTTCCTTCTTGAGCGCTTCGTGCTCGATTTTCAGCTGGATGATGCGGCGCTCGAGCTTGTCGAGCACTTCGGGCTTGGAATCGATCTCCATGCGGATGCGGGCCGCCGCCTCGTCGATCAGATCAATGGCTTTGTCCGGCAGCTGCCGATCCGCGATGTAGCGATGCGACAGCGTGGCCGCGGCGACGATCGCCGGATCGGTGATTTCGACGCCATGATGGACTTCGTAGCGCTCCTGCAGGCCGCGCAGGATCGCGATCGTGTCCTCGACCGAAGGCTCGTTGACCAGCACCTTCTGGAAGCGGCGTTCGAGCGCGGCGTCTTTTTCCAGGTATTTGCGATATTCATCGAGCGTGGTCGCGCCGACGCAATGCAGCTCGCCGCGCGCCAGCGCGGGCTTCAGCATGTTGCCGGCGTCCATGGAGCCCTCGGCCTTGCCGGCGCCCACCACGGTGTGCAGCTCATCGATAAAGAGAATGACCTGGCCTTCCTGCTTGGCCAGGTCGTTGAGCACGGCTTTGAGCCGTTCTTCGAATTCGCCGCGGAATTTCGCACCTGCGATCAGCGCGCCCATGTCGAGCGCCAGGATGCGTTTCTTCTTAAGGCTCTCGGGCACTTCGCCATTGATGATGCGCAGCGCGAGGCCTTCAACAATGGCGGTCTTGCCGACGCCCGGCTCGCCAATCAGCACCGGGTTGTTCTTGGTACGCCGTTGCAGCACCTGGATGGTGCGGCGGATTTCATCGTCGCGCCCGATCACCGGGTCCAGCTTGCCGTCGATGGCGCGCTGGGTCAGATCGATGGTGTATTTCTCCAGCGCCTGGCGCCCTTCCTCGGCATTGGCATCCTGGACCTTGTCGCCGCCACGAACTTCGTCGATCGCTTTCTCAATGGCCGCCTTGGCAAAGCCGGCGTCCTTGAGCAGGCGAGCTAACAACTGCCGGTCCTCAAAGGCTGCTAACACCACCAGTTCGCTGGCGATGAACTGGTCACCGCGCTGCTGTGCCAGCTTGTCGGTGACATTCAGCATCTTGACGAGATCATTGCCGATGTGGACTTCGCCGGGCGTGCCCTCCACCTTCGGCAGGCGCTCCAGCGCGTTGCCAATTTCGGTGCGCAGCTTGGGGAGATTGCCACCCGCCTTGAGCAGCAAGGGCCGGACCGTGCCGCCCTGCTGGTCTATCAGGGCGGCAAGCAGATGCACGGGCTCCAGCATCTGATGATCGCGCCCAACGGCCAACGACTGGGCATCGCCCAGCGCCTGCTGCAGTCTTGCAGTGAGTTTTTCCTGTCGCATACCCCAGCCGATGTGAGGCCCGGCCGGGAGGATTCAATACCCCGTGGCGGACAGAATTCACGAAAATCGCGTCAGATCAGCCCCGAGCCGTGTGCCGCCCGCTCGGCGATGACAATAACCCCCACACCGGCGGCGATCCAGAACACCTGGGCGAGGCTGGCGCGCGAATCGACATGCCGGTGCAGGCCGGGAATCAGGTCCGACATCGCGACATACAACATGCTGGCCGCGGCCAGCGCCAGTACATAGGGCAACGCGGCCTGTGCCTCGCGCAGCGCGAAATAGCCGATGACGCCGCCGATAATGGCGGTCAGGCTGACCGCCAGGTTCCAGAACAGCGCCTTGCCGCGCGACATGCCGGCATGCAGGAGCACGGCGAAATCACCCACTTCCTGCGGAATCTCATGCGCGGCAACGGCCAGCGCCGCCACCAGGCCCAGGTGCGGATCCGCCAGCACCGCGCCCGCGATCAGCACACCATCGAGTGCGTTGTGGATCGAATCACCCACCAGTACCAGCGTCCCGGAGGTCGCGCGAAGGTGCTTTTCCTGAGGGGTCTTGTGTGCCCCTACGCCATGTTCTTCGCAATCATCGGTATGGCAATGGCGCCACAGCAGGAATTTCTCCAGCACGAAAAACAGGCCAATGCCGGCAACCAGGGTCGCACCGACGGCATGCAGGCGATCTTCATCCGCCCCGGCCAGCGCATGCGGCACCAGCGCCATCAGCGCCGCGCCTAACAGGGCGCCGGTCGCGAAACTGACCAGATGCGGCAGGCTGCGGCTGCGCAGCCGGTCCGGAAAAAGCAGGAACAGCCCGGCGATTGCGGCGCTCAGGAGGCCGCTGCCACCGGTGGCGAGCACGATGAGTACCAGGTTGTCCATGGGTCAGATCACGAGGATACCGCGCGCCACAGCAATGCCGCCATGCGTCCGCTGCTGCCGAGCACCGAGGCGTCGCGCCGGTGCGAAAAGAACCGCTGCGAGTCCGCGTACGTGCACAGTCCGCAGTCGCTCAGCGCCGTGACCCCTGCGGCGCGCAGGCGCGCGGCTGCGATGGCCGCAAGGTCGCACTGCCAGCGGCCCCGGTTGTTAGGTGCGAAGGCCCAGGCGAACGCCTGACCAAAGGCGGCGCGCACCTCGTCGCCCACTTCAAAAGCATCGCTCCGGATGCAGGGCCCGAGCCAGGCAGTGAGCCCGTCCGGCGGCACGCCCATGGCAGCCAGCGTTTGCTCCAGCACGCCACCCGCGAGCCCGCGCCAGCCGGCGTGCGCGGCGCCATACACGGCGCCGTCCTTTGAGGCCAGCAGCACCGGCAGGCAGTCCGCGACCTGGATCGCGAGCACGCCCGTGGCACGGGCGACGATCGCATCGGCCGAACGGCCCTGTGCACCGGCCTGCCACTCCCCGACCGAACTGACCCGGGTGCCATGGACCTGTTGCAGCCACAGGGGCTCGGCCGGCAGGTCGAGATCGCGCGCCAGCAGGGCGCGATTGGCGCTCACGGCCTCCGGCGCATCGCCGACGTGCAGGGCGAGATTGAGGCTCTCCCAGGGGCCGTGGCTATGCCCCCCGGTGCGCAGACTGAAGGCAGCACGCAACCCCGCTGGCAATGGCCACTCGGGCACCAAGTACCGCTCGCTCATGCCGGGACTTTCGCCAGCGCCGCCAGCAAGCTAACAAAATCGGCCGGCAGCGGCGCCTCGGCGGCGACCGGTTTGCCGGTCACCGGATGCGTCAGGGCCAGGCGCGCCGCATGCAAGGCCTGGCGCCGGAATCCGGCCAGCGTGGCTAACAACTGCGGGCTCGCGCCGGCCGGCGTGCGCTTGCGGCCGCCGTAGGCCTGGTCACCCACGATCGGATAACCGATATGCGCCAGGTGGACCCGGATCTGGTGCGTGCGCCCGGTTTCGAGCTTGACGCGCAACAGGGTGTGCACGAGGAAGCGGCGCTCGATCCGGTAGTGCGTGACTGCGTCGCGGCCATCGCCGCGGACCGTCATTTTCAGCCGATCGGTTCGATGCCGGCCAATTGCCGCGTCCACGCGGCCACCGCCGGTCATGGCGCCATGCACCAGCGCCAGATACTCGCGTTCGATCGCCCGCTCAGCTAACAAGTCGACCAGGATTGCATGCACTTCCGGGGTGCGCGCCACCAGCAGCAGGCCACTGGTGTCCTTGTCGAGGCGATGCACGAGGCCGGCGCGCGGCACCCGCGCCAGTTCCGGATCCAGCGAGAGCAGCGCGTTCTGCAGGGTGCCGTGCTGGTTGCCGGCACCGGGATGCACGACCAGCCCCGCGGGCTTGTTGACGATCAGCAGGGCCTGGTCACGATAAACCACGTCCACCGGGCGCTGCTCGGCAGCCACCGCGGTCGAGGCGGCAAAATGCGCTTCGACCACCACCTGCTCGCCACCCAGCACCTTGTCGCGCGGGCGCGGTTTGCGCCCATCGACCTGCACGTGCCCGGCCAGGATCCAGGCCTGCAGCCGCGAGCGGGAATACTGCGGCAAAACCAGCGCCAGGGCTTGATCCAGCCGGGTACCGGCCGCGGCGATCGGCAACTGCAGCTGGTGTGTTTGGATGCGGTCGGGGAACTCGTCAGTCACTGGGGAGCCTAAGCTAGCTATGGCTATAATGCCCGGCTTCACGCCCGCCGTGCCAATGAAAGACAGCTCCGCATGATTCTCGCGCTCCGTTCACCGTCACTGCGGCTTGCTGTGGTCCTGCTGCTGGCCAGCGCCCTGGTTCTGGGCGGTTGCCGCAGCCGCCGCGAAAAGGACATCACCCAGACCGCACCCGAAAAGATCTATGAGTCGGCCCAGAAGAGTCTCAAGGACAGCGACTACAGCAACGCGATTCGGCTGTACGAAGCCCTGTACTCGCGCTTTCCGTTCGCGCCCGAGGCGCGGCAAAGCCGCCTTGATGTCATTTATGCGTACTACAAGGCGCGCGAAAGCGAGTCGGCGTTAGACGCGGCGGACACTTTCATCCGCGAGAACCCGACCCACCCGCGCATCGATTACGCCTGGTACATCAAGGGACTGGTGGATTTCGAGCGCACGCCCAATTTCTTTGAAAAGATTTTCAATGCGGATCTCGACCAGCGCCCGCCGCAGACCGCACGCAAGTCCTTCGCGGCGTTCCGCAAAGTCGCGGAGGAATATCCCAAGAGCCAGTATGCGCACGATGCGCGTCGCCGGATGATCTACCTGCGCAACCGGCTCGCCGACTATGAACTCAATGTCGCGCGTTATTACATCAAGCGCGGCGCCTGGGTGGCGGCCGCGCAGCGCGCCAAGATCTGCATCGAGCAATACGATGGCGCACCCGCGGTGCGCGAAGCGATGCAGATCCTGATCGAGAGCTACGAACGCCTCGGGCTCGAACCGCTGACCGCGCAGGCGCGCGCTGTCTACCAGCTCAATTTCCAGGGCGAAGCGGAGTTGAAGGCCGTGGCCGAGGCCCGGAAACGCCGCTGGTGGAATCCGTTCGACTGAAGGCGGCGCCTCAGCGGCGATAGCCGTTGGTGATCGGATAGCGCCAGTCGCGGCCGAAGGCCCGGCGGCTGACCCGCACGCCGGGCGGCGCCTGGCGGCGCTTGTATTCAGTGCGCTTCACCAGATCTAACACGCGGCCGACGGTTGCGCGATCAAAACCCCGGGCGCAGATTTCATCCACGGACAGGTCTTCTTCGATGAAGGCCTCGAGAATCGCATCCAGCACCGGATACTCGGGCAGCGAATCGCTGTCTTTCTGGTTCGGGCTCAACTCCGCGGAGGGCGGGCGATCGATGACCCGCTGCGGAATCACCGGGCTTACCGTATTGCGGTACGCCGCGAGCCGGTAGACCAGCATCTTGCTGCAATCCTTGATCGGCGCGAAACCACCCGCCATGTCGCCGTACAACGTTGCGTAGCCGACCGCCATTTCCGATTTGTTGCCGGTGGTCAGCAGCATCTTGCCGGTCTTGTTAGACAAGCCCATCAGGATCAGCATGCGGCAACGCGACTGGATGTTCTCTTCGGTGCTATCGGGCTTGCGCCCCTTGAATTCCTCACGCAGCGCAGCCAGCGTCGCCTCAAACATGCCCTCGATGGAAATACTGGAAAAAATCACGCCCATGTTGCGCGCCTGCAGCTTTGCATCCGTGACGCTGATGTCGGCGGTGAAGCGCGAGGGCATCATGACCGCGTGCACCTTGTCGGCGCCGAGCGCGTCGACCGCGATCGCCAGCGTCAGCGCCGAGTCGATGCCGCCCGACAATCCCATGACCACGCCCGGGAAACGATGCTTGCCGACGTAGTCGCGTACCCCAGCCACCAGTGCGCCGTAGACGCTGGGCGTATCGTCGAGCAGCGGCGCGATGTGCCCGCCACGAAGTTCGATACCCGCGGCGCCCCTGGTCAGCTCCAAGGTCTGCAGATCCTCGTCGAATGCCACGGCGCGCGCGACCACCGTGCCAGCGGCATCCATCGCAAAGGAATTGCCGTCAAAGACCAGCTCGTCCTGGCCGCCGACCAGGTTGACGTAAATGACCGGAATGCGCAGGTCGAGGACCCGCTGGCGGACGATGTCCTCGCGCATCTTCTGCTTGCGCAGCTCGAACGGCGAGGCATTGAGCACCAGCAGAACCTCGGCGCCGGCGGCACGCGCCGCGCGCGCCGGCTCCGCTTCCCAGATGTCTTCGCAAATCAGGACACCGAGGCGTATACCGCGCATGTCGAGCACGGTCGTGTCCTCGCCGGCCTCAAAATAGCGCTTCTCATCGAACACACGATAGTTCGGCAGGCAGTGCTTGCGATGCCTGGCCACCATGGCGCCACGGTCGAAGACCGCCGCGGCGTTGTAGATGTGGCCGCCGGCGTATTCCGGAAATCCCAGCAACAGCGCCGCCGGCAGCGGCTGCGCGGCAAAATCCGCCAGTTCTTTTTCGATCTGGTGCCTGAGCCCACGGTGGAACAGCAGGTCCTCGGGCGGATAACCGGACAGGGCCAGTTCCGGGCAGATCACCAGATCGGCGGCCTGCTCGCGCTGCGCGCGCACGACCGTGTCGCGAATCCGGCGCGCGTTGCCAGCAACATCGCCGACTAACAAATCAAGCTGTGCGAGCGCGATGCGCAAAATTGTCTAACGCTTGCGGCGTGGCTTCGGCGCGGCTCGCTTGCGGGCTGGCCGCCTCGCAGGCTTGGCCGGCCGGGTCGGCTTGCGCGTTGCCGGCCTGCGCGCTGCCGGCTTGCGCGGGCGGCGTTTCTTCAGCTGTTCCAGCATGGCCGAGCCCAGCTCCGCCGGCGACTTGACGGTGCGCACGCCCGCCGCCTCGAGCGCCGCGAACTTGTCCGCGGCCGTGCCCTTGCCGCCTGCGATCACCGCGCCGGCATGGCCCATGCGCTTGCCGGGCGGCGCCGTCACACCGGCGATGTAAGCAACCACCGGCTTGCTGACGTATTTCCTGATGTAAGCCGCCGCCGCTTCTTCATCGCTGCCGCCGATTTCGCCGACCATGCAGATGCCTTCGGTTGCGCCATCGTGTTCGAACAACTCCAGCACATCGATGAAGTTCATGCCACGCACCGGATCGCCGCCGATACCGACGCAGGTGCTTTGGCCGAGACCGTTGTTAGTCGTTTGAAACACGGTCTCATAGGTCAGCGTGCCCGAACGCGACACGATGCCGACCGCGCCTTTCTTGTGAATGAAGCCCGGCATGATGCCGATCTTGCATTCCTCCGGCGTGATGATGCCGGGGTAGTTCGGGCCGATGAGCCTGACGCCCGTGCCGGCCATCGCCGCCTTGACCCTGACCATGTCGTTGACGGGAATCCCTTCGGTGATGCAGACCACGAGCTCGATGCCGCTGTCCGCCGCCTCAAGGATCGAATCTGCCGCGTAGGCCGCCGGCACGTAGATCATGCTGACGGTGGCGCCGGTTGCCTTGACGGCGTCATGCACGGTGTCGAACACCGGCAGGCCCAGGTGTTTTTCGCCGCCGCGGCCGGGCGTCACGCCGCCGACCAGTTTGGTGCCGTAGGCCAGGCACTGCTCGGAATGGAACGTGCCCTGCTTACCGGTGAAGCCCTGGCAGATGATGCGCGTGCTGCGGTTGACCAGAATGCTCATTTCACCGCTCCCACGACCTTGCGCGCCGCATCGGTGAGATCGGACGCCGCGATCACCTTGAGACCGCTGTTAGCTAACAATTCACGCGCCTGCGAAGCGTTGGTGCCTTCGAGTCGCACCACCACCGGGACCTTGACGCCTACATTGCGCACCGCCGTGATCACGCCCTCCGCGATCAGGTCGCAGCGCACGATGCCGCCGAAGATATTGACCAGGATCGCCTTCACCTTGGGATTCGACAGGATCAGCTTGAACGCCGCCGTTACGCGCTCGGCGGTTGCGCCGCCGCCGACATCGAGGAAGTTCGCCGGCGAGCCGCCGTGCAGCTTGATCAGGTCCATGGTCGCCATCGCGAGTCCCGCGCCGTTGACCATGCAGGCGATGTCGCCATCGAGTGAGACATAGTTGAGATCGTGTTCCGAGGCCTCGCGCTCGCGCGGGTCTTCCTGGCTGGGATCGCGATACTTCGCCATCTCGGGTTGGCGGAACACCGCGTTGGCATCGATGTTGATCTTGCCGTCCAGCGCGATGAGCGCGCCGCTGTCGGTGACGATCAGCGGGTTTACTTCCACCAGGCTGGCGTCTTTTTCCAGCACCAGGCGGTACAGGGCCAGCGCCATTTTCTGGAATGCGCCGATCTGTTCGCCCTTGAAACCTAACGCAAACGCCAGGCGCCGGCACTGATAGGGCTGCAGTCCGGCCGCCGGATGCACGTTGACCGTGACGATCTTTTCAGGCTCCTTGGCGGCGACTTCCTCGATGTCCATGCCGCCGGCCGCCGAGGCAATCACTGCGATGCGGCTGGTCTCGCGATTGAGCGTCAGGGACAGATAGATTTCGCGGGCGATCTTCGAGCCCTGCTCGACGTAGACCTGGCTGACCGGCAGCCCTGCGGCGTCCGTCTGCTTGGTCACCAGCCGCTGACCTAACATGCCGGCGGCAGCGGCGCGCACGGCGTCAAAATCCCTGGCGAGTTTCACGCCCCCGGCCTTGCCGCGGCCGCCCGCATGCACCTGTGCCTTGACCACCCAGACCGCGCCGCCAAGCGCGCGCGCCGCCGCCACGGCGTCGTCGGCGCTGGCCGCAACCTGGCCGTTTGGCACCGGGATGCCGTAACTGCGGAAAACTTCTTTCGCCTGGTATTCGTGCAAATTCATACGGGTACGTGCTGCCTGTCACATTCGGTGCAATAAACTCGCCATTCTCGCGGAATTCCGTGGGCGCGCAAGTGCGAAATGCCATTCCTACAGTTGAAGTGTCGATGCGGCTCGCCCATCATTCCCTCCCGATGCCCGCGAGCCCCATGCCGCAGACCCTGGTTCCCACAGATCTCGCTCGCCGCGTCATTGGCCTGCTCAATTTCTACCGTCTGCTGATCGCACCGGCGTTACTCGCGATCAACTGGCTGTCGGACCCGTCGCCCACGGTCGGACGCACACATCCGACCCTGTTCGTGTCGGTTTGCGCGTTGTATTTCGTGCTCGGCATCGTACTGGTGCTGGCGCAGCGCTGGACCTGGCCGTCGTTGCGCGCGCTGGCGCTGGCCCACATGCTGGTCGACACGCTGTGCATCGCGCTCATCCTGTATGCCAGCGGCGGAGTCGCCAGCGGGCTCGGCATCCTGCTGATCCTGCCGGTCGGTGCAACGACGCTGATGACGGAAAGCGGATCGGCGTATCTGATCGCGGCCGTAGCGACGCTCGGAATCCTGCTGCAGCAGATTTTCAGTCACGCGGAAGGCGCCGCGTTGGCTTTTGATTACTCGGCCGCCGGCGTGCTGGGTGGGGTCATCTTTGTCATCGCGTTCGGCGCCCAGCTGCTGGTGCGGCGCCTGAGCGACAGCGAAGCTCTGGTCAAGCGCCAGGAAGTGGATCTCGCCAATATGGCGCAGCTCTCACAGTATATTTTTCAGCACCTGCGCGAGAGCATGATCGTGGTCGACCCCGAGCACCGTATCCGCCTGGTCAACGAGTCGGCGGCCCAGTTGTTAGGTGACCAGGCGGCGTTTCCGGGTGCGCAGCTCGCCATGACCTCGCCGCGTCTCGAGCAGCTGCTGCTGGACTGGCGCCGCAACGCGCAGGCCGGCAGCAACAGCGATACGGCCGGTACGTTCATTGCGGCGGATGGCGCGCGGGAAATCCAGCCACATTTCGCGCCGCTCGGTTCGACCGAGCCTGCGCCGGTGCTGGTCTTCCTGGAAGACACCAGCGTGCTGGCAGGCCGCATCCAGCAGTCGAAGCTCGCCTCGTTAGGGCGGCTGTCGGCGAGCATCGCGCATGAGATCCGCAATCCGGTGGGTGCGATGAGTCACGCCGGGCAGCTGTTAGGTGAATCGCCGTCGCTCAGCGATGAGGACCGCAATCTGACCGTCATCATCCGGCGCAACGCCGGCCGCGTCAGCGAGATCATCGACAACGTCCTGCAGATGACGCGGCGCGACTCTGGCCGGCCGGAGCGGATTGCGTTCGCCAGCTGGCTTGAATCCTTTGCGCAGGAATTCTGCGCGACGATGCAGTGGCCCGCCGCGCGGTTGAAGCTGCTGGGCCTGGAACCGGGCATCGAAATCCGCGCAGATCCCTCGCACCTCAGGCAAGTGCTCTGGAATTTGTGCGAAAACGCCGTCAAGTACGGCTGCCCTGAACCCGAGTCCACGGTCGAGCTGACCGCAGGCCGATTGAACCCCTCGGCCCGGCCGTTCCTGGAGGTAGCCGATCGCGGCAAGGGCATTGCGCCCGAGCATGCCGGGCAGATTTTTGAGCCTTTCTTTTCTGCCGAGCAGCGCGGCTCGGGACTGGGACTGTTTCTGGCGCGGGAGATCGCCCAGGCGAATTCGGCGACGTTGATCTACGAGGCCCGGACCGGCGGCGGCAGCATTTTCCGGCTGGTGTTTACGGACCCTGCGCGCTGGGAATCCTGAGCGACTAAACTCCGCTGCAATGAGTAAACCTATCGTTCTAGTCGTTGATGATGAACCGGATCTGCTCGATCTGGTCTCGATGACCTTGGGCCGCATGCAGCTCGACGTGCGTACCGCCGCTGACCTGGCGAGCGCCAGACGCCTGCTGGCCACAGTAAGGTTCGACCTGTGCCTGACCGACATGCGCCTGCCCGACGGCGACGGCCTCGATCTTGTTAGCTTGGTGCAGGAGCAGCATGCCAGTTTGCCGATCGCGGTGATCACAGCGCATGGCAACGTCGAAGTCGCGGTGCGGGCCCTGAAGATGGGGGCGTTTGATTTCGTGTCGAAACCACTGGATCTGGCGGTGCTGCGCAAGCTCGTCACCAGTGCCCTGCGTCTGTCAGACGGCGCCGCCACTACGGCCAGCGCGCAGCAACCGGAGCCCGCGGCGGCGAATTTGTCAGCGTCGAGCCAGCGACTGCTGGGTGGTTCGCAGCCCATGCTGCAGCTGCGGGATCTGATCGGGCGCGTGGCGCGCAGCCAGGCGCCGGTCTATATCTCGGGCGAATCCGGCACCGGCAAGGAACTGGTCGCACGCCTGATTCATGACAGCGGCCCGCGCGGCGCCGGCCCCTTCGTGCCGGTCAATTGCGGCGCGATACCTGGCGAGCTGATGGAAAGCGAGCTGTTCGGCCACAAGAAAGGCAGTTTCACCGGCGCCGTCGCCGACAAGAAAGGCCTGGTGCAGTCAGCTGAAGGCGGCACGTTGTTTCTCGACGAGGTCGCAGACCTGCCACTGCACATGCAGGTGAAATTACTGCGCCTGATCCAGGAAAAGACCTTCCGGCCGGTCGGCGAATCACAGGAGCAACCTGCCGACATCCGGATACTGTCGGCGACTCACAAGAATCTCGGCGAACTGGTCGCACAAGGCAAGTTTCGCGAAGATCTCTTCTATCGCATCAATGTCATCGAGCTGCGCGTGCCGCCGCTGCGCGAGCGTGCCGGCGATGTCGACGCGCTGATCACGAACATCGTGCCGCGGCTCGCGGCGCGCGCCGGATTGCCGACCCCCCGGATCACCGAGGGCGCTCTGGCGATACTGCGAAGCTACCCTTTCCCGGGGAATGTGCGCGAGCTGGAGAACATCCTCGAGCGAGCCGTTACCTTGTCGGTCGACGGCCGGATCGATCAGCAGGACATCGAGCTGCGGCCGGTGTCGGGCAGCGAGGCCGCCGCACACGCAGCGGAAAGCGCGCCCTTGCCAGGCACGGCGGCGCAGGGCACTTCGGGCCTGCCACAGCAGCTGGAAGATGCGGAACGCGCGGCCATCCAGAAGGCGCTGGAGCAAACCCGCTACAACAAGACCGCGGCCGCCAAATTGTTAGGCATGAGTTTTCGCGCGCTGCGTTATCGCACCAAGAAACTGGGCATCGACTGACAGCTCGCGCCCGATTTGTGGCGCTCGTTCACGGAATTGAAACTGATCCCGGTAATTATGTGAAGCTGGGAAATCTGGCGCGCCAGTTACCTTAACATCGCTGCAACCTTCAGTTGGCAGAGGCGCAAATTCGTGAGCAGACCACAACGCGGCTTCCAGATAATCGAAGCGATCATCATCGTCTCGATCGTGGCGATCCTGGGTTCCATCGCCTTACCGGCCTACCACGACTACGACATCCGCGCACAAGTCAGAAGGGGGCTGCAGGACATGGCCAGTGTCAGGAACGCGGTGACTGACACGTTCACGAAATCGGGCAAGATGCCTGGCAGCCGCTCAGCGGCCGATCTGCCTGCGGCTGCCAGCAGCACACAGTCAAAATTCGTTAGCTCAGTCGACATTGGAGCCGGCGGCGTCGTGACGCTGACCTACGGCAATAGCGCCAATGCGAAGATCAGCGGAAGGACCCTGCAGCTGACGCCTTACCTCAGCGCCGACCGCACTGTCGTTTGGCGATGCGGCGCTGCGGACGCACCGGACGCTTTGGAAAGTGGCAAGTACGCGGCGGGCAGCGTCGAGTTGCGCTATTTGCCCATGGACTGCGTCTCCGATACTCAGCCCCCGACTCACTGACAATTTGCGTCACTGGTCGTCTGGGGCGACGCCGGAAACTGACACAAGCTGTCAGCATTCGGCCACGGACGATAAGTCATGAACTGTGCAAGCCTTTGTCTTGTATAAGAGAATTCTTGTACAGTCTGATGGCCTGTGACTTGCATCATCAGGGGAAGCCAGGCTGTGAGCGGCCGGCACTTTTTTACTCTCTCAACTGGAGCTGAATGCTTATGAAGTCCATTCAAAAAGGTTTTACCCTCATCGAACTGATGATCGTGGTTGCGATCATCGGCATCCTCGCGGCGATCGCCATCCCGGCCTATCAGGACTACACGATCCGCGCACAAGTGTCGGAAGGCTTGACGCTGGCCGCGGGTGCCAAGACGGCGGTGGCTGAGGGCTTCGCGACCACCGGTGTAACGCCCGCTGACAGAACTGCGGCTGGCATGACGGCTCTGGCCACTGACACCAACGGCAAGTATGTCATTTCGGTGGAGGTCACCAACGGTGTCATCGAAATCACCTACGGCAACAACGCCAATACCGCGATCAACGGAATGACCATCGGCCTGACGCCGTACCTGTCGCAGGATAATTCGGTGTCCTGGAGATGTGGCAACGCCGCAGCACCAATCACTGCGGCGGGCATCATGCCGGGCGCCGCCGCGACCGCAGGCACTTTGACGGCCAAGTACATGCCGGCCTCGTGCCGCGTCGGTAGCTAACGCCGAAGCAGAATCAACCACCTCGGTGGTTTGAGCAGAAGGGCGCCTTTCAGGCGCCCTTTTGTTTTGGCGGATGGAACGTACTGGGCCGATGGTGACGGCGGTAGAACGCTGTTGATAGTTGACTGACACTTCTGGTCACAAAATGACCTAACAACTGCCGCCGCTGACACAGGCTGTCAGCATTCGAGCACAGACGATATGTCACGAACTGCGTAAATCATTGTCTCGCATAAGAAAATTCCAGCGCAGCTTGCTGGCATGAGGTTTGCTTTGGTCAGGGATGCAGGCTTTTGAGCCGCAAATGGTTTTACTACCTCAACACAGACTGGAGCTGACTGAATATGAAATCCATCCAAAAAGGTTTTACCCTCATCGAACTGATGATCGTGGTTGCGATCATCGGTATTTTGGCGGCGATCGCCATCCCGGCCTATCAGGACTACACGATCCGCGCACAGGTGTCCGAGGGCCTCACGCTGGCCGCGGGCGCCAAGACGGCAGTCGCTGAGTCTTTCGCGACCAGCGGTGTAACACCTCTCAACCGCGCGGCGGCTGGCATGACGGCTACTCCCGCTGACACCAACGGCAAGTATGTAACCTCGGTGAACGTCACCAGTGGTGTCATCACTGTCACGTACGGTAACAACGCCAATACCGCGATCGCCGGAATGACCATCGGCCTGACGCCGTACCTGTCGCAGGATAATTCGGTGTCCTGGAGATGTGGCAACGCCGCAGCACCAATCACTGCGGCGGGCATCATGCCGGGCGCCGCCGCGACCGCAGGCAGCTTGACGGCCAAGTACATGCCGGCCTCGTGCCGCGTCGGTAGCTAAAGCCGAAGCAGAATCAGCCACCTCGGTGGTTTGAGCAGAAGGGCGCCTTTCAGGCGCCCTTTTGTTTTGGCGGATGGAACGTACTGGGCCGATGGTGACCGCGGCAAAACGCTGTCGATACCTGAGTGACACATCCGGTCACAAGATGACCTAACGACTGCGGCCGCTGACACAGGCTGTCAGCATTCGAGCACAGACGATATGTCACGAACTTTGCAACCCCTTGTCTTACAACAGAAAGTTCCAGCACACCACACTGGCATGTGGCTTGCATCGTTAAGGGATACTGGGCTTCGAGCCGCAGGTACTTTTTCTCTCTCCCAACTGGAGCTCAATGCTTATGAAGTCCATCCAAAAGGGTTTTACCCTCATCGAACTGATGATCGTGGTTGCGATCATCGGCATCCTGGCGGCGATCGCCATCCCGGCCTATCAGGACTACACGATCCGCGCACAGGTGTCCGAGGGCCTCACGCTGGCCGCAGGTGCCAAGACAGCGGTCGCTGAGTCTTTTGCGACGACCGGTGTAACACCTCTCAACCGCGCGGCGGCTGGCATGACGGCTACTCCCGCTGACACCAACGGCAAGTATGTAACCTCGGTGACCGTCACCAGTGGTGTCATTATCGTCGCCTACGGCAACAATGCCAATACCGCGATCGCCGGCATGACCATCGGCCTGACGCCGTACCTGTCGCAGGATAATTCGGTGTCTTGGAGATGTGGCAACGCCGCAGCACCGATCACTGCGGCGGGTATCATGCCGGGCGCCGCCGCGACCGCAGGCAGCTTGACGGCCAAGTACATGCCGGCCTCGTGCCGCGTCGGTAGCTAAAGCCGAAGCAGAATCAGCCACCTCACTGTGGTTTGAGCAAAAGGGCGCCTTTCAGGCGCCCTTTTGTTTTGGCGGCTCCCCAAACGATGTTTTGTGAACTGGGAATGCAGTCACGCAGCCCAGGCGCCGGTTGTGCGACCATCGGCAAGATTTAACAATTGCTGTGGGACCAAACCTCGTTAGACTATGACTTCCAGTCGCCGCTTACAATATGCGCTAAGTCTATGAACGATAACGCTTCTTTGGCACTCGGGGGCAATGCCCGGGGCGGCCTCGGTGGGCTGCCGCAACGCCTTGTGCAGGACGGACTCGTGGATGAACCCACGATGCTGGCCGCCCTGGAGGACGCCAAGGTCAAACATAGCAATGTCGTGACCCAGCTGATTGCCCGCGGCGCAGCCAGTTCCCGTGACATCGCGATCGCCGCCGCGACCGAGTTTGGCGCGCCGCTGTTTGATCTCGATGCGATCCAGGTCGACATCGACACAGTCAAGCTGGTCAGCGACAAGCTGCTCGCCAAGCATCGCGTGCTGCCGCTCTACCGTCGCGGCAAACGCTTGTTTCTCGCGGTCGCCGACCCCACCAATCTGCATGCGATCGACGAGATCAAGTTTCAGACCGGAATGTCGGTCGAAGCGATCGTGGTCGAAGACGACAAACTGCAGAAGCTAGTCGACAAATCGATCGAGCAGGCCGACAGCACCATGCCGGGGTTGGGCGACGACGAAGGCGGCATGGATCTCGAAAATCTCGAGGTCACCGGCGGCGATGAAGATCTCGACAAGGACACGGGCAGCGACATCGAAGACGCGCCCATCGTGCGTTTCGTCAACAAGGTCATGCTCGATTCGATCCGGCGCGGTGCCTCGGACATCCATCTCGAGCCCTACGAAAAAATGTACCGCGTGCGGATTCGCATCGACGGCATCCTGAAGGAAATCGCGCAGCCCCCGGTGCAGCTCGCGCAGAAGATCTCGGCGCGCGTCAAGGTCATGGCGCGCCTCGATATCGCCGAACGCCGCGTGCCGCAGGACGGCCGCATCAAGATGAAATTGTCGAAGACGCGCGCCATCGACTTCCGCGTCAGCACCTGCCCGACCCTGTTCGGCGAGAAGATCGTGCTGCGTATTCTCGATCCGTCATCGGCGATGTTAGGTATCGACGCGCTGGGCTATGACCCGGCGCAAAAAGAACTGTATCTGAAATACCTGGCGAAACCGCAGGGCATGATCCTGGTCACGGGCCCGACCGGTTCCGGCAAGACCGTGTCCTTGTATACCGGCCTGAATATCCTCAACAAGGAAGACACTAACATCTCGACCGCGGAGGACCCGGCGGAAATCAACCTGCCCGGCGTCAACCAGGTCAATGTCAACGTCAAAGTCGGCCTGACGTTTGCATCCGCATTGCGCTCCTTCCTGCGCCAGGATCCGGACGTCGTCATGGTCGGCGAAATCCGCGACCTGGAAACCGCCGAAATTGCGATCAAGGCGGCGCAGACCGGTCACCTGGTGCTGTCCACGCTGCACACCAATGACGCGCCGCAGACCCTGACGCGCCTCATTGACATGGGCGTCAAGCCCTACGCCATTGCGACATCGGTCAGCCTGATCATCGCGCAGCGCCTGGCGCGGCGCCTCTGTACCTCCTGCAAGGAACTGGCGGACGTTCCCAACGAGGCCCTGCTCAAGGAAGGATTCACGGCGGACGAAGTCGCTGCCGGCATCAAGCTCTACAAGCCCAGGGGCTGCGCCAACTGCAGCGACGGCTACAAGGGCCGCGTCGGCATCTACCAGGTCATGCCGGTCACCGATGCGATCGGCCGCATCATCATGGGCGGCGGCAACGCCATCGACATCGCCGATGAGGCAAGGAAACAAGGCGTTCCGGATCTGCGCCGCTCGGGGCTCGACAAGGTCAAGGGCGGCATGACCAGCCTCGATGAAGTCAACAGCGTCACCATCGACTAACAGGACGATCTAACATGGCACAGGCTACTGCAACCGCCAACAAGGGCGGCGTCAAACCGGCGAAGGACATTGCCTTCGCCTGGCAGGGGATGGACAAGAAAGGCAAGAAGGTCAAGGGCAATGGCCTCGCCGTTGACGAAGCCAACATGCGCTCAGAATTGCGCCGCCAGGGCATTACGGTCCAGAAGATCAGCAAGCAGATCAATTTCTTCAACCGCAGCAAGGGCGGCAAGGTCAAGCCCGAGGACATCGCCATCTTCAGCCGTCAGCTCGCCACCATGATGGCGGCCGGCATCCCGATGGTGCAGTCATTCGAGATCGTCGGCAACGGCAACGACAAGCCCGCGATGCAGAAACTCATTCTGGACATCAAGGCAGACGTGGAAGGCGGCAGCTCGCTGCACGAGTCCTTGTCCAAGCATCCGCTGTATTTCGATGACCTGTTTACCAACCTGGTCGAAGCGGGCGAACAGGCCGGCGCGCTGGAGAATCTGTTAGACAAGATTGCGACCTACAAGGAAAAATCCGAGGCACTGAAAAAGAAGGTCAAGAAAGCGCTGTTTTACCCGGCGGCGGTACTGGTGGTGGCGGTCGTCGTGACGGTCATCCTGCTGATCTTCGTCATTCCACAGTTCGAAAGTCTGTTTGCAGGCTTTGGCGCCGAGCTGCCCGCCTTCACGCAGATGGTGATCAACATGTCGAGATTCCTGCAGAAGGACGGCGTTTTTGTCGGTATGGTGGTCGCCGCCGGTATCTATGCATTTATCTATTTCCATAAGCGCTCGAAGAAAATGCGCGAGGTCCTGGATCGGATGTCGCTGAAATTGCCGATCATTGGCCCCATCCTGACCAAGTCGGCGATCGCGCGTTACGCGCGCACACTGTCGACCATGTTCGCCGCCGGTGTGCCGCTGGTCGAAGCGCTCGAGTCGGTGGCTGGCGCCACCGGCAACATCGTGTACGAAGACGCGGTCATGAAAATGCGCGACGAAGTCTCGACCGGCGTCCGTCTGCAGCAGGCGATGCAGAACACCGGGGTGTTCCCTAACATGGTCATCCAGATGATCGCGGTCGGCGAAGAATCCGGCTCGCTGGATGAAATGTCCGGCAAGGTTGCGACCTTCTACGAAGCGGACGTTGACAACGCGGTCGACAGCATGTCGAGCCTGCTCGAGCCGCTCATCATGGCCATCCTCGGCGTGCTGGTCGGTGGAATGGTCATCGCAATGTACCTGCCGATCTTCAAGCTCGGCTCCGTCGTCTAAGCAGCACGGCGCCCCGTGTCAGCGTTGCTCGCCGGCTCGCCTGCCCTGCTGGTCGGCAGCGTATTCCTGTTCGGCCTGCTGATCGGCAGTTTTCTCAACGTCGTCATCTATCGCGAGCCCGTCAGGTTGCAGAACGAGTGGCGCGACGAGGCGCAGCGCATACTCGGGCAGACCCCTGAACCGCGTGCGCCCTTCAACATCGTCACCCCGCGCTCCGCCTGCCCGTCGTGCCGGGCGCCGATCACGGCCTGGCAGAACATTCCG
The DNA here is from genome assembly GCA_031414335.1 of Gammaproteobacteria bacterium. Taxonomy (GTDB): domain Bacteria; phylum Pseudomonadota; class Gammaproteobacteria; order Steroidobacterales; family Steroidobacteraceae; genus UBA964. Next base: position 522,215 of record JANNVI010000006.1, on the reverse strand, counting down.
CTGCTGTCCTGGCTGCTGTTAGGCCGGCGCTGTGCATCCTGCAAGGCGCCGATCAGTGCGCGCTATCCGCTGGTCGAGCTGTTCACGGGCCTGCTGTCGGCGGCCGTGGCCTGGCGTTACGGGTGGTCGCTGGCGCTGGCCTTCGGGCTTATCATCACCTGGGCGCTGATTGCGCTGAGCGGGATCGACTACGACACGCAGTATCTGCCGGACTCCCTGACCCTGCCTTTGCTGTGGCTCGGTTTGTTAGCCAGCCTGTTCGCGGGCAGCGTGCCGGCGGACACGGCGCCGGTAGCATTGCCGGTGGCGCCGGATCGCGCCATTGTCGGCGCCATCGCCGGCTATCTCGCGCTGTGGTCGGTCTACTGGGTCTTCAAGCTGGCGACCGGCAAGGAAGGCATGGGCTATGGCGATTTCAAGCTGCTGGCCGCGCTCGGAGCCTGGCTCGGCCCCGGCATGCTGCTGCCCATCATCCTGCTGTCCGCGGGTGTCGGTTCCATCGTCGGTATCACGATGATCCTGGTGTTAGGGCGCGACAAACAATTGCCGATCCCGTTCGGGCCCTACCTCGCGGCGGCCGGCTGGATCGCCATGCTCTTCGGACCCGACCTCGTGCAGGCCTGGTCGCGTTTCATCCTGCGGGCCTGAGACAGCCGCATGGGCCTGCGTGTTGGACTCACCGGCGGCATTGCTTCTGGCAAGACCACGGTATCGCACCTGTTCGCCCGTCTGGGGGTGCCCATTATCGATACCGACGTCATCGCCCGCGACGTCGTCGCACCCGGCACGCCGCTGCTGCAGCGGGTGGACCAGGAACTCGGTCCCGGCCTGATTGGCGCGGATGGCGCCTTGCAACGCCGCCAGCTGCGGGAACGCGTGTTTTCGGACCCGGACGCGCGGCGGCGCCTGGAAGCGCTGCTGCACCCGGCGATCCGCGCCGAAGTCGCGCGCCAGTCGGCCGCGGCAACCGGGCCCTACCATATTCTGGTCATTCCGCTGCTGGTCGAAGGCCAGGGCCGGATCCCGGTCGACCGGGTGCTGGTCGTCGATTGCCCCGAAGACCTGCAAATCCAGAGACTTCAGGCGCGCGACGGCAGTTCGGCGGCGCAAGCGCGGGCGATGCTGGCAGCCCAGGCCAGCCGCGCAGCCCGCCTGGCCGCGGCCGATGATGTGATCGTGAATGACGGTGACCCGGGCCGCCTTGAGGCCGCGGTCGCAGCTCTGCACCAGAAGTATTGTGGCGCTGGCGCGACGTGACGCAGAATAGCGGCATGAACGATGTTGCCGAGTCGGTGTTAGCACCGCCTCGAGAACCGCCGCAGGCTTCGGTCCCGGCCGTGGCCGAACTGACCTATGAACAGCCGCTCAGTGAGCGCCTGCGCACCTACCTGCGCCTCGATTTCCTCTACAACCAGGCCCTGAATCACAACCAGGGCAGCGGCGCCTGGTCGAGCCGCGCCGCGATGAGCAGCCTGCTCGATATCCTCGCCATCACATCGCGTGCGGATACCCGTGCCGACGTGCTCAAGGAGCTGGAACGGCAGCTGGCGCTGATGAACGAATATTCCCGGCGCTCGGGTGTCGACACGGCGCGCTTGCGCGGCATCGTCAACAACCTGATGCGCCTGCGCACCGATTTGTTAGGTACCGGAGGCAGCTACCTGCAGGCGCTCAAGGATTCGGAATTCGTCGCCGCCATCCGCCATCGCAGCGCCATCCCGGGCGGCACCTGCGACTTCGATCTGCCGGACTACTGCTACTGGCTGCACCGGCCGGAGGCCGAACGCGTGGCGGACTTCGCGTCCTGGCTGGCGCTGTTCCGGCCGCTGTGCGATGCGATCGCCGAATTGCTGTGGCTGACCCGCCAGAGTGGCAACCCGCGTCAGGAAATTGCGCGCGGCGGGGTCTATCACATCGCCTTTGATCGCGACATGCCGGTGCAGCTGGTGCGCATCGCGCTGCCTGCGGATTGCAATCTCTACCCGGAAATCAGCGGCAGTCACTACCGTTGCAGCCTGCGGTTTGTCAGCTGGAACGGCGTCAGCCAGCGCGCCACGCAGTGCCTCGACGACCTGCCCTTCACCCTGACCTGTTGCACCTGAACACCAAGACTGTCAGCTGCCCGACCTGCAAGCGGCCCGCGGAATTCTCGGCCGCCAATCCCGATCGGCCGTTTTGCAGCGAACGCTGCCGCCTGATCGATCTGGGCGAGTGGTTTGCGGAAAAACACGCGATTCCGGCCGATAGTCCCCCAGACCATGATCCGGAAAGCGGCCCATGAAACGCGGCTGTCGTGGATAAGGACTTCTGGCTCGCCAAGTGGCGCGCTAACGAGATCGCCTTCCACCAGGCGCGGGCGCACCGGTCACTGGGACTCCACTGGTCGCTGTTAGGTCTGCGGCCGGGAGCGCGGGTGTTCGTGCCGCTCGCCGGCAAGAGCCCGGATCTGCTGTGGCTGGCCGCGGCTGGTCACCAGGTCGTCGGCATTGAACTGAGTTCGCTGGCGGTCGAGCAGTTCAGATCTGAAAACGCTGGCCCACTGCTGGCGTCGATCGACCTGCGCTGTGGAGATATCTTTGACCTGACCCCAGAATCGCTGGGTCCGATTGCCGGCATTTTTGACCGGGCCAGCCTGGTGGCACTGCCGCCCGCCATGCGCCAGCGCTACGTGGCGCAGCTGGCCAGGCTATCGGAACCCGGCACGCAGACGCTGCTGGTGACCCTGGAATACGACCCGAGCCGCATGGCGGGGCCGCCCCACAGCGTCGACTCAGCGGAAGTCACGGCGCGCTACGGCGCAACTCACGGGATCCTGCCGCTGGAGCGCAATGAGCAGCTGGAGGATTTCCCGAAATTCCAGGCACGCGGCCTCGATCAGCTGGCCGAAGTCACCTACCGCCTGACCCGGCGTTAGCGCGGCGCCGGCACGCCCAGCGCGTTGGCGGCGAAGCCGTATTGATCCGCATAGTCCTCGATCTGCATCCAGACCGGTTTGCCCGCACCGTGACCCGCCCGGGTTTCGACGCGGATCAGCACCGGGTTCGCACAGCCCTGGTCGCGCTGCAGGCTGGCGGCAAACTTGTAGCTGTGCCAGGGCAGGACGCGGTCGTCACTATCCGCCGTGGTCACCAGCGTGGACGGATAACAGCTGCCCTTGCGGGTGTTATGCACCGGCGAATACCTGAGCTGCACGGCGAAGTCCGCGGCGTTTTCCGACAGGCCATAGTCCGACGCCCAGTGCCGCGCATTGGCACTGGCGGTGTCGTAACGCAGCATGTCCAGTACGCCGACGGCGGGCAGCGCGGCACCAAAAAGTTCCGGCCGCTGCAGCAGCGTGGCGCCCACTAACAAACCGCCGTTGCTGCGGCCCGATATCGCGATGCGGCCGGCGCGGGTGTACTGCTGCGCAATCAGGTATTCGGCCGCTGCGATGAAGTCATCGAATACGTTCTGCTTCTGCGATTGTCTGCCGGCGTCGTGCCAGCGCTCGCCATACTCGCCGCCGCCGCGCAGGTTGACCTCGACATAGACGCCGCCCATTTCCAGCCAGGTGATGACCGACGGCCGGAACACCGGCGTGATCGCGATATTGAAGCCGCCATAGCCGTATAACAGCACGGGATGCGACGCGTCGCGCTTCAGCCCGCGGCGCTGGGTGATGAACATCGGTATCGACGTGCCATCCTTGCTCCTGTAGAAGCGCTGCACGGTTTCGTAGCGCGCCGTGTTAGCCGCGATGCGCGCCGCGCGCCAGGTGCTGACCTGCAGGGTGTGAGTATCCAGGCGCAGAATGCGCACCGGTTGCAGATAGTCGGCGAACGAGAAGAACGTCTCGCTGCTGTCGCCGTGACCGGAAAAACCCGTGAGTGTTCCAAGGCCCGGAACCGGCACGGCGCCGACGAGCGTGCCGTCGCTGCCAAATACGCTGGCTACGCCACTCGCGTCCTTGACGTAATGGACAACGATGCGGCCGCCGATGAAATTGGCGCGTTCGATGGCCAGCGGGCCTTCACGGACGACGTCCTGCCAGTTCGCGCGCGCCGGCTGTCTTACATCGACCGAGAATACCCGGCCGTTAGGCGCATCCTGCGTGGTCCAGACGAAAAACCGATCGCCCTGGTTGCCTATGACAATGTAGCGCGCGTCCCAGTCATAAAACAGATCGCGCACCGCGGCGTCCGGTGTATGCAGATCGAGCAGCCGGATACCGTTCTCCTTCGATCCCTGGTCGAGGCTCAATACCAGGTAAGCACCGTCTTCGGTGATCTGGGCATCGACGGTACGTTCGGTATTTTCCGGCACCTTGTAGACGAGGCGATCGGAGCTCTGCGGTTCGCCAAGTCTGTGAAAGTAGATGGCAGGCTGCGCAAGGTCGTCGCCGCGTCCCGAATCCTTGCGGTCGGTGCGTTCCGGATAACGGCTGTACCAGACCCCGGAATTGTCCCGCGCCCAGCTCAGACTGAAAAACTTGGTGAAGCGGATTTCATCCGGCAGGTCGGCGCCAGCCGCGGTTTGTTTGAATTTCCAGATGTCCCAGTCGGTACCCCCATCCGACAGCGAATAGGCTAACAACTTGCCGTCCAGGCTGGGCTCGAACCTGGCCAGCGATATGGTCGCGTCGCCGCTGGTCTTGTTAGGATCGAACAGCACCCGGCCGGGATCGGCCGGTGACTCGCCGACGTACAGCACGCTCTGATCCTGCGTGCCGCTGTTGCGCAGCCAGAAATAGCGTCCACCCGCTTCCGTCGGCACGCCGAACCGCTCGTAGTTCCAGAGTTGCGTGAGCCGCCGTTTGATCCATGCGCGCTGCGGCAAGGTCTCGAGCAGCGGCCGCGCCAGCTGGTTCTGCGCCGCCACCCAGGCCTTGACCTCGGGAGCATCGGTCGCCTCCATCCAGCGGTAGGGGTCAGCGACCTGCGTGCCGTGGTAGTTGTCGCTGACCGGGCCCTGCGGGGTTTCGGGGTAGCGCAATGGGCTCTGGCCCGCTGCAAAAACGCCGCTCATCGCCAGGCTCATCGTCAACAGGTAGCGCAGTTTCATGGGGAAACCTAAACTCCGGGAATGACCCAGCATGCTACCAAACGCAACGGCCAGCTGGCCGCACTGCTCGCAACCTGCTTTTGCGCCCTGGCCCAGCCACAGCCGCTCACGATCCCGAGAATATTTGCGACGCCGGATCTCAGTGGCCCGAATTTGCGCGCAACGCAACTCTCGCCGGACGGGCGCTGGCTGACCTATCTGCAAGGCCGGGACACTAACAAAGATCAGCTTGACCTGTGGGGCTTTGAACTCAAGACCGGACGGCGCCAGCGCCTCATCGACTCCAGCGCGCTGACGCCTAAGGACGCCGCCCTGTCCGCAGAAGAAGCGGCACGGCGTGAGCGGCAGCGCACCGCCTCGCTGTCCGGCATTCTGGAATATTCGTTTGCACCCGACTCGCGGCAGGTGCTGGTGCCGCTGGCTGGCGATCTGTATCTGTACGATCTCAGCGCGCCGGCCGGACGCGCATTGCGGCGCCTGACCGAGACACCGGACTATGAAACTGACGCGCAGTTCTCGCCGCGGGGACGCTATGTCAGCTTCATCCGCGCGCAGAATCTGTTAGCGATCGATCTCAGGACCGGCCACGAGTTCGCGATCACGCGTGATTGCCGCGGCGAGGTCTCGTGCGGCGTGGCCGAATTCATCGCGCAGGAGGAAATGGGACGCAATACCGGCTACTGGTGGGCGCCGGATGAAAAACATGTCGCCTACAGCCGCGTCGATGAGTCGCCGGTCGATGTCATTGAGCGCTTTGAAATCCTCGCCGACCGGGTCAAGGTCGTAGCGCAGCGGTATCCCGCCGCCGGCCGGCCTAACGCGCGAGTGCAGCTGTTGGTCGCCACCGTGGGTTCAGCCAGCCCGCCGGTCGAGATGAGCATCGGCGCCGCGAACGATCAGTACCTCGCGCGCGTCAACTGGTTTCCGGACAGCCGCGCGCTCGCCGTGCAACGGCAGAACCGCGAGCAGACGCGCCTGGAACTGCTGAAGGTTGACGTGGCCAGCGGCGCGGCCGGCATTCTGCTGACGGAAACCAGCGCCAGCTGGGTCGATCTGCATGACGAGCTGACCTTCGTGTCCAAACCCGCCGGCTTCATCTGGGCGTCTGACCGCACCGGCTACCGGCACCTGTACCTTTACGACCTGCAAGGCAGGCTGCAACGCCCGATCACCGCCGGCGACTGGCTGGTCACCGGGGATGGCTCGGAGCGGGCGCTGCGCGGCGTGGATGAGGCCCGTAACCGCGTGTATTTCATGGCTAACAAGGACTCGCCGCTGGAACGGCATCTTTACAGCGCGCCGTTGCGCGGCGGCAGCGTCCCGGCGGCCATCGAAACAGGCATTCGCCGGATCACCGCGGCGCCGGGCTGGCATAACGCGCGACTGGCCGCGGACCAGCGGCAGTTCATCGACAGCTGGTCCAGCGCTACGACGCCGCCGCAAACCGTGCTGGTGCGCATCGATGGCCGCGTGATAGCTGACATCGTTGCTAACAAGCTGGACGCCGCGCATCCGTATGCGCCCCATCTGGACAGTCACATCGCCGCCGAGACCGGCACGCTCGCGGCCATTGACGGCCAGACTCTGTACTGGCAGCTGCTGAAACCCGCCAACATGAAGGCCGGCGAGCGCTATCCGGTGATTGTCGACCTGTATGGCGGCCCCACCAACCAACGCGTCAGGAATGCGTGGATGGGCGGTTCGCGCAGCAACGAAGGCCTGTTTCGCCAGTTCCTGGCGCAGCACGGCTTCGTCGTCTTCACGCTCGACAATCGCGGCAGCGGCGCGCGCGGCGTGCGCTTCGAAACCGCGCTGCACCGTCGCATGGGCCAGGTCGAAGTCGAAGACCAGGTCGCGGGCGTCGCATTCCTGCGGCGGCAGCCGTTTGTCGATCCACAACGCGTCGGCGTGTTTGGCTGGAGCTATGGCGGCTACATGGCGCTGCGCTGCCTGATGCTGGCCCCGGACTTCTTCCAGGCCGGCGCGGCCGGCGCCCCGGTCACCGACTGGTCGCTGTACGACACCCACTACACCGAGCGTTACATGGGTACGCCAGCTAACAATGCGGGCGGCTATACGGGCAGCAGCAACCTGGCCCTGTCACCCTACCTGCGTGGCCGCCTGCTGCTCATGCACGGCATGGCCGACGACAACGTATTGTTCACGAACACCACCACCTTGATGAAAATGCTGCAGGATCGCAGCCAGCCGTTCGAACTGATGACCTATCCGGGCGCGAAACACGGCCTGTTACGCAGCGCCGAAACCGGCCCGCATGCCTATCAGGCCATCTTTGATTTTTTTGAACGGAGTCTCGCGGCTCGCAGCGCTGATTCTCGCTAACGCACCAGGGTCAGGGCTTCGCGGGCGCTGACGTAGTCCGCCGAACCAAACTGTGCGTACTGCGCAAACGCGCTCAAGACATACACTGTGCGCGGCGTGCCGCCATCATCGTGCACGGTTCGAACGCAGCCGACGGTCACGACAAAACCGGTCAGCGACCCGGCGGCCGGATTCAGTGTCCCCGCTGCGCAGGCGTTGCTGCGGTCAATCCGGTAGCGCGCCCATTCCAGCCCGGCCGCCGCCGCCGCACGCGCGCGCAGCCCGGAAATCTGCAGGCCGCTGACCTGTGAGCCGCCGCCCACCAGCTGCAGCAGCGCCGCGCCGATCACGGCGCCGACGACCATGACGAACAAGGCCGGCAACAGGCCGACGCCGCGCTGCCGAGATGACATGTCAGCCGGCATTGTCGCCCACCCTGGAAACATCGAACACCAGCTGGTCGGTCCCGTTGCGGAACGTCACGGTCAGATGGTGTGTGGTCTGCGACGCCGTTGCGTTAGCCGTGGCCGCGATCCGACAGTTGGCGATGCCGGTCGCGAGCACCGATCGCGCCGCGCCCGCGCCGAGCAATTCCGCATCGGTATCGCGCAGCGCCTGGTTGGCCGCGATCGTGTAGCCGGAATAGCGGGCCAGCGTGCCGTTGACAGGATTGCAGAGGTAGGTCACGGGGCCGGACACGATGTACACGCGTCGCGACGCGCCGACTACCGTAAAGTTCGTTGCGGGTGTTAGCTGCACCTGGTCCTGCCCCGGAGAGCTGCCGGCAGAGATCTGCACCCGGGTACCGGGTGGCGTGATCACGTTGGCCAGGGCCCAGGCATTTGCGCCCGCGGCCCCGGTGTGGTGCACAGCGACGTAGAGTGCGGTCGAATCCACGGGTTTCGCCAATTGGCTGAATGCGCCCAGGGTTTCGAACTGGCTGTCCGCCGCGCCGGTGGTCAGGCGCTGGTTGGCCGGGACTGCAATATCGTCGCGGAAAAGCACCGCCGCATCGAGCACCGCCAGGTACTCAACCGCCAGTACGCCCGCGGTGGTGCGAAATCTCAGGCTGTTAGGCAACGCGTTGCGCCAGTCCCGTTCAACCTGCAGCATCGTCTGCGCAGCATTCTCGCCGAGGCTCGCGCGGCGGGTGCTGGCTTCCATGGTCGCCGGCGGCGCCGAAATCAGCGTCACGGAAAACGACGCAATGATCGCCGTCACCGTCAACGCGACGACCAGCTCGATCAGCGTCATCCCTGAATATCGGCGCTGCATGTGGGTCAGGGCCTTAACCGGACACCGCTCACGATCATGCTGGCGCCCACCGGGTCGGTGACGCTCACGTTCACCAGCAGCACATCGGCCGCCGGAACGCCGGGCAGCACGTTGCTGTTAGCAACGGCAACCCTGACGGTAAAACGATTGCCACCCGGAATCAGATTGCCATTGCCATCACGCGCGCCGACATCGGTAAGGCCATGGTAGTCATCGACATCATCATAGAAGCGCCGCGCGGCCTCGCCATCGATGCCATTGGGATCATCGAACGGCCGGGCGAGAATCTCATTGAGGTAGGCGTTGGCAACAAACACGGCCTCGGTCTGCACGAGGCTGCGGCCTGACTGCACATTGGCCTGCGAAATCTGCGCCATGATGGTTACGGCGGCGATCGAGACAATGGTGATCGCGATGACCGCCTCGATGAGCGCGAACCCGGTTTGCTGACACGCGGGTTTCATGGGCCAGTGACCGCACCCGTTGCCGGATCGATCGTGATGCTTTGCGGGCCGACCACAGCCACGACGCCGCCCGCGACCTGCACGCTGCCATCGGCGTTGAAGGTCCATTGCAAGGCACCTGTCAGCGGCAGGCTGGCTGGCGCGGCGCCCTGGATCAGGCCGCCGCTGGTGCGGGCTACGGTTGTGACAAAACCGCTGGAGGCTGGGGCGCAATGCGTGCCCTGGATCGCCGGCTGGAGCGCAACATAGCCGGCGTTATTGATCTGCAGCTGTACCGGGCAGGCACTCGCCGTGGCGACAGCGCGCGACAAGCGCGCGGCGGACGCGAGTTCTACCGCATAGCCGCGCGCCGCGAACAGGTCCCGGTCAAGACTCCGCGGCGCGGCCAGTGCGGCGACGATTGCCAGCACCGCGATGACAATGACCAGCTCCGGAAGCGTCCAGCCAGCGTTCTTGTTAGCAACCTGTGACAACGACGACAACCGCCGGTCCCAGGTTCACTGCAGCCGGGCCCGTGTAACTCACGCGACAGTTGGCCGGCGTCGTGGCGCCGTTGCGGGTGAACGTGCCGGTGGCGGCGGTGTAGGTGAACCCCGAAGTATCCTGCAGCGTATTTGGCAGCGCAGCGCGGGTCGGGTAGCCGTTGGTGATCGCGATATTGTTGCCTTCCATGCTCACGGTCGCGGGCGAACCCGAGGCCAGCCACATGGAATGCGCCAGGGTCGCAGCGCTGCGCACGCTGCCAGCCAGCCCCTGGATTGACGCTTCGCGCGCGCGGCCTTCGATCGCCGTGAAGCGCGGCACCGCAAAGGCGGCAAGAATGCCCAGGATGACAATGACGACCACGAGTTCAATCAGGGTGAAACCGCGGGCATTCGAACGACTTGACATAACGAGACTCCTCGATGAGTGGAACGGCGGTCTATTCGGATCATCCCGGCTCCGCACACTCTTGTATCGGCAGCCAAGGCCGCGGCTTGATGTGACGCGCAGGACAGTGTGAGCGCACTCACAATCCGCACTGACGGCGGCAGGCTTCAGTGCGAACCGGCTACCTTGCCGATCATTTCCCACAGCGGCAGGAAAATACCGAGCGCCAGGGTCAGCACCATGGCTCCGACGGTGATCAGCAGTATGGGTTCAATCAGGGCGCTGAGATTATCCAGGGTGTAATCGACTTCGCGCTGGAAGTAGAGTGCGACTTCATCTAACAGGCGGGTCATCTCGCCGGTCTCCTCGCCGACTTCCATCATCTGCAGCAGCAGCGGCGGGAATATTTTCGCGGCCATGGCCGCGCGGCTCAGCGGCTCGCCCGATTCCAGCTGTTCGCGCATGCCGACAATCTTCGCGGTGATGTAATCGTTGTCGGCGGCGCGCGCGATCAGGTCCAGCGCCTGAATCATCGGCACGCCCGCTTCCAGCGTCAGACTCAGGGTGCGAACGGTGCGCGCGAGAATCGATTGCAGCAGCAACTGGCCGAAAATCGGGATCGCCAGCTGCATACGATGCCAGCGATAGCGGCCGGGACCGGTCCGGACCGCCAGCATGAATGCGATCACCGTCGCCAGCAGCACGCCGAGGACGGCAGCCCAATGCGTCTGCACGAAGTTTGAACTTGCAAGAATGATGCGGGTCGGCATCGGCAACCCGTCCCCCAGTTGCTTGAACAGCGGCGCGAACTTCGGAATGACAAACACCGACAGGACGCCCATCGCCGCCACGATCGCGCAGACGACAATCAACGGGTAGCGCATCGCGCCTTTGACGCGCGCACGCATCTCCTGCTGGTTGTACAAATACTCGGCGAGCCGCAAAAACACTGTTTCCAGCGTGCCGGTGTGTTCGCCCACCCTGACCATGCTGATGTACAGTTCCGGGAACACTCCGCCATAGTCGCCCAGTGCCTGCGACAGATCGCGCCCGGCTTCCAGGCTAACAAGCGCCTGCTCCAGCGTCGCCCGGAGTACCGGATTACGAGTCGTTTCCTGCAGGCTGCGCAAACCCCTGAGCCAGGGCAGTCCGGCCTTGGCGATGGTGTACATTTGCCGCGTAAACAGCACCAGGTCGGTCGTGCTCGGCTTGCCAAAACCAGCCTTGCGCAACCACGCCTGCAGCGAAAATTCCTGCCCGGCCCTGGGGTCGATCCGGATTGGCAGCAGGCCATTGGATTCCAGCCTCAGTGCCGCCGCCGACGCATTGACGGCTTCCATCTGGCCGCTGACCGCCTTGCCAGCATCGCTGCGCGCACTGTACTGAAAGAGCGGCATGGTTTGTTAGACGCTCAGGACCTTGTCGACCTGTTCCGGTGCCAGGTCGGTGGATTCAATCGGCCCGCCGCCTCTTTCATCCAGTCCGGCCAGCTGGTTGATGACCTCCGTGACCGACGTCTGGCCGGTCGCGGCCGCCTCTAACGCCGCGCTGGTGATGGAGCGGAATCCGGGCTGCCGGCGCGCCGCTTCCTCGACCGCGGCGAGGTCTTCGCGGCGCACCGCATCGCCCAGGGCACGATCGAACTCCAGCAGCTCATGCACCGCCATCCGGCCCCGATAGCCGCTGCCGCTGCAGGAATTGCAGCCTTTGCCTACCGAAAACTTCGCCCGAGATAGATGTTCTGCGGTCAGCTTTGAGCGCAGCCAGATCAGTTCGTGATCATCAGGCCGATACGCGACCCGGCAATCCGGGCAGACGCGCCGCACCAGGCGCTGCGCAACCACGCCATGCAACGCCGATGCAATCATGAAGCCCTCGGCGCCCATGTCTAACAAGCGACTGACCGCCCCGACCGCCGTTGCGGTGTGCAGGGTCGAAAGCACCAGGTGACCCGTAATGGCGGCCCGCAAGCCGATTTCGGCGGTCTCGCGATCGCGCATTTCGCCCACCAGCACGACGTCCGGATCCTGGCGCAGAATCGTGCGCAGGGCGCGCGCAAAATCCAGCCCAATCTTGTTGTTGATCTGCACCTGGCAGACGCGATCCAGCCGATATTCGACCGGATCCTCGACGGTGATGATCTTGACGTCCGCGGTATTGAGATGGCTGAGGGCCGAATACAGTGTCGTGGTCTTGCCGCTGCCGGTCGGACCGGTCACCAGCAGCATGCCGGCACTGCGCTGGATAATGTCGGTGAAGCGCTGGCGCATGGACTCGCCCATGCCGATCTGGTCGAGCGGCAGAATGCTGGCGCTCTGGTCCAGCAACCGCATGACCGCGGACTCGCCGGTCTGCGTCGGCAAGGTTGAGATGCGGATGTCGATGGTCTTGCCACGGATCTGCAACGAGAACCTGCCGTCCTGCGGCAGGCGCCGTTCCGCGATATCGAGGCCGCCCATCAATTTGAGCCGCGACACGAGGGCGCTCGAGACGCGATTGCCCTCCAGCATGTGCTCGTTCAGCACGCCGTCAACCCGCAAACGCACCCGCAATCCGCGTTCGGCCGGCTCGACGTGGATGTCGGAAGCGCGTACCTGGATCGCGTCCTCGAAAATGCTGTTCAGGAGTTTCAGAACCGGTGCATCGGGCGAGCCTTCGTCGATTTTCAGTGTTTCGGCGTCAATCGCCGGCGGTTGCAGGTCCTCGCGAACCTCCTGCGCGAACTGCACCATCTCATCGGTGCGCCGATACAGCAGATCGAGCGCCGCGAGCAATGGTGACTCTGCCACCAACGCCAGCTTGATGGGCCGGTGCAGGTGCGCCGCGATTTCGTCGTAGCCGAAAAGATTGGTGGGATCGGTCATGCCTAACACAACCGCATCGTCCTCCTCGCGCAGCGCCACAGCGCGGTGACGGCGCGCCATCGACTCGGGTATCAACTGCACGACTTTGGATTCGAGCTGCAGCTGGCGGATGTCAACGAACGGCACACGCAGTTGCTTTGACAACAGCTGGTGCAGCTGGTCTTCGGCAATGTAGCCCAGTTCAATCAGCACCTTGCCGAGCCGCTTGCCGCTACGTTTCTGTTCGGCAAACGCCTGCTCGAACTGCTCCTGCGTGATGGCGCCTTCGGCAATCAGCAGATCGCCCAGGCGCAGGCGTTTGGGTCGCGGAGCTATTGCAGTGGCCATGGCGCGGACCTAACGGCTCCGACCACCGCTAATGGCCATGTCCTCAACGCGCTTTTCAGCTTCCGCGGCCAGCGTGGCTGCATTGCTATCGTCGATCACGATCGGTCGCAGCAGTATGACCAGCTCCGTCTTGACCTCGGAATTTCGGGTGCTCTTGAACAGCCCGCCCAGGCCCGGGATCGAGCTCAGGTACGGTGTGCCGAAGTTCTGCTGCCGGCGCGTGCTGCGCATCAGGCCGCCGATCACGATCACCTGTCCGCTGTTAGCTTTGACGACGCTGTCAGATTCGCGGACTTCGCTGACCGCCAGCGGCAACTCGTCGGTCTGGCCGCCGACCGTCACGCGCTTGGTCTGGTCGCGCACATCGCTGACCGATGGGTGAATGTGCAGAATGACGCGGCCGTCCGCATCGATCTGCGGCGTAACATCGAGCGCAATCCCCGAGAAGAACGGCGTCAGCTTGACATCCCGGGTGGTCGAGGTCGAGGTGCCGGTGGTGGTATTGCTCTCGATGCCGGTTACGAAAAACTCGTCGGTGCCGGCCTTGATGACCGCTTTCTGGTTATGCAGCGTCGCAACGCGCGGACTCGACAACACGCGCGCGTTGCCCTGCAATTTCAGCAGATCGATAAACGCATTGATATCGTGCAAGTCCAGGGCCAGTGAAAATGCGCCGCCCAGGGTGCGACCCGGAATACTGTTGACTGGATTGCCCGGGCCTACGGTGATCGGTCTGCCGCCAACGAGCAGGTTGCTGTCGAATCCGTCCGGCGGCGCCGACTGACCGGCAAACAAGGATTGATTGCCGCTACTTAACACGGCGCCCCAGTTTATCCCGGCCTGGTAGGCATCGCTGAGTTCGACCTCGATGATCTTGGCCTCCAGCACCACCTGGCGAGTGACGATCTTCTGGATCTGCTGCAGGTACTCGTCGACGTTGCGCAGCTCGTCAGGCATCGCACGCACTGCGATGGTGCCCGACTGCCGGTTGATGACCACATTGCGCTCCGCGGTGGTGCCGATGATGGCCTTGAGACTGGCCTCGAGTTGCACCCAGAAGTCGGAATCGGTGCGCGATATGATGCTGGTGCCCGTGACCTCGGATTCGCTGTTGCCGCCAGGATTCTGTTGCGTAGTTCCGGTCTGCTGTGAACTGCCGCCAGTGGTGCCGTTGCTGTTAGGATCCCGGCCAACATCGGTTATAGACCCGGAGCTCACCAGAGTGCGCGACGCGCCGAGCCTGGCAATGTCCAGGTAGTTGACCTGGAAAATCCGGCTTTGCACGCTCGCCGGCATCACAAAATAGCCGGAGGCAAGCCGGCGATAGTCGTAACCATACATCTCGCGGACGGTTTCCAGCGTCTGCGCGACCGAGACGTCGCGCAGGCTCAATGTCAGATTTCCCTTCACCAGCGGGTGCACGACGACATTTTCGCCGCCGCGCCTGGCCAGGCCGAGGAAGAAAGCGCGCGCGGGGACATCGGACACCTCGAGATCGAAATGCGCGCTCGCGGCTGCGACCGTGCCGGATCCCTCCGCTGCGGGCGAAGCCGCCAGTATCGCCACCAGCGCGCCGATGACACACGAAAGAGTCTGCCTGTTCATCGCTTTTCTCCACTTACCATCATCGACGCATCCGGCAACCGCACAGTCCAGCGGCGTGCCCCTGCGCGCAATTCAATATCTGACGCCCCGATGCGCTGCACCCGCACGCCCTGCACACGATCGCCGGGCTGAACCACCTGGCCATTCACTACCGCGACGCGACGCTGCTGATCGCCGAACACCGCCTGCAGCGCATAACGTTGCCCACGATGGCTGCCGGCCGCTGGCACCGGCTGCACGTAACTGGGCCGCATCGGGTCGGCAGCCGGCGCTGCTGCGCCGGCTGGGCCGGCCGCAACCAGCATGCCAACAGCTAACAGAAAACAGGACGCCTGGCTCATAGTGTCAACCAGTACCTTTCGAGACCCAGGGTCGCGACCACGATCTTGGCGTTCACCTTGGGATACTCGGCTGCGTCGAGTTCGACTTTGCGCCAGATAAAGCGCCATTTCTGCCGCTCGATAGACCGGATGTACTCGCTGATGGATGCATAGTCGCCTTCCACGTCGACTTCAATGCCGTGCACATAGGCGACGGCGGGCACGCCGCCGACGTCCGGCAAGGCGGATTGCGCCTGCGCAGTATCGGCCGTGTCACTCTCGTTATCAGTTGCCGGCGCCTTGAGTTCCTCGACCGGCAGATTGGCGATGCGCACCAGGCGGACACCGCGGGTCGAGTCAATCAGGTTTGTTAGCACATCGGTCATCCTGGTCGAATCAACCAAGCTCGCCGCGCGCCGCTCCAGTTCGCCGCGCCTGCGATTATATTGCGCAAGCAGCCGTTTCTCGCTTTCGACCAGCTGATCGAGGTCCGTTAGCGCCGCTTCGGCCTCGGCGCCTTCCGGCGCCACCGTATCCAGCTGACCGCGAGCGGCGAGCTCGCGCCGATAGAGCGGCTGCAGGGACAGACTGTCCCAGGTCATCGTAATCACGATCACCAGGCCGGCGAAAACGATGCTGCGCTCACGCAGGCTGTGGCCGTCGAATTTTCGCGCCAGCAATTGCAGCCGCTCTGCGAGCGCGCCATTGGCGGCGGCCCGACGGTGGCCGATGGAGCCCAGCCGGTCGCGCAGGCTCCGCCATTGACGCGCGAAGTTGTCGGCAAGCCCGGTAAACTGTGCGTTCACAGCGCCCCCTCCCGCGCCGGTTCAAACTCGACCAGGTTGAATCCGACCGCGCCCGCCAGCGCCGCCCGCTCGTCGTTGACCGCCCGGTCCACGGTCAGGTTGCTGAGTCTGTGTATTCCCAGTTGCGGTTCGCCGCGCAGCTGCAGCAGGTAGCGTGGCAACAGTTCCGGAGCCATCGCGACACCGGCCAGTCGGATCCTGGCGGGCGCCGTTTCGATTTCCAGCTGCGTAAGCCAGACACCCGCGATCTGGGCACGCGCCACCGCCGCCAGGCGTGCGCTGAATTCACCGCTGGTGCCCGGCGTCGTCGTCTGCATGCGCCCTAACACGACGTCCTGGCGTGCGATCAGCTCGGTCAGATCCTTGACCCGCTGTTGCAGTTTTCGATAATCGTCCCGGGTGCGATAGGTCGCACCCGCCGTGGCCAGCGTGGCGATGCGGTTTTCGTACTCTGCGGCGACACTGCCGGCGGCCGCTTCCGCGCGCTGCAGGCGCCAGTCGTTGTACCCGCTCAGCAATAGCAGGCCCGAAACCAGCCACAGGATCGCCACCACGCTGCCGCGCGTCTTGAGGATCCTGGTTTTCCAGCCGGTATCCTTCTGAAAGAGGTTGACGTATTGAGGGCGGCCGTTGGTCACGATGCCGGACCCTCCCGCGTAGGCCGCAGCGCAGCGCCAATTGCGAGCAGCATTTCAGGCTGATCGACCGGCCCGACGCCGGGATCCATCGCCAGAATGCGCGGCAGGTCGAGAACCGCGCACTGCAGGCCGCAGGCCTCGGCCAGCAGCGGTGCGAGGTCGCGCGCCTGTTGATTGTCGGGACCAATGACAATTTCATTGACCGGCGCCCGGTCAAATTGCGATTCGTAGTACTGCACCGAGCGCTGCAATTCCAGCGCCAGCTGGTCCACGTTCAGGCCCAGTGACACGTCGAGGCGCCGCGCGACGAACAGAACGCCCATCCAGCTGACAAGGATATTGACCGCGCTCCTGCCTAACAGGACAAAGACCGAGCCGCTGGTATCCTGCGGCAGGTGCATGATCAGGTTACGCAGCGCCAGTTCCGGGATGTCGATGACATCGAGTTCCCGGGACGCGCCCGTTACAATGGCTTCAAGGTCATTGACGCTCGACGGGGAGGCGACGATGACCTGCAGCATGCCCGGCTGGCCGCGCGATTCGGGCAGTTCAAAACAGTCGATGACCGCGTCTTCCGCGGCCATGTTGATCTGGTCGCGGATCTTCCAGCGCACGGCCGCGCGCCGTTCCGGCGGCGGCAGGTCGATATTTTCGGTCAGCAGCAGTTGATAGTCGGACGCGTCCAGTACCGCGGAGACCATGGCTTTTTTCTGTGGCAGCTTCTCCAGCATGCTCTGCGTCGCGCGCCAGGCCAGCATGCCGCTGGCCGGGCCTTCGCTGACAACCTGCAGCAGCCGCGGCGGTTTGCCGGGCCTGCAACTGACCACGGCGGCAGCGCGTGCGCGCACGCCGTGCACCAACCCCGCACGCAGCGCAGAAAACGCATTGGACCTGATTGCAAACATGCCTGTATCCGAAGGACACCAACAAGGTGTCCGATGAAGGCAATATCGGCTTTCAGCGCTGGCGCTTGAGAACTCGGCAGGCGCTTGCCGCCGGTGTGCGGCAAGTCACGGAATTATCGGACGATGCGCCCGCCGCCCGCCCCGGGGCCACCCAGACCTGGGCCGCCGCCGGCCTCCGGCACGACGATCCGCGTGCTGGCCTCGCGGCGCATCTCGCGGGCCTCGTTGATGGCCTCTTCGAGCGCAATCTTGACCGCATCCGGAAATTTGAGCAGCGCCTGTTCGAGGGTATCGGCTTCAATCTCAAACATCAGTGGCAGCACACCACCGGGCGTTAGCAGCTGGGTCTGGCCCGAGAAAAACACCGGCCGCGACAGATCCGGATCACCGCTCTGCGTGACCGGGACCATGCGCCTCAAGGTGCCGGCGCGACGATCCGTGAATACTTCCTCGCGATAAAGCGCGGTGCCATCCATCTTGATTTCGGGCAATTGCTGTTCGTTAGCCATGGATCTCTTTCAAAATAACGTGGGTTGAGTGGTGCGCAGATTCTACCGGGCCACCCCGGGCGCCGCGGCGGTTTCCGACATCATGTCCAGCGTCACCGGTGCGCCGCTCTGGCGGATCAGCGCCTTCTTGCGGAAGAAACGCAGGTAGCCGGCCGGACCCATCCGTGAGCCACCCATGCCGGACAGCTTGAATGAGTTTTTTTCGGCCTCATGCATGACCCCGGTCAGGGATCCGTCGTTGAGACTGATGCCGCCGGCGTCGATACGCATGCCGATGGCCTCGGCCTCTTCCAGCGTGCCCGCGATCACCCCGGCCGACAGGCCGTAGACGCCATCGTTGGCCAGGTCCACGGCTTCATCGATGCTGTCGTAGGCCATGACCGGCATCACCGGACCAAAGGTTTCGTCGCTCATGACGCTCATGCTGTGATTGACGTCCACCAGCACCGTGGGACGCAGCCACTTGCCGCCATGGTCCTCGACGGTCCCGCCTGTTAGCACCCTGGCGCCCTTGGCGACCGCGTCGGCAATCTGTCCGGCGACGATGTCCGCCTGCTTGCCGAATATGAATGGACCGATCGTCCCCTGGTGCAGGTCCGGCCAGTTGGGTTCCACGCGGGCCGCCCGCGCCGTCAGCTTCGCGATGAAAGGTTCGAACACCCTGCGGTCGACGTAGATCCGCTCCAGCGACTGGCAGGCCTGTCCGGTGGCCGAGACCGAGGCGCGCAACACGATGTCGGCGGCGCGATCAAGATCCGCGCTGGCGGTGACAATCATCGGATCGTTGCCACCAAGTTCCAGGAATGCGGGGATGAAATGCCGCGCGGCATTTTCAGCGACCATGCGGCCGGTGCGGACGCTGCCGGTAAAACAGATGACATCAGACAGGCTGACCAGCTGGGCGCCAGTGGCGCCCGCGCCCGGCCACATTTCCAGCACCACGGCCAGCTCCGGCACCGCGTGTAGCGCCGCGCGCACCGGCTCGGCAAACCGCGGCGTCACTTCGCTCGGCTTCATCAGCACCGCGCAGCCTGCTAACAACGCAGGCACTGCATCGATGAATGCCAGTGTAAACGGAAAGTTCCACGGGCTGATCACGCCCAGCAAGCCATACGGAACGTACTGGCTGCGATAGCTCACGGTCGGATGCACCGTGGACTGGCCGCCAGCCGCCTTGGCCAGATCCGGCGCCATGCGGCACCAACGGTCAATCAAGCCAATCACGGCACCAAACTCGCCCAGCGTGATGGCGTAGCGTCCGGTATCGATGGCCAGTTTTTCGATGATCAATTCGCGCCGCGCCAGCAGCTCCGCCTTGAAGCGCTGCAGCGCCGCGATGCGCTCCGCCAGCGGTCGCGCGCTCCACGGCTTCTGCGCCACGCGCAGGCGCTGCGCCATCGCTGTTAGCTGCGCAGTCGACGGCGCGACCAAATGATAGTCGACCGCGCCGCTGCGCGGGTTACGAACCTCGATGCGCTCGCCCTGCATCGATGCTTCACTGCTCATGACTATTGCGTTCATATTCCGCGCCTGCTACCTGCAAATTCGTGACTCATCTTGCACCGGCCGCGCGGCGCTGCAAAGCCTCGATAAACGGCCGATCCGCGTCGAGGATATCGGCCTGGTGCAGCGCACTGATCGCTATCCAGCGCAGCGCCTGACCATCCAGGCCGCGCACCTCGCCTTGCCAGCCTTCCACGAGCCGCAGACGCAATTCGACGCTGCGATCCGGGTAGGCATGGGTCAGGGTCATGAAGGGCCGGCTTGCCAGGACGTCGATTCCCAGCTCCTCGCGCAGCTCCCGCGCCAGTGCCGCGGCGTCATCTTCGCCGGGGGCGACCTTGCCACCCGGGAATTCCCAGCCGCCTGCGAGATGCCGGCCCGGCGGCCGCTGGGCGATCAACACCTCGCCCGCGGCATTGAACAGCGCCCCGGCGACGACCACCACGCTCATCGGTGCCCGCTGCCCGTCCTGGCTAACAAATCAGGCCGTGACGGTGCCGTGGCAGTGCTTGTACTTCTTGCCCGAACCGCAGGGACAGGGTTCGTTGCGTCCCACCTTGCGCTCCGAGCGCACGAAGGTAGGCTGCGACTCAAAGTCGGCCGCCGCGGCGCCGGCGCCGCCAGTCAACGCCGCGCCGGCAGCCTGGATCGCGGCGGGTTCCGGCCCGGGGCCTAACAACGAGCCGGCACTCGCGTGCTGCGCCTCCAGTTGCCGCATCAGGCGCTGACGCCGCTGCTCTTCCTCGCGGTCCAGCTCTTCCGCGGAACGCAGCTCGATGCGCATCAACACCGACGCAGTATCGAACTTGACGCGATCGAGCATCGTGGAGAAGAGTTCATAGGCTTCGCGCTTGTATTCGTAGCGATAATCCTTCTGCGCGTAGCCGCGCAGATGGATGCCCTGGCGCAGATAGTCCATGCCGGCCAGATGCTCGCGCCAGTGCTGGTCGAGCATCTTCAGCATGATGTCCTTCTCGACCACCTGCATCACTTCCGCGCCATAACGTGTGCGCTTGGCCTCGTAGGCCTGCGTCACGGCATCCAGCACCCGCTGCCGGATCTGCGCGTCATCGACAGTCGGCTCCGCGGCCAGCCAGCCCTGCGGATGGACGCTGACCGCGAAATCCTTGGCGATCGCACCCTGCAGCCCATCCAGGTTCCAGTTGTCGGCCGGTTGGCTCGGCGGCAGAAACTGCTCGACCAGCGACTCCACCGCGTCGTTGCGGATGCCATCGATCGCATGTGCGAGATTGCCGGCCGCCATGATTTCCGTGCGCTGGTGGTAGATCACCTTGCGCTGGTCGTTGGCCACGTCGTCAAACAACAGCAGTTGCTTGCGGATGTCGAAGTTGTGCGACTCGACCTTGCGCTGCGCGGCCTCGATGCGGCGCGTCAGCATGCGGCTTTCGATGACCTCACCCTCCTTCATGCCCGCGGCCGACAGCAGTCGCTTGGTGAAATTCGGATCGCCGAAGATCCGCATCAGGTTGTCTTCCATCGACAGATAGAAGCGCGACGATCCGGCGTCGCCCTGGCGGCCGGAGCGACCGCGCAGCTGATTGTCGATACGGCGCGATTCATGACGCTCCGTGCCGACAATATGCAGGCCGCCCGCAGCCAGCACCAGATCGTGGCGCTGCTGCCACTCGGCGCGCACCTGGTCGCGCTCGGCATCGGTGAACTCCCCGCCCTCAGCAGTGGCGCGCGCCGCGCACTCAGCCAATTCAGAGTTCAGGTTGCCGCCTAACACGATATCCGTGCCGCGGCCCGCCATGTTGGTCGCAATGGTAACGGCCGCGGGACGTCCGGCCTGGGCGATGATCTGGGCTTCACGTTCATGCTGTTTTGCGTTCAGCACCTCGTGGGGGATGCCCTGCTTCTGCAGGATGCCGGACAACAGCTCGGACGACTCGATGGACGCCGTGCCCACCAGCGCTGGCTGCGAACGCTGCACGCATTCCTTGATGTCATCGACGATCGCCTCGTACTTGTCCTGCTGTGACAGGTAAACGAGGTCCGGCTCATCCTTGCGAACCATTTCCCGGTGCGTCGGGATGACCACCACTTCGAGGCCGTAGATCTGCAGAAATTCCGGAGCCTCGGTATCGGCCGTGCCGGTCATGCCCGAGAGCTTGGAATAGATGCGAAAGTAGTTCTGGAAGGTGATGGAGGCGACCGTCTGGTTTTCCTCGCGCACCTTGACACCTTCCTTGGCCTCGACCGCCTGGTGCAGGCCGTCGGACCAGCGCCGGCCCACCATCGTGCGCCCGGTGAATTCATCGACGATGATCACTTCGCCGCCGCGCACGATGTATTCGACATCGCGCTTGTAGAGCGCGTGGGCGCGCAGCGCGGCATTCAGGTGGTGCATCAGCCGGATGTTTGCCGCGTCGTACAGGCTCTCGCCCTCGGCTAACAGACCGCTTTCGATCATCAGGTGCTCGACATTCTCATGACCGGCCTCGGTCAGGTGCACCTGCTTCTGCTTCTCGTCGACGCTGTAGTCGCCCGGGCCATCCTCCGCCTTCTGGCGGGTCAGGCGCGGAATGAGGCGGTTGATTTCCACATAGGTATTGGCGCTTTCATCGGCCGGGCCGGAAATGATCAGCGGCGTGCGCGCTTCGTCGATCAGGATCGAGTCCACCTCGTCGACAATCGCAAACGCATGGCCGCGCTGCACGCGGTCGTCAAGCCGGAATGCGAGGTTGTCGCGCAGGTAGTCGAAGCCGAATTCGTTGTTAGTGCCGTAGGTGATGTCGCAGGCATAGGCCGCGCGTTTTTCGTCGTTAGGTTGCTGGCCCTTGATGACGCCGACCGACATGCCGAGAAAACGGAAAATCGGTCCCATCCACTCGGCGTCGCGCTGCGCGAGATACTCGTTGACCGTGACCACGTGCACGCCCTTGCCGGTCAGCGCGTTGAGGTAGGCCGGCAGGGTCGCCACCAGCGTCTTGCCTTCACCGGTGCGCATTTCGGCGATCTTGCCTTCGTGCAATGCGAGTCCGCCAATCAGCTGGACATCGAAATGGCGCATGCCGAGCGTGCGCTGCGCGGCTTCGCGCACCACCGCAAACGCTTCGGGCATTAGCTCATTGAGCGGCGTCCCGGTCGCCAGCCGCTGCCGAAACTCGGCGGTCTTGGCCAGCAGCGCTTCATCGGACAGCGCCTGGGTGGCAGGTTCGAGCACGTTGGCCGCGCGTACCGCTTGCCGGTAAGCCTTGACGATACGGTCGTTACGACTGCCAAAAACACGAGTCAGAAATTGCAACACCTGAGTACTACCTTCAAAAAAATCAAAAAAACGAAGGCAGACAAGGACTTAGCATCCCGAGGCCGGCCAGAACCGCGTATTTTAGGGATAGAGACGGTCTTAGGGCAAAAGTTCGCGAACTTAGTTGCAACTGGCCAACTGGGCGACCCAATTTGCGAGCAGCTGGGCGCCCTGGGTGTCCGCAATCGACGAACCCAGAGGGGGCATGGCGAAACTGTCACGGCGCCCCGCCCGGGAAACAACGACTGAGCGTACCGCGTCCCCCACCGCGATCAGCTGGGCATTGGCAATCCCCAGATTACCCGCCTGCGGCGGCAGGTTACAGGCGTTGGTCGCATTGAGCGGCGTCGTGTAACGCAGGTCCATGTTGGAGGGCGTGCCGCCGCCCGGCCGGTGGCACTGGGCGCAGTTGGTATGCAGGTAAGCGCGGGCGCGCTCGGTCAGCGTGCGCGCCGCATCGTTCGGGTTTGGCAGCACCGGCTGGGTCGAGGCCGCGCCACTGAGCGCCGGCGCGAACACGCCAATCGCGTTGAGCGTGGTCAGCTGGTTCGCGTTGCGGCCGGTCGCGGCATAGGTGATTGAACTGTTCAATTGACTGGTCTCGAGGCCCAGCGAAAAACCGGCCGCGGCTGTATGGCACAGCAGGCACTGCGCCTCACTCGGGAAGATCCAGGCCTGGTTATTCACGGTCGCGGTCTTGCCACCGATGACCCGATTCGCCTCGGTGCCGGCCGCATTCCACTCGTAGCTGTAGCCCGCCCAGCTGCCGTCGGTGTGGCGCATCAAGAGGCGCGTCTCCACCATGCGCGTGCCGAGCCGGAAGTTCTTCACCAGCACCGAGTTGTCAGGCAGGGCCCAGTCGTTGTCGGCGCCAATGACGATGTTCTGGCCGTTAGGCAGCGCCATGAACCTGTCTTTGCTGGCGCCATCGGACCAGAACTCCGCGTTCGGCGTGTACTGGATCAGATTGGCCGCCGCGCGCGTGGGATTCTGCATGTCGACGCAGCCGCTCGCTGACAACACGGCCGGTACGCTGCCGGACGCGGTGCTGCTACCGGTCAGCCGGTGCAGCGTGCCCGCGTAATTGACGACGTACAGCTCGCCATCAGCACCCTGCGCGAAACTCGCGATCTGCAGGGCGCTGTCGAAGCCCGTGGTCATGGTCAGCGTCGGGGTCGTGTCGCGCGCGATATGCCAGATGCGGCCGCTGGAGAAATCGCCAAACACGTAGCGCCCGGCGAGGCTCGGGATGGCCGTGCCGCGATAGACAAAGCCGCCGGTGATCGAAACACCGACCCCGTGGCCATATTCGGCGATCGGATCGATCAGGTTGTTAGCCGGCCCGCAGGTCGAGTTGAAGGCATGCGCGCCCTCGCGGCAGCGCCAGCCATAGTTGCCGCCGACGGTGACGCGATCAACCTCCTCCCAGAGGTTCTGGCCGACATCCCCGACCCACAATTCGCCACTGCCGCTGTCGAAACTCCAGCGCCAGGGATTGCGGAAGCCATAGGCGAAAATCTCCGGGCAGGCCTGCGCTCCGGCACCCGTGTTGCAGAGTCCATTGGCCGCAAACGGATTGCCAGCGGGTATCCGGTAGGGCACGGCGCCGGTGCTGCCGCTGACATCGATGCGCAGCATCTTGCCTAACAAGGTCTGCAGGTTCTGGCCATTGCCGATGGTGCCGAACTGATCGCCGCCGCCGCCGCCATCGCCTAGGCCGATATAGAGGAAGCCATCCGGCCCGAAGTTGATGTTGCCGCCGTTGTGGTTGGTGGCCGGTTGATCGACGGTCAGCAGCACCACTTCGGAGTTGGGGTCGAGCGTGGCGCCGCCATCGGCACTGCGGAACTCTGAAATGCGCGATTGCAGCTGGTTGGCCCCGGTCGTGTACGAGAGATAAACGCGTGGATTGGCAGGGAACTGCGGATGAAAGGCCATGCCTAACAGACCCATCTCGCCACCGGAGCGCACGCGGGCCGTGATATCGACAAAACTGCTGCTGGTCGCGACTGCGGCATTGTCCGGAAACACCCGGACCCGCCCGCCCTGCTCGAGCACGAACCAGCGGCTGCTGCTGCCGGGTGCCTGCAGCATCGCGATCGGCGATGAAAAGCTGAGATTCGGGAACACGCGCTGCGTACCCAAAGACAGCGCAGCGCTGGGCCGGTCGCCGGCCACGCAACTGGTGTTGCTGGGCCGCGCGTCGAGCCCGGACGTGTTGGTTGGAGGAATTACCGGTGGCGCGACAGTGGCTGGCCCTGCGCCGCTACCGCAGGCCTGCAGGAGGATAAGGTAACAGGCGGCAAGCGCGCTGGGTCGGAGGAACAGGGTTGTGGCGGTTGAACCTGCCGCTGGCACCACGGCGCGCGGCTTCAGGCCTAACGACCTATGAAGCTCAACGGATCGATCGCCGCGCCGTTGCGCATCACTTCAAAGTGCACATGGGGTCCGGTCGAGTGGCCGGTGGAGCCCATGGCCGCGAGCGTGTCACCGCGCGTAACCAGGGTGCCCACGGGCACAAGGTTGCGACTGTTATGCGCGTAGCGCGTGGTGTAACCATTGCCATGGGTGACCTCGACCACGTTGCCATAGCCGCTGCGCACGCCGGCAAACGAAACGATACCGGTTGCGACCGCCACGACCGCATCGCCGGAGTTGCCGGCAAAATCGATACCCTTGTGAAACGCGAAACTGCCGTTGATCGGATCGGTGCGGCTGCCGTAATAAGAGGAGATGAATCCCTGGCGCACTGGACGGCCTTCCGGCTGGATCTGCTCGCGCAGCTGGCGGGTCAGGATCACGTTCTCAAGCGCCGTCATCTGGCCTTCGCGCGACAACAAGCGATCTTCGACCTCATTGATCATCAGCGACAGGTCCGGAACTTCGGAGCGCACGCCAGTCTCTTCCGATCCACCGCTCGCCGGCACGGTATCGAAATTGAATTCACGGGTATCGATGTTAGCCAGGCTGGTCAGGCGCTTGCCAAGCGCGTCGAGCCGGATGACATGCGCGTTGACCTGGCCGACGCGGGCCGCCAGCGCGTCGACGCGCTGTTGCAGCTGCTTGCGCAGATCAGTAATTTCAGCCTGTTGACGGCCGAAGGTGCGGGTCCATTCGCGCGGCGAATCGCCAATCGCGGCCAGCTCGTTGCGCTCGCCAAGGTGCAGGCCTAACGAGAACACGCCGCCAACGAGCGCAACCGCAGCCAGACTGATCGCCGCCGCAGCCAGGGGCTGCATCAGGTTCAGCCGCCAGGCGCGATCGCCACGGTGCAGGAACAGAATCACGTTCATGCTGTTAGCCTCGGTTGCTCAATGTTGAACCGCCACGAACGAGCAACACCGGCTCGAACGCTCCGCAGGGCTCACCACCGGCCCCATTCTCGTTGCATTGGCTTCTACGCAATACTTGCGAATTGCCGGCAACCCCGCTTTCATAGCGCCAACACATTGTCGTGAGACGCCTTAGACCGGTGGCTTTGCGACCCTGCCTTTCGACAGGTTTGCCCTTAAATCAGCAAGACCACTATGCACAAAGCCCCGGACCCAGACAAGGTTAGAAGAGTGACGCGTCGCAGGTCTACGACGCTCATCTCATCAAAACCCAGATCCATCAAAGACTTATTGTCAAAAGCTGGACTGAGTGAGAGACACATCACAGAAGCCGTTGACCCGCATCAACATTGGTCTCTTTTGACGCTGGAAATCCTCGGCCCGGAATGGGCGCCTCACGTGACCCGGACACAGTTCGAGCACGGCGAACTGACGGTTTGGGTCCAATCGGCGGCGCGGGCGGCCCGCGTTCGCCTGGTGCTGGCGGGCGCACTGCTGGATGGGAAACTGGTATTGGCGGCGAGCGGCATTGCCGCACGCAGTCTCAGCGTCAGGGTCAGTCGTTAGGCGCCGGCTCAGCCGGCGGCAAGCGCCGGAATCCGCACATAGGATATCGGCGCGTCTTCGGGTTTTTCAAAAACCACCGATTCCCAGGCAGCGCGGTCCGCGAGCAGCGCCCGCAGCAGGCGATTGTTGAGGGCGTGCCCCGACTTGAAGCCGCTGAATTCGCCGATCAGGCTGTGACCTAACAAATAGAGGTCGCCGATGGCATCCAGGATCTTGTGCTTGACGAACTCGTCTTCGTAACGCAGCCCGTCGTCATTCAGCACGCGGTAGTCATCCATCACGATGGCGTTGTCCATCGTGCCGCCGAGCGCAAGATTCTTCGAGCGCAGCATTTCGATGTCGCGCATGAACCCGAAGGTACGCGCGCGGCTGACTTCTTTCAGGAACGAGGTGGTGGAGAAATCCATGGAGGCGCGCTGTGCGTGGCGCCGAAAAACCGGATGATCGAATTCGAGTTCGAAATTGACCTTGAAGCCGTCGAAGGGCCGAAACTCAGCCCACTTGTCGCCATCCTCGACGCGCACAATGCGCCGAATCCGCACGAAGCGTTTCGGCACACCCTGCTCTGCAAGGCCTGCGGACTGCAACAGGAATACAAAGGGTCCGGCACTGCCATCCATGATCGGCACTTCGGATGCGCTGACCTCGACGATCGCGTTATCGATGCCCAGCCCCGCAAACGCGGACAGCAAATGCTCGACAGTCGATACCTTGGCATCGCCGTGGACCAGCGTCGTGCCAAGCGTGGTTTCGCCAACATTCTCGGCATGTGCCGGAATGTCGACCGGAACCGGCAGGTCCACCCGCCGAAAAACGATTCCCGTGTCAGGCGCTGCGGGCCGCAAGGTCATCAGGACCTTCTTGCCCGTATGCAGACCCACGCCGCTGGCGCGGATACTGTTCTTGAGTGTGCGTTGTCCGAGCATGGGGACTAGCCTAACACAGACAGCCGCGGCTCAGGCCGGCGAAAGCCCGGCGAGCCGCGGCGCTGTCGCCAACCGGCGTCAGTCGGCCTGCCGGCGCAGGAATGCCGGAATATCAAGCACATCGTCGGCCTCGGCGTCGTGTCGCAAGCCGTCGCCGACCGCGACCTTGCGCTGAATCGTCGGCCGGTCAAGCGATGCATAGTCCGGTGCCGACGACGCGTGCCGTACGCCCGGGCGGGCTGCCTGTGACGGCATTTTTTCCGGTGCGGCGCGCGCGGCGGCGACCAGCGACGGCACGAAGCCCGGGCGCTGCGCCGTGGCCGCGGCAATGCGGCCCAGGCCAGTTGCCACCACGGTGACACGCAATTCGTCGTTGAGCTCCGGATCGATGACGGTACCCACCACCACGGTCGCGTCGTCGGACGCGAACTGCTTGACGATGTTGCCGACTTCCTGGAATTCGCCGATCGACAGGTCCATGCCGGCGGTGACGTTGACCAGGATGCCGTGTGCGCCGGCGAGATTCACATCCTCCAGCAACGGCGATGACACCGCCGCCTCGGCGGCGTCGCGGGCGCGACTTTCGCCGCGACCCACGCCTGAGCCCATCATCGCCATGCCGGTCTCGGCCATCACGGTCCGCACGTCGGCAAAGTCGACGTTGATGAGGCCGGGACGGGTGATGAGCTCGGCAATGCCCTGCACCGCGCCCTGCAGCACGCTGTTAGCCTGGCGGAATGCATCGAGCAGCGTGGTCTTGGGACCCAGCACTGTCAGCAACTTCTGGTTTGGAATGGTGATCAGCGAGTCGACATGACGGGCAAGCTCAGCCATGCCATGGTCGGCAATCAGCGCGCGCTTGCCGCCTTCCATCTCGAACGGCCGCGTGACCACGGCGACCGTGAGTATGCCGAGCTCCTTGGCGATCTGCGCCACGATCGGAGCCGCACCCGTGCCGGTGCCGCCGCCCATGCCCGCGGTGATGAACAACATGTCGCAGCCTTCGATCAGCTCGATGATGCGGTCGCGATCTTCCATCGCAGCCTGGCGGCCGATTTCCGGGTCGGCGCCGGCGCCCAATCCCTTGGTGATGTTGCTGCCGATCTGCAACGCGGTCTTGACCTTCGAGTGCTTCAGGGCCTGCGCGTCGGTGTTGATGCACATGAAATCGACGCCTTCGATGCCGGTGCTGACCATGTGCGTGACAGCGTTGCCGCCGCCTCCGCCCACGCCCAGCACCTTGATCACGGCGCTTTGGCTGTAGGAATCCATTAGTTCAAACATGAGTGGGTCTCCCGGGGGTGTGGGTCATTGCTTCGGGTCTGTCAGTACGAAGTGTCAGCTTCATTTGGCGGTTGTCGTCTACTTCAAAACTCAAACCTAAAAGTTGCCCTTGAACCAGGCGCTCATGCGGTCAACCATCGAGCGGGCATTGCCGCCGAGGGAGCGGGCGCGGTTACCAGGGAGCGCGTTTTCGCGCGCATATAACAGGAGCCCGACGCCGGTCGCGTGGATCGCATTGCTAACGACGTCGGAAAGTCCCTTGACGCCGGTCGGAATGCCGAGACGGACCGGGACGTGAAAGATCTCCTCGGCGAGCTCGATCGCGCCTTCCATCTTGGCGCTGCCGCCTGTGAGCACGATGCCCGAGGCGATGACTTCTTCAAAACCGCTGCGGCGAAGTTCATCCTGGATAAGGCCAAATAGTTCCTCGTAACGCGGCTGCACGATCTCGGCGAGGGTCTGACGAGCGAGTCTTCGCGGCGGTCTGTCACCCACGCTCGGAACTTCGATCGTCTCATCCGGATTTGCAAGCTGCGACAAAGCGCAAGCATAACGGATTTTTATTTCCTCTGCGTACTGAGATGGCGTGCGCATCGACACGGCGATGTCGTTAGTTACCTGATCACCTGCGATGGGGATCACTGCCGTGTGCCGAATGGCGCCGTGCGAGAACACCGCGATGTCCGTGGTGCCGCCGCCGATGTCAACCAGACACACGCCGAGATCTTTTTCGTCATCGGATAACACCGCCATGCTCGAGGCCAGTTGCTCGAGCACGATGTCATCGACTGCGAGGCCGCAGCGTTGAATGCACTTCTCGATGTTCTGCGCGGCGCTGTCGGCACCGGTGACGATATGCACCTTCGATTCCAGGCGCACACCCGACATGCCGATCGGATCGCGTATGCCTTCCTGGCCGTCGATGATGAATTCCTGCGGCAGGACATGCAGAATCTTCTGGTCGGCAGGAATGGCGACCGCCTTGGCCGCATCGATCACGTGCTCGACATCCGCCGCGCTCACTTCCTTGTCGCGGATCGCGACCACGCCGTGCGAGTTGAGGCTGCGCACGTGCGACCCGGCGATGCCCGCGAACACCGAGTGGATCTCGCAGCCCGCCATCAGCTCGGCTTCTTCGACCGCGCGCTGGATCGATTGCACGGTCGATTCAATATTGACGACCACGCCTTTCTTGAGGCCGCGCGACGGCTGCGAACCCACGCCGATGATCTCGATGCTGTTGTCGGCAGCGATCTCGCCCACCAGGGCGACGACCTTGGACGTGCCAATGTCGAGGCCCACGATCAGTTGTCGGTCATTTTTCTTGGCCATCTAGGTTTCCGCGTCATCGTTGGCAACAGTTGGAACAATCGCGAGGCTGGCGGGCAGCGCCGCGGTCTGCGCGGCGCCATTGCGCCAGCCCACGGCAAAGCCGTTGGTATAGCGCATGTCGACGTAGCGGATTTCACCGCCACGTTGCGCCACCAGCCGCAGCCCCGCGAGTACAAAGCGTTCGAATCTTTCATCCACCTGCTTGCGGCCGAGGCGAATCATCACGCCGTTGTCGAGATCGATTTCCCAGGCGCCGCGGGCATCGAGCCGCAGCGAGGTAATGCGCATGCCCGCTTCGACCAGGCGGCCCTGAGCCGCCAGATAGCGCTGCGCCACCCTGCGTTCGGAGCCGGCCGGACCGGAGAGCCTCGGCAACTCGGTCGGAATATGGCGGGTCTCGCTCATGAATAATTCGCCGCGCGAATTCAGGATGCCGTTTGCGCCCCAGCGCGCCGCCGCCACCTGTTCGATGACCGTCACACGCAGGCCGCGCGGCCAGGCGCGTTCCACGCTGGCCTTGTCGACCCAGGGCAGTGTCTCGACCGCATGGCGTATCGCCCCAAGGTTCACGCCGATCAGGCCTACCGCACGGACCCGGCCGCGGACCGCCTGCTCGACATCCACCGGTTGCACGCGCTGGAAGCGGCCGACGATATTGATGGTTTCGATCGGCTGATCGAGCATCAGGCTTGCGCCCGCGGCGCCCATGCCTAACAACAGCAGCACGCCGAGCGCCGGCAGCCAGCGCCGCCAGCGGATTTGCGGCAACTGCCAGCGACTGTCCGCCGCCTTGCGCCGATTGCGGCGCGCACCGACATCTAGCATAGCGGTCTCCGTGCAAAACTCGTTTCCAGAATTTTCCAGGCGAGCGTTTCAAAATCGATGCCGACAGCCCTGGCAGCCATGGGCACCAGGCTGTGATCGGTCATGCCGGGCACGGTGTTGATTTCCAGCAGCAACGGGCGCTGATTGCGATCCATCATGAAATCGACTCGCCCCCAGCCGAAGGCGCCGACTGCGTTGAACGCCGCAGCCGCCAGTGCACCCATGTGTTTCTCGGCCTCGGGACCGAGTCCGGATGGACACAGGTAGCGCGTATCGTCGCGAAAATATTTCGCTTCGTAGTCGTAGAAGGTCTTCGGCGTTTCAATGCGGATCGATGGCAGGGCGCGGCCATGCAGGATCCCGACGGTGTATTCACCGCCGGTCAGCCAGGGCTCAGCCATCACCAGCCGGTCGACCGCGCGCGCCGCCGCAAAAGCTGCGGGCAGATCCTCCGCCTGCATGACCTTGCTGATGCCAACGCTGGACCCTTGACTTGCCGGCTTGACGACCAGCGGCAGGCCCAGCCGGGTCACGGCATCGTCGAACTGCGCCGCTGACTCGAGCACCACGAACTCGGCGGTCGCAATGCCAACCGCGATCGCCAGCTGCTTGGTCCGGACCTTGTCCATCGCGATCGCGGAACCTAACACACCGCTGCCGGTATACGGCACCCCCAGCAATTCGAGCGCGCCCTGGACCGCGCCGTCTTCGCCGCCCGGCCCATGCAGCGCGATCCAGACGCGGTCAAACTTTTCCGCCAGCAGATTTTCCAGCGGCCTATCCGCCGGATCGAAAGCCTGCGCATTGACGCCCTTGCGCTGCAGCGCGGCGAGTACCGCCTTGCCGGTCAACAGCGATATCTCGCGTTCCGTCGACGAGCCGCCTAACAAGACCGCGACCTTGCCGAAGTCGGCGGCCGCCGCGGCGCTGCGCTGGTGCTCAGGTTCAAAGGTCAGTTTCATGACTGTGTCACTGTCCGGCCTCGCCAATGATGCGCACTTCAGTAGTCAGCATCACACCCTGTTGCTCATGCACGCGCCGCTGCACCTGCAGGATCAGCGCCTCGATATCCGCGGCGCTTGCCTGCCCTTCGTTGATGATGAAGTTCGCGTGCTTGGTGGATACCGTTGCGCCACCGATGCGCAAGCCCTTGAGGCCGGTCGTTTCGATCAGGCGCGCGGCATGATCGCCGGCCGGGTTGGTAAACACGGAGCCACAGTTCCAGGAGCCGATCGGCTGCGTGTCCTTGCGTCGCTGCAGCAACTCCCGCATCGCCTTGTCATCGGCCTCGCCACGCGTGTCAAAACGCAGGCGGGCGCCAACAAACCAGCGTCCGGACTGCGGCGCCTCAACGTGCCGATAGGACACCTTGAACTCGTCCGGACCGTGCGTACTCACCACGCCATCGCGGCCGATCATTTCCACTTCGCGAACATGGCGCCAGGTCTCGCCGCCGAAAGCGCCGGCGTTCATCGCCAGCGCGCCACCTAACGTACCTGGGATGCCGGCGAACCACGCGGCGTCATTCAGGCCCCACTTGATGCACTGCTTGGCCAGCCGCGCCGCCGGCACTCCGGCTTCACAATAGACCGTGTCCTGGGAGATGCGGTCCAGGCGGCTGAGCGTGCCATGCAGGGCGACAACCGCGCCCCGGACGCCGCCGTCCCGCACTAACAGGTTACTGCCAAGCCCGATCCAGTACACCGGCAGGTCCGCGGGCAGTGCCCGCAGGAAGCCGGCGAGATCATTGCGGTCGCGCGGCTCGAAATAGAGGTCCGCCGGGCCGCCCACATGGAACGACGTGTGCCTGGACATCGGCTCATTGCGCCGCACCCGCAGCGCAAAATCCGCTGGCAACCCGCTGGCATCCACACTGGTCTTCTTGTTAGTCACCATCACGGGCGCTCCCCGCGCCGGCGCTCGGCCACGGCTGCGCTCGCTACGGCGCTCAGCTTCTGCGGCAACTCGCGCGCGATCGCGCCGATATGGCCGGCGCCCATCATCAGAATCACGTCACCGTCGCGCAGCACTTCGCGCAGCGCGGTCGCGATCTCATCGATCCTGGGTACGAATACCGGCTCAACGCTGCCGCGGCTGCGCACCGCGCGGCACACCGCCCGGCCGTCGGCGCCCTTGATCGGCGCTTCGCCCGCGGCATAGACCTCGCTCACCAGCAGAGCGTCCACGGTGGACAACACGGCCGCGAAGTCGTCCAGCAGGTCACGGGTACGGGAATAGCGATGCGGCTGGAAAGCTAACACGATGCGGCGACCGGCATAGGCCTGGCGCACCGCGTCCAGGGTCGCGGCGATCTCGGTGGGGTGGTGGCCGTAGTCATCCACGACCGAAACCAGCCCGGCGCTGGTGCGCACATCGCCGATATGCTGCAGGCGGCGGTCCACGCCCTGGAATCCCTCCAGCGCGCGCTGGATGTCGGAATCCGCAATCCGCAGTTCCTGGGCGATGGCGATCGCGGCGAGTGAATTTCGCACGTTGTGCAGGCCCGGCAGATTGACGACAACCGGCAGCGGCTTGCGGCCCTCGCGCTCGGCTACGTAGGCAGTCTTGAGACCGCGGCGTTGGATCTGCGTCGCGCGCAGATCCGCGCCCGCGTCGATGCCATAGCGGATCAGCGGCCGGCCGACGCGATCCAGGATGCTGCGCACCTCGGCATCGTCGCTGCATAGCACCGCGAGGCCATAGAACGGCAGATTGTGCAGGAACTCGACGAAACTGTTTTTCAGGCGCTCGAAGTCGCCATCGTGCGTGGCGAGATGATCGTTATCGATGTTAGTCACGATGGCCATGACCGGTTGCAGGTGCAGGAACGACGCGTCACTCTCGTCCGCTTCGGCCACCAGGTACTTGCCGGTGCCGAGGCGCGCGTTGGTGCCAGCACCCTGCAGGCGACCGCCGATGACGAAGGTTGGATCGAGACCACCCTCGGCGAGAATGCTGGCGACCAGGCTGGTGGTCGTGGTCTTGCCGTGCGTGCCCGCAACCGCGATGGATTCCCGGAATCGCATCAGTTCACCTAACATCTCGGCACGCGGCACGACCGGGATACGACGCTCGCGCGCCACCAGCACTTCCGGATTGTCGGCAGCCACTGCCGTCGACACCACCACGACGTCCGCGCCGGCGACATTCTCGGCACGGTGCCCCAGATGCACGACCACACCGAGCTTGACCAGCCGGCGGGTCGCCTCGTTAGCTTTGAGATCGCTGCCCTGCACGCGATAGCCCAGGTTCGCGAGCACTTCGGCGATGCCGTTCATGCCACTGCCGCCGATGCCGACGAAGTGAATGCAGTGGATGCGGCCCATGCGCTGGTTCATGCCGTGGCCTCCAGCGTCAGGCCGGCAGCGGCCAGCGTGGCCTGCGCCAGCTGCGAGGTGGCATCGGGCCGCGCCAGTACACGGGCGTTTTGCGCCATCGCCAGCAAGCGGCCCGGTTCACGCAACAGCGCGCGGATCTCGGTGGCGAGCCGCCCCGCTGTCAGCTCGGACTCCGGCACCAGCACCGCGGCCTGCGCCTGCACCAGGAACCGGGCATTCGCAGTCTGATGATCGTCGACGGCCGCTGCGAATGGCACCAGTACCGAGGCGACGCCGACGGCCGCAATCTCCGACACGGTCAGCGCGCCGGCCCGGCAGATCACCAGATCAGCGGCCGCATAGGCGCTCGCCACGTCGTCGATGAATTTATCGGTAGTCGCGACCACGCCGGCATCGCGGTAGTACCTGTCAGTCTCGGCCAGCCAGCGCTCACCGGTCTGGTGGTGAATCGCAAATGACCAGCCATCGCGGCGCAATTCGGCCATGGCTGACGGCACCGCCGCATTCAATTTGAGCGCACCCTGGCTGCCGCCGATGACCAGTACCTTGATCGGGCGTCCGCTTGCAACCGGGCTGAGGCGCACGGCCGGCGCGGGCTTGGAAAAAAACTCGGCGCGCACGGGATTGCCGATGGTCACGGCGGCCACGCGACTGCGACCGAAACTGCCCGGAAACGCTTCCAGCACGCGGGTTGCGACCCTGGCTAACA
Source organism: Gammaproteobacteria bacterium (assembly GCA_031414335.1). GTDB lineage: Bacteria > Pseudomonadota > Gammaproteobacteria > Steroidobacterales > Steroidobacteraceae > UBA964. The sequence continues at coordinate 487,183 of JANNVI010000006.1, read as the reverse complement.
AGCGATTGGTCAGGCCCGCGACCGCGTTCTGCTCATGAATCACCAGCGGCCGCCGTGACAGCCAGGCCGCGACGCCGCCGGGTCCGGAGACGAAGCCGCCGAGGCCCACCACCACCGCGGGCCGATGCCTGCGCATCGCGCGCCAGGACTGCCACACCGCGTGGGCGATGCGAAAAGGCGCGGCAAGCAGTGTTGCCACATGCTTGCCGCGAACTCCACTCACATCAACCCATTCAATCGAAATATCGGCCGCCGGCACCAGCCGCGCCTCGATGCCGCGTTGCGTACCGAGCCACACCACGTCGCAGGCCGCACTCTGCAGCCGGCGCGCGAGCGCCAGCGCCGGAAACACGTGGCCACCGGTGCCGCCCGCCATGATCATCGCGATTGGCCTGTGGCTCATGCCAACGCCCCGGCCGCATCGCCGCGTGCTACGCGTCGCGTGTTAGCTTCACGCTGGCTGGCGGCGCCCCGGCCCTGGATCGCGGCTTCGTGATACACCCGCAGCAGCAGGCCTACCCAGGCCAGCGCTACGATCAGGCTGGAGCGGCCGTAGCTCATCAGCGGCAGCGTCAGGCCCTTGGTTGGCAGCACGCCCATGTTGACGCCGATATTGATCAGGGCCTGGATGCCGACCCACAGGCCGAAGGCGGCGGCGAGACTGGCCTGGAACTTGAGCCCGGCATCCGCCGCCAGGCGCGCGATCCACAGCGAGCGCCACACCAGCAGCACGAACAGCGTCAGCGTCAGCAGCACGCCCGCAAGGCCCAGTTCCTCCGCCAGCACGGCAAACAGAAAATCGGTATGTGCTTCCGGCAGATAAAAGAGTTTTTGCACCGAGGCGCCGAGACCGACACCGAACCATTCGCCGCGACCGATTGCGATCAGCGACTGGGTCAGCTGAAAGCCACTGTTGTAAGGATCAGCCCAGGGATCGAGAAACGTGGTCAGGCGCTTGATGCGGTAGTCCGCACTCATCATGAACAGGCCCAGCATGGCGGCGCCTGCGAGGCCCAGCGCACCGACATAGCGCAGCCGTGCGCCGGCGAGGAACAGCACTCCAAACCCGGTCGCGAACAACACGGTCGCGGCGCCGAAATCCGGCTCACCCAGCAGCAGCACAAAAAATCCCATCAACATCGCCAGCGGCTTGGCGAGGCCGGCGAAGGTGGTGCGCAATTCTTTTTCGCGCCGCGCCGCATAGCTGGCGATGAATATGAGTACCAGCACGCGCGCGACTTCCGAGGCCTGCATGTTGAAGCCGGCCATCCGGATCCAGCGGCGGCTGCCGTTGACGGTGTAGCCAATCCCGGGGATCAGCACCGCGAGCAGCAATGCCGCGGCAAGGATCAACAGCGGCAGCGACATCTTTTCGAGCAATTCGGTGCGCACGCAGAACACCAGGGCCGCGGCGCCGAAACCGAGCGCGGTCAGAAGCAACTGCCGCTGCAGATACGCAAACGGCTCGCCCGACTGCTGGCTGGCGATGGAAATCGACGCCGACGTCACCATCACCAGGCCTAACAAACTGATCGCAAGCACCAGCGCGACCGTGACCCAGTCGATGCGTATGCCGGTTCGTGGTTGGGTTCGACCCGCGCTCATTCAGGCAATCTCCGTACTGCATCCGCAAACACATCGCCGCGGTGCGCATAGTCGCGAAACATGTCGAGGCTGGCGCAGGCCGGCGAGAGCAGCACCGAGTCGCCTGCGACCGCGGACTGCGCCGCGGCCGCCACCGCGTTGTCCAGGCTCGAACAGAATTCGAGCGCGCACACGCCGTGCAGGGCCGCAGCTACCTGGCGCGCATCGCGGCCGATCAGCAGCACACGCCGGACCTTGCCGCGAAATGCCGCCGCCAGCGGTGCAAAGTCCTGCTGCTTGCCATCACCGCCGGCGATGACCAGCAACGGCCCCGGCATTCCTGCCACGGCCGCGAGAGTCGCGCCGACATTGGTGCCCTTGGAGTCATCGATCCAGGCGACACCGCGTCGCTCGCGCACGCACACCGAGCGATGCGGCAGGCCGGTGAAGTCCCGCAGGGTCTGCAACATGGCGGCGCGCGGCAGCCCACAGGCATCGCCCAGCGCCAGCGCCGCGAGCGCATTGGCGGCATTGTGCCGGCCGCGGATGCGCAACTCTCTCAGGGCTAACAACGGCCCCTCGGGACCCTGCAGCCAGTCCTCGCCCAAATGCGTCGCCACGCAGTAGTCCGCAGGACCCGTCACAGCAAAACTGCGGCGCCGCGCTCGCCCGGTCGGCATGTTGCGGACCCAGGGATCCTCGTCAGTGACGACTGCCGTGCCGCAACGCGCGAAAATCGCCGCCTTGGCAGCGGCGTACTGCGCGGCATCGGCATATCGATCCATGTGGTCGGGCGTCACATTGAGCACCGTCGCGGCCTGCAGCCGCAGCGATGGCGCCGCTTCCAGCTGGTAACTCGATAATTCGAGGACATAGAGCTGAGTGGCCGGGTCGCCTAACAAGTCAAGCGCGGGCGTGCCGAGATTGCCACCGACCCGCACGCGCAGGCCGGCGCGCTCGGCCATCTGGCCTAACAATGTGGTCACCGTGCTCTTGCCATTGGTGCCGGTGATGCCGACCGCAGGCGCGACCGCGGCGCGCGTAAACAGTTCGACGTCACCGACCACATCGATGCCCTGGCGCCGCGCCTCGCGGAAGATCGGCTCGCGCAGCGACACGCCTGGGGACGCGACCGCGATGGTCGCGCCTGCGAGCAGCGGACAGGCGAACTCGCCCATCGCCAGCGGCGCGCCCGGCGCGAGCCGGCGGAATTCCTCGCCGCCCGGCGGATCCGCGCGGCTGTCGGTTGCGGCAAGCTGCCAGCCGCGCGCATGCAGATAGCGCGCCGCCGACATGCCGGACTTGCCGAGACCGACGATCAACGCCTTGGGAAATGCCGTGCTCACCTAACGCACCTTCAGGGTCGCGAGCCCGGCCAGGACCAGCAACAGCGACAGGATCCAGAAACGCACGATGACCTTGGGCTCGGCCCAGCCCTTGAGCTCGTAGTGGTGATGTATCGGCGCCATGCGGAAAATCCGCTTGCCGCGCAGCTTGAAGGAGGCGACCTGCAGGATCACCGAGGCGGTTTCCAGGACGAAAATGCCGCCCATGATCAGCGCCACGACTTCCTGGCGCACAATGACGGCGACCAGCCCGAGGGCGGCGCCTAACGCCAGCGCGCCGATGTCACCCATGAAGACCTGCGCGGGGTAGGAGTTGAACCAGAGGAATCCCAGCCCGGCGCCGACCAGGGCGCCGCAGAAGATCAGCAGCTCACCCGCCCCCGGCAGTGCCGGGATGCCAAGATAGCCGGAGAACACCGCGTTGCCGCTCGCATAGGCGAACACACCCAGCGCGCCGGCCAGCATGACGGCCGGCATGATCGCCAGCCCATCGAGCCCGTCGGTGAGATTGACGGCATTACTCATGCCGACAATCATCAGATAGCTGAGCGGCACAAAGATAAAGCCGGCCAGCGGCAGGGAAAAGTCCTTGATGATGGGCAGATAGAAGGTGGTTTCTGCGGGCAGGTGCGCGCTGTTCCACAAATAGAGCGCTGCGCCGAAACCGACCAGCGACTGCCACAGGTATTTCCAGCGCGCCGCCAGTCCCTCGGGATGTTTCTTGATGAGCTTCAGATAGTCATCCCAGAAGCCGATCAGGCCGAACGCCGCGGTGACGATCAATACCACCCACAGGTAGCGATTGCGCAAGTCGCCCCACAGCAGCGCGCTGACAAAGATCGTCACGAGAATCAGCAGGCCGCCCATCGTCGGCGTGCCGGCTTTTTTCAGATGCGTCTGCGGACCATCGTCGCGCACCACCTGGCCGATCTGGTAGCGCGACAGCCGCGAAATCATCACCGGGCCGATCAGGAGCGACATCACCAGTGCGGTCATGACCGCGAGGATCGCCCGCAGTGTCAGGTACGAAATGACGTTGAAGCCGGAGGCGACCGGTGTCAGTTCGCGTGCCAGCCAGTACAGCATGATCAGCCTGCCTTGCGTTGCGGCGCCGCGTTCGGCCCGTCGGTGAGGTAATCAACCAGGCGCTCGAGCCGATTGGAGCGCGACCCTTTGACCAGCAGGCGCACATCGGCGCTCAGTGATTTCTCCAGCTCGCGCTGCAGGCTCTCGATATCCGCATACCATTGCCCGCCGGCGCCGAAGCTGTCCACGGTCAGGCGCGCAGCTTCGCCAAAACCTAACAGACGAGTCACGCCGTGGCGGCGGGCGTAGTCGCCCAGCTCGCGATGACTGGCATCGGATGCCGCGCCGAGCTCGCCCATGGCGCCGGCAACAAACCATTTCGGACCCGGGACACTGCCCAGCACATCGATGGCGACGCGCATGGAACTGGGATTGGCGTTGTAGCTGTCGTCTAACAACCAGGCGCCGCTCGCGGCGCGCTTGAACTGCAAGCGGCCACGCACCGGCCGCATCTTCGCGAGCCCGGTGCGGACCTGCTCGAGCTGCGCGCCTGCTGCCAGCGCCGCGGCGGCCGCGCCGGTCGCATTCAGTATGTTGTGCATGCCGGCCAGTCTGAGCTCGATCTGCGCACGTCCTTGTGGCGCTATCAGGGCAAATCCTGACAGGAATCCCTGGCCGTCAATCTGGCTGCGGGGATCCAGCGCATGCACATCGGCAGATGGCCGGAACCCGAACAGCACCTGGCGTGACTGCGCCGCCTGCCTGCGCCAGAGCCCGGCATAGTCGTCTTCCGCATTGATAACGGCGGTCGCATTCGCCGCCAGGCCTTCGAACAGCTCGCCCTCGGCATGAGCCGCACCGGCGATGTCGCCGAAGCCTTCCAGGTGTTCCGCGCCGGCGTTGGTGACAATCGCCACCTGCGGTTTTGCCAGCCTGACGAGCTGCGCCACTTCGCCAGGATGGTTGGCGCCAATCTCGATGACGGCGTAAGCGTGCTCGGCGGACAGGCGCAACAAGGTCAACGGTACGCCGATATGATTGTTGAGATTGCCAGCCGTCGCCATCGTAGCGCCACGCTCGGCCAGTATGCCGGCCAGCATTTCCTTGACCGTGGTTTTGCCGTTGCTGCCGGCGACCGCGATCACGGTGCCGGCGAACCGCTCGCGATGCGCCAACGCAGCGCGCTGCAACGCAGCTAACACGTCAGCAACGACAATCAGCGGCAGGCCGGCGCTGGCGGCCGCTGCCGCCGTCGATGCGTCGACCACCGCCGCGACCGCACCCGCGCTGGCGGCGGTGGCGACGAATTCAGCGCCATTGAAGCGCGGGCCGCGCAGCGCCAGAAACAGTTGTCCGCGGGTCAGCGTGCGGGTGTCGGTCGATACGCCGGTCACGGTTGGCGCGGCGGCCGCAGCCTGATGCCACTGCCCGCCGAGGTCGATCCGCCATTGTTCGAGGCTGCGCGTCACGACAACGCCCCGAGCGCTGCACGCACCACCGCCTGGTCGCTGAACGACTGACGTTTGGTGCCGAATACCTGATAGTCCTCATGACCTTTGCCGGCCACCAGGACGGCGTCGCCGGCGCGGGCCGCGGCGATCGCGGCGCGGATCGCACGCGCACGATCGAGCTCAATGACAATACTGGCGTTGCGTGGCATACCGCGCTGGATGTCAGCGACGATGTCCACCGGGTTTTCGGTGCGCGGATTGTCATTCGTCAGCCAGCAGCGGTCGGCAAATTTTGCCGCAACGGCGCCCATCAGCGGTCGCTTGCCGCGATCCCGGTCGCCGCCGCAGCCGAAGACCACGTGCACGGCGCCGCCGCAATGTGCGCGCACCGCCAGCAGCGCTTTCTCCAGCGCATCCGACGTATGCGCGTAGTCCACCAGCACCAGCGGCTGCGCATCGCCGCCGAAGGTCTCCATGCGCCCGCTCGGCGCTCGCGCCGCAGCTAACACCCGCGTGGCATCCGGCAGCGAAACATCCAGCGCCAGCAGACAGGCCAGCACCGTCAGGACATTGTCGACATTGAAGGCGCCGAGCAGCGGCACGGTCAGGTCCGCTGTACCGAAACTGGATGCGAGCTTGAGTTCGATGCCATGGCGGCCCAGGGAGCAGGATTCGGCGGCCAGCCAGGCATCAGCGGCCGCGAGGCGTGCATTGCTGCGCGAGGTCGCGAACAGGCGCCCGGCGGCAGGCTGCAGGCTGTGCAGGCGCATGCCAAATTCGTCGTCAATATTGATGACGCGCCACTCGAGACCGGGCCACTGGAACAGCCGGCTCTTCGCGGCGCCGTAGCGCGTCATGTCGCCGTGATAATCCAGATGATCCCGCGTCAGGTTGGTAAACGCCGCCACCTTGAAGCGCACGCCAGCCACGCGCTGCTGATCGAGTGCGTGCGACGACACCTCCATCGCAACACAACTCGCGCCCGCCGCGCGCAGCTGCGCCAACTGCCGATGCACCGTCACCGCATCCGCGGTCGTGAGTTCTCCGCCCGCCAGCCGGCCTTTCAGTTCCACGCCCAGCGTGCCGACATAGCCGCTGTCGCGGCCGCAAGCCGTCAGCGCCTGAGCTAACAACCAGGCGCAGGTGGTCTTGCCATTGGTGCCGGTGATGCCGGTGATATCGAGCGCCGCTGACGGCGCGCCAAAAAACCGGTCGGCGATCTGGCCGGCGACCGCGCTCAGTTGCGGCACCGCCATGCCCACCACCGACAACGGCAAAGCCGGTGGCTTGATTCCGGGCGCCGGCTCCCAGATGACTCCAGTCGCGCCGCGCTCCAGCGCGAGCCCCAGATACTGCAGCCCATGGCTGCGCTGGCCCTGGCAGGCAAGGAACAGGCTCCCCGGCCGCACCGCGCGGCTGTCGAGCGTCAGGTCGGCAAACAGCGCATCGCGCGCTACGCTGGCCATGCCAGCTAACAAACCCGACAGTGGGACGCCCGCCCGGGTCACCGCAAGGCCCCGCTGGCCGCGCCCGGGCGCTTTGGCGGCGCCGTTCCGGCGATCTGCCCCGGCACCACGGCAATGGGCTCCGCCACCCCGGGTTCCGCCGGCATCGGTACCGTGCTTTCCGGTTCCTCCGCCGGCGGCGCTAGCGGCCCGTCGGGCGCAACAGCTAACAAACGCAGCGCGCCGCCCAGGACCGCGGAAAATACCGGCGCTGCCACATCGCCGCCGTAGTAGAGACCTGCGCCCGGCTCATCGATGACCACGACGGCCGCAAGCCGCGGCGCGGTGGCCGGCGCCACGCCGCCGAACACCGCCATGTACTTGTCGGTTGAATAGCCGCCGGCATTCGCCTTCCAGGCGGTACCGGTCTTGCCGGCGACGCGGTAGCCCGGGATCGCGGCGCGAATGCCGGTGCCGCTCGCGCTGACAACCTGCTCGAGCATGTGCAACAACGACTGCGCGATTCCCGCGTCCACCACCCGCTCGCCCGGCACGGTGCCGTCGACCCGCAGGAAAGACACCGGTCGCGACACGCCGAGTCCGCCCAGGGTTGCGTAGGCGTGCGCCAGTTGCAGCGGCGTCACCGACAGGCCGTAACCGTAGGACAGCGTCGCGATGCCGACCGGGCGCCAGTGCGAGAAGTGCGTCAGCGTGCCCGCGGACTCACCCGGATAGCCGCTGGTCGTGACCTGGCCAAAACCCAGGCGCAGCAGCGTCGTGTAGATCAGCTCCGGCTCCAGCGTCAGCGCCATCTTGGTCATGCCGACGTTCGAGGACTTGGCTAACACAGTCGCAAGATCGATGGCGCCAAGGTTGTGCTTGTCCTCGAATACGCGCACGCCGACCTTGACGAATCCCGGCGAGGTATCGATGACGCTGTGCTCGTTGTACTTGCCGGACGCCAGCGCCGCCGCCATGACGAAGGGCTTGATCGAGGATCCGGGCTCGAAAATGTCGGTCACCGCACGGTTGCGGTAACCGGCCGGCTTGATCTGCGCGCGGTCGTTAGGATTGAAGGCCGGCTGGTTCACCATCGCCAGCACCTCGCCGCTGACGATATCCAGTACCACCACCGTGCCGGCCTTGGCTTTCTGCAGGCGGATCGCCGATTTCAGTTCGCGGTACGCGAGATACTGCACGCGCATGTCCAGCGACAGCACGAGATCGCGGCCAGGCCGCACCGCGCGAATACTCTCGACGTCCTGCACGATCTGACCCATGCGATTCTGGATCACGCGCTTCTGGCCATCCTCGCCCGCGAGCCAGTGATCGAATGCGAGCTCGAGGCCTTCCTGGCCGCTGTCATCGATGCTGGTGAATCCCAGCGCGTGGCCGGTTACCTCACCGGCCGGGTAATAGCGCCGATATTCACGCAGCGCATAGACGCCGGGAATTCCCAGCGCCTTGATGCGCGCGGCGTCGGCCGGCTGCATGTGCCGGTTCAAATAGAGAAATTCCCGATCGAGATTGCTGGTAATACGCTGCGTCAGTTCAGTCTTGTTGCGGTTCAGCGCTTTGGCAAGCTGCGGCACCTTGTCGATGGCAGCCGACAATTCCCTGGGGTTGGCCCAGATCGAATCGACCGGGGTGCTGACCGCCAGCGGCTCGCCGAAGCGGTCGGTGATCGTGCCGCGATGCGCGGCGATATCGGCGACGCGTTGTATGCGGGCGTCGCCCTGGCGCTGCAGAAAATCGCGATCCAGCCATTGCAGATTCACTGCGCGCCACAACAGTCCGGCGGCCGCCAGCGTCAGCACGCCGGCCGCAAAAAAAGAACGCGCGCGAAAACTGCGGCTCGGTGTCAGCTGTGGCAACTTCACGGCGACAACACCTCGATCTCCTTGGGCGCCGGCGCACTCATCTTCAAGCGGCTGACGGCCACGTTTTCCACAAACGAATGCGTCGACCAGGCGCTTTGCTCAAGTTGCAGCTGCCCCCACTCTATCTCCATGTTGTCGCGTTTCTGGTTGAGCTTTTCGAGCTGCACGAACAATTCACGGGCCCGATGCTTGGCATAGATGGCGCCCGCCGCAGACGCCAGCGTGCCCAGCCACAGCAGTGGCAGGGCAATCATCAACCAGCGTGGCCCCGGCCGGTTCACGTGCGCCCCCGGCCAGCAATTTTTTCGGCGACCCGCAGCACCGCACTGCGGCTGCGCGGATTGCCGGCGATCTCGCGCGCGCTGGCGCGCAGTTTGCGACCGATCAGGCGCAGCGGCGGTTGCGCAGCGGCCGGAATCTCAGGCAGCCCGGCCCACACGGGGTCGACACTCGAATGCTCGCGCATGAACTGCTTGACGATACGATCCTCGATCGAGTGAAACGCAATCACGACCAGCCGGCCTTCCGGAGCTAACACCGCAAGCGCGGCCGCGAGCCCGGCGCGCAACTGGCCGGGCTCGTCGTTCGCCTGCATACGCAGTGCCTGGAAGGTGCGCGTCGCGGGATTTTTGCCGGGTTCGCGTGTACGGACTGCGCGCGCCACGATCTCAGCGAGTTGAACCGTGCGGGTGATGGGGGTCTCCCGCCGGGCGGCGTCAATTGCCGCTGCAACCCGACCTGCAAATCGCTCTTCGCCAAAGTCCACTAACACGCGCCGCAACTCCGCGACGCTGACACTCGCCAGCCAATCCGCGACCGGCGCTCCGTGTGTCGGATCCATTCGCATGTCGAGCGGGCCATCACGCATGAAACTGAAGCCGCGTTCGGCGACATCCAGCTGCGGCGATGACACACCGAGATCGAACAGCACCCCGTCAGGCTGGCGGCCGGCCGCGTGCTCAGCGAGCACCTGGCCAAGCTGCGCAAACGACGCCTGCACCGCGCTGAAGCGCGCATCCTGGCCGAATCGTGTCCGGGCATGGGCGATGGCTGTCGGATCGCGATCCAGGGCGAGCAGGCGGCCAGCGGCCGAGAGTCGCTCGAGCAGGCGCGCGCTGTGTCCGCCGCGCCCGAAAGTCGCATCCACATAAAAGCCATCCGCCGCAGGAGCGAGCGCCTGAAGCACCTCATCCGGCATTACCGGCTCGTGCTCGATCACACGCTCCCACCCCGAGGACCCACCGCTGTCAGACGGTCATCCTGCTAACACGTTATCGCCAAGACGCCTGCGTTCAGAACAGCACGGCCGCCTTGGCGCCCGTCAAACCTGACAACAGCACGTCTCCCCGGTCGCAAACCACCGGTCCTAACAAACTACAGCGACAGCGAATCCAGTTGTGCCGAGAGGTCGGAAGCGGTCTCCTCGCTCTTCATCCAGAACTCGCGACGCTCGTTCCAGCGCTGCTCGTCCCAGATTTCGAGGCGGTTACCCTGCCCGATCAACATGGCATGTTTGGTCAATTTCGCGAATTCGCGCAGTTCCGGTGTTAGGGCCAGTCGTCCCTGCCCGTCCAGTTCCATTTCGTTAGCATGGCCAACCATGAGACGCTGCAGGCGTCGCGCACGTTCATTGAGCGACGGCAGACTCATCAGCTTGCGTTCGATTTGTTCCCAGTCGGGCAGTGGGTAGATCAGGAGGCAACCGTCGCGATCCACGGTGACGACGACGGCATTGCCGCCGCGCTCAGCCAAGCGCAGACGATGGCGGGTGGGTAGGACCATCCGGCCTTTGTCATCGAGCGTGACTTTGCTTGCACCACGGAACATTTTGGTTACCAGGGCGTTTTCCACACCCCTTACCCCCACTTTCTACCACTTGCCGCCACTATAGGAAGCGCCGCAGCAGATGGCAAGTGCCTGCAGACCGAAATCGCAGTCGCAGCAAACACTTAGCGGGCGGGGAAAAGGTGGAGTCGGCCTGTAAGCCGGGTTCTGTCGAGGACGATCATTCCTCTGGGATCAGTGTCGCCACTGACCTCAAGCGGCCTACCCGGAAGTCCCGCAGGACTGGCGTTGTTGCTAGCCGTTTCCAGCCGCAACGACTTCCCTATTTGGCCTTGCTTCAGGCGGGGTTTGCCGTGCCATCGAGTGTTGCCACCGACGCGGTGCGCTCTTACCGCACCATTTCACCCTTACCAGTGTCCTTGCGAACACTTCGGCGGTTTATTTTCTGTTGCACTTTCCGTGGGCTCGCGCCCCCCAGGCGTTACCTGGCGCCGTGTCCAAGAAGCCCGGACTTTCCTCCCCATTTCTGCGACAAGTCGCAGGAAATGCAGCGATCGCCCGGCCGACTCCGGGCGCGAAGATAGGCTCATGCCGCCACGATCTCAATTCTTTTCGCCGCTTTCTGCAGCGTCGCCATTATTTTTGCCGCTCAGCGTCAATATGCGCTCGTACGCCTGCTTGCGGGTCAGGTCAAAAACCTCGGCCAGGATCGCGGCTGCGCGGCTCGGCGGCAGTTCCGCCGCCAACAGCTCCGCCACCCGCTGCAGCCGGATCGGGTCAACGTCCGGCTCCAGGTCGGACAAAAAGGCGCTGCCGGCCACCGCGATGCTGATCTCGCCGCGGCTAATGTCCTTATCTTGTAGCGATAATGCGGCTAAATTTGCCAAACTCCCGCGATACAGGGTTTCATATACCTTGGTCAGTTCGCGCCCGATGCACGCCAGCCGCTCGGGACCCAGCACGTCCCGCAGATCGGCCAGGCTGTCACTGAGACGATGCGGCGCCTCGAAAAACACCAGCGTACGCGGGTCGTGCTGGAGTGCTCGCAAAGTGGCTTGCCGGGCAGCGGATTTCGCCGGCAGAAAACCCTCAAACGCAAAGCGCGCGGTCGGCAGGCCGCTGGCCGACAACAGCGCCGCAATGGCCGTGGGGCCAGGGATCGGTCGCACCTCGACGCCCGCGGCCACAGCCGCAGCCACCAGTTCGTGCCCCGGGTCCGACAGCAGCGGCGTGCCCGCGTCGCTGACCAGCGCGATGCGCTCACCGCGCAGCAGTCGTTCGATCAGGCCGGCGGTCTGCGCGCGTTCATTGTGTTCATGCAAGGAGACCAGCGGCTTGGCGATCCCCAGTGCGTTCAGCAATTGCAGGCTGCGTCGCGTGTCCTCAGCGGCAATCACATCCGCCTCGGCCAGCGCGGCGCGGGCGCGCGGACTCAGGTCGTCGAGATTTCCGATCGGCGTCGCCACCACATCGAGCCGCCCGGGTTTTGTGTGCTGCACCACCTATAATCCCTCAATGAGCCCGACCGGCCTGAGACAACGTCCATCACTGCTGGGTCGCACCCTGCTGAGTCGCATAATACTGGCCAGCGCCGCGCTGTGGCTGACCGCCTGCCCGAGCCTCGGGACCCGCGAGCAGCCGCCGACGCTCGAGCGCGCCGAAACGCTGGCGCAGCGCGGCGAGCATGCGGCAGCGGCGCGCGTGTTCGAAGGCCTGGCGCGTGGCAGCAACGGCGATGACAGCACGCGCTTCCTGCTGCGCGCCGTCAACGAGTGGCTCGCTGCCAATCAGCCGGCCGATGCCAGCCGTGCCTATGACAGCGTCGGCGCGACCAGCAACCCCGGCCTGCGTGCGCAGTACGCTATGTTAGCTGTGGCGCTGCGGCTGGCGCGCGGCGACGCGCCCGGCGCCTGGGGTTTGATGACATCGCTGGCCGTGCCCACTGGCAGCCCGGAAGACAGCCAGTACTGGGCGCTGAAACAGCGTGCCGCCCTGGCGGTGGGTCGGGCGAACGACGCGATCCTCGCGCAGCCCAGTCTCGAATCCGCGCTGCTCAGCGACAATGAGCGCGAATCCAGCCGTCGCGCGCTGCTGCGCGCGCTGCAGCTGGCGCCGGACCGTGGCATCAAGCTGGAACCACAAACTGCCGGCCGCGACGCCAACCTGCGTGGCTGGCTCGAGCTCGGCCTGATCGCCTACCAGGCGCAGCGCGGCGCACGTGTCGGGCCCGCGCTGGTCAGTTGGCGGACGCGCTTTCCGCAGCATGTCGCGCAGAACCTCGCCAACCAGGATGCGATCATGCCGCCGGTCGCGGCACTGGCGCCGCCGGTGGCCGCGGGCGCCCATGTCGCGGTGCTGCTGCCGCTCAGCGGGCGCGCCGCGGCGCAGGCCGCGCAGATCCGCGACGGTTTGTTAGCTTCCTGGTTCGCAAGCCCAACGGGCACCGTTCCGCCGCTGCGCTTTTACGACACGGCACAGTTGCCAGTTGCCGAAGCGCTGCGACTCGCCAATGATTCCGGCGCCGACCAGATCATCGGCCCGCTGCTGCGCGAGGAAGTCCAGGCCGCGGCGGACTACAGCGGCGCGCGGCCACCGCTGTTAGCCCTGAATTTTCTCGCCGTCGACCGCCCGCCTCCGGAGACCCTGGTGCAATTTGCGCTGTCGCCCGAGGACGAGGCACGCAGTGTCGCGCGCCGCGCGCTGGCCGATGGCCGCCGCCGCGCCATCGCACTGGTTCCGGCCAGCGACTGGGGCCAACGGGTGCTCGCGGCCTTCACCGAGGAACTCAACTCGGGCGGCGGCACGGTGCTGGCTTCCGGCAGCTACGCGGTCAGCGACGCCGATCATTCGGCCGAGATTTCCGATCTGCTGCGCATCAACGACTCCAAGGCGCGCGCCCGCCGCGTCGAGGCCCTCATCGGCGGCAGCGTGAATGCACAGCCGCGGCGGCGCGGCGACATCGATTTCATATTTGTGCCGTCAAACGCCTCGCAGGCGCGACAACTGCGCCCGCAGCTGCGTTTTTTCTATGCCGGCGACATTCCCACGTACGCGACTTCCGACGCTTATGACGGCGCCGGAGCGATCAACCAGGACGCCGACGGACTGATGTTTCCCGACATGCCCTGGGTGCTGACCGCGAGCGCGGCGGTCACGCGCGCCAAGGCTGCGCTGCGCAGCGCCTACGGTGACACCGGAGCGCCGCGCGGCAAATTATTTGCATTTGGTTACGACGCCTGGACTATTGCAGTCGGCTTGCGCGCCGCTGGCGGCAGCAGCCTGACGCCAGTCGCCGGCCTCACCGGTAACCTGAGCCTCGATGCCAATCGGCGTGTGCGCCGCGAGCTCGAATGGGCGCAGATTCGCGGCGCGGGCATCCGGCTGCTAGGCAGCGGCGCGGCCGACGCCGGCAGCGGCGGCCGCTGAGCGCGTTGACGGGCGATGCCGTCGCCGACCCAGGTGCGCGGCACGGCTGCGGAGGATCGCGCCGCAGCGCACCTTGAATCGGCAGGACTGCGCATCGTCGGGCGCAACCTGCGCTGCCGCTGTGGCGAGCTGGACCTCATCGCCGTGCACGGCGACGTGCTGGTCATCGCCGAGGTCCGGTTGCGCAGCAGCGCCGGATTTGGCGGCGCCGCCGCCAGCATCGGCTGGACAAAGCGGCGCCGAATTCTCTGCGCAACCAGGTACTTTGTACGCCAAAACCCCGAATGGAACCGACTGCGGATTCGATTCGACGCCCTATTGTTAGATGCCGGCGACAGGATCCAATGGATCCGCCATGCATTCGATGCCTGACAGAAAATCGCAGCTTGCGCTGCCAATTGCCGAGTCGCATTGGCTTGGGCACGGGAGTACAATCCGTGCAAACAAACGGGGCCGGCAGTGCAGACCAAAGAAGAAATATTCGAACGGCTTTCCACAGTTCTGGTTGAGCTATTTGAAATCGATCGCTCGAAGATCACGCTCGAGGCGGATCTTTACGATGACCTGGAAATTGACAGCATCGACACCATCGACCTGGTGCTGCAACTGAAAAACATAACTGGACGCAAGATTCAACCCGACCAGTTCCGGCACGTTCGCAGCGTTGGGGATGCGGTGAATGCGATCCACGATCTGGTGACGGGATAATCCGCAAGCGCGTGCATCTCGGACCGCAAATTTCTGCCGTGCGAGCTAACAGTCGGGACGTGGTTGTCGACATTGCCATACCCCCTGGTCACGCATTGCTGGATGGGCATTTCCCTGCTACTGGAATGCTTCCGGCGGTAGGGCAAGTCCATTGGGCCGTTGCCGTCGCACAAAAATATCTTGGAGCTGGCGGCTCCAGGATCAGCCTGCATTTTCTGAAGTTCAAGCGACTGATCCTTCCCGGGTCAGGCGTGCAACTCGTGCTGCAGCGCGCGCCCGGGGCCCGGGCGGTGCGCTTCAGGATGCTGCAGGCAGGATCGGAATGCTCGTCGGGCGAGATTCGCTTCGAACATGGTTGAAGTAGCGCTGGTTGTTCCCTATTTCAATCACGAGCATGCGATTGCGCGGACCATCGGCGCACTCGCCTCGCAGGGCTTGAAATGCTGGCTGATCGATGATGGCAGCAGTGCGGAGGCCGTGGCCGCTGCCAGACGATTGGCGGCGCAGGAAGCACGATGGTTGACGATCATCAGTCACGCAGTCAATCGCGGCAAGGGAGCAGCCGTACTAACAGGATTTCGCGCCGCATTTGCCGCCGGCGCAACTCATGCGCTGCAGATTGATGCAGACGGCCAACATGATTTTCGCGACATCGGCCGCATGGTACGACTCGCCAACGCGCATCCGGACGCGATCGTTGTTGGCGTACCGATCTTCGACCCGACTATTCCCAAGTCCCGATTGCTCGGTCGCAAAATTACCAATTTCTGGGTTGCAGTGAATACCTGGTCGCCTGGCGTCCAAGACTCCATGTGTGGCTTTCGAGTTTACCCGCTGGCGTCGCTGCTGCAGCTAGCCGCACGCGAGCATCTGGGACGGCGAATGGATTTCGACCCGGAAATCCTGGTCCGAGCGATCTGGCGCGGAATTCCGATCGTTAGCTGTGAAACAAGAGTGACTTATCCGGCGGACGGCGTATCTCATTTCCATCTACTGCGTGACAACCTGCGAATATCCTGGATGCATACGCGACTCTTTTTCGGCATGTTGTCGCGCCTGCCGCTGCTGGTCGCGCGACATTGGAGCAGCTCGCGACCATGAACGCAGAATTGCCCAGGCGTCACGTGATCGTGAAAATACCTTTTCACGACCTCGATCCCGTGGGCATCGTCTGGCATGGCAATTACACCAAGTACTTTGAAATTGCACGCTGCGAGTTGCTGCAGTCCTTCAACTACAACTATGACGACATGATGCGTTCAGGCTACATGTGGCCAATCATCGACATGCGGCTCCGTTACGTGAAATCGGCGCGTTTCGGCGAACTGCTGCGCGTCGAGGCCAGACTCAGGGAATGGGAGTATCGACTGAAGATCGACTACCTCATTACGGACGCCGCCAGCGGTGACAGAGTCTGCAAAGGGAGCAGCATCCAGGTCGCAGTCCGGATGGACAATCGCGAGATGTGCCTGCGCTCACCCGACGTCCTCTTTGAACGCCTTGGGTTCGTTTCATGAGAACAGCGGCGCTCGCAGCACTGGTGGTGCTGATCGAATGCGCAGCCAGTGCCGACCGGGTCCCGGTCGAATCCGTTTTCAATCACCCCAAGAATCCGGCAGATTTGCGCGAACTGACCAGCACCGCAAACGGGTCGTTAGCAAACGCCCAAGTCGTGCACGGCGAGTTCATACAACGTCGCTATGTCAGGGACTTGCCTCGCCCACTGGAATCCCAAGGCACATTTTTATATGCGCGTGGCATTGGTATCGAGTGGTGCACCGTCAAGCCGCTGAACTCATGCATGGTAATTACCGGGGCCGGGATCACGCGCAGGAACGACGATGTGCCGCCCGCGGCAGCGGGAACGGTTTCGCAGCCGGCTCAGCAGACGGTGGCGCGTATTTTTTTCAGTCTTTTCGCGCTCGACTTCGATGCACTGGCGCGTGACTTTTCGCTGTTTGGCGAGCAAGCCAACGGTCAATGGCGCGTGGGTCTCAAAGCGCGCCGCGCTGCGCTGGGCCGAGTTTTCCAAGATGCGGTGTTAGCAGGCTCGACTGCAGCGGATACCATTGTATTGCACGACGCAGGCGGCGACCGCACCGAGATCACGCTGCAGAACCCGATCTTCAGCAGCAAGCCTTTGCCGGCGGGCGACAGGGCGCGATTCTAGTTCCCACATGAAGCCCGCTGCACGCCCGCTGTCATTCTGGACGTCACTGTTCGCAATTTGCGGCTTCGCAATCTGGTTCGGGTGGCGCGGCCTCGCATCGGTCCAGGTCGAATCGAATCTGCTCGACTTGCTGCCGAGCGCCGGCAGCGATCGCGAAGCAATTTTGGCAATCAGGCAGTTTGCCGGGAGCGCCAGCAGCGAGTTACTGTTTCTCGCCGGCACTCGAGACGCGGAAAATACGCGTGCAGCAGCCAAGGTTTTTGCCGATGCGTTGCGCGCGTCCCCGGCATTCGATCGGGTCGAATTCTTGCTCGACGCCGGTATGCTCGATGAGATGCGTTCGCAACTCGGGCGACGCGCGGCATTGTTGTCGGATCGGCACCACGACATGCTCGCGCGCGGGGACGTGGCGCGACTGGAAATGGAAGCACAACAGGCAGCCTACACGCCGTTAGGATTCGCACGTCCATTCGCACTGGCGGATGACCCGCTTGGCCTCGCCGCCGATACCGTCGACGCTCCATCAGTCAACGGCGCGGCTCGCCTGGAAGATGATTACCTTGCGGCGAGCAGCGGTGGCCGCACCTACGCACTGATACGCGCGCGTCTGGCAGGCAATCCGTACGCGCTTCCGGTCCAGGATCAGGTCCTCAGCGCAATCGACAACGCTCGCGCAGCGGCAATTCGGATCGACAACGGATTCGAGACGATCGCATCAGGCGTGGTGTTTCATGCGGCGCAAGGCGCACGCAGCGCGCGTGGCGAAATTGCGCGCTTCGGCCTGGCGGGCATGCTCGCCATCGTTGCGCTGGTCGTGGTGGTATTTCGGTCACCCTGGCCGCTGCTGATGACCCTGGTCGTGCTCGCGATCGCAACCGCCGCCGCAATCTCGGTCTGTCAGGCTGTTTTCGGCAACGTGCATGTACTGACGCTCACGTTCGGGACCAGTCTCATCGGCGTTGCGGTGGACTACGCCCTGCACTACTTCGCACATCGCCTCGGTAATCCGCAATTCTCATCGAAGAGTCTCAATCCCGCCTTGCTGTTAGGTTCCGGCACGACCATCGCTGGTTACCTGGCGCTGCTACTCGCTCCTATTTCCGCGTTGCGGCAAATCGCGCTGTATTCGACGGTTGGATTGCTGGTCTCCTGCGCACTGGTGATACTCGTGCTGCCGCACTTCAATTTTCGAAGCACGGCCTGCGTTCCCGACTGGGCACAACGACTCAACAATTGGCAGCTGTCGCCGCCAGTGCGCCGTTGGTTGCTTGTGGCTGCAATTGTAATTGCCGCCGCAGGTTTGCTCAGAATCAAGACCGAGGACGATGTGCGGACGCTCCAACGGCCGTCCGCTGAGCTTGCCGCAACGGAGCAGCGCGTGCGGCAGATTCTGCAAACAGGCTTTGAAACGCAGTTTATTCTGGTCGTAGGCGCCTCCGAGGAAGAGGTCCTGGTGCGCGAAGAGGCTGCTCGCCGTCGTCTGCAGCCGCTGCAGGACCGCGCCCAGCTCTCCAGTCACTTCGCGGTCACGCAAAGCCTGCCATCGTTGGATCGCCAGGCAGATAACCGCAAATTGCTGTCGCGCTACGTGGCGGGTACGGACGGCGCGTTGGCTCGCGCATTGCTGTCATTGGGATTTCCCGCCACTGAAGTCGCGCGACGTGTTGCCGCTTTCGAGCAAGTGTTGCAACGGAACTACCACCCGCAGGATTGGCTCGCCTCCAGCATGTCGGAACCGTGGCGGCCGCTTTGGCTGCAACTTCCAGACGGCAATCATGCCAGCGTTGTGCTGCTACGCGGACTGGCCGACGTTCCAGCGCTGAAGGCGGCCATTGCAGACCTTCCCGGAGTAGGGTTTGTCGATCAGGTCGGTGAAATCAACGCTCTGCTGCGCCACTATCGACAAACAACCTTGCGGGTGTTGCTGATTGTCGCGGCATTGGTTCTCGTTATTTTGCTGGCGCGGTATCGGTCGCGTACAGCGTTCGTGACAGCGTTGCCAGGGGTCAGCAGCGTGGTATTCACGGTTGCGCTGCTCGGCCTGCTCGGCGAGCCGCTCAGTCTTTTCAATACGCTGGCGCTGTTGCTGGTGCTTGGCATGGGAGACGACTACGCGATCTTTCTGCGCGAGGACCAGCAGGCCGCAACGGTACTCGCAGTCGTGTTGTGTGGCGCGACGACGATGCTGTCTTTCGGGCTGTTAGGTTTTTCGTCGGTACCATTCGTGCGCTCCATAGGCCTGACTATCGCGCTGGGCATCATGTGCGCGCTGTCGCTGTCGCTGCTGCTCAAGAAGCGGTCGACGCAATAATGTTCAAACACCAGCAGCAGTCGGCTCGCGATGCGCGCGAACAGGCACAACGTATTGCATTCGGACCCAGCGTGTTTCAGGCCGCCCGTGTTTTGCGCGATAGCGGCGTACTCGAACGCATCGAGGAAGCTGGCGCAGCGGGCATGACCTTCGACGACATTGTTGCGAGTCAGACGCTGACGCGCTATGCACTGCGGGTACTCGTGGAAGCTGCGTTGGGCATTGGTTTGTTGACCACGGAGGCAAATCGCTACCGCACCACCAAGACCGCATGGTTTGTGCTCCATGACCCCATGACCCGCGTCAACATGGATTTCTCGCACTACGTGAACTATCAGGGAATGCATTCGCTGGACGTTGCATTGCAGGAAAGTCGCCCGGCCGGACTGGGTGTTCTTGGCGACTGGCCAACGATTTACCAGGCACTTGCCATGTTGCCCGCGCGGACGCGCAGCGCCTGGCTTGCCTTCGATCACTATTATTCTGATCTTGCCTTCCAGCCATCTCTGGACGTGTTAGCGATGGCCGGGCATAAGCGCATACTCGACATCGGCGGCAATACCGGTCGTTTTGCGCGCGCCTGCGTCGAGCGGCAGCCGTCGGTACAGGTGACGATCCTCGATCTGCCAGGCCAGGTCGCCATGTCCAGACTGCAGCTCTCGGACGCGCCGGGACTGGAGCGTATCGACTGGCATCCCGCTGATTTGCTGGATCCGCAGGCAATGCTGCCAACAGGCTATGACGCCATCTGGATGAGCCAGTTTCTTGATTGTTTTGCGGAAGAAGAAATCGTCTCACTGCTGACGCGTTGTGGCGCGGCTTTGCAGGACCAGGGGCGGATCTACATTCTTGAGCCATTTTGGGACCTGCAGAAACAGCCCGCAGCCGCATTTTGCCTGCAGCAGACGTCGTTGTATTTCGCCGCGCTGGCGAATGGCAATAGCCGCATGTACACCAGCGATGTCATGGCCGGGCTGGTTCGCCGCGCAGGTCTGGAGCTGCTGGAAATCGTGCACCCGGTCGGTATCGTCCACAGCATGATGATTTGCCGTCCATCGCGGGCAACTCAACTGTGATTCAGTTGCAGCAACCCTACCGGCCGGCCGACCTGTTGCCGCAGCGGCCACCTATGCTGCTGATCGACTCCATCGACGACTACGGCGAGGACTGGTTGCGCGCCAGCGTCGCCATTCGACCCGAGAGTGTTTTTTACCAGGCGCCGCTGGGGGTCCCTGCCTATGTGGGCCTGGAGTACATGGCGCAAACCGCAGCGGCTCATGGCGGGCTGGATCTTGTGCAGCGCGGCGAGGCGCCGTCAATCTGCCTATTGCTCGGTTGCCGGGAATACCGCTGCACATTGGGCCATTTCCCATGCGCTGCGATACTGCGCATCGAAGCGCACCTGTTGCTGCGCGACGACCGGGATTTCGTGGCCTACGATTGCACCATCAGCTGGAATTCCAGCGTGCTCGCACGCTCGACGCTGAAAGCAGTCCGGCCGCTGGACATTGCAATCGTGGTAGAAAGTCAACTGCATGACTGACAGTGTGTTGATAACAGGCTCCAGCCGGGGAATAGGGCGCGCGATCGCATTGCGTCTCGCGCGCAGCGGTTATGAACTCGTGCTGCACGGCCGCCAGACGTCGAAAGAACTGAATACTGTCCTGGCGGAAATCCAGAAACTGGGCTGCAGAGCGCGCCAGGTCGTGTTCGATGTCAGTGACCGCGCGGCGGCAGCAATGGCTATCGGTGCCGATATTGAAAATCACGGGGCCTACTACGGCGTCGTATGCAATGCGGGAATCGCGCGTGACGGCGCATTTCCAGCACTCAGTGGCGACGACTGGGATCAGGTACTCAGGACCAATCTCGACGGGTTCTACAACGTATTGCAGCCGCTGATCATGCCGATGATTCGCAGGCGCAAGCCGGGTCGGATCGTTGCATTGTCCTCTGTGTCGGGAATTACCGGCAATCGCGGACAGGTCAATTATAGCGCCGCCAAAGCCGGTATCATCGGTGCGAGCAAGGCACTGGCGGTGGAGCTTGCCAGTCGAAACATCACGGTCAACTGCGTCGCACCGGGCCTGATACGCACCGACATGACACAAGACGCGCCGATCGAGGAAATACTGAAGATGATCCCTGCGGGCCGCGTCGGCGAGGCTGAAGAAGTCGCGGCAATCGTCGCGTTCCTGTTAGGCCCGGAGGCTGCCTACATTACCCGGCAGGTCATCGGCGTCAATGGAGGAATCTGCTAGGTGAGGCGCGTAGTCGTCACCGGCATGGCCGCCATCACCTCACTTGGCAACAGCTGGGCGGAAGTACAGCGCAGTCTTCAGGCAGGTGCGAGCGGCGTGGAGCGCATGCCCGAGTGGGACCGCTTTCCCGACATGCTGACGCGCCTCGGCGCTCCGGTCCGCAACTTCGTGCTGCCAGCGCACTACTCACGCAAAGCGACCCGTACCATGGGTCGCGTGGCGCAAATGGCCGTGCGGGCATCGGAACTCGCCTTGGCGGAGGCTGGCCTCCTGGATGACGCGCTCCTCGAATCCGGTCGTGTCGGCGTCGCCTACGGTTCCAGCACTGGCAGCCCTGATGCCGTTCGCGATTTCGGTGCGATGCTTCTGAACGGCGCTGCCGGCAACATCAATGCGACCACGTATATCCGCATGATGAGCCATACCACCGCTGTGAACATCGGCGTATATTTTGGTCTCAAAGGGCGGGTCATTCCGACGTCGAGCGCATGCACGTCCGGCAGCCAGGGCATTGGTTATGCGTACGAAGCGATCAAGTTTGGCCTGCAGGATGCCATGGTCGCGGGAGGTGCCGAGGAGATCTGCGCTTCCGAGGCCGCGGTATTCGACACGTTGTACGCGACCTCGACCAAGAACGATGCGCCCAAGACCACGCCTGCGCCCTTCGACAAGCATCGCGACGGTCTCGTGATCGGCGAAGGCGCCTGCACCCTGGTGCTCGAGGAACGCGGGCAGGCGTTGGCGCGCGGAGCGCGCATTCAAGCCGAAATACTTGGCTTCGCTTCCAATTCCGACGGTGATCACGTGACGCACCCCAACACCAGGACGATGGAAACGGTGATGCGCCTCGCCCTGGCAGACGCCGGCCTGGAAATACCGGCCGTCCAGTATGTGAATGCGCACGGGACTGCCACGGAAACCGGCGATATTGCCGAATCGCAGGCGACTTTTCGCTTGTTAGGTCAGCAGGCCCCTGTCAGTTCATTGAAGGGCCATTTCGGCCATACGCTGGGCGCCTGCGGCGCGCTGGAATCCTGGGCGACCATCGAAATGATGCGCAGCGGCTGGTTCGCGCCCACCTTGAATCTGCGGCAGGTCGACGAACGCTGCGGCGACCTGGACTATATCGTCGGGGCCGGCCGCAATCTTGATATTGGCATTGCCATGAACAATAACTTTGCGTTTGGCGGCATCAATACCTCGTTACTGCTGGCGCGCGCAAACTAGTTCTTTTTGCCACCCTTGTCGGCCTTGACCACCCTGCCAGTGGGGCCACCAGCAGCCGCTTCGTAGTTGCTGGCCAGGAAGCCGCTGATGAGCGTTACGACCCGCTGCAGCATGTCGTTGTCCTGCCCGCCCATCGTCCAGGCGCCGGCCATGGCCGCCGCGCGCTGAAAAAACTCCGGCTCGGCAATCACGCGACCCGACGGCTGCTCCGTCATTTTGACCCGCAGCAACACATACGAACTGCCAGCCATGGCGCCGACCCAAAATCGCGTTGACCCGCCTATGAACTTGATTTCCACGACCTGCGGCTCAATCACCAGCGTACTTTCGCTCGCTGAATGCGCTCCAGCGCTGTTCCACGCTGAAATGACAGGCCCGACCTGGTTCCGCAGGTACTCGCGAATTTTCTCCACCGCTTTTTCGTTAGCTGCCTGGCCTGCGTAGGGCGCCCCCATCGTCAGGTCGCGCAGTTCATACTTGGAAAAACCATTCAATGGCGCGACCGGCAGCGGATTTTCAGTCGGTCCGTCCGCCGGACTCGCAAGCACGTTTCCGGATACGGAAATTCCCATCGCAAAAACGACAAGTGCGGCCCATTTGTTCATGTTCTTTCCTCACAGGCGGTAATTTATAGCAACATCACAACTTGAATTGGCAGTGGAACATGCCACACAATTGCAAACATACCTACAACATTCGGCAACAAACATGAACAGAATTCTCAGCACCTTGATCGCAACCTGCATCACGCTGGCGTCCGCGCCGGCCGATGCGCGCGACACGCGGCTCAAAATGCCGATCGCGGCAGCGATGGCAAAGGCACAGTCATCGGGCAAACTTCCGCAGGGAGTGCGCTTTTTCTTTGGATCGCAGCAATTCGCAGCTCCGAGCAAGTCGCTGGGCCCGGTCACCACGAATCGCAAGACGAATTTTTTCAACAAGTCGGACAGCGAAGGCTGTGAATGGGCATTTCTGGGCGCGATGATGGCGCTCGGCGAACGCGCCCGAGCGCTGGGCGCCAACGCCGTGGTCGGCATCCGCAGCAATTACCGCAATCAGGAATTCAGCAGCGAGACCGAGTATGAGTGCGGCGCTGGCGCTGTCTCCGGAGGCGTCGCGTTCAAGGCGGAAATTGTCACGCTGCCCTAGCCCGATCCCGGCGTCGCAGGCGGTCGCGCAGCCAGGCGTGCGCAACAAAGACCGCAACAAAAGGCGCGTACGCATTCCAGAACGGGTGCCCAAGGCCTGCAAACGACACTGCAGTGGCAATCAGTACCACCACCAGGAGAATCAGCGAGGCTGCTACTGTCTGCCTGCGCGAGGCTGCCGCATATCCGGCGAACCCGCCAGAGCTGACGACGGTTGTGACTACGCCAACACCCGCGACCCATGTGAGCATCGCCGTCGCTTCGAGCTCGCCGTACCAATCGCCCAGCGGCCTATAATCGAGCGCCAGTGCCGCACCACCACTAATAAAGTACAGCGCCAACGCCAGATAGATGCTGTGGCGGATGAGCCCGGTCATCTGCAGCGCGGCCTGCCCCAGCAGCGCCAGACCTGCGCAGAAAAAATACGGTTCCCGCCACCCACTGCGAATCTCGGGGCGGGCGAATGCGAGGTACAGGAGAAACACGCCCAGTGGCATCGACTCCAGCAGCCGGGTCGGGATCTCGACCAACTTGCGCGTGCCAGTCAGGGCCGTATCATCTGATCGCGTCCACATGGCAACACCCCCAGCCCCTCAATGACCACAACCTTCACGACCGACAGCACGCACGACACGAGCCGCTGGTCTTCGGACACGTCGTTCGGCAGATGGTTTCTCAGCACCGACATTTGGCTTCGCTACGTGCTAACGCCTGCCATTGACGATCTGCACCAGATGCTGGGTTTTCAGCCTGCCGCGTTTCACTGTCTCATGGACATCGGTTGCGGACAAGGGATGGCTCTGCCAGTGCTGGCGGATCGTTTCAAGCTGCAGCGCATGATTGCGGTTGATGTCGATCCGCGCCTGGTGCAGCTGGCATCCAGGGCAGCAAGAAACGTGCCCTGCCCTTTGCAGGCCATCACAGGATCCGTACTGGCGCTCGACCTTCCCGACAACTCAATCGATGGCATATTTTGCCACCAGCTCCTGCATCATGTCGCACAGCAGGAGCGTGCGCTCAGCGAGCTGTACCGCGTGCTAACGCCCGGCGGTTATCTGCTGCTCAGCGAATCCTGCGAATCATTCATCAACAGCTGGACCGTGCGCTGGCTGTTCCGTCACCCGCCCAACGTGCAAAGGTCGGCGCGCGGCTATGTGCAGCTGGTGCGCGGCGCCGGATTCTCGGTCGCCGACCAGCAGATACGCGAATACTCGCCATGGTGGTCATTGCGCGACCTGGGCATCATGCGGCGCATGGGCCGGGTGCGTCCCGAACCGCCACCAACCGAAGTCCTGATGGTTGCCCGCAAGCTAACGAACGAACAGCACCTGCACCCGCCCGCCACCTAGAAATTTTTCGCCGGCGACCGCCTCGAAATCGTAGATAAGCCCGCCGGCCTGCGCCAGGCGACTATGCGCCGTGATCACAAGATCCTCCGCGACGTCGTCCAGTCGTTCCACCCGCAGTTCGAGGTCGCGAATCGACACCAGCATGCCAGCGCGCCGCACGGAGCTACCCGCAGGGTCCTGCACGCTGCCATGCGCGGCCATCGCCTGCGCCCCATACTCGGCCAGGTGCAGCGCGCTCAGGCGGCCGGCGTGCCGCAACGGATTCGATGCGGCGCGATGTGTACTGGTACTGCAGCAAATGCCGTGGCGGTCCAGGGCGACGATGCGCTCCAGCAAACACATGCAGCCCGCATGCGGCACCAGTTGTGCGATGTCCGGATAGCCGCTCATGCCGGTTGAACTATCAGGTGCAGAAT
The DNA here is from genome assembly GCA_031414335.1 of Gammaproteobacteria bacterium. Classification (GTDB taxonomy): domain Bacteria; phylum Pseudomonadota; class Gammaproteobacteria; order Steroidobacterales; family Steroidobacteraceae; genus UBA964. The sequence continues at coordinate 461,650 of JANNVI010000006.1, read as the reverse complement.
CCGGCCTGCATCCATTTTAAGACGGCATTCGCCAGCCTGGGACCCTGCGAGAATTTCCAACAAGGGCAAGCCCCGCAGCGCAGGACAGCCGGCACGCAGTTTTTCCGCAGCTGCGCCGCTGCACACTGACTCACTGCCCGCGCCGGTCTGCAGATCGAGTCTTGCAAGGGTCGCAGGCCCGCGCGTGGCCGTCAGCAGTAACGCGCAGCTGCCGCTCGCCGTCGTTGGCCGCACGGCTAACAATGGTGGCGGCCCAATCACGTCGTAGGCCACAAACAGCACATCGCATCCTTCAATGTTCGCCAGCGTCGCAGCTTCCAGCAGCCCGGCCGCGAAACTGGCATCAAAGGCAGCGACGGTCGTGGTTGTCGACATGCTGCGAATCGCGATGCTGAAATAGCCGCTGGCTGCGTTATGCACAGAGTTATGGAAATCGGTTGGCGAAATCTGCCGTTCAGGCTGCGTCAACGCGTTGCATATCCGGTTGAGAACGGCAAGATCTGCATCGGATGACGCAAACACGGAGGCCAGTCTGGACGGATCCGAGGCATGGTCGCGCAGGGCGTCCTCGGCGGCACGAAACGCCTGGCGTATTGCGGCCGTGGCACGCCGCCGCTCGTTAGGCGGCAGCAGGTTTGGTGCGTACGGAGTCTCCGGGTCGTTGTGCAACGGATCGCCGGACAGCAACAGCGTCCTGCCCGTGGACCAGCTTTCCAGGCCCGGTGCCGCCAAACCCACTGATTGCAAATAGCAGGTAATCACGCGCTGTGGCCGATCAGAAGGCTGCAATTGGCGCCACCGAACCCGAAACTGTTTGACAGCACCCGGCGGACCCGGACGCTGCGTGTCTCGCGCACGATATTGGCCTTGATTGCCGGATCGACCGTGAGCGTATTCAGGCTCATCGGCATTACGCCATGCTCGACCGCAAGGCAGGCGATCACGGCTTCGAGGATTCCGGCAGCGCCTAGTGTGTGTCCGGTCCAGCCCTTGGTCGAACTGCAGGGTATTTCGGGACCCAGCAACTCGACAACGGCGCCAGCCTCGGCGAGGTCATTGGCAGGTGTTGCGGTGCCGTGCAGATTCACGTAGTCGATCGCTTCGTTGCCCGGGCCGGCGCGCTCGATCGCAAGACTCATGGCGCGCATGGCGCCTGCGCCATCCAGCCGGGGTTGCGACATATGAAACGCGTCGCTCGATTCGCCATAACCTAACAACGCAGGCCGGCCATCACCGGGCGAGCGTTCCAGCAACGCGAACCCCGCGGCCTCGCCGATGGAAAGTCCTTTTCGGTCAGCGTCGGCAGGCCTGCAGATGTCGGAGGACACAAGTTGCAGCGAATTGAACCCGTACAGTGTTGTTAGGCAGAGGCTGTCGGCGCCGCCCACCACCGCCGCGTCACAAGTCCCAGCCGCGATTGCGCGTGCCGCTGACGCAAATACCTTGGCACTAGATGCGCAAGCCGCTGCAATTGCGACTGTGACGCCCGTCAGACCAAGACGGCTGCGCGTGAAATCGGCAACCGAATAGGTGCTTTGCGTGGTGCGATAGTTGTACCAATCCGGGAGATTGCTGTCGCTGGATTCTCGCGCGGCAAACGCAAGTTCCGTCTGCCTGACGCCTGAGGTGCTCGTGCCGATGAATACACCGATCCGATCCGGGCCATAGAGCGCAATTGCCTCGGCAACTGCCTGGTCGAATCCGTCGATGCGCAGCGCCATGTCAATCAGCCGGTTATTGCGGCAGTCCCAGTCCCGCCACGGCACGGGCAGCGCATGCGACGCAACGCCGGCAACCTCGCCAATGAAGCAATCAAGCTGCGCGTCGTCAAATGCCTTGCGCTCAAGACATGTTCTGCCGCTGCGCAAGGCCGACAGTAGTGCCGCGCGACCACGCCCGGCGGCGCTGACAGCCGTGTAGGCAGAAATGGTCAGTGGCTTCATCGCGGCCAGAAATCGAAGAAGTTCGACCAGTTGTAGGGATTCGCGCGCACCGCCTTAGCCAGTCGATCTGCGTAGCTTTGCACGCAAACACGTAGCGCGGCCTCGCGTTCCTGCCGAGGCAGGTCAATGCGGTCGGCAAATTTTTCGAATCGCAACTCGTAACGTGCCCCGCCCTGCCAGCTTGCGAATGCCAGGATTACCGGCACGCGGAGCGCCGCCGCAACCAGCCACGGCCCGGCCGGAAACCGGGCGGTGCCACCGAGAAACTGGACCTCAACCAGGCGTTCGCCAACCCGAACCCGGTCAACCATCATGCCAACGATTGCGCCTTGTGAAACGGCCTCGCTGATTTTGAGAACATGATCAAGACCACGATCCGCCGAGTTGATGATGCAGGCAGCGAGCTGCGGATTGAGTTCGGCCAGCGCGGTCATGAAATGGCGCCCGACATTGCCGTCAAGCACCACACGTAACGGCAATTGATGACGCTGCACGGCGCCGACGCGCATGATCTCGAAACTGCCGAAATGCGCCACGAACAACAGCGATCCACCGCGCCGCGCGACACTTGCCGCCTCCTCCTCGCCATGTAACTGCAATTCAAAACCCTGCGCGTCCGTCAGCAGGAAAACCCGGTCCAACGATATGGTTGCGAACGTAAATACATGCCGCATGATATCGCGCAGTCGCGGCTTGGCAGGCAGCACCCGCGCCAGGTAGTCCCGCGACGCTTCGCGCGTAGTCGCCGATGTCAGGACGAAATAGGCTGTCAGCGGATACAGCACCAACTGCGCGGTCCTGCGGCCCAGGCGTAGCGCAATCGATCGCATCAGGCGCAGCATCAGCAGCGTCCCGCGCTCGCGTTGTGATTCCCAGCTCATGGCCCGGCGCCTGGGTTTTCCCATTTAAATACCGCGACGGCGATTGTCACTCCGCGCGATTCGCAGCTCACACGTGTGACGCCGGGTGTGTCGCGCCAGCTCACATTGCAGGCAATTCCAGGCAACAGGCTGGCGTGGAACTTGGCGCTGACAACTCCCGTCAGTCTGCGCCCATGCGGCAAAGTTGCGAGCGCAAGGTCAAGTATGACAACGCCAGGTACTTGCGGACTGCCGGGGAAATGTCCTGCGAGCGCAGGATGGTCGGCCGGCACGACGAAGCTCGCGCTGCCGTCAGTCACGCGTCGCCACCAGCAGCGCCCGCAAATCGGAGTTTGCAAGCTTGCCGAGCGAGTTGCGCGGCAACGAAGGCACCAGACGTAATGGGCGCGGAATAAAAATCGGGTCAATCAAGCCAGCCAGCGCAGCCCGCAATTGCATCTCGGTCCGGCCGGGTGCGACCACCAGCGCCACCGGCCGCTCCTGGTCGGTTTCGCCAGGCATGAAAACTACCGCATCGTCCACGCCGGGCAGGCCTTTAAGCACGCACGCAATATCCGCGAGCGATCCGCGCCGACCCGCCACTTTGATCATGTCGGCGTCCCGGCCTAACAAAATGAATTTTCCGTCGCCGATGAACTCAATTTTATCAGCCAGCTGTACGGACCCGGGAAAGTGCTGTGCGGACACTTCCGCCAATTCGCCGTGCATCGCAAGAGCCACGCCCGGATAGGGGCTGAACTGCATTTCATTGGCAGTGCGGCGGGTCGCCAGGCTGCCCGCCTCCGAGCAGCCATAAATCTCCTGCACGTGGCCGCCGCAGCGGCGCTCTGTTTCACGCGCCATTTCCTGGGACAACGGCGCCGTTGCTGTCAGCACGACATCAATGCCCGGCATGTCTTGTTGCCACGACAGAATGTGCCCGAGGTGAAACGGGGACGTGATGAGCATGCGGGGTCGCGGCAACTGCTCGAGAGCCGCGATAATCTCCGCCGGATAAAAACTCGGACCATCGTAAATCGCCCAGCCCGCGGCAATCGCCGTAACGACCGCGGTCTCGAGCCCGAACATATGTTGCGACGGCACGGTCGCAACCACGTTGAAAAAATTGCCGCTACCGACCTGCCTGCGGCAGTAGTGCGCCGACATGGCGAGCAGCTGCCACGGCTTCGGACAAGCCCGCGGCGCGCCAGTGCTGCCGGAAGTGAATGCTATCGCCACGATATGCGCAGCTGGGCACAGATCATGGCGTACCGGTGTTCGCGCCGGGCCGCGCATCAGTTCGCGTAACAAGTCGTCGTCGAGAATCGACGCATCCGGGTAGCTGCTGAGTAAACTTTCAATTGCGCCGTCACCGGCGGCCGGCGGGAGAAGACTGGTCGCATCGCGCAGCGCCACGGCTGCGAATGCCACCGCGAAGTTGTAGCGCGACCCACAACGATTGATGAAGAATCTGCTGTCCGGCAGGCCGGCCGCGACCGTGGCCGCCGAGCGCGAAAATTCAGCGCGCGAAATTCTGCGGCCTTCGCGCCACGCGATTGCGGCGTCCGGGTCTGCCATCAACTCAAGCCAGAGCGCGGTGCTCACGACCGATGCCGTGGATTTGAGCGCACTACGATACGCAAATACTCGAGGAACCCCGGATGGGGAAAGTCGTCGAATCGCCAGCGTCGGTAGACGTACTCGACAAGCACGATGACCGCAATCAGCACGTAGTTGCCGAAGTTGGTGACCAGCGACCAGATCTCGCGCTGTCCGGACAGCGCCAGCAATGTCGCGCTGCCGGCCATCAGGCAAAAAATCAGCACCCACATTTGCGTCAGCCGCCGCGCATAGGCTGCCATATAGTCCGGGAGCTGGGGCCGTGTACCGCGCGCAATCTGCTCGATCAATGCCATCCGGCCAGTCAACAAAGTCCGGCCGAACAGCCATGCCAGCAGGCTCGGCAGCGCGATCGAGGGAAGATACAGGGCGAGCGTGGCACCCGACCCGTGGACCACCAGCGCCGCTGCGGCAATCAGTGCCAGATACCAAATCCAGGATGCCGGGTGGCGCCGCAGCAGGCCATGGATCATGGGGACGGTTACGAGGGACACCAGGGCCAGCCATTCGAACCAGGCGTTACCTGTCAGCACGGCGAGATGAATCAGCAGCGATCCAGCAAGCACCAGAACCGCAACCAAGCCGACGCGTCGACCATTCTTGGCGACAGGCGGACTCACGTCGCGCGGCGCGCAGCCACCAGATTACTCAACGCCCGCAACGACTCGAAACCCTGGGTTACCTGGGCGTCGTCCGCCTTGAGTTCCACGCGATATTTCTGCTGAATCGCAAGCACGATTTCGAGCGCATCTATGGAATCGAGTCCCCAGCCAGGATTGGCGCTGCCAAACATCGGCCAGGTCGGATCGACACTGTTCGCATCGACGTGTTCGATATTGAGGGCGCTGACAATCAGTCGCGCCAATTCGCGCTCCGCGTCGCTTGCGTTATTAGTCATAGATGGATTCAACCTGGTTTGACGGCAATATATTCGCTCAACATGCCATGCAGCACGTTTCTCTGCACGGTCTGAAAGCCTGCTTTTTCCAGCGCATCCAGGATGGTTGCCGGTGGCACGCAGGCTTCGATCGTATCCCAGTAGTAGCGCATGAGTTCCTGTGCATCCCGCGAGCGACGTCCCAGCCGTGTCACGATCGGAATCACATGTTTCAGATAGAACTTCAGGAAGTGATATTGCAGCCAGCCTTCCGGGCGGGTGATTTCAAGCAGCAGGACCTTGCCGCCGGGTTTCAGTACACGGCGATACTCGCAGAATGCCAGGGACAGGTCTTCGACGTGGCGCAACGCATAGCCCATCGTTAGCACGTCGAACTCGTCATCGCCCAACGGCAGTGACTCGCCGCGGCCAAGGCGCGCGTCTCGCACGCCAGCTTTGCGCGCCTCTGCGAGCATACCCTCGCTGGGATCGACCGCGACCACACGGCCCGAGGGCCCAACCAGCCCCTGAGCCGCTACCGCTATCACACCGGTACCGCAGCCAACATCGATCAACGCCGCGCCGGGACCAACACCCATTCTGCGCAATACATCCCGCCGGTACCAGCGACCGGTCCCGAAGGACATCGCATCGGTGATCCAGTCATAGTGCGTGGCGGACAGGTCAAATAGCTCGTTGACGCGGCGCTTGCGCCCAGGCTCGTCGTCGTAATACTTTGTCAGCAACGGATGGGGGGCAATAATCCGAGTGCTTTTCGCATCGTTGGAAGGCGCTGTCATGCTGAGGATAATCTCATGAACTTCATCATGGCGGTACCGCCCGGGCGCATGTGCTGATAGTCAGGACAGGGCAATTCAAGCAGCCGCTGCCAAACAACGCGCTGTGCTGTTTCCGGTTTTCGGAGGAAGCCGCGCCGGCTACCGACGACCGCATCATTCAGGTAAATATGAGGCCCCTGGCCGCAGGTGCAGACTGCGAAATGTGGTTGGGTTCGGGACCGGTGCAATGCGGACGGCGCGACCAGTTCCGGTACGCCCACGACGACGAAACGATTTTCGCCTCTGTTGTCGTGCCGGCAGAACACAGCCTCGATCTGGAGCGGACGACACGCTCGCACTACCTGCGCATGGATGCGCTGCTGCGCCACCTCGGCTATCCGCATTGGCAACGAATGTGGAATTACCTGCCCGCAATCAATGATGGCGATGGTGACATGGAGCGTTATCGCCAGTTCAATTCCGGCCGCCATGCCGCGGTGGCCTTGCGGTCCGAGGGCTCCCAAGCGCTGCCCGCGGCGAGCGGCGTCGGCTGCGCTGGCGGGGACCTTGTGCTTGTGTGCATCGCCGGTCGCCACGCCGCAACGCAGATCGAGAATCCGCGGCAAGTGTCGGCCTTTTGCTATCCGCGGCAATATGGCACCCACTCCCCGATGTTTTCACGTGCGGCCCTGCTGGCAGGCACGCATGGCGCGCAACTCCTGGTGTCAGGCACCGCCAGTATCGTCGGGCACGAGAGCCGGCATCTCAATGATGCAGGTGCCCAGGTCGAAGAGACCTTGGCCAATCTGCGGGCCCTGCTGACGGAAACGCTCAGAGTCCAGGGTTCCGCGCTCGATCCGGCGGAGCTGCAACCGGAATCGCTGAAAATCTATGTGCGAAATCCGGCGGATTTTGCAGTGATTGCTAACAAACTGGAAAAATGGCCGTTGCCACAGGAGCCGCCGCTGTATCTGCAGGCCGATATCTGCCGCCGCGAACTGTTGCTTGAAATCGAAGGCACGTACCAGCTGCCGCGGATCGCGTGACGGGATTGCTGACGAAACTGGCGCGGGCGTGGCGTATCGCGGCGACCGGATTCTGCTTTACTTGTTTTGGCCTCGGGGCGCTGCTGCAGGGGCTCAGCGTCTGGCCGCTGCTTTATCTCTTCAGCGGCAGCCGCGACAGCGGCCACTCCCGCGTCCAACGAGCCGTCTCGGCGTCGATGCGACTTTTTGTCTGGCTGATGAGATCCGTGGGTGTACTGACCTATGAAATCCACGGGCGGCGATGGCTCGCAACGCGTGGCCAGCTGGTTATTGCCAATCACCCGAGTCTCATCGATGTCGTTTTTCTGGTGTCGTTGATGCCGGAAGTCGTCTGCATCGTCAAAGAAGCGCTGTGGCGCAACCCGTTTCTGCGCTGGCCAGTGCTCTGGGCGGGTTACATCAGCAACGTTTCCAACGGCGAGCGCCTGATAGCCAACTGCACCGCCACGCTACGCGCTGGCCGCTCGCTACTCATGTTTCCGGAAGGCACTCGCACCAGACCGGGAGAGCGTCACCACATGCAGCGTGGCGCAGCGCAAATTGCAATCGCCGCCCGGGCACCCGCACGCACCGTGCTCATTACCTGCAGACCGGCGACGCTGCACAAAGGCGACCCCTGGTACAACTCGCCGCCCGCACGCCCACATTGGGTAATTCGGGTCTCTGAGCACGCCCTGGAGTTGGACCCCTATATGCACGAATCGGCATCGCTCGGCGCACGCCATCTAACCTCGTACCTGGAAACAATGTTCGACCAACAGGTCCCTCCACCGCCACGTTAGCTGCTCACCCCAGCGCGTTGCGGATTGGCCGATATTGCAAACTTTTTCGGCGCTGCGCGCATCTAATGTGCTGAACCGGAAGGACAAGCCATGTGATTTGCACAGGCGTACTCCATATCGGGAAACATTGGCTCAATCACTGGAGATACGATTATGAAAAAGTCAGCAATTATCAGCGGCGGCGCCATCGCAGCTCTTTCACTGTTAGCACCGCATCTTGCAATGGCGGAAGAGCCCATTGTCCAGAGCATTGCGGTTTCTTACGCCGATCTTGATCCATCGAATGCTGCGGGCGCCAGCCAGCTGTACGCGCGCATTCGCTGGGCGGCGCGCAAGGTCTGCACTCTGGATGGCGAAGTGGGGCATATCGCCCAGTCCCGGGAGCGGGCGCAGTGCGTTCAGCACGCCGTTGACCAGGCCGTCATGACGGTGAACAACCCGGTGCTCGTTGCGATGTACCGCGGCAGGAACAATCGGACCGGGAGCTGATCCGCCAGCGGAGCTAACGGGCGTGTCGCCCCACCGCATTGCGGTTCGGCAGATCCTGCAAACTATTTCGGCGCTGCGCGCATCTAATGTGCGGTACAGGGAGGACCAGCCATGTGGACTCGCATCACAGCGCTCATGCTGATGTTGATGGCCGGCAATGTGCTGGCGCTCGGCAACAGCAACAATAGGTATGCCGCCGACTGGTTCGGGGCGTTCGCGCCCCGTACCGCAATGGACATGGTCGAGCGCCTGCCCGGCTTTGTACTCACCGAGAATGATGGCCAGGTCCGGGGCTTCGCCCAGGCCGCAGGCAACCTGGTGATCAACGGCCAGCGCCCGAGCACCAAGAACGAGACGCTCAGCACGCAACTGACGCGGATTCCTGCGGACCGCGTTGAATATCTGGAAGTCGTCGCCGGCGAAACGCTCGGCGGCGAATTCCGCGGCATGGCGCAGGTTGCCAATGTCGTGCTGCGGGACGCCAGTTCTGCCACGACCAACCTGCAGAGCCGGCTGGAGCGCGCCTTCACCGACACGCTCGGACCGGACCTGACGCTCAGCCATCTGCGCCGCTCCGGTGATACGACGCTGACCGGCTCGATCCAGTTTCGCGCGCATCCATATCCGGACCAGGGCACGGATTCTTTTCGGAGTGCGCCGGGCGGCGAATTACTGGAGTTTCGTGCCAAGCAAAATGACTGGCGCCAGCGGCGCCTGGCACTGGCCGGTTCCTGGGAGCGCAGCCGCGGCGAGCGCGACCATGAAAGGATCAACCTCAGCTACGACCGGGAGACCAACACCCTGCGCCAGTTATCGTCGGTATCGGATGGCCGCAGCGCGCTGCGTAGCGACACGATCTATCTCGGACCCCGCAACGTCAATATGGAAATCGGCGGCGATTTCACCCGGCCGTTCGGCGCCAGCACGCTCAAGCTTGTCGCCCTGAGCTCGCGTCACGAGTTTTCGACCGACGATCTGGTGGCGAGCTATCTGCCGGGCCGCGTCGAGCCGGCTGGTTTGTTAGGTGGCGGTGGTCAGCAGGTCGAGAATCGCAGCGGCGAAACCGTGTTGCGGGCCAGCTGGACGCGGCCACGCGAGCAGTGGACGATCGAGTATGGCGCCGAGGCGGCGTACAACCAGCTGCAGAGTGACCTGCAGGTGTACTCGCTGACTGCCGATGGCAGCCGCGACCGCATCGACGTGCCCGGCGATGCCGTGACGGTCACCGAGAAACGCACTGAGCTCAACGTCAGCGGCGGCCGTGACCTACCGGCCCGCTGGCGACTTGACCTGGGCCTGGCGGCGGAGTTTTCGCGACTCAAAGTCAGTGGCGATTCTGCGGCCGAACGCTCGCTGCAGTACTTGAAACCTAACATCGCAGCCGGCTGGCACCAGGGCGACTGGCGACTGCATCTGAGCGTGGTGCGCAGTGTTGCGCAGCTCAATTTCAACGACTTCGCATCGTTCGCCGAGATCAGCAATGATCGCATCACCGCCGGCAACAGCGACCTCGTGCCGCAACAGGCGTGGCAGTTCGAAAGCAACCTCGAGCGCGGCTTTGGTGACACGGCCAAAGTGAACCTCGTGCTGAGCGCGGCGCGCGTGTCGCAACTGCAGGACCGTGTGCCGCTGGCAGGCGGCTTTGACGGGCCGGGTAACCTGGGGTCGGGCGAGCGCTACGGGGCCGAGCTGACGCTGGATACGGCGCTCGACCGGCTGCACATTCCAAACGCGCGATTGCGCTTCGATGCGTACCGGCAGTACAGCTCGGTGCGGGATCCCTATACCGCGACCGACCGGCCATTCGGCAACGAGCTGCCGTGGCACGTGACGGCGAGTTATCGCCAGAATTTTCCTGCCCACCGGCTGGCCTGGGGCCTGAGCGCGCGCTTTAACGGGCCCTTCACCACCTACCTGCGCAACGAGATTGACGAATTCCGGACCCGGTCGCCGTTGGTCGATGGCTTCGTGGAATTCCGCAATTCCGCCAGGCTGACAACAGAACTCGGTGTCGAGAACATGCTGGATACGGCGCAGCGCCGTTACCGGATCTTCTATTCACCGGATCGTTTTGTGACCGCGCCGGCCGCCGACGAATTGCGTCTGCGCCACAGCGGACGCATGTTCTATCTGCGCGTCAAGGGCGAACTTGGTTGACCGCGCGGGCTACTTGACGATCTTGAGCTGCGGCCGGCGCGCCGCCTCGTCTCCAGCGCCGGGCCCGGTCTGGTCGGGCGGCGGCGTCGGGTCATCGCCACTGAAGGCCATGCCTTCACCGGTTTCGCGCGCGTAGATACCTAACACCGCGCGCACGGGAAAGCGCACATGTTGAATGATGCCGCCAAAGCGCGCGTCGAAGGTCACCCAGTCATTGCTGATGTTCAGGCGCTGGGTGGCGTTGTAGCTCGCGTTCAGCACGATCTTGCCGTCCTTGACATGCGCCTGCGGCACTTCCGCGCCGGGCACCGACGAGTCGACGATGATGTGGGGCGTGAGCGCCGCATCGCTCATCCACTGGTGCATCGCGCGCAGCAGGTAGGGCCGTCGTGGCGGCGGCAATACGGGACCCGAATCCTTGGTGCTGGACATGGTTGGTCAGTGAACGTCTTTCCAGTATTCCTGCTTGAGGAAATACGCGATACCGCTGAAAGCTAACAAAAACAGCACCACCCAGACACCCAGGTCGCGGCGCTCGTTCTGCGACGGATCGCCGACGTAATCGAGGAAATTGACGATATCGTGCACGGTGCCGTCGTATCCTGCGGCGCTCATCCGACCCGACGTGCCTTTTTCGAACTTGTCGAAGACCGACTCGGTGATCGCGTTGCCTTCCTCGTCCTTGCGCTCGCAGTTGCGAAATATCGCGGTCTGAACACCCTGCAGTTCGCCCAGCACGTGCGGCATTGCGGTACTCGGCAGCGCCAGGTTGTTCACACCGGTGACAGCCGATTTCTCGTCCGCGTAAAAGGTCTTCAGGAATTGATAGACGTAGTCCGCCCCTTTGGCGCGCACGATCAGCGAGAGATCGGGAGGCGCTTTGCCAAACCAGCTCTCGCCATCAGCGGCAGCGAGCGCTGTGGTGATGTAGGCGTTCTTGTCGGCACCCGGCGGAAACAGCAGGCCCAGGGCCTGCGCTTCCGGGATCTTGAGATCCGCGGCCAGGCGCGAGTAGCGCATGTACTTGAGCGAATGGCAGCCCGAGCAGTAACCCATGAAATCGCGCGCGCCGCGTTGCAATGAAGGCAGCGAGTCGGTTTCGCTTTCCGCAGCCCAGTGCTTCCAGGATGGCTTCTCGCCCGGCGCGCAGATATCGACCGGGCCGCTCTCTTCGGCAGCCGACACGCGGCCGGAAGCTAACAAGCCACCGACGAACACGGCCGCGATCAGCGCGTGACTCATCGTCAGCCGCGATGGCGGCGTTTTGCTGCGCTCGGCCCTGGTATAGAACGGCATCAGGATGAAGAACGCGAAATACAGCACCGTAAAGATGCGCGCCAGAATGACATAGAGCCCTTCGGCCGGCAGCAGGCCCAGCACCATCAGCACCAGGAAGCTCACGACGAAAATGCCCAGCCACATCCTGGACATCCAGCCCTTGTAGCGGATGGATCTCACCGGCGAGCGATCCAGCCACGGGACGAACAGCCAGACGGCGACCGACAGCGCCATCAGCAGCGCGCCTATTGCCTGATCCGGCACCGCGCGCAGAATCGCGTAGTACGGCGTGAAGTACCACACCGGCGCGATGTGCTCGGGCGTCGACAGGGGATTGGCCGGCTCGAAGTTCGGCCCCTCGAGGAAATAGCCGCCAAAGGTCGGCGCGAAGAACACCACGACCGCAAACAGCGCGAGGAACACGCCGACACCCATGACATCCTTGATCGTGTAATAGGGATGGAACGGAATGCCATCGAGCGGCTTGCCATCCTTGCCGAGGTTGTCCTTGATCTCGATGCCGTCCGGGTTGTTAGACCCGACCTGGCGCAACGCCACGAGGTGCAGCAGGATCAGCAGCGCGAGCACGAACGGCACCGCCACCACGTGCAACGAGAAGAAGCGGTTCAGCGTGGCGTCGGCGATGCCGTAATCGCCACGTATCCACTCGACCAGGCCCGGTCCTATCACCGGTATCGTGCCGAACAGGTTCACGATGACCTGCGCGCCCCAGAACGACATGTTGCCCCAGGGCAGCACGTAGCCGAAAAAGCCTTCCGCCATCATCGCCAGGTACAGGAACATGCCTAACAACCACAACAGCTCGCGCGGCGCGCGGTAGGAGCCGTACATCAGCGCGCGGAACATGTGCAGGTACACGACCAGGAAGAAGAACGATGCGCCGGTGCTGTGCAGGTAGCGCAGCAGCCAGCCGTTCGGCACTTCGCGCATGATGTATTCGACCGAGTCGAAGGACGTTGCCTCGCCGACCTTGTAATGCATGGTCAGGAAGATGCCGGTCACGATCTGCAGCACGAACACCAGCAATGCCAGCGCGCCGAAGAAATACCAGATGTTGAAGTTCTTCGGCGCGTAGTAGCCGTGCAGCTGCGATTCGATGAAGTCATCGACTGGCAGACGCTTGTTGAGCCAGGCGCGAAAGCCCTTGCCCGAGGCGGCGGTGGTCGCGGTAGCCATCAGGCGGCTCCCTTCGCGGCGGCGGCAGCGGGTCCGACGGCGGGATCGACCCCGACGATCAGCGTGTCGCCTTCGAAACTATACGGCGGAATACGCAGATTGAGCGACGCCGGCGAGCCCTTGAACACCCGGCCCGCGAGATCGAAACGCGACCCGTGGCAGGGACAGAAGAAGCCACCCGGCCAATCGGCGCCGAGCTCCGCCTGCCCCGGTGTGAACCGCTGCTTGGGCAGGCAACCCAGATGGGTGCAGGTGCCAATCAGCACCAGGATGTCGGGGCGGACTGCGCGTACAGTGTTCTTGGCGTAGTCCGGCTGATCTGAATCGGCGGAGGCCGGATCCTTCAGCTTGCCATCATGCTTCGGCAACAATGCCAGGATTTCCGGAGTGCGGCGCACGACGTAAATCTGCTGTTTGCGCCAGGTGACGCTGGTCATCTGACCCGGTTCAATCTTGGTCAGATCGAGCCGTGCGGGAGCACCCGCAGCGCGAGCGCGCTCGGAGGGTGACCAGGACTCTACAAATGGCACCAACGCGAGGACCGCGCCAACACCTCCTGTTGCGGCGGTCGCGCCAGTCAGGAACTTGCGCCGGCTGACATCGACCTCATCCGCACCCATTGCCTCATCCATCGTTACACTCTCCCCAAGTTCGTCGTCGTCCACACCCAGGATTGACCACAAATAACCCGCCGGCTGAACGGGCGCCGCGGATTTTTGTCGTTCCCTGGAAAGCCACGCATTATACACGCAGACAAGGTTCCTCTGGCTATGCAGCAAACCGCCAAGACACTGACTTTTCTCGCCGGCGCCGCGATCGGCGGCCTCGCCCTGGCGTTTGTCATCGTGGCTATGCGGCCGGATTTACTGCAGCGTAAATCACCCGGCGCCGCGGCCGAGTCGCCGCCCGCGGCCGCGTACCCGAGCGCGGCGCCGGCCACCGTTACAGCGGCGGAACCGGGTCCGGCACCGGCCGCGAGCGCCAGCGCAGCCAGCGAAACCGGCAGCTACGCCGCCGCCGTGCGCCGCGCGTCGCCGGCGGTCGTCAACATCTATACCGCCCGCGTCGTCACCGAACGCCGCGCCCGCTCGCCGCTCGAGGATTTCTTCGGCGACCTGGGCCCACGCTACCGCCAGCGCGTCGAGCGCGCGTTAGGTTCGGGCGTCATCGTCGATGCGAGCGGACGCATCGTGACCAACCATCATGTGGTCGCGGACGCCGATGAGGTGCGCGTGCAGCTCGCCGACGGCCGGGTTGCCGAAGCGCGCATCGTCGGGCGCGACCCGGATACCGACCTTGCGGTGCTGAAGATTGATCTGCCCAGGCTGCCGGTGATGCCGCTCGGACGCTCGGATCTGCTGCAGGTCGGCGATACCGTGTTAGCCATCGGCAATCCCATCGGCCTGCAACAGACCGTCACTCACGGCATCGTCAGCGCCACCGGCCGCGGACAGCTCGGCATCGCGACCTTCGAGAATTTCATCCAGACCGATGCGCCGATCAACGCCGGCAATTCGGGCGGTGCGCTGGTGAACGCCCGCGGCGAGCTTATCGGCATCAACACTGCCGTGGTCGCGAAAAGCATGGGCGTCGAAGGCATTGGATTCGCCATACCCGTCAATCTGGTGCGCGGCGTCATTGACGAAATCATTGCCAAGGGCAAGGTGGTGCGCGGCTGGGCCGGCTTCGTGTTAGATGACGTGAGCGACCAGCAGGCAGCCGATGTCGGCCTCGCCAGGGGCGGCGTGGTCATCACCAATCTGTATAACGGCAGCCCGGCGCTGCAGCTCGGGCTGCAGCCCGGCGACCTGATCGAGGCGATCGATGGCAAGGCCCTGCTCAGCGCCCAGGATGCGAATGCCCGCGTCGCCTCGGGCAAACCGGGCGCGACCCTCAGGCTGACCGTGCTGCGCGGGACACAAAGAGCGGAACTGCAGCTGAAGATCAGCGAGCGGCCGGTGCGCTGAACCGCAACGCGGCTAGTTCGGCACGCGCTTGATGTGCGCGCCCAGCTGCAGCAGCTTCTCCTCGATCGTCTCGTAGCCGCGATCGATGTGGTAGATGCGCTCGATGTCGGTGCGCCCTTCGGCGACCAGCGCAGCTAACACCAGCGACGCCGAGGCGCGCAGATCGGTCGCCATCACCGGCGCGGCCTGCAGCTTCGGCACGCCCTTGATGATCGCGGTGTTGCCTTCGAGGCGGATCTCGGCGCCCATGCGCCGCATCTCGAGCATGTGCATGAAGCGGTTTTCGAAAATTGTCTCGATGATCGTGCCCACGCCGTCGGCCACGGTGTTCAAGGCGGCAAACTGCGCCTGCATGTCGGTGGGAAATGCCGGATACGGCGCGGTCCTGACATCGACGGATTTCAGCCGCTTGCCACGCGCATCGACTTCGATCCAGTCCTCACCGCTGGTCACGGTCACGCCCGCTTCCTGGAACTTGTTGAGCACCGCGTCAAGGTGATCGGGGCGCGTGTTTTTCGCGCGCACCTTGCCACCGGTGATCGCGCCGGCACACAGATAAGTCCCGGTCTCAATACGATCCGGCATCACGGAATAATCGCAGCCGTGCAGTTTCTCGACGCCATGCACGACAATCTTGTCGGTGCCCGCGCCCATGACTTTCGCGCCCATCGCATTCAAAAACTGCGCGAGGTCGACCACCTCGGGCTCGCGCGCGGCGTTTTCAATGATGGTCTCGCCGTCGGCGAGCGCGGCGGCCATCATCAGGTTCTCGGTGCCGGTCACAGTCACGGTATCGAGCACCAGGCGCGCGCCGTGCAGGCGCTTGGCGCGGGCGCGGATATAACCGCCCTCGATATTGATTTCGGCGCCCATCGCCTGCAGCCCCGCCACGTGAATGTTCACCGGCCGCGCGCCGATCGCGCAGCCGCCGGGAAGCGACACATCGGCGGTGCCGTAGCGCGCCACCAGCGGACCTAACACCAGGATGCTCGCGCGCATGGTCTTGACGAGTTCATAGGGCGCAAACGGCTTGTCAAAAGTCGAATTATCGACCTCGACGCGCATCTTCTCGTCCACCGTCACGGACACGCCCATGCGGCCTAACAACTCGATGGTGGTGGTGACATCCTGCAGATGCGGGACATTGGCGATGGTGACCGGCCCATCGGCGAGCAGCGTGCCGGCCAGGATGGGCAGCGCGGCATTCTTGGCGCCGGAGATGCGCACATCGCCCGCGAGCGGCACGCCGCCGGTGATCTGCAGCTTATCCACGGGCTGCCTCGTCCGGGGTCAGCGCCTCGATCGAGAGTGCGTGGATTTCACGTCCGACCAGCTCGCCCAGGGTCTTGTAGACCAGCTGGTGGCGGGCGATCGAGCGCTTGCCGGCGAAGCTTTTGCTCACGATACGGGCGGTGAAATGGGTCTGATCCTCGGACAGGACCTGGACTTCGGCGTCCGGTAACCCGGTCCGGATCAGCCGGGCAACTTCGGTTGGGTGCATGCGCCGCGTAGTGTACCGTGGCGCGGTATCATTCAGGGCGATGTCCGCCCTCCCCACACCCTCCGCGACCAGCCTGCTGGCCTCCGCCCGCCGGGCGCTCACTATCGAGGCCCAGGCAGTCTCGGCCCTCGGCAGCCGGCTCGGTGCGCCATTTGTCAGCGCCTGCGAGACCTTGCTGGCCTGCACCGGCCGGGCGGTCGTGACCGGCCTGGGCAAGAGCGGCCATGTCGCGAGCAAGCTGGCGGCAACGCTCGCGAGCACCGGCACGCCCGCGTTCTTCCTGCATGCCGCCGAAGCCAGCCACGGCGACATCGGCATGATCACGCGCCACGATGTCGTGATCGCGGTGTCGAACTCGGGTGAAACCCCCGAACTGCTGACGATATTGCCGCCGCTGGTACGGCTCGGCGTGCCGCTGATCGCGATGACCGGCGCGCCGGATTCGACCCTCGCCAGGGCAGCCAGCGTGCACCTGGATTGCAGCGTCGCCGAGGAGGCCTGCCCGCTGAACCTTGCGCCCACCGCCAGCACCACGGCCGCGCTCGCGATGGGCGACGCGCTCGCCGTGGCGCTGCTCGAAGCGCGCGGTTTCACGGCGGCGGACTTTGCGCGCTCGCATCCGGGTGGACAACTGGGACGACAACTGCTGCTGCACGTGGCCGATGTGATGCGCACCGGGGACGCGATTCCGCGCAGCGCACCAACTTCGTTGTTAGCACAGGGCCTGATCGAGATGTCGCGCAAGGGGTTGGGCATGACGGTGGTCACCGACGCCGCCGACAAAGTTGTCGGCGTGTTTACGGATGGCGACCTGCGTCGCGCGCTGGATGCCAGGCTCGACCTGCACGCGGCCAAGATGAGCGACGTGATGACCACGCATTGCCGCACCGTGAAACCGCAGGACCTCGCGGCGGAAGCCGTGCACGTGATGGAAACCCATCGCATCACGGCGCTGCCGGTCTGCGATGACAACGGCGTGCTGGTCGGCGCGCTCAACGTGCACGATCTGTTTCGCGCCGGAGCGATGTAGCTTGGCGCGAACTTCAAAGGCGCGCGCGCCGCTGCGCTTGTTAGTGCTCGATGTCGACGGTGTGCTCACGGACGGCCGCCTCTATTACGGCGCGCGCGGACAAACCCTGCAGGCCTTCCATGTGCGCGACGGCCATGGCATCAAGGCGGTGCTGGCGGCAGGCATCAAGATCGCCGTGATTTCCGGCCGGCGTACCCGCGGGGTCGTGCTGCGCTGCCGGGAACTGGGTATCCGCGAAGTGCACCAGGGCGTGGCCGACAAGCTCGCCTGCCTGCGAGTAATCTGCCGCAAACTTGCAATAGAACTGAGCGTTTGCGCCGCTATCGGCGATGACAGCGCGGACGCGCCCGTGTTACGCGCCGTCGGCGTCAGCTACGCAGTCGCCGACGCGCATGCGGATGCCAGACGCGCGGCGACGCATGTCACCCGGCTGCCGGGAGGTCGCGGTGCGGTCCGCGAAGTCTGCGACGCACTGGTAGCAAGGCGCCCGGCCCGGCGCAGCCATGACTAGTCGGGGCGTGCTGGCAATCGGCCTGGTCGTGGCGGCGCTGCTGACCACGGCTTGCGACTCCGCCCGCAATGCACTGTCGCCACCAGAGGTCCTGGATACGACCAGCATGCGGCGCGGCTACTCGGCCACGGACGCCGAATTGTCAGCCACGGATTCGCAGGGCCGTCAGCGCTACAAGCTGCGCGCGGCCAGCATCCGCCAGGACGAAGGGCAGGAAGCCGTCGATCTGACCCATGTGGTGGTTGAATTCCCGGACAGTCGCGGCCAGAAGTGGCTCCTGACGGCGAACTCCGGACGGATGAGCAGTACGGCACGGGATGCGCCCGCGATCGTGGATCTGGCCGGCGATGTGCGCCTGGCGAGCGATGCCAACAGCCTTGGCGGCCGGCTATCGCTGGAGACGTCGACGTTGTCCTACGACACGGTGGCAAACCGCGCGACCACCGACAAGCCTGTCAAACTGAAGTCCGGAGCGCGCACTATCGAGGCACGCGGCCTCACCGCAGATTTGGCAAGCCGCCGACTGACGCTAGAATCAGCAGTACATGGTCGATTCACACCTTAATCGCGCGATATGCGCCGCGCTGCTGGCTGCGGCCCTGGCGGCCAGCGCCTGGGCCGGCGCGCAAGCGGCTGCCAGCAAACCGACCGACCGTCGCAGCGCGGAAATCACGCTGGATGCGGCCTCGTCCGAGGTCGACTATGCCAGCAACCGCTACCTGTTTCGCTCGGTCACCATTACCCAGGGCGACCTGCGCGTGCAGGCGGATGAAGCCCGCGCCACCGGCACGGATTTCGATAACGCGACCTGGGAGTTTCGCGGCAAGGTCCAGATCACGCTGCCGAGCGGCAGCCTGAAGTCCGATCTCGCGCGCGTGCAATTCCGCGACAATGCCATCGCCAGCGCGCGCATCGAAGGCCAGCCGGCGGAGTTCGAGCAGCGCCGAGCTAACAATCCGGAGCCGGCGCGGGGCCGCGCCCGCAATATCGACTTCGACGTGGCCAGTAACACGGTGCGCCTGTCCAACGAGGCCTGGCTGTCCGACGGGCGCAATGACATCAAGGGTAATGAACTGGTCTACAGCCTGGTCGACCAGAAAGTGCGCGCCCAGGCCAAACCCGGCGACGCCGGCGGCGGCATCCGCATTACCATCCGCCCCACGGTCCCGGCGCCCGGGCGCAATCCATGACGGTGCTGCGCGGCGAACATCTCGCCAAGGCCTACAAGACCCGCAAGGTCGTCACCGACCTGTCGATCGAGGTCAAGGCGGGGGAAATAGTCGGCTTGTTAGGTCCTAACGGCGCCGGCAAGACCACCGCGTTCTACATGATCGTCGGCCTGGTGACGGCCGATGCGGGCCGGGTGCTGATTGATGATCGCGACCTGACCAGTGCGCACATGCATGAGCGCGCCCAGGCTGGCATCGGCTATCTGCCGCAGGAAGCCTCGGTGTTCAGGAAACTGTCGGTCGAAGACAATGTCGCTGCCATCCTTGAATTGCGCGACGACCTCGACAAGGCCGGCCGCGACCAGGAACTGGAACAGATCCTCGGCGACCTGCACATCAGCCACGTGCGCCAGTCGCTCGGCATGTCGCTGTCGGGCGGCGAGCGGCGGCGCGCCGAGATTGCCCGGGCGCTGGCCGCCAACCCTCGGTTTCTACTGCTTGATGAACCGTTCGCGGGGGTGGATCCTCTGTCCGTGGCGGACATCCAGCGAATCGTGTCCAATTTGGCGCAGCGCGGCATCGGGGTGCTGATTACCGACCACAATGTCCGTGAAACGCTTGGCGTTTGCGGCCGTTCGTACATCGTCGGCAACGGAACTGTGATCGCGTCCGGAACTGCGGAAGAAATCCTTGCCAATCCCCAAGTCCGTGAGGTGTACTTGGGAGAGACGTTTCGAATGTGAATATGTTGAAGCCATCACTGCAGCTCAAACTGGGTCAGACACTGACGATGACCCCGCAGCTGCAACAGGCTATCCGTCTTTTGCAGCTGCCCGCGCTGGAACTCGAAATGCATGTCCGTGACGTGCTCGAGAGCAACGTCATGCTCGAGGCGGACGACGACATCGAAGCCACCGCCAGCCTGGAGGCCCTCGACCCGGCCGCCGCGGCGCGCGACGCGGCGCCCGCGGAATCCTCCGGCGACGCCGCCGAAGCTGCCGGTGACAGCACCCCGGAAGTCGAAATCGTCGAAGACACCTTTGCCGACCGCACCACCTCGGGCAGCGGCGAAGGCACCGCACCGGGTGGCGAAGAAGACGATGAGCGGCAGCAGGACATCGCCTCGCAGCGCGGCCTGAGCCTGCATGAACACCTGATGGAACAGGTCGAGATGTTAGGTCTGTCGCCCGGCGACCTGAGCATCGCCTCGACGCTGGTCGACGCCATGAACGACGACGGCTATGTCACGGACGCACTGGCCGAGTTTGTCCATACACTCGGTGCACAGGGCGTGCAGACCTCGGAAGACGAGGTCGAGAGAGTGCTGTCCATCATCCAGTACCTGGATCCGGTCGGCGTCGGCGCCCGTAACCTGAGCGAGTGTGTGTTGCTGCAGCTCGCGCAACTCGAGCCCGCGACACCCGGGCTGGCGACCGCCGTCAGTATTGCGCAACAACACCTGGATCTGGTCGGCTCGAAGCACTACTCGCAGCTGCGCCGCAACCTCAGCGTCGACGAAGACGAACTGTCGCATGCGATTGCGCTGGTCCGCAGCTGCAACCCGCGCCCCGGTTCGTTGTTAGGGGCCGGGACCGCCGAATACGTCGTGCCGGATGTGTTCGTGCGGCGCACCGACCGCGGCTGGTCCGTGGAACTGAATGCCGCGAGCCTGCCGCGCGTCCGGGTCAACGAGGGCTACGTCGCGATGCTGGGCCGTGGCTCGGACCATGCGATGCTGCGTACCCAGCTGCAGGAGGCGCGCTGGCTGCTGAAGTCGCTCGAGATCCGCAAGGACACGCTGATGAAAGTCGCCCGCAGCATCGTGCAGCGCCAGAACGACTTCCTCGAGCACGGCGAGGAGCACATGAAGCCGATGATTCTGCGCGACGTCGCCGAAGCCATCGAGATGCATGAATCGACCGTGTCGCGCGTCACCTCGGGCAAGTACATGCATACGCCGCGTGGCGTGTACGAATTGCGTTATTTTTTCTCGAGTCACGTCGATTCGCAGAGCGGCGAAGGCACCTCGTCGACGGCCATCCGCGCCAAGATCCGCAAACTGATCAAGGAAGAACCGCCGGACGCACCCCTGTCCGACAGCAGGCTTGCCGAGCTATTGTCGGCAGAAGGAATTCCGGTTGCGCGCCGGACGGTCGCCAAGTATCGCGAGGCCCTGGGGATAGCCTCGTCCAATGACCGCAAGCGCGTCGAGATAAGCTAGTTTTCACCAACCCAGCAGGAGATGTCCATGCAAGTATCGGTCACGGGTCACCATGTTGAAGTCACTGACTCCATGCGCAGCTATGTCGAGAAGAAAATGGAACGCATCCTGCGTCACTTTGACCATGTCATCGACGTGCATTGCACCCTGACCGTTGAGAAGATGCAGCAGAAGGCCGAGGCGCACCTGAAGGTGCGCGGCAAGGATATTCACGCGTTCGCCGTGGACGGCAACATGTACGCAGCGATCGACATGCTGACCGACAAGCTCGACCGCCTGGTCAAGAAGCGCAAGGAACAGATCACCGACCACCACGCCACCGAAGGGCGCAGCGCGCGGCATTAGCCGCTGTTGCGGGGCGGCGGCGAAATGCGGTTAGTCATCATCAGCGGCTTGTCGGGCGCCGGCAAGAGCGTCGCGCTCAACATGCTGGAGGACATGGGCCTCTATTGCATCGACAACCTGCCGGCCGTGATGGTAAAGCCGTTTGTGTCGCACGCCCTGGCAACCAAGGACGGCACCTACGATCGCACCGCGTTAGGTGTGGACGCACGCAACCCGGCCCAGGACATCGCGAACGTGCCGGCGCTGATGCTGGAACTCAAGGGACTCGGCGTGCAATGCGAGATCGTGTGCCTGGTCGCCAACGATGATGAATTGTTGAAGCGGTTTTCCGAAACCAAGCGCCGCCACCCGCTGTCCGGCGACTATGGCGATTTGCCCGCAGCCATTGCCCGTGAGCGCAAACTGCTCGAGCCGATCCTGTACGCAGCGGACCTGGTGATCGACACGTCACGCATGGGCGTGCATGAGCTGCGCGACACGATCCTGAAGCGCGTGGAGCAGCGCGCATCCGGCCGCCTGTCGATCAGTTTCGAGTCGTTCGGCTTCAAGAACGGCCTGCCGGGCGATGCGGATTTCGTCTTCGATGCGCGCACGCTGCCCAACCCCTACTGGGATCCGGCGCTGCGCGCACTGACCGGCCGCGATTCCGACGTGATTCGCTACCTGGAATCCATGCCGCAGGTGCAAAAGCTGCTGGAAGACATCTCGAAGTTCGTCGAGTCGCGAATCCCTGAGCACCAGGCTAACAACCGCCGTTACCTCACCATCGCGATCGGCTGCACCGGCGGACAGCATCGCTCCGTGTACCTGGTCGACAAGCTGGCGGCGCGGTTCACCGGGCTTTTCCCCGGCGTAATATCCAGACACACAGCGCTGCGTGATAACTGAGACCCGCCTTCCCAAGGCCGGACGCCTGGCGGCGCTGTTAGAGGCGCTGGATTCCGGCACCTTGCGCTCAGCTAACAGGCTGGTCAACGCGCTGCACCCGGCGGAAATCGCCGCGCTGCTGGAGTCCATGCCGCCGGCGCGCCGTGAGCTGGTGTGGGAATTCGTCGATCCGGAGCTCGAGGGCGAAGTGCTGCTCGAGCTCAGCGAGCCGGTGCGCCTGGCGCTGCTCGAGCAGATGGATGCGCAGGAAATCGTCGCGGCCGCCGAGGGCCTGGAAGTCGATGATCTCGCCGACCTGGTGCGCGAACTTCCGGAGACCGTCAACCGCCAGTTGCTCGAGTCCATGGACCGCCAGCATCGCCAGCGCCTCGATACCGTGTTGTCGTTTCCGGAGGACAGCGCCGGCGGCCTGATGAATACCGACACCGTCAGCGTACGCGCCGACGTGTCGATCGAGACGGTGCTGCGCTACCTGCGCATGCGCGGCGAGCTGCCGGATCGCACCGACCGGCTGTTCGTCGCGGATCGACGCGGCCAGTACCTCGGCACGGTGCCCCTGCCCAGGTTGCTGACCGAGGATACGGAGCGACTGGTTGGCGACTGTCTCGAGCCGGAAGCGCCGCGCATCGACCCGACCCTGAGCGCGCACGATGTGGCGAACCTGTTCCAGCAGCGCGATCTGCTGTCGGCGGCGGTGGTCGATGCCGACGGCCGTCTGTTAGGCCGGATCACGGTCGACGATGTCGTCGACGTCATCCGCATGGAGGGCGAGCATTCAGTCCGGTCCATGGCCGGCCTCGATGATGAAGAAGACGTGTTCGCGCCGATCCTGCCATCGACCCGCCGGCGCCTGTTCTGGCTCGGCATCAACCTGCTGACCGCATTTCTCGCTGCCGCGGTGGTGCGCAATTTCGAAAGCACGATCGCCAAGGTCGCGGCGCTCGCCGCACTGATGCCGGTGGTTGCATCGATGGGCGGTATCGCCGGAACGCAGACCGTCACGCTGATCGTGCGCGCCATTGCGTTAGGCCAGGTGCAATGGAACAACGGGCGCTGGTTGCTGTTCAAGGAAATGGCGGTCGGCGGCCTGAATGGCCTCATCTGGGCGGCGGTGGTCGGCGGCATTGTCTGGTTCTGGTTCGGGACTGCGGTGATCGCGGCCATTCTCGCTGCGGCGCTGCTGATCAACCTGCTGGCGGCGGCGGCGGTCGGGGTGATGGTGCCGCTGATCCTGAAACGTTTGCGGATCGATCCGGCACTCTCGGCCGGTGTGATCCTGACCACGTTCACCGACTGCATCGGCTTCGCCACCTTGTTAGGTCTTGGCGCCCTGTTCCTGACCTGAGGCGAAGAACTGGCGGATTTCATCGGCGCGCGCCTGCGCGTCGCGCATCCCGAGCGCGATCAGTTCCCGGGTGTAGGACGCCTCGAACAGCAGGTAACTTGCCAGCAGTCCGCCGGCATTGCCGTGCGCGCCGGTGGCGCGCATGAAGGCGCGCACCGCAAATGGCATGGCCGCGACATGGCGGCCGGCCAGCAGCCGCAGATCTATGCTCGGCGAGAGCAGCAAGGCGCGGATCATCCGCGTGCCGGCGGTGCCCGGCGCTGCGGCACCGAGCTGGTTCAGGCGTTGCAGCTGCTCGAGGTCGCCGTACAGCTGGTCGGAGAACAGGGTGTCCAGCATGAAGCCAAACAGCTGGCCCGGCGATGGCCCGTGGCGCACGGCGCCGCTGTCGCCGAGGCCCGCCGCGTTGTGGGCCCGGACACCGATGACAAACAGGCGATCGGCTCCGAGCCTGATCGCGGGCGACAATGGCGCAAGCTGGCGCATCGCGCCGTCGCCAAAATAATCGTCCCCCAGTTTGACGGCCGGAAACAGCAGCGGAATCGCCGTGCTCGCCATCAGGTGATTTTGTCCGAGCTGCGCGCGCACCCCCCGGCGCGACGCGCGCTGCCATTCGGCCACGGAGTCATCGGCGGCAAACCACGCGGTCGATTGCCCGGAGCTGTAGCTGGTGCTGCACAGCGCCAGCCCATGCAGATGGCCGGCAGCGATCTGCGCGCCGACCTGCGCGATATGCACCTGCGCCGCCAGCAGCCGCCGCAACGGCGCGTTGTCGAGGAACGACCGCGGCGTGCGCATCAGCGAGCCGCCCGACAGCGCGGCCAGCGTCCAGCGCGCGCCCGCGCCCAGCATCGCCAGGCCATCGCTGCGAAACACCTGCGAGATATGAAAATCTGACCAGACCTGATGCAGGCCTTCGACCGCGGCGCGCCAATCGCTGGCGCCGGCCGCTAACACGCCGGCGGCGACCGCGCCCGCCGAGGTGCCAACGATGACCGGAAATGGGTTCTGCTGCGCCGGCAATATCCCGACCAGGGCCTTGAGCACTCCGACCTGGTAGGCAGAACGGGCACCGCCGCCTGATAACACGAGTCCAACGCGGGATTCCATGGGGTCATTCTGCCAAATTGCGGCAAGGTTGCTAGAATCAATGCTCACCGGCAAGGAGCCACCGCATGAAAACCCGTCGTACCGCCCTACTAACAGCGTTAGCCACAACCGTCGTGCTGGGGAGCCTGGCGCTGGCCGCGGCGGAACCCGCGACACCTGCCGAGGGGTCGCAGGCGCCCGGCTTCAAGTTGCCGGACCAGAGCGGAACCTTGCATGAGCTCAAGCAGTATCAGGGCAAGTGGGTGGTGCTCTATTTCTATCCGAAAGACGACACGCCGGGCTGCACCACCGAGGCCTGCGAATTCCGCGACAACATGTTCGCGTTTCGCAAAGCCGACGCGATCATCCTGGGCATCAGCGTCGACGATGTCGATTCGCACAAGAAATTTTCTGAGAAGCACAGCCTGCCGTTTCCGATACTCGCTGATGCCGACAAGAAAGTGTCCGGTGCCTACGGCGTGCTGATTCCGGTGGTGGGTATCGCCAGCCGCCAGACCTTCATCGTTGACCCGCAGGGCCGGATCGCGAAGCACTACGAAAAGGTAGTGGCCAAGGGCCATTCCGAGGCCGTGCTCGCCGACCTCAGGACCTTGGCAAAGTCGGGTGCCTGAGCTCGGCGATCGCGCCATCGAGGCCGGCGAGCGTCAGCGGAAACATCCGCGGACCGATCAGCTCAAGCGTTAGCTGGGTCGATGGCGTGCGGTCCCAGCGGTTCTGGGGCTCGGGGTTCAGCCACACCAGGCGCGGGAAATGCGCCGCCAGCCGCTGTATCCAGGCGGCGCCAGCCTCCTGGTTCCAGTGCTCGACGCTGCCGCCCGGCTGGGTGATTTCGTACGGACTCATGGTTGCATCGCCCACCAGCACCACGCGATAGTCGGAGTTGAAGGTGCGCAGCAGTTGCATGGTCTCGGTGCGCTCGACGTGGCGACAGCGATTGTCCTTCCACAGGTATTCGTACACGAAGTTGTGGAAGTAGAAATACTCGAGATGCTTGAACTCGGTCTTGACCGCGGAGAAGAGCTCTTCACACAGGCGGATGTGATCGTCCATCGAGCCGCCGACATCCATCAGCAGCAGCAGCTTCACCGCGTTACGGCGCTCGGCCATCATCCGGATATCCAGCAAACCAGCGTTGCGTGCGGTCGCGCTGATGGTGGTGTCGAGGTCGAACAGGTCCTCTGCGCCCTGGCGCGCGAAGCGCCGCAGCTTGCGCAGCGCCATCTTGATGTTGCGGGTGCCGAGTTCGACGTTGTCGTCGAAGTTCCGGTACTCGCGCCGGTCCCAGACCTTGACGGCGCGGCGATTGCGCGAGCGATCCTGGCCGATGCGTATGCCTTCCGGGTTGTAGCCGTCGGCGCCGAAGGGCGACGTGCCGCCGGTGCCGATCCATTTGCTGCCGCCCTGATGTTTTTCCTTCTGCTCCGCAAGGCGCTGGCGCAGCGTTTCCAGCAGTTTTTCCCAACTGCCCAGGGCCTGGATCTGCGCTTTCTCTTCCTCGGAGAGCACCCGCTCGGCGAGCGACTTCAGCCATTCGGCCGGCACCGTGGCGATGATTTTCTCGAAGGCCTTTTCGGCGCCGGCAAAATGCTCGGCAAAGACCCGGTCATAGCGGTCGAAATAGCGCTCGTCCTTGACCAGGGTGAGGCGGCCGAGCAGGTAGAAGTCGTGCGCGGAGCAGAATGCGATGCGCTGCTCCAGTGCTTCCAGCATGGTCAGGAATTCCTTCAGGCTGACGGGAATCCCCGCCTCGCGCAGCTGCAGGAAAAACGGCACTAACACGGCGGCGGCAGGCCTTGCGCGCTAACGCTGATTGCGGCGGTGCAGGAACACCAGTTGCTCGACCAGGTGCACATCCTGTTCGTTCTTGAGCAAGGCGCCGTACAACGGCGGGATGGTCTTCTTCGGATCATCGCCGCGCAGCGCCTCGGGCGGCAGTTCTTCCGCGACCAGCAGCTTGATCCAGTCGAGCAGCTCGGAGGTCGAGGGCTTCTTGCGCAATCCAGGAGTTTCGCGCAGGCGGAAAAATGCGGCCAGCGCCTCGGCTAACAAATCCTGCTTGAGCTTCGGATAATGCACGCGCACGATTTTTTCCAGGGTCTCGGCGTCCGGAAAGCGGATGTAGTGGAAGAAACAGCGCCGCAGGAATGCGTCCGGCAATTCCTTCTCGTTGTTGCTGGTGATCAGGATGATGGGCCGGTGCACGGCCTGGACCAGCTCGCGCGTCTCATAGACGTAGAATTCCATGCGATCCAGCTCGCGCAGCAGGTCGTTAGGAAATTCAATGTCGGCCTTGTCGATTTCATCGATCAGCAGCACCGGCTGCACCTCCGACGCGAACGCCTCCCACAACCGGCCCCTGACGATGTAGTTGCCGATGTCGTGCACCCGTCCATCGCCGAGCTGTGAATCGCGCAGCCGCGATACCGCGTCGTATTCGTACAGGCCCTGCTGGGCTTTGCTGGTCGACTTGATATGCCACTCGTACAGTGGCCGGCTCAAGGCCGCCGCAATCTCGATGGCCAGCTGGGTCTTGCCGGTGCCGGGCTCGCCCTTGATCAGCAACGGACGGCCGAGCGTAATCGACGCATTGACCGCCATCATCAGGTCTTCGGTGGCAACGTAGCTGTCGGTGCCTGCAAATCGGATCTCGGTCATCGCGCCCCCGGGGAAAGCGTCAGCTTATGCTGCGTGGGGCCGGGCAGGAAGGGGGTTGGCCTGCCTTCTGCCCAGTCATCAAAACCGGAGCGGTAATAGGCTGACAGCGGATGGCCGCTTTGCCCGCCGGGCAACTCCAGGTACCCCTCGGATTCGTGGCCGGGTGACACCGCAAATCTTTCTGACGCGCCAAATCCGGGCGACTGCACGCGCGGCATGTCGTGGTCTCCCGGGACTGCTCTGTTAGACATGTCGAGCCACCGGCCGAGAAACGGCAGCGCCTGCGACAGCGGGTGCCGCACCGCCGAATTATTGATGTCGCCCCAACGGCAACGCGCCAGCTGCGGACAGGCCGTCCCCAGGTCCTTGAGCGCAGCGTCAACCTGCGCCAGCACAAACCCGCGCCAGTCCGCAAAATCCCCTGCTAACAGATGTGCCGGCTGCTCATTCACCAGGCGCCAGACCGACGCATCAAAACGTTTTGGCATCTTGTACTGGTCCGGATCCATTTTCAGCCCGGCCAGCATCATCTGCCAGGTCGCTTTGCTCAGGCGGCGCTGAAAAGTGCGCAGCAGGCGGTAACCGACCGACTCGACGCCGGCGCGTGCATCCCAGGTTTCGACCAGCGCGCGCAACTCGGCACGGGCCGGCTGATTGCGCACCGCCTCGTCATCCAGCGTAGCTAACAAAACACCGCGCCAGCGGGCGAGGTAGTGGGCGCGATCATCGATCTGGATGCGCAGCATGTCGGCGGGCGTCGCCGGCGCCGTCAGCGCCGCCAGGTCGTCGCGTATCTGGCGGGCACGCGCGCCGAGATCATAACCCGCGCCCCACTGCCACTCGTCGCCGCCGATGGTTCTTTCTGCTTCGCCGGTGGCTGCGCGCGCATTCGCACTCCACACCGCGCCGCTGTCCGGATCCACGATGGCTGGATGCGGCCCCTGCGGCGTGGGGCCGGCGATCGTCCATGCGACATGGCCTTCGCGGTCGCCAACGACCATGTTCTGCTGCGGAATCGAGACCTGGGGCGCCAGCGCTACCGCCTCGGCGACAGTGCGCGCGCGCAGCATGGCGCGGATGCTGAGATTGATGGCACCCGGCTGCAGCGCCACCCAGCTTGCGAGCGTACATTCGCCGCGCTGCGCGTCGGACTCCAGCAGCACCGCATCGGCCGCGGTGCGCACCGGATATTCTTCCGCGGCTGCGCCTTTGACCGCGAGGGTCTCGGCATAGGTGGTAAACGGCTGTGGACCGTCGGCCGACTGCCACTGGTTCTGATCGAGGCTGCAGCTAACACGCCGTAAATCGATCCAGTCGCCGTAGCTGTTGGTGAAGCCCCAGGCAATGTCGCCGTTAGAACCCGCCACGACGGTCGGCACGCCCGGCAGGCTCACACCCACAAGATCATGTCGGCCGGCCACGCGCAGCCGCACCCGGTACCAGACCGGCGGCACGCCGAGTCCCAGGTGCATGTCGTTGGCGATCAGGGCCGCGCCGCTGGCGGTGCGCCGCCCGGCCAGACCCCAGTTGTTGCTGCCGGGGAAATCCGCTGCATCAGCTAACAGGCCGGCAGTGATCGCGGCCGGAATACGGGTGGGGCGCAGATCCAGCTGCTCTGGCATCGGCAATTGCGGCAGTTCTTCGTCCACGGCGCCGGTGGCTTCCCCGCGGACCGCAACATTCGGCGCGTCCCAGTCGAGGGGGCGTGGCAACAGCAGCGCCATGATCGCCTCGGCGCGCGCGCGCGCCGCGTCCCCGGCTTCCGGCCTTTCCAGCGCCGTGCTCAGCGCCAGGCGGAATTTTTCATCCCCGATCTCGCTGGCCTGCAGTTGCCATGCCATGGACAACGGCACCAGCAGCGAGTCCTCGGCGCGCCACGGCAGGGGTTGCGCCCGCAGCAGCCAGTACTCGAACGGGCGGCTGCCAAGCGATTGGAGCCCGGCGTTCACGCCGAGGGCGTAACTTTCGAGCCAGCGCCGGTCATCGGCCGGCGCCGACTGCAGATACTCCCGCACGCGGGCGCGCATGCGGAACAGGCGGGTCTTGCGGTCCTGGCCTAACAAAGCCTTGCCGAACAGGGCTGCCAGTTCGCCAGACGCCAGGCGGCGCGCCGAATCCATCTGGAAGAAGCGGTCCTGGCCGTGGGCGTAACCGAGGCCGTAGGCCAGGTCGTCATCGTTGGCGGCAGAGACCGTGGCGTTGCCGGCCGCATCGCGCTCCAGCGTGACTGCGCCGCTGATGCCGGCGACTTTCTCAGCGCCGTCGAGCGTTGGCAATGAGGCGCGCAGCAGGATCCATGCAATGACACCCGCCGCTGCAAGCAGCAAGGCCAGCGCTAACAGGATGCGGCGTAGCCAGGTCATCGCTCAATGACGCGTCACGGCCAGAATCTGCATCGAATTGGTACCGCCCGTGACGCCGCTCAATTCGCCCTTGGTGAGGATCACGAGGTCCCCGGTGTCGACCAGGCCCATCTTCAGCAGCAGTGCAAAAATGGACCCGTACAGCGTCTGCACATCGCCCGGGATGACGTCGAACGGGATCGGATACACGCCGCGATACAGCGTCACGCGGCGGCGGGTCGCCTCCTGGCGCGTGAAAGCATAGATCGGAATGTCGGATCGGATGCGCGACATCCACAAGGGCGTGGAGCCGGATTCCGTGAGCGCCACGATCGCGCGCACGCGCATGTGACTGGCGGTGTACATGACCGCCATCGCGATTGCCTCTTCGGTGACTTCAAAAGAGCTGTTCACCCGCAACAAGGCGCGCCCATGCGTGATCTGGTATTTCTCCGCACCTTCGATCACATCCGCCATGGCCTGCACCGCCTTGAGCGGATGCTTGCCGCTCGCGGTCTCGGCCGACAGCATCACGGCGTCGGTACCGTCCATCACCGCATTGGCCACGTCGCTGACCTCGGCGCGCGTCGGCACTGGATTCTGGATCATCGACTCCATCATCTGTGTCGCCGTGATCACGATGCGATTGCCGGCGCGCGAGCGCTCGATGATGGTCTTCTGCAGCCCGGTGATTTCCGCGTAGCCCATCTCGATGCCGAGGTCGCCGCGCGCGACCATCAGCCCATCCGAAGCGACGATGATCGCGTCCAGTTCCTCGATCGCCTCGTGGCGCTCGATTTTCGCGATCACATGCGCATGGCTGCCGGCGTCGCGCAGCAGGGCTTTCGCCTCACGCACATCCTCGGCATCGCGCACGAATGACAACGCCACGAAGTCAAATTTGTTAGCAGCGACGAAACGGATGTCCAGCCGGTCCTTGTCGGTCAGGGCTCCGGCAGAAATTCCACCGCCCTTGCGATTGACGCCCTTGCGGTTCGACAGCTCGCCTCCGGCAATGACCGTGCACTGGATCCGTGTGCCGCGTACCTCGCGAACTTCCAGCGTGATGAGCCCGTCGTTGAGCAACAGCGTGTCGCCCTTGCGGACGTCACGCGGCAGATCCGGATAGGCGACGCCCACCACGTCGGCGTTACCAGTGCGCGGGTCATGGGCAGGATCGAGCGCGAAGCTGGCGCCATCCGCGAGCACGACCTTGCCGTCGACAAAACTTTCGATGCGGATCTTGGGACCACCGAGGTCCGCGAGCACGCCGACGAAGCGCCCGGCGCGCGTTGCCGCCTGGCGCAGCAACTCGATCCGCCGCAGCTGGTCTTCATGGGTGCCGTGGGAAAAATTGACGCGCGCGACATCGAGGCCGGCGCGGCACATCTCGTACATAATCTCCCCATCGTCGGTGGCCGGCCCGAGCGTGGCGACAATCTTGGTGCGGCGTAAAATCGTTTCGCGTTTCTTTGCCATTTTATTGACTCAGGCCGCGCGCGCTTCCAGCGCCGCTACCGCCGGCAGAACTTTCCCTTCGACGAATTCGAGAAAAGCGCCGCCGCCGGTGGAAATATAGGAAATCTGGTCTTCGACGCCATATTTTTCGATCGCCGCCAGCGTATCGCCGCCGCCCGCCAGGGAAAATGCCTTGCTGCGCGCAATGGCGTTGGCAATGGTGCGCGTGCCCTCGCCGAACTGGTCGAATTCGAACACGCCGACGGGGCCGTTCCAGATGATCGTGCCAGCCTGTTGCAGGATCTTGCCGAACGCATCGGCCGTGTCCGGCCCGATATCGAGAATCATCTCGTCAGGGCCGACGGCATTGGCAGCGCGTACATCCGCATGCGCGGTCGCGGCAAACTCGCGCGCCACCACGACATCAGTCGGCAACGGAATTGCGGTGCCACGGGCCTTCGCCTTAGCTAACAGATTGCGCGCCATGTCGAGCATGTCGGCTTCATGCAGCGACTTGCCAACTGCAAATCCGCTGGCGGCGAGAAAAGTGTTGGCAATGCCGCCGCCGACGATCAGCTGATCGACCTTGTCGAGCAGCGATTCCAGCACGGTGAGCTTGGTCGACACCTTGGAGCCCGCGACGATCGCCACCATCGGCCGCGCCGGCTTGAGCAGCGCGCGTTCCAGCGCCTCGAGCTCGCCGACCAGCAGCGGGCCGGCACAGGCGACCGGCGCGAAACGCGCCACGCCGTGGGTGCTGGCCTCGGCGCGATGCGCCGTGCCGAACGCATCCATGACAAAAACATCGCACAGCGCGGCTATCCTGCGCGCGAGATCTTCCTGGTCCTTCTTCTCGCCCTTGTTGAAGCGCACGTTCTCGCACAGCACGACTTCCCCCGGCTCGCAATCGACGCCGGCCAGCCAGTCCTGCCTGAGCGGCACCGGCTTGCCTAACAACTCGGACAGGCGCGCGGCGACTGGCGCGAGCGAAAACTCGGCGGCCGGCACGCCCTCCTCCGGTCGCCCGAGGTGCGACAGCAACAGCACGCGCGCGCCCTTCTGCATCGCCAGCTGGATGGTCGGCAAGGCCGCGCGGATGCGCGCGTCGCTGGTGACCTTGCCGTCCTGCACCGGCACGTTCAGATCTTCGCGGATCAGCACGCGCTTGCCGCGCAGGTCGAGGTCCGCCATTCGCAGCACTGTCATTTTGCGCGTGCCCAGGCCAGCGTCGTATCGATCATGCGATTGGAGAAACCCCACTCGTTGTCGTACCACGCGCAGACCTTGACCAGGTTGCCGTCGATGAACTTGGTCATGGTTGCGTCATAGGTCGAGGACGCCGGATCGTGGTTGTAATCGACCGACACCAGCAAGGCTTCGGTGTAGTTCAGAATGCCCTTGAGCGGACCCTCGGCCGCGGCACGCATCAGCTTGTTGATTTCATCGATGCTGGTCGCGCGTTTCGGCGTGAAGGTCAGGTCCACCAGCGAGACGTTGATGGTCGGCACGCGCACCGCAAACCCGTCCAGCTTGCCTTTGAGCTCTGGCATCACCAGACCAACCGCCGCTGCGGCGCCGGTCTTGGTGGGAATCATGGACATGGTGGCGGAACGGGCGCGGCGAATGTCCTCGTGGAACACATCGGTGAGGCGCTGATCGTTGGTGTAGGCATGGATCGTGGTCATCAGGCCGCGCTCGATACCGACGGAATCGTTCAGCACCTTGGCGATGGGCGCGAGGCAATTGGTGGTGCAGGATGCGTTGGAGATCACTGTCATCGCCGAGGTCAGCACCTGGTGATTGACGCCGTACACGATCGTCGCGTCGACATCCTTGCCGCCCGGCGCCGAGATCACGACCTTCTTCGCGCCGCCGGCCAGGTGCCTGGAGGCATCCGCCTTGGTAGTGAAGAAGCCGGTGCATTCCATGACGATATCGGCGCCGACTGCGCTCCAGGGAATCTTGCCGGGATCGCGCTCGGCGAACACCCGGATGCGATCGCCGTTGACGACCATGGCGTCACCGTCGGCCTTGACCGTGCCGGGAAACTTGCCATGCGCGGTGTCGTATTGCGTCAGATGCGCGTTGGTCGCTGCATCGGCAAGGTCGTTGACCGCGACCACCTGGATTTCCTTGCTGCGCCCGCCTTCGTAGATCGCGCGCATCACATTGCGGCCGATACGGCCGTAGCCATTGATTCCAACTTTAACTGCCATGGTATTCCTCTTACTCAGTCAAGCTAACAATTTTAACACGGCAGCACGGACCGCTGCGGTGGTGATGCCGAAATGACGGAACAGATCCGGCGCCTTGCCGGATGCGCCAAAACGGTCGAGCGCGATGATCAGGCCATCGGCACCGACAAAGCGATGCCACGACAGGCTGGCCGCAGCCTCGACGGCGACGCGCCGGCGAACCGCCGGCGGCAGCACTGCGTCCCGATAGGCCTGGTCCTGAGCCAGGAATATCTCGCAATTGGGCATCGAGATGACGCGCACGCGCCGGCCCTGGGCGGACAGTTCCCGCGCAGCATCGACAGCTAACGACAACTCCGAGCCGGTGCCGATCAGCAGCGCCTCGGGCACGCCCTCGCAATCGACCAGCGTGTAGCCGCCGCGCACTATCGCCGCGGCCTGGGCCGGGGTCCGTGACTGCTGCGGCAAGGCCTGGCGCGTCAGCACCAGGCAGCTCGGGCCGCGCGCCTGCTCGATCGCGGACTGCCAGGCGATTGCGGTTTCCGCGGCGTCGCCCGGGCGCCAGACCGACATGTTAGGCATCGCGCGCAGGCCGGCGAGATGCTCGACCGGCTGGTGGGTCGGTCCGTCTTCGCCGAGTCCGATGGAATCGTGCGTGTACACCAGCACCACGCGCAGGTGCATCAGCGCCGCGAGCCGGACCGCGTTGCGTGCGTAGTCCGAGAACACCAGGAACGTGCCGGCGTAGGGTATGAAGCCGCCGTGCAGCGCGATGCCGTTCATCATCGCGGTCATCGCGAATTCACGCACGCCGTAGTAGATGTAATTGCCGGCCACGGACTCCGGCGTGACCGCGACCGAATCCTTGCGCAGCGTGTTCACCGACCCGGTCAGGTCGGCCGATCCGCCTAACAACTCCGGCAGCGCCGGGCCGAGCGCGTTCAGCACGACCTGTGATGAGGCGCGCGTTGCCTGCGGCGCCGTGACGCCCGCAGCGGCAGCCGCCGCCTGCGCCGAGATATCAGTCCACGACGCCGGCAGCTTGCCGCTCATGCGCCGCTCGAATTCACCGGCCAGCTGCGGCTGCTCGCGCCTGTAGCGGTTGAAACGCCGCCGCCAGGCCTTCTCGGCGCGCGCGCCGGCGGCACGCCGGTCCCAGGCGCCGCGCACATCGTCGGGTATTTCAAACGGCGCATGCGGCCAGCCGAGCTGCACGCGCGCCGCCGCCACTTCATCCTTGCCCAGCGGTTCGCCGTGCGTCGACTTGCTGCCCTGTTTGTTAGGCGCGCCAAATCCGATGATGGTCTTGCAGCAGACCAGCGTCGGCTGGTTCTTGTTAGACCGCGCGCGCCGGATCGCCTTGCTGAGCGCCTCGGCGTCATGCCCGTCGACATCCTTGATGACCTGCCAGCCGTAGGCTTGAAAGCGCTGCGGCGTGTTGTCCGTCAGCCAGCCAGCGACCTTGCCGTCGATGGAGATGCCATTGTCGTCATAGAAAGCGATCAGCTTGCCGAGCTTGAGCGTGCCCGCCAGCGAGCAGGCCTCGTGCGAGATGCCTTCCATGATGCAGCCGTCGCCGAGGAACACATAGGTGTGGTGATTGACGATCTCATGGCCCGGGCGATTGAACTCGGCAGCTAACAGTTTCTCTGCGAGAGCCATGCCGACGGCGTTGGCGACGCCCTGCCCGAGCGGTCCGGTGGTGGTCTCGATGCCCATGTCGAGATCCGCTTCCGGATGGCCGGCCGTGCGTGCCCCCAATTGCCGGAACTGACGCAGCTCATCGATCGCGACATTGAAGCCCGTCAGGTGCAGCAACGAGTACAGCAGCATCGAACCGTGCCCGTTAGACAGCACAAAGCGATCCCGGTCGTGCCAGCGCGGGGTGGCCGGATTGAACTTAAGGAAGTCGCGCCACAGGACCTCGGCGATATCGGCCATGCCCATGGGGGCCCCGGGATGCCCGGAATTGGCCTGTTGCACCGCGTCCATGGACAGCGCGCGGATGGCGTTAGCGAGGTTGCGGCGGGAAACGGCTGGGTTGGCAGACATGGGTGAGGAAAAGCCCTGAAAAAGGGCCGGCATTCTCCGATACCCGCGGGTTTAGGGCAATGAAAATGCCAAGCAGTTGGCACCGGGCCGGCGGGCAATCCGTTGCCCACCCGGTATAATGGTCGGCCAAGCCTCATCATTACGGTAGATCCAGCATGTCCAGTGGTTATTTGTTCACGTCGGAGTCGGTGTCGGAAGGTCATCCGGACAAGGTCGCCGACCAGATCTCGGATGCGGTCCTGGACGCTATTTTGATGCAGGACAAGCGTGGCCGCGTGGCCTGCGAGACGCTGGTCAAGACCGGCGTGGTCATCGTGGCGGGCGAAGTCACGACCAGCGCCTGGGTGGATATCGAGGCACTGGTCCGCAAGACCGTGCTCGACATCGGTTACAACTCCTCGGACATGGGTTTCGATGGCGGCAGCTGCGGTGTGCTGAATGTAATCGGCAAACAGTCCCCCGACATCGCCATGGGCGTGGATCGCAAGGACGAGCGCAAGCAGGGCGCCGGCGACCAGGGCCTGATGTTCGGCTACGCCAATACCGACACCGACGTGCTGATGCCGGCCGCGATCACGCTGTCGCATCGGCTGGTGCACCAGCAGGCCACCGTGCGCAAGAAAGGCAAGCTGCCGTGGCTGCGGCCCGATGCGAAAAGCCAGGTCACGCTGCGCTATGAAAACGACCGGCCGGTCGCGATCGAGGCGGTCGTGCTGTCGACGCAGCACAGCGACGAGGTGTCGACCCGGCATTTGCGCGAAGCGGTCATGGAAGAAATTCTGCTGCCGGTGCTGCCGAAGAAATGGCTGCACAAGGGCACCAAATATCACATCAACCCCACCGGCCGGTTCGTGATTGGCGGCCCGGTCGGCGACTGTGGCCTGACCGGCCGCAAGATCATCGTCGACACCTATGGCGGCTTTGCGCGTCACGGTGGCGGCGCATTCTCGGGCAAGGACCCTTCCAAGGTCGACCGCTCCGCCGCCTATGCGGCACGCTATGTGGCGAAGAATATTGTCGCCGCGGGTATTGCCGAGCGCTGCGAAGTGCAGGTGTCGTACGCGATCGGTGTTGCCGAGCCGACCTCGATCATGGTCGAGACCTTTGGCACCAGCAAATTGCCGCGCGAAAAACTGACGGCGCTGGTACGCCGGCATTTCGACCTGACGCCCTACGGGCTGCGTGAAATGCTCGACCTGGTGCGTCCGATCTACCAGAAGACCGCGGCCTATGGCCACTTCGGCCGCAAGGAAAAAGAGTTCACCTGGGAAAAGACTGACAAGGCTGCGGCGCTGGCCGCCGACGCCAAGGTGAAAGCGCGCGCAGCCTGAGATTTTAGACCTGCCCGTGGCGAGGGGCGCTGCAGTGCGAGCTGACCATCCGGTAGCTAACACGAGGCTCGTCGCGAGGCAGATTGCAAACGGCGCCCGTTAAACTACATTTAACGGAGCTTTATTATGAACGCAGTTGTTGATATGAAAACCGGCGCCGCCGATTTCAAGGTCGCGGACCTGGCGCTCGCCGATTGGGGTCGCAAGGAAATCCGCATCGCCGAAACCGAGATGCCCGGCCTGATGGCCATCCGCGAGGAGTTCACGCCCACGCAGCCGCTGCGCGGCGCGCGTATCACGGGCTCGCTGCACATGACCATCCAGACGGCGGTGCTGGTCGAGACGTTGCAGGCACTCGGCGCGCAGGTGCGCTGGGCGTCATGCAATATTTTCTCGACCCAGGACCATGCGGCCGCTGCCATCGCAGTGCGGGGCACGCCGGTGTTCGCGTGGAAAGGCGAGTCGCTGGTCGACTACTGGGACTACTCGCATCGCATTTTCGAGTGGCCCGACAAGGGCTATTCGAACATGATCCTCGACGATGGCGGCGATGCCACGCTGCTGCTGCACCTCGGTGCCAAGGCTGAGCGCGACAGCGCGGTGTTAGGCAAGCCGACCAGCGAAGAAGAAACGGCGTTGTTCGACAGTATCCGCGCGACCCTGAAGCGCGATCCGAAGTGGTACAGCACGCGCCTGGCCCAGATCAAGGGCGTGACCGAGGAAACCACCACCGGCGTCAAGCGCCTGTACGAGATGGCGAAGGACGGCCAGCTCGCCTTCCCGGCTATCAACGTCAACGACTCGGTCACCAAGAGCAAGTTCGACAACCTGTACGGCTGCCGCGAATCGCTGGTCGATGGCATCAAGCGCGCGACCGACGTCATGGTCGCCGGCAAGGTTGCCGTAGTCGCGGGTTACGGCGATGTCGGCAAGGGCTCGGCGCAGGCGCTGCGCGCCCTGTCGGCGCAGGTGTGGGTCACGGAAATTGACCCGATCTGCGCGCTGCAGGCCGCGATGGAAGGCTATCGCGTCGTCACGATGGACTACGCCGCCGACAAGGCCGACATCTTCGTCAGCGCCACCGGCAATTTTCATGTGATCACCCATGAGCACATGAAGAAGATGAAAGACCAGGCGATCGTCTGCAACATCGGGCACTTCGACAACGAAATCGATTGCGCCGCGCTGAAGCAGTACAAGTGGGAGAACATCAAGCCGCAGGTCGATCACGTGATCTTCCCCGACGGCAAGCGCATCATCCTGTTAGCCGAGGGGCGCCTCGTGAACCTGGGCTGCGGCACCGGGCATCCGAGCTACGTGATGAGTTCGTCGTTTGCCAACCAGACCATCGCGCAGATCGAAATCTGGAGCAATCCGGGCAAGTATCCGATCGGCGTGTATGTGCTGCCCAAGCATCTGGACGAAAAGGTGGCGCGGCTGCAGCTCAGGAAGCTGAACGCGCAGTTGACGGAACTGTCGGACCAGCAGGCGCGCTACATCGGCGTCAGCAAGCAGGGCCCCTACAAGCCGGATCAATACCGTTATTGAACAGTCACTGCTGGCGTGAGCGGGCCGTCGCGGCAACGCGGCGGCCCTTTTTTTTGTGCGGCTTTTCGCCTAAGGTGGCAACGTGAATGAACGTGAACAACGGCAGGTGGAAAGGCTGAAATTCTTCAGTGATGCCGTGTTTGGCATCGCAATCACCCTGCTGGTCATCGACCTTCGCGTTCCGGAATCTGCTGACATTCATGACAACGCGACTTTGGTCGCGGCGCTGTTGCATCTCACGACGCACCTGATCAGCTTTGTCGTCAGCTTTTTTGCGATTGGCGCGTTCTGGGTCGCGCATCATGAGGCACTGCAATGGTTGCGCGCGGTTAATCGACGTCTGGTCTGGACCAATCTGCGTTTCCTGGCAGCGATTGCCTTCCTGCCGTTTCCGACGGCGCTCATGAGCGCCCACACAGACGTGCCAGCCGCTCAGTGGTTTTACGGCGCCTCCCTGACACTTGCGGCCGTGCTGCAATTCCAGCTTTGGCGCGTGGCCTTTGGTGCCGATGCGATTCTGGATGCCGATACGCCCCGCGACGAGGTGCGCAGACTGCGCCGTGGCATTTGGGCTGTGCCGCTGCTGGCGTTGATCGGAGGATTGTTAGCTTTGCGCTGGCCGACGCTCGCGCCGCTGGCCTACATGACTATCCCGCTGGCGCGGCGGCTGCTGCGGGCAACTGTGCGAAGCTAACACGTGCAACTGGTGCAGTTTACCGACACGCATTTGTTTGGCGGCCAGGGCGGAACACTGCGCGGCGTCGACACGCTCGCGACACTGCAACGGGTGCTGGCACAAGCGGCGCCCGTAGTGCAGGCTGCGGACGCCATATTGGTGACCGGCGACCTTGTGCAGGACGACCCGGGCGGCTACGCGTTGTTCCGCGAGTGCTTCGCCGGACTCGGCAAACCCGTGTGGTGCCTGCCCGGTAATCACGACATACCGGACGCGATGCAGAGCGGGCTGCTGGGGCGCCCGTTCCAGTACTGCGGACAGGTCGACCGGCATGGCTGGCGCATCGTGCTGCTCGACAGTTTCCTCGAGGGCTCCGCCGCCGGACGGCTGCCAACTTCGGAACTGCAGCGTCTCGAGAGCGCATTGGCGAGCGCGGCTGATCATCACGTCCTGGTTTGTGTCCACCACCAGCCGGTACCGATGCAGAGCTGCTGGCTGGATGCCCTGGGTCTGGAGAATGCGGCGGAATTTCTCGCCATCATCGATCGTCATCCGAAATCCGTGCGCGGTGTACTCTGGGGTCATGTGCACCAGGCCTATGATGGCGAGCGTAACGGCGTCCGACTGATGGCAACACCGTCGACCTGCGCCCAATTCCGGCCGCGGTCGGATGATTTTGCCATCGACGAACGACCACCCGCCTACCGGTCCATCGAGCTGCTACCGCAGGGACGGATCGAAACGGAGATTACATGGGTTTTCTGATGCACAGATCCATCGCGCGGCTGACGCTGGCCGCCAGTTTGTTAGCTGCGACGGCTGCCCCGGCCGACAGTGGTGTGTGGGTGATGCAGGGAGCCGCCAATCGCGTTTACATTGCCGGCTCGATTCATCTGCTGCGGCCGGAAGATTCCGCTTTGCCGCTCGCCCTGGAACGCGCCTATGCCGACGCCGAGCGGCTGGTGTTCGAACTCGATCTCGACGACCTGGACGAGATGCAGATCGCGGGCGAGATGATGCGGGTCGGGAAACGCACCGACGGCAAGTCGCTGTCGCAAACCTTGCCGCGGCCACTGGCCGAACGCCTGACGCGCACCGCCGGCGAGCTCGGGCTGCCGGTCGCGCTGCTGGACACGATGGAACCCTG
Organism: Gammaproteobacteria bacterium; assembly: GCA_031414335.1. Classification (GTDB taxonomy): domain Bacteria; phylum Pseudomonadota; class Gammaproteobacteria; order Steroidobacterales; family Steroidobacteraceae; genus UBA964. Next base: position 421,131 of record JANNVI010000006.1, on the reverse strand, counting down.
GCTGGCGTCGCTGATGCTCACTTCTGTCAGCCTGCTGAAGGCCGGCTTCAGCTCCGAAGCGGGTATCGATCAGCAGCTCGCGACCCGCGCCAAGTCCGATCACAAGCCCATCACCGGACTGGAAACCGCCGCGGAACAGTTTGCGGTGTTTGACCACCTGAGCGCCGAGAACCAGATTCATCTGCTGGACCTGACGCTCGATGAAGCGGCGCAGGTACCCACGGAACTGGTCGCCATCGAACAGGCCTGGCGCCAGGGCGACCAGGCGCGCCTAGCCCACGAACTACAGGACGAGATGGCAAGCTTTCCCGCCCTGGAGTCGGCCTTGCTGATCGAGCGTAACCGCAAATGGCTGCCCGCCATCCGGGCGCTGCTGCGGGGCAATGACGATGTGCTGGTCGTGGTCGGCGCCGCCCATCTGTTAGGCGACAAGGGCCTCATCGCCCTGCTGCGCGCCGACGGCCAGAAGCTGCGTACGGTCGCGGCGCCCTGAAACGCCCATGAAAGCGTTCGCCAAGTTCTTCGGGCTCATTCTGTTAGGGCTGGGCGCGATTGCCGCCTTCGGCTATCCGGTCTGGTCGCTGCTGACGCCGACGTTCGATTTTCCTTTTCACCGGGTGGCGAGCCGGGTCGCCATGCTGGCGGTGCTGGTCGGATTCATTTGGCTGGCGCGCCGCGAAGGCCTGGCTGACAAAGCAAGCCTTGGCTACGGCCTGCCGCGGCGCCAGTGGCTGGGTGAAGCCGGCCTGGCGTTTGCACTGGGAATCGCAACCATGCTGCCGGTGATGCTGGCGATGGTGCTGTTCGACATGCGTGACCTGAAGCCCGGCGCGACCCTGGATGCGGTGACGCTGCTCAGGCTGGCGGGCAGCGGAATTCTGAGCGCCATCACGGTGGCGCTGATCGAGGAGACTTTCCTGCGCGGCGCAATGTTCAGCGCGATTGCGCGCGAATCCGGGCCGCGACTCGCGATTGTGTTGCCGTCGCTGGTTTACGCGGCCACCCATTTCATCGGCCGCTTCCGCATCCCGCCGGATCAGGTGGGCCCGGGCAGCGGCCTCGATCTGCTGGCTGGCATGCTGCGGGACTTCGCGCACCCCGGCGCGATTTTTGACGCGTTCGTCAGCCTGTTCGCGGTCGGTGTGTTGCTGGCGATGGTCCGGCACCTGACCGGCAGCATTGCCGCCTGTGTCGGCCTGCACGCCGGCTGGGTCTGGATCATCCTGTTCATGCGCCAAACGTCGGTGCGCGATCCCTCGCACCCGGCAGCATTCCTGTTGTCGGAATTCGATGGCGTGGTCGGCTGGCTGGTGCTCGGCTGGACGCTGGTGTTAGGCGTCGTCCTGTTCCGTTTTTACCAGCGCCGCCAGCACGCGCAGCGCGAGCGCCGCGCTGTCTGACTCGAGCAGCCGCTGCTTGAGCGGCGCCGGCAATGGCAGGACCTGCGCCAGCCGGGCGCACACCCAGACCGCATCGTCGAAACGCGGCGACTCGGCGCCAAACTGCTCGGAAAATTCGCCCCAGTGTTTCCGCAGCATGCCGGCAAGCTGCTGCGCCTCGACCGGCACCGGCTCCGCCGGCCAGACCGGGAGAAATTCAATCTCGCCGAGATTGAGCCCGTCGTCCTGCCGCCAGCTGCGCAGCAGCTGAAAGCGCCGCTCCCCCACGCAGCTCAGGCCTAACAAACCATCGGCGAGCGTGCTGAAATCCACGATGCGCGCGGTGGTGCCGACGTCGGCAGTACTGCCAACCGCGCCGCTCTCGGCACCCTGCTGGATCAACACCACGCCGAACGGCAGGCTCTCGCGCATGCAGCGCCGCACCATGTCGGTGTAGCGTGTTTCAAAGATCCGCAGCGCCAGCTGCCCCTCAGGCAGGAGCACGGAACCCAGCGGAAATAACGGCAACTCAGTCGTCACGGCCCCAGCGCTTGAGCAGTCCGGTGTCGATGCCAATCTGGTCCAGCACCCGCGCGACGATGAAATCGACCAGCTCGTCGACTTTGCGCGGCTTGTTGTAGAAACCGGGGTTGGCCGGCAGGATCAGCGCGCCAACACGCGCGAGTTTCAACATGTTCTCGAGATGGATCACCGAGAACGGCGTTTCACGCGGCACCAGCACCAGGTTGCCGCGCTCCTTGAGCACCACGTCCGCAGCGCGCTCCAGCAGGTTGCCGCTTGCGCCACTGGCGATGTTGGCCAGCGTCGCCATCGTGCAGGGACAGACCACCATGGTGCGCGGCGCGCCCGACCCGCTCGCCACCGGCGAGGTCCACTCCTCCTCGCCGCAAACGCGAATCTGTCCATCGCGCGCGCGGAAGTGCTTGTTGAGGAAACGCGACTGCTCGGCGCTGCGCCCCGGCAGTTTCAGGTCGGTTTCCGATCCGACCACGATCTGCGCCGCCTTGGTGAACAGCAGGAATATTTCGCGATCGGCCTGCACCAGGCATTCGAGCAGCCGCAGGCCGTACTGGGCGCCGGAAGCGCCGGTCATGGCGAGAGTAATCGATGGATCCGCAACACGTACCATGATGTTAGCCTTCCCTGACCCTGAGAGCGGCTAACAGTTTGTCATGCAAGCCACCGAAACCGCCATTGCTCATGACAATCACATGATCACCTGCGCGCACCGCGGTCAGCAGGCCTGCCAGCAGGGCCTCCACGCTCGCCGCAGTCCGGCCTCGCGTGCCCAGCGCGCCGCAGACCTGCGATACGTCCCAGCCCAGATCCGGCGGCGCCAGCAGCCAGACGGCATCCGCTTCGGCAAACGATCCCGCCAAGGTATCCTTGTGCACGCCGAGACGCATGGTGTTGGAGCGCGGCTCCAGCACCGCGATCAGCCGGCCCTGCGCGCCGACGCGCCGGCGCAGCCCGCCAATGGTTGTTGCGATCGCGGTCGGGTGATGCGCGAAGTCGTCGTAGACGGTGACTCCGGCCACGGTACCGCGCAGTTCCATCCGCCGCTTGATGCCGCGAAACTCGCCCAGCGCCGCGCAGGCCTGTGCGACCGGTACGCCGGCATGGCGCGCGGCCAGGATCGTGGCCAGTGCATTGTCAACGTTGTGCAGGCCTAACATCGACCAGCGCACCCGGCCCAGCTCGCGGCCGTCCTCGATCAACATGAAATCGCTGCCATCATCCGCCAGCAGGCGGGTCGACAGGCCATTGGCGGCACCCTGCCCGAAAAACTGCTGCTGCGACCAGCAACCCTGCCTGAGCACGCGCGCGAGATTTTCATCGGCGGCATTGCTGATGATCAGCCCGCTGCGCGGCACGATGCGGACCAGGTGGTGAAATTGCCGCTCGATGCTGGCGAGATCCGGATATATGTCGGCGTGGTCGAACTCCAGGTTGTTGAGCACCAGCGTGCGCGGACGGTAATGCACGAACTTCGCGCGCTTGTCGAAAAACGCAGTGTCGTATTCGTCCGCTTCGATGACGAAGAACGGCGCGGCGCCCAGGCGCGCGCTGCTGTCGAAATTGTCGGCGACGCCGCCAATCAGGAATCCAGGCTTGAGGCCTGCGAATTCCAGCACCCAGGCTAACAGGCTGGTGGTCGTGGTCTTGCCATGCGTGCCCGCGACCGCCAGCACCCAGCGATCCTGCAACACCGCGCGCGACAGCCATTCGGGGCCCGACACATAGGGTATCCGGCTCTCGAGCAGCGCTTCCACCACCGGCGTCCCGCGACTCATGACATTGCCGACCACCACGACGTCCGGCGCCGGCGTCAGCTGCGCGGCTTCAAAGCCCTCGACCAGCTCGATGCCCAGCGCCGCAAGCTGCGTGCTCATCGGCGGATAGACGTTGCGGTCGGAGCCCGTGACCTTGTGGCCGGCGGCGCGCGCAATGGCGGCGATCCCGCCCATGAAGGTGCCGCAGATCCCGAGGATGTGGACGTGCACGGCTCAGCCCCCCGCAGCGGGCGCGGCCGCCTGCGGGCCTAACAACAGGGCGCCTGCCAGCACCACGAATATCTCCAGCGACAGGACCACCAGGAACGACAAGCCGAGCGACCGTTCGATCGCCCGCGACACGATCCACGACTTCACGTACACGTCGTAGACCGAAATGACGATCATCGCGAGCCCGACCAGGCCGCGCAGGCTGGCCATGCTGTCCGGAACCGCAACCGCCGCTAACAACAACAGCAACACGGCGCTGCTGGTAAACAGTGAGATGCCAAGAAGTGCCGTGATGGTTTGCAGGGCGCGCGATGACTGGCCGAACGAGCGCAGCACCAGCGCGTAAGCCGCCGCGCCCAGCAGCACCACAAACGGCACGATCACATAGCCGGGGGCGCCCGGCTCGATCTTGAGCGTCTGCAGCTGCGCAAAGCGCGCCGCGGACTGGTTGACGCCGATACCTATGACCGCAGCCACGGCCGCAGTCACGGCAAACAGCACCGGCGAGTACGGCAGGTCCGAGGGCAGACGCCTGCGCCAGAGAATTTCCCAATACAGTTGCAGTGTTTCCAGCATAATCGCGCCGCATTTTGGCACATGAGCACTCCTCCAACACTGATTGCTGACCGGGACACCCTGGACGCGCTGGCGCAACGCGCCGGCGACGCCGAGCTATTGGCACTCGATACCGAGTTCATGCGTGAGAAAACCTATCGCGCCGAGCTCTGCCTGCTGCAGATTGGCGCTGCCGAGTGGCGGACCTGCATCGACCCGCTGGCCGTCGACCTTGGCCAGGGCTCAGGCTGGTTGCGCGATCGCTGGCAATCACCGCAGTGCCAGATCGTCATGCATGCGGGACGCCAGGATCTGGAGGTGCTGGCGCCGTGTCTCGGCATGCCGCGCAATGTCTTTGACACTCAGATCGCCGCCGGCCTCACCGGCCTGCCGCCGCAAATCGGTTACGCTGAACTGACGCGCCGCCTGCTCGGCGTGGATCTCAGCAAGGCCGAAACCCGCACCGACTGGGCCCGCCGGCCGCTGACCGCGGCGCAGATCAGTTATGCGCTGGATGATGTGCGCTACCTGCCAGCGCTGCGCGCCGCCTTGCTAACAAAATTGCAGTCGCAGGGACGCAGCGCCTGGCTGGCAGAGGAGCTCGCCGTGTTCGACAACCCGGCGCTGCTGGACGTGCGGCCCGAACTGGCGTGGCAGCGCCTTAAGGGCCTGCAAGGACTCGATCCGCTGCGAATCAAGCTCGCACAGCAGCTGGCCGAGTGGCGCGAAAAACGGGCCATCAACCGCAATCGTCCACGCGGCTGGATTCTCGATGACGGCGTGCTGCGCGCCATGGTGCAGGAACCGCCACGCGATCTCGAGGCGCTGCGGGCGATACCCGAGATGCAGCGTGGCATCGTCGATCGGGTCGGCGACGAGTTGCTGGCCCTGATCGCCGGCTGCGGCCTGCCGCCGGAACTGCCGCCGTTGCCAAGGCGCACGCGCCCCGATGCAGAATTTGAAGCCCTGGTCCGCAGCCTCGGTGAAGCAACGCGGGCCGCCGCCCTGCGGCTGGAACTGACCCCCGAAGTGCTGGCGACCCGCAAGGATCTTGAGCAGGTCGCACGCGGCGATACCGCAGCGGCGCCACTCAACGGCTGGCGGCGCGACGTTATCGGCGTGAAATTGCTGGCGGCGCGGACCGGCTGAGCCGCCGCCGCTGCTAACGCAGCGCCGCTTCGACCCGTGCCGTCACATCGGCCAGAGAACCGATCGCATCCACTTCGCGCAACAGCCCGCGGGCACGGTAGAAGTCCGCCAACGGTTTGGTGTCGCGATCATAGACGGCGAGGCGCTGTACCACGGTCGCTTCCTCATCGTCCTTGCGCTGGATCAACCTGGGCGTGCTGCACTGCCCGGCGCAGGGCGGCGGCACCGAAGGCGGCGCCGTATAAACGTTGAACACGCGCTGGCAATCGGCGCAGGTGCGGCGCCCGGAAATACGCTTGACCAGGTCGTCGTTAGGTACCTTGAAAAGTATCACGCGATCGAGTGGCAGCTTCAGCTCCGCCAGCATTGCCGCGAATCCTTCCGCCTGCGGCAGGGTGCGCGGAAACCCATCCATGATGAAGCCCTGTGCGGCATCAGGCTGCCCGATACGGTCACGCACCATGTCGATGACGGTCGCGTCATCGACCAGGTCGCCACGGGCCATGATGCCCTCAGCGCGCAGACCTAACGGCGTGCCGCGCTTGCGATGATCCCGGAACAGGTCGCCGGTGGAAATCTGCGGGATGCGCAAGGGCTCGACCAATCGCTGTGCTTGCGTGCCTTTGCCTGACCCCGGAGGGCCCAGAAAAATGACTCTCATCGGGTCAGCTCAGCCGATAACCGCACAGGCCACGCGTGGGCCGGCATTACCGCTGGGCTGGGTGGTGAAATCGTCCGGTTTGCCGTGCACGATGATCGCGCGGCCTTTGATTCCCTGGGCGCCTTCCCACTGCAGCGCGCTCAGGTCCACATCCGCGCGCGCGACGCCCTTGGCGTCGGCCCTGAGACTGGGCAGGTCGCCGCCATGATGCACCGCGTCGCCAAAACGTCCGTGCGCGCTGCCGCCTGGATTGAAGTGGCCGCCGGCACTGGCGGCATCGGGCGCCGAACAGTCACCCTTGTCGTGAATGTGAAAGCCGTGCTCCGACCCTGGTTCCAGGCCAGTCACCGTGGCGCGCAAATGAATTTTCTTGCCGTTACGGGATATCCGCAGCTGGCCGCCCACGGCACTGCCCGATCGGGCTTCGAGTGACGCAATGACGAGGCTGCGGTTCGGATTTTCCGACGTCGCACAAGCACCTACGCCCAACATCGCCGTCGCGAGGACGGCGGCTCTAACAGCGGACACTGACATGATGCGTTCCTCTCCTGCGGTTCCAAAGTCTACCCGATGCGCCATTCAACGTCTCGCGGCAGCCAATTTCGCGCTGTTGCCGTAAACTCCGGCAACCATGAAAAAGACCTCAAATAAACCCGCCAAACCCCGCAATGCGCTCTACGCCCAGTCGGGCGGCGTGTCGGCCGTCATCAACGCCTCGGCAGCGGGCGTCATCGAAACCGCGCGCCGATACCCGCGCCAGATCGGCAAGGTCCTGGCCGGCCGGCACGGCATCGTTGGCGCACTGGAAGAGGACCTGATCGATACCAGCCGCGAATCGCGCGAAACCATCCGCGGCCTGCGCTATACGCCGGCCGGCGCATTCGGCTCGGCGCGCTACAAGCTCAAGGGCATCGACAAGAACCGCGCCGAATATGAACGGCTGATCGAGGTCTTCAAGGCCCACGACATCGGCTATTTCTTTTACAACGGCGGCAACGACTCGATGGACACGGCCCACAAGCTGTCGCAGATCGGCGAGTCGTTAGGTTATCCGATCATCTGCGTGGGCGTGCCCAAGACGGTTGATAACGATCTGCCGTTCACCGACTGCTGCCCGGGCTTCGGCTCGGTGGCGAAATACGTGGCCGTCTCGACACTGGAAGCCTCGCTGGATGTCGCCTCGATGGCGCGCACTTCGACCAAGGTATTTGTCATGGAAGTCATGGGCCGGCATGCCGGCTGGATTGCCGCCGCCGGCGGACTCGCCGGCCGCAATGTCAGCGAGCCGCCACACATCATCCTGTTCCCGGAAATTCCCTTCGAGCAGGAAAAATTCCTCGCCCGTGTCAAGCAGTGCGTCACCGATTTCGGCTACTGCGTCATCGTGGTCAGCGAAGGCACGGCGACCGCCGATGGCAAATTCCTCGCCGACGCCGGCACGCTCGATGCCTTTGGCCACACCCAGCTGGGTGGCGTGGGCCCGGTCATTGCTAACATGGTGAAACAGGCGCACGGCTACAAATATCACTGGGCAGTCGCCGATTACCTGCAGCGCGCCGCGCGCCACATCGCCTCCAAGGTGGACGTCGAGCAGGCCTACGCGATGGGCAAGGCGGCGGTCGAACTCGCGGTGCAGGGCCAGAACTCGGTGATGCCCACGGTCGTGCGCAAGTCCTCGCGGCCTTACAAATGGACTGTCGGCTCGGTGCCGCTCGCCAGGGTTGCCAACGTCGAGAAGAAAATGCCGCGTGATTACATCACCGCAGACGGCTTCGGCATTACCCGCAAATGCCGGCTGTATCTTTCGCCCCTGATCGGCGGCGGCGATCCGCCGCCCTACAAACACGGCCTGCCCGCGTACGTGCGCATCAAGGGCGTCAGCGTGAAAAAGAAACTCCCGCCCTTCAAGGCCTGAGCGGCGGCGCGCGTGGCACAGGATACTGACTGGATCGATATCGGTTCCGCCGCGGAGCTCGCGGCAAAACCGCTGCAGGCGGTCGCAGTCGGCAACAGCCGTATTGCACTCAGTCATGTCGACGGCGTTTTTGGTGCGGTATCTAACATCTGCAACCACGTCGGCGGACCGCTGGGCGAGGGCCGGCTCGATGGCGAATACCTGGTGTGTCCCTGGCATCAGTGGAAATTTCATCGCTGCAGCGGCCAGGGCGAGCCAGGCTATGAAGGCGATCGCGTGCCGCAGTATGCGGTGCGTGTGGCCGAGGGCCGGGTACTTGTGAGTGCGAAACCGACCAGTCCGCGAGGCCGCCTGCCGCACAAAGCACATCCGCTGGCACGGGAGCTGGCGCGCGCCAGCGGACCGATCCGCGTCGCCGGCATCTCGACCACCATCATGCAACCGGGTAATCCGCGTTACTCGACCTCGGAGTCGTTGCTGGAGACTGCACTGGATCACGCGCGCGCCAGCGGCGCCGCCACTGAGCTCATCAAACTGCGTGACCTCAACTTCCGTGCCTGCGAGGGCTATTACTCGCGCAGCGCGCGTGCCTGCACCTGGCCCTGTTCGATCACGCAGAGCGATCCCACCGATCAGCTGGATCGCGTCTACGAAGCCCTGGTGCACTCCGCCGATGTGATCCTGGTTGCAACGCCGATCCGCTGGGGCGCCGCGAGTTCGCTCTACTACAAGATGGCCGAGCGCATGAACTGCATCCAGAACCAGCTAACAACCCACAATCGGGTGCTGATCCAGCGCAAGGTCGCAGGATTCATCATCACCGGCGGCCAGGACAATGTGCAGGCCGTGGCCGGCCAGCAACTCGGATTTTTTGCGGAACTGGGTTTTGTCTTTCCGCCGTTTCCCTATGTCGCGCACTCGCTCGGCTGGACCGCCGAGAACATGGAACGCAACGTCGAATACGTGCAGAACCACGAGGAGCTGCGCGCAGGCACACGCGACCTGGTCGAGCGCTGCATTCAGACCGCGCAAGAGCTACGCTCCGGCGCGCCGGAGCCCGGCGCAAAAATGGCCCGCGGCGGGCGCAAGGCCCACGGCACGCCCTAGCAACCGGCCACGTGCCCTGTGCTATTATTCGCGCCCTTTTTGGGGGCGGTCAGGGGCTCATGCCTGCGGCTGGCGAATAACATAACGTCTTGATCTTTGGGGAGATTTCCTGATGGATGCCAATACCTGGCTGTGGCTCGCAATTGCTGCGGGCGTGCTCGCTGTTTTATACGGCGTGGTTTCAAGTATTTCAATTCTGGCGCTGCCGACCGGCAACGCGCGCATGCAGGAAATCGCCGCAGCCGTGCAGGCTGGCGCCAAGGCCTACCTGAACCGGCAATACACCACGATCGGGATAGTCGGCGTGGTGTTGTTCCTGGTCATCGGCTTGACTCCGCTGGGCTGGCCCACCGCAGGTGGTTTCGCGATCGGCGCGATTCTCTCCGGCCTCGCCGGCTATATCGGCATGAATATCTCGGTGCGCGCCAATGTGCGCACCGCCGAAGCAGCTAACACGGGCCTCAATGCGGCCTTGCAGGTGGCCTTCAAGGGCGGCGCCATCACCGGCATGCTGGTCGTTGGCCTGGGTCTGCTCGGCGTCGCGGGCTACTTCATGGCCACCCGCGGCGCGCTGGGCGATGACGGTGCGCTGCACGCGCTGGTCGGCCTGGCCTTTGGCGGCTCGCTGATTTCGATCTTCGCGCGCCTGGGCGGCGGCATCTTCACCAAGGGCGCCGACGTCGGTGCCGACCTGGTCGGCAAGGTTGAAGCCGGCATCCCGGAAGATGACCCGCGCAATCCGGCCGTCATCGCCGACAACGTCGGTGACAACGTCGGCGACTGCGCCGGCATGGCGGCCGACTTGTTCGAAACCTATGCGGTCACGCTGGTCGCCACCATGTTGTTAGGTGGGCTGGTGATGAAGGACGCCGGGATCAGCGCGATCCTGTACCCGCTGGCGCTCGGCTCGGCCTCGATTGTGTCGTCCATTATCGGCACGTTCTTTGTCAGCACCAAGGACGGCGGCAAGATCATGAATGCCTTGTACAAGGGCGTCATCGTCGCGGGAATCGTTTCCGCAATCCTGTTCTGGTTCATTACCAAGTCGATCATGCCGGGTGATTTCAATGCGCTGTTTGGCTGTGCACTGATCGGCCTGGGCCTGACCGCGGCGATGATTGTCATCACCGAGTACTACACCGCCACTGAATACAGCCCGGTGCGCAAGATCGCCGAGGCCTCGCAGACCGGCCACGCGACCAACATGATCGCCGGTCTCGGTGTCAGCATGAAGTCGACCGCCCTGCCGGTCATCGCGGTGTGCATTGCCATCTGGGGTGCTAACGCGCTGCATGGTCTTTATGGCATCGCGATCGCCGCTACGGCGATGCTGTCGCTCACGGGCATGATCGTCGCGCTGGACGCCTACGGCCCGATTACCGACAACGCCGGTGGCATTGCCGAAATGGCGGGCCTCGACAAGAAAGTGCGCAACATCACCGATCCGCTGGACGCGGTGGGTAACACCACCAAAGCCGTCACCAAGGGCTATGCGATCGGTTCGGCCGGCCTCGCGGCGCTGGTGCTGTTCGCCGACTACACGCATAACCTCGAAACGCATCTGGCCGAAACCGGGCGGGCGATGGTTGGCTTCTCGCTGTCGGATCCGGCCGTCATCATCGGCCTGTTCATCGGCGGCCTGGTGCCCTATCTGTTCGCCGCCATGGCGATGGAAGCCGTGGGTCGTGCTGCGGGCTCGGTGGTCGTCGAGGTGCGCCGCCAGTTCAGGGAAATCAAGGGCATCATGGAAGGCACGGCCAAGCCCGACTATTCCAAGGCGGTCGACCTGCTAACAAAGGCGGCGATCAAGGAAATGATCGTGCCCTCGCTGTTGCCAATCCTGGTGCCGGTGATCGTGGCCTTCGGTCTCAACGCGCTGATGGGCCCCGGCGAAGGCATCAAGGCCCTCGGTGGCCTGCTGATCGGCACCATCGTCACGGGTCTTTTTGTCGCGATTTCCATGTGCACCGGCGGCGGTGCCTGGGATAACGCCAAGAAGTACATCGAAGAAGGTCACTTCGGCGGCAAGGGTTCGGACGCTCACAAGGCGGCCGTCACCGGCGACACCGTCGGTGACCCGTACAAGGACACCGCCGGACCGGCGATCAACCCCTTGATCAAGATCATCAACATCGTCGCGTTGTTGCTGATCCCGATGCTGTAATCGATCCCGGCTCAGGCCGGCGGTCAAGAATGCAAGACCCGGCCTCGCGCCGGGTTTTTGCTTTTTGGGCACGGTACCTGAAACAATCGCCACCCGGACCCGGTCTGATTCCAAGTCGGATGGTCCGACGACAACGCTTTGCACACTTCAGGAGATTTCAGATGACCTCAACCAAGACCCTGCTGGCCGCCGCCATCGGCACGCTCATGTTCGCAAACCTGGCCGCTGCTGCAGATATGGCGGACGCCGACAAGGCTGCCGCGACTGAAAAGTGCTTTGGCGTCGCCAAGGCTGGCAAGAACGATTGCGCCGCGAATGGCCATTCGTGTGCAGGCCAGGCCAAGGCCGTCAGTGCCAAAGAATGGATCAAGTTACCCAAGGGCACGTGCGAGCGCCTGGCCGGCGGTTCGCTGACCGCTGCCAAATAAAGTCCTTACGTACCTGACATGCCGGTCAGCAGTGACAAGTCACGTGGCCGGCTAGCGACCCAGGCCCTCCCGGCGCAAGCCGGGATCGGCCTGCGGGCGGTACATCACGACGAATTCCTGAGCGCGCCACCGGACGTGGGTTGGGTGGAAGCGCATAGCGAAAACTATTTCGCCCTGGGCGGCGCGCAGCCCTGGTACCTCGAGCAGATCCGCAACCGCTATCCGCTGTCGCTGCACGGCGTCGGGCTCTCGATCGGCTCGACCGATCCACTCGATGCGACGCATCTCGCGAACTGGCGGCGGCTGATATCCCGATTCGAACCGGCGCTGGTGTCCGAGCACCTGTGCTGGAGCAGCGCCGGCGGCATTTTCAGCAACGACCTGCTGCCGCTACCTTACAACCGCGAAGCGCTGGAACACCTGGTGTCGCGTGTCGGCCAGGTACAGGACGCGCTCGGCCGGCAGCTGCTGATCGAGAACGTGTCGTCGTATCTCGAATTCAAATCGAGCGAGATGCCGGAGTGGGTTTTTCTTGCGGAACTGGCGCAACGCGCCGGCTGCGGCATTTTGCTGGACGTCAACAATATTTATGTCAGCGCCTGCAATCACGGCTTTGACGCGCGCGAATTCATCGACGCGATGCCGGCAAAAGCCATCGGCGAAATTCATCTCGCCGGTCACAGCATCAATCGCATCGACGAGCGGCAGATTCGCATCGACACGCACAGCACCCGCGTCTGCGATGCGGTGTGGGACCTCTACGAATACGCCATCCACAAGCTGGGTCCCGTGCCGACGCTGATCGAATGGGATCTCGACATCCCGGCGCTGGCGGTGCTGGCAGCGGAAGCCGTGCGCGCCGATCAGCATGCGCGCCTCGCGTTAGCCGCATGACCATATGTTAGGCGCAGAGCAGAAAACCTTGCTTGACGCGTTGCTCGCGGAGCACGCGGGCGGATCGACTGCCCGGTCGGATATCCATGGCGGCGTTTTTTCACCCGAGGAACGCCTCAACATTTACCGCAACAATCTGCGTGAGAATTTCCTCAAGGTCCTGGAGCTGGAATTCCCCGTTGTCCAGCGCCTGGTTGGCGCGGATTACTTTCGCCAGACCGCGCGGCAGTTTCTGCTGCATGCGCCATCGCGCAGCGGCGATCTGTTTCACTGCGGGCGGAGGTTTCCGGAATATTTGCGGCAACAGTTTGCTGCCAGCGACTATGCCTATCTGCCGGATGTCGCGGCTCTCGAATGGGCCTATCAGGAAGCCATGATCGCCGCTGACGATCAGCAGGCTTTTGATCTCGCGGCGCTCGCCAGACTCGATCAGGACAGTTACGACCGTCTGCGCCTGCATCCGCACCCGGCGCTGCGCCTGGTGCGATCACCCTATCCCATCGTCGCCATCTGGGCCGCCAATCAACCGGATTCCGCCAGCGACGCAACGCTTGATCTCGGCCGCGGCGGTGAAAACGCTCTGATCACGCGAGCGCTGCGCTCATCGCGCATCGACGCCATTGCCACTGGCGCGGCTGTGTTTCTGCAGGGGCTGCTGGATCACCGGCCGCTCGGTCTGGCGCTGGAGGCGGCCCTGGATACCGACCCGGGCTTCGAACTCGAGGCCGCGCTCGGGCCCTGGATACAGGGCCGCGTATTTGTCAGCTGGTCATTAACCTGAGAATCAGACCGTGATGGTACGGTGCTCGGGCGAATTGATGAGTTCGGCACCGGACGCCGTGATCAACGACAGGTCTTCGAGATGGGCCGTGCCGCCCGCGCCCTGATCGAACACCGGGCAATCGACCGACAGGATCATGCCTTCTTCGAGCACCGGATCGAGCGGCTTGCCGTCGGCGCTGCGGCGCGGATCATCGCCATGCCATAAACCAACACTGTGCGGCGTGAAGCCCACCTGCACGTCAAAGTTCTGCTTGCGCAACGTCTCCTCGCCTAACGCCCGGATCGCGGAGTACGCCATGCCGGGCCGGAGCGCCGCGCGAATTTCGTCCCAGCAGATGGCGATGGCGCGGGTCGCGGTCTGCATCCGCTTCGTGGGTTCGCCCATGAACACGGTGCGTGCAAAATCACCGTGATAGTTGTGCAGGCTGGAAACACAGTCGATCAGGAGCGACTGCCCTTCACGCAGCGGTTCATCGTAATCGTCGGAGGTCACGCCATCGACGACCATGAAGACCGGACGCAGGCCGCGCGCCGCGGTCTCGGCGTAGAAGCGCGCCCGCAGGGCGCGGATGCTGCCCAGTTGCCGGGTCGCGCGCGCGGCCGCCAAAGCGGCATCGGCATTGGCCTGGGCTGTCAGGCGCATCAATTGCAGCTCGGCGGGCGATTTGACCCGCCGGATCCGGCGCAGCGTGTCCTCGGCGTTGCGCACCCCGGCAATCGGCAATGCAGCTAACAAGGAAGCCTCGGCGAGGTCGCCATCGATGCCGATGGTCCCGCCACGAACCGCGAGCGACTGCAGCGCCTTGCGCAGGGCGGCGACCGCGTCCGCGGAAAATGGCTGGGTTGCTTCGGTCGCCGCGCGGCGCGCACGCTCGCGCGGCAGCAGCGCCTGCTCGTCGACGACGCGAAACATGCGCGCGGGCGCCGCGGCACCGTTCGGCCCCTGGCCGGTAAACAGGAATGGCTGCACGGTTTGCGGCAGCTGTTCCTCGGCGAGGCCGTAGTAGTAGGAGAACTGGCCCATGACCAGCGCCACCGGCGCCTTGGGGTCCGCGCTGAGGACCGCGTACGCCGAGCCCGTTGCGCCCATGCGCTCGAGCAGCGGCCAGTGGTTGGTCAGATAGGAAATGTTGGCGGGTCGTCCCACGACAACCGCCGACAGACCCTCGCGGCGCAATACCTCGGTGGCGCGGGTCCGATTCAGCAGCGGGTTGTCATGCAGAAAATCGAGATTGACCGGCTGTGGAGTTTTCATGCCGGATTCTTACCACGGCGGGCGGGCGCCGCGAAACAAAAACCTGCGTGAGCTAGGCGGCTGCGGACAGCGGCTGGGCCTTGGCGATCACATTGCCCTGCACAAAATCGACGCCCATGCGGCGCGCATAGTCGAGCGAGGCATTGTCTTCGACGCCCTCGGCAATCACCCTGAAATTCAGCGTGCGGGCGAGTTTGATCATCGCCGCCACCAGCGCCTGGTTGACCGAATCGCGTGACAAATTACGGGTGAACGAATTGTCGATCTTGAGGAAATCGAGCGGCAGGTTCTTGAGGTTCGAGAACGATCCGATGCCCGAACCAAAGTCATCGAGTGCGAAGCGGCAGCCCATGCCATGCAGAACACCCGCGAAGCGGCGGGCGTGCTCCAGGTTGGCAATGGCCGCGGACTCGGTCATCTCGAAACACAGCTGCGACGGCGCAACGCCGGAACGATCCAGGCATTCCACCACGAATTCCAGGAAGCTGACATCGCCGAGGGTCTGGCCGGAGATGTTCAGCGTGACGCAACGCGAGCCTGGCACCGACAACGCGCCGTTGCCCAGCATCGAGATGGTCGACTTCACGACCCAGCGATCGATGCTGGGCATGAGCCGATAGCGCTCGGCCGCCGCCAGAAAATCGCGTGGCTGCCACAGGATGCCGTTTTCATCGCGCAGCCGCAGCAATATTTCCATCGCAGGACCGTCAGCGCTGGCCACGACCGCCGGCACGATCGGCTGCTGGTACAACTCAAAGGTCTCATCGCGCAGCGCGGCCTGCAGTTTCTGCAGCCACTGGATATCGCCGCTGCGACGCGCGACCGCCTCTTCCTGGGCCGAGTAAACCGCGACGTTGCCCGAGCCCTGGCTCTTGGCCATGTAACAGGCGCTGTCCGCCGCGGCCAGCGACTCCTCGACGCTGCCGCTCTCGCGCCCCAGCTCGAGCAAGCCGATGCTGGCGCCGATGTTGAATACTCTTTCCTTCCAGATGAACCGGTACTCGGCAATGGCGCGGCACACGTCGTGCGCAATCTGATGCGCCTTGTCGAGCGGGCAACCGACTAACAACAGGCCAAATTCATCGCCGCCGAGGCGCGCAACCGTGTCGGAATCACGCACCGCCTCGCGCAACAGCTTGGACACTTCACGCAGCAGCGCATCTCCGGCCAGGTGGCCACTGGTGTCGTTGACCGCCTTGAAGCGGTCCAGATCGACGTAGCAAAGGACGTGCGTGCCGTCGCCGCGCCTGGCGGTGGTCACGGCCTCGTCGACGCGCCGTTCAAACTCGCGCCGGTTAACCAGGCCGGTCAACGCATCATGGGTTGCCTGATAGGACATTTGCCGCGCAATGCCCCGCAGCTCGGTCACGTCATGCAGCAGCAGTACCGCGCCGATCGTCTTGCGCGCCGCGTTGCGCAGCGGCGCCGCCGATATTTCCACCGTGCGCTCGGTGCCATCCTTGCGCGCCACGGTCACCGCGCGCCGTCCCAGCGTCACCGGCTGTCCCGATGCCACCGCGCGCATGACCGGATCCAGCAGGTTACGGCCTTCGTGATCGTCCACCAGGCCTAACAACCGTTCGATGCTCAGACCGACCGCCAGGCTGGCCGACGAACCTAACAGGCGCTCGCCCGCCGGATTGACGTATTCGATCCTGCCGGCCGTGTCGGTGGTGACGATGGCCTCGGCGATCGATTCCAGCGTCAGGCGGTCGGGGCTGTCATCGTCGACTCCAGCCGGGGGTACCACCAGCGCCTCGGCCTCCTGGGCACCGAGCGCCGCTTCTGCGGCCAGCTCCAGTTGTTCGGCATCCAGCAACCGATCCGCGTCATAGTCTGCCGCAGGCAGATGCGGCTCAACCGCGGCGGCTGCCTGCGGCTGGCGCGGCGCTTGCTCATCCTGCTCGTCATACACAGCGGGCGCATCGGCCGGCGCGTGCAGCGCCGCCAGCTGCAGTGTCGGGACGATTTCGACGCCGGTCAGCAACAGCGCGGTGCCGCCGTCCCAGTCGATATGGCGCACATTCAGCTCCAGGCGGCTGAACTGGGCCTGGAACCCCACGATCTCCACCTCGAAGCGCTCCGCGGCGGTCTCGGAGCGCAGGTGCCGGCGCAGGTTGTCCTGCAGGAACTCGGCGAATTCAGGCGCCACCAGCTCATCCAGTGCGCGACCATGCAGCTCACTGCGATCGACGCCGATCAGTGCTGCGAACTGGCTGTTAGCAAACAGGATTGCGTCGCGATGCACCACCACGATTTCATGCACGCGGTCCGCCAGCTCGCCAAACAACTCCGCGTGACTGACCTGCTGTGGCAAGGCAGAACCATGGCGGCTCAGCAACTGGTTCACGTCCGCCTTGATGGACTGCACCGACGGGTCGGTGGTTTCGACCCAGACGCGACCCGACAGGTCGCCGCTCGCCTGGCCGACGATCCGATGCAGCTGTTTTGTTAGCTCATCGACCGTCCGCAGCGCGCGGTGGTGCCGGCGGTTGCGGATCAGCAGCCAGACGGCAACGATTGCGAGCAGCAGACAGGTCAAGCCCAATGCGGTCATTTCGAGGCCTGGTTCCTGTTGTTGTTATTTGTCACGGCAGGCGCCGGGTCAGTGACGCAGCTTAGCGGAGGCGCGCGATGGTCATGCTCGCGATTGACCATATGACGAAATTGGCTTGTGGCAGCGGCCGAAACCCTTAAACTTGGCGCGCCGCAGTGATGGCAGAATAAGTTCAATCGGGAGCAGGCATGAGTTGGCAACAGAGTGCGCGTGAACAGATGATCCAGCAACAGGTCCGGGCCTGGGACGTGCTGGATCCCGAGGTTCTCTCGGTCTTTGCCCAGGTGCCGCGCGAACGGTTTGTGCCCGAATCTCAGGCTGCCCTTGCATTCGCAGATGTTGCACTGCCTTTGCCCGAAGGCCAACACATGCTGGCGCCCAAACTGGTGGGCCGCATTCTGCAGGCATTGTCGTTGCGGCGCTGCGACCGCGTGCTTGAAGTCGGCACCGGATCCGGTTTCCTGACCGCTTGCCTGGCGCGCATGGCGGGCCCGGTACGCAGCCTGGAAATCTGCCCGCTGTTAGCCGAGCGCGCCCGCCTCGCCCTGGCGGGCCTGTGCACCGGACCGGTCGAAGTCGTGACCGCCGATGCGTTTGCCCCCGACAGTCTGCGCGGCGACTGGGATGTCATCGTGCTCACCGGGTCCCTGCCCCGCTACGACACGCGTTTTGAACGCCTGTTAGCTCCGGGCGGCCGTTTGTTCGCGGTCGTGGGCACGGCGCCGCTGATGACAGCACGCCTGATCACGCGTGGCGCTGATGCTTTTGCGGCCGAGGACCTGTTCGAGACCGCCATCGATCCGCTCACGAACGCGCCCGGCACCGACAAATTCCGCTTCTGACCCATGCCCGCCGAGCTGTCGCCAACCCAGTTGAAGGCCCTGTGGGATCAGGGCGAGAAGCCCTGTGTGCTCGACGTTCGCGAGGACTGGGAACTGGCGATCGCCAGGCTGGATCCGGTGGTGCATATCCCGATGAGCCAAATCCCGGAGCGGCTCGCCGAGTTGCCCAAGGCGGGGCCCATCGTGGTGCTGTGCCGCTCGGGTGGCCGATCGATGCAGGTGGCGCGGTTCCTGGAACGCAACGGCTATACCGAGGTCGCTAACCTGTCAGGCGGGATCCTCGCCTGGCACGAACAGGTAGACTCCCGTATCGCGGTCTACTGAGCTGGCTTGGCAAGGGCAGCTGGCCTGTGATATGGTGATATACAACACTAGATGAGGCAGGATTTTCCTATGAAGCACTGGATGGCTTTCACGGTTGGGGCCCTTGTTTTCTCGTCAGCGGCGCAGGCGGATGACCTGATGTCCATATACCAGCGCGCGCTCAGCTCGGACCCGCAGATTCGCGAGGCGGATGCCAACCGACAGGCGGCGCGTGAGGCCAAGCCACAGGCCATCGCGGGCGTCCTGCCGAGCATCACCGGCTTCGGCCAATACGCGAAGGTCGATCGCTCTGGCACCACGCTGGTCGGTCAGAACAACGTCAATTCCTCGACCGACACCCGCGACAAGACCTATGCGCTGACCTTGCGCCAGAATCTGTTTTCCTGGAGCAACTGGGTCGGCCTGCACCGCGCCGACATCCAGGTCGCACAGGCCGAGGCTGATTACCAGTCGGCGCAGCAAGATCTTGTCACGCGCGTCGCCCAGCGCTATTTCGACGTGCTCGCTGCGCAGGACACGGTCGATGCGCAGTCCGCGGCACTGCAGGCCATTTCCCGCCAGCTCGAGCAGGCCGACAAGCGCTTCGAAGTCGGCCTGATCGCCATCACCGATGTGCAGGAAGCCAAGGCCGCGCGCGATAACGCGGCGGCCGGCGTGATCGCCGCCAAACGCGCACTGGCAAGTGCCGAAGAACTGCTGCGCGAAGTCGTGGGCGAGAAACCCGAAAGCCTCGCGAAACCGGGCGACAGCCTGCCTTTGAAGGCACCCGAACCGGCCGACGAAGCCAAGTGGGTCGAAACCTCGATGAACCAGAATCTCGCACTGACCTCGAGCCGCCTGGCCGCGGACATTGCACGCGACAACGTGCGCGCGTCTTTCGGCTCGCATCTGCCGAACCTGGACCTGGTCGCACAGCGTGGCAAGTTCAATTCCAATGGCACGCCTAACGTCAACACCGACAGCACCACGACGCAGTACCAGCTGCAGTTGAACGTGCCGGTGTTCGCCGGCGGCGGCACGCAGTCCAAGGTCCGCCAGAGCGAGTTCCAGTGGCAGGCCGCGAAGGAGCGCCTGGTGCGCGTATCGCGCCAGACCGAGCGGGCGGCGCGCGATGCCTACCTCGGCGTCATCAGCGAGATTTCACGCGTGAATGCGCTGCGCCAGGCGCTGGAGTCCAGCCAGACAGCGCTCAAGGCCACGGAAGCCGGCTACGAAGTCGGTACGCGCACCGCGGTCGATGTGCTGGATGCGCGCAAGAACCTGGTGCAGGCGCAAACCAATTACTCGCGCAGCCGTTACGACTATATTCTGAACGTTATCGCGTTGCACTCAGCCGCCGGGGACCTCGGCCGCCAGAATCTGCAGGAGATCAATGGCTGGCTGGAGGCAAGCCCGCCGAAGTAATCACCGGCGCCAGCAGCGCGAGCAATCGCGCCAGCGCGCCGCGATTTGTTTCTATGAATGCCTGGCCACGCTGCCCGAGAGCGTGGCGCTGCTTGTCATCCGTCAGCAGGCGCGCCAGCTCGTTGCGCAGTTCCCCGGCATTGTGCACGACCCGGGCTGCGTCACTCGCGATCATCTGCCCGGCGATGTCTTCGGCGTTGTAGTTGTTAGGCCCGGTGAGCACCGGAACCCCCAGCGCGGCAGGCTCGAGCAGGTTATGGCCGCCGATCGGAACCAGGCTGCCACCGACAAATGCCACGTCGGCCGCGCCATAAAAAGCCTGCAGTTCGCCCAGCGTATCGATCAGCAGGACTTCGGTATCCGCCGCCACCGGCGCACCGGACGAGCGGGTTGCAAAGCGCACCTGCTCGAGTTGCAACCACGCCGCAACCTCCGCAAATCGATTCGGGTGCCTCGGCACCAGGATGAGCAGCGCAGCGGTCACGGTAGTGCGCAGTTTGCGTTGTGCGGCTAACAGTATCTGCTCCTCGCCGGCATGTGTACTGCCAGCAACCCAGGCCGGGCGGGTGCCCACGTAGCGCTGGCGCAGCAGCCGCGCTTCCGCCCGGATGGCTTCGGACACGGACAAATCAAACTTGATATTGCCGGTCACGTGGGTGCGACTGGTGTTAGCTCCGATGGACTTGAAGCGTTCGGCGTCCTGGTCGCTCTGCGCCGCGATGACGATGCCATGCGACAGGGTTTCGCGAAACAGCCCCGCCAGCACCCGATAGCGGCCGACCGACTTGGGCGAAATGCGCGCGCTGGCCAGTACCAGCGGCACCTTGCGGCGGCCACATTCGTGATAGAGGTTCGGCCACAACTCGGTTTCCAGGATGATGGCGACGCGCGGATCGATCGCGCGGAAGAAGCGCCGCACCGAGCCCACCAGGTCATACGGCAAAAAACGCACATCGACGTTCGCACCAAACAGCCGGCGCGCGTGTTCCGCGCCGGTGGGCGTCACTGTCGTCAGCACCAGCGGAATCGCCGGGTACATGATCCCCAGCTCGCGAATCAGTACCGACGCGGCCTGGACCTCACCGACCGATACCGCGTGCACCCAGATCGATGGGCCATTCGCGACCGGCTGGCCAAAGCCGAATCTCTGCGGCATACCGTGCCAGTAGCTGTGATCCCGAACGCCGCGCCACAGCATCGCCAGCACCATGAGCGGCGCAATCAAGTAACTCAGGAAGATATACAGAAATCGCATGTCAGACCGGCGCCGCGGTCCGGTACGCTGCCAGCAGGGAATGCCAGTCGGGTTCCGAAAAGCGGCCGGGCGGCAACACATCGGTGACTTTGTCGATCGAGCGTCGCAGGCGCACCAGGTTCGAGTCGCACCAGATACCGCGCCGACGATGCAAATGCCCGCGATCAAAATCGATCAGATAAGCCTCGCCATCGTCACGCAGGAGAATGTTGTGGGCATTGAGATCGGCATGAAACACCAGCGCATCGTGGAAGCGCCGGATGCAACGGCCGACCGCGACCCACAACGGCAGCGACACGGACCCCGCAGCTAACAACTGCGCCAGGGACTGCGTGCCGGTGATGCGCCGGGTCAGCAGATCGCAGCTATACCAGCTGCCATGGCGGCGGTAGCGGGCGGCAACCGGCTCGGGCACCGGCAGCCCCCGGCCGTGTAGCAGATGCAGCAGCGACCACTCGCGAAACGCCCGGGTATTTTCCGCGCCTGAGAACCAGTAGCGATCGCGGATCAGCTTGGCGACCAGGCCGCCGCGGCGATAGTGCCGCAGGACCAGCTCATCCTTCCCTGCCAGCACGAAAAAGGTCGTGCCGCGGCCCTGCGCCTCACCCTGCACGGCGCCACGGTTGTGCCACCACGCCGGGTCAAACCAGTCAACCGTCAAATTGCCGCCCCAGGCGGCCTCGTATAGCATGGCGCCGCCTTCGATGGCCGCTCGTTGAGCTGCTGGTCCCGCTGCAATTGGATGGCGCAAACGCCCCTCTAACAAAAATGCCGTTACCGCTTACTGAGCCGCCGCGCAGCGCCTGCCTGCTGCGCCTTTCCGCCATCGGCGACACCTGCCATGTGGTGCCGCTGCTGCGAGCGCTGCAGGGTGCCTGGCCAGACTGCCGCTTTACCTGGGTGATCGGTCGCATCGAAGAACGTCTGATGCGCCTGCTGCCCGAAGTGGAGTTTATCACCGTCGACAAGCGCACTGGCTGGCGTTCCATGCTCACTCTGCGACGCGCCTGCGCACAGCGTGAATTCGATGTCCTGCTGCATCTGCAGCTGGCCTTGCGCGCCAGCCTGTATGCAACGCAGATTCCGGCGCGCGTCAGGCTTGGCTTTGATCGCGCCCGGGCTCGCGAAGGCCAATGGCTTTTCAGTAATGCGCAAATCCCGGCCGCGGCGCGTGAGCATGTGCTCGACAGCTTGCTGGGGTTTGCGCGGGCGTTAGGTGTCGCGCCGGGCACGCCGCGCTGGAACCTGGCGCTGCCTGCCGAGGCGCTGGCGTACGCCGGCG
This sequence comes from Gammaproteobacteria bacterium, assembly GCA_031414335.1. Classification (GTDB taxonomy): domain Bacteria; phylum Pseudomonadota; class Gammaproteobacteria; order Steroidobacterales; family Steroidobacteraceae; genus UBA964. Next base: position 398,652 of record JANNVI010000006.1, on the reverse strand, counting down.
GCCTGATGCCTGACATGCCGAGCGCAACGCGAACCCTGGTTATCAGCGCGTGCTCGAGCCATGCGGGCCGCAACTGGCGCGCCGAGCGCTATGCGGCCGTGGCCCGGCACGCGATTCGCCGCCACGGCATGCAGGTGTTGCTAACAGGCGGGCCCGCCGAGGCCGACCGGCAGATGGCCGATGCGATCATCGCCGCGACGCCGGAGCCGCTGCTGGACACTGTCGGCAAGGACAGCCTGCCGCAATTGCTGGCGGTGTTGTCGCGCGCGCGGGTGCTGCTGACGCCCGACTCCGGACCCGCGCACATGGCAACCATGGTCGGCATGCCGGTCATCGGCCTGTATGCCGCCACCAATCCGCAGCGCAGCGGTCCCTATAACTCACGGCCGTGGTGCATAAACGCCTATGAACGCGCGGCACAGCGCTTCCTGGGTCGAAGCGCCGCGGAGCTGCCCTGGACCACCAAGATCGAAACACCGGGCGTCATGGACATCATCGAGGCCGATGAAGTCTGCGCCCGGCTGGATGAACTGATGGCGCTCTCGCCGCTGCGCACACCCTGCTAACATGCGCCGATGAAAGACATCCTGGTCCCCATTTCGCCGGGCGAACTGCTCGATAAGATCACGATCCTGCGCATCAAGGCGGCGCGCATCCGGGACAGCGCCAAGCTCAGCAATGTGCAGATCGAACTGGAATGGCTGGAGCGCGTGTGGCGCGAAAGCGGCGCTGCCATCCCGGCCATCGCCGCCGATGAAGCGGAACTGCAGAGGGTCAACAGCGCGTTGTGGGACATTGAAGACCGTATCCGCGACCAGGAACGCGCGGGCGCCTTCGATGCCGAGTTCATCGAACTGGCGCGCGCGGTCTACGTCACCAACGATGAGCGCGCGGCCGCGAAGAAGCGCATCAACACCGCGTTAGGCTCGCGGATCGTCGAAGAAAAATCCTACGCCGAATACAAGCGTTAGGGTGCCTGGTCGAGAAACGCACGCAGCCGCGAGGTCACGTCGGCCGGATAGGCGTCAAACAGTCCGTAGCCCCAGGCCGGGGCATCTTCCAGCACCGCCTTGGGGATCAGCTGCGCGGCGGCGGCGCCTGCATCCCACAGGCCGTCCTTCGGGCGCAGCAACAAGGTGGGCTGGGTAATACTGCGCAGGTCGCTGGCCGGGTCATAGCCCGCGATCGCCGCCATCGCCCAGCCCGCCCGCGTGCCGGCGCGCTGTTTTTCAGCCACGATGCGCGCCGCCTGCTCCAGCGATTGGCCGGGCGGCCGCACGCCCATTGTGCTGCGCCACTCTGCCAGCAACGCCGAACCGTCCTCGGCCAGCGGCGTTGCGCTGCTGAGCTGCGCACGGCGTTCCGGTGCAAACAGCGGATAGGAAATCAGCACCAGCCGGCGCACCGAGGCGGGATATCGTGCAGCTATCTGCGCGGCTAACAAAGCGCCGGTGTGATAACCGACCAGATCAACGGGCTCCTTGAGATCGGCGATAAACGCCTGCAGTGCGGCGCCGTATTCCTCGACCGACGGTGCTTGCGCCGGTGCGGCGCTCTCGCCGTATCCTGGCGTGTCCGGCGCGTAAACGATGCGGTCCGACGCCAGCAGCGGCAACAACTCGCTGAACATGCGCCCTGACAGTGGCGACTGGTGCAGCAACACCACGGGTGTCAGGTTGCCGACCGCCTGCAGCGGTGCCGCGCGTCGATAGTGCAGCTGGCCCATCGGGCCATCGAAGAACGCACGGCGGACCACGACATTGCCCGCAGCGGATGCGCGCGTCGCGTTAGCTGCATTCACCTGCGGCAGTGCCGTGATGCTGTCGCGCTGGTTGATTTCCAGCATGTGTCCGTCAGGGTCCCAGGCGAACAGAAAGCGCGCGATCCAGCGTACGCCACCGGCCCCGGTCACTTCGCTGCTCTCTGGCTCGCGGAAGATCGGCGTCCCGGCGCGGCGCATGCGCGCGTATATGTTCTCGAGATCCTGGGTCTCGATCATAAGCACCGCATCGCCCGGGTTCAGCTGCCTGGGCAGCGTGCGCCGCTGCAGCCCGGGCGCGGGGCGTGCTGCGCCGTACTGCAGCAGCCCGATCATGCCTACCCAGGGGTGACGCCCCTTCATGATTACAAAGCGGCTGGGATCGCCCGGTTTGGCGCTGCTCGGCAGGCTGGCCCGGCTGACCGTGCCATTGTTTTGCAGCCAAACCTCGAAACCTAACACGTCGCGATAGAAACGGACCGAAGCGTCGACGTCGTGCACGATCAGCGTGGTGCGCCGTACCAGGTCGGTTGCCTGGCCCGGCTCAGCAGACCAGGCGTTGTGTGCGCCCCCGATCAGGGACGCACACAACGCGAACTGCGCGAACCAGCGTGCTGTCGTCAGCCCCGGCCTATTTGGCCGGACCATCGGCCGCGCGTTTCGCATCGATGTATTTCTTGAACACCGTCCAGGATGTTTCGTTGGGACGCGCGTCATCGAGCGGCGGTGGCTCGCGGTACTGCGGATAGTTGGTTTCGATTTCGCGCCGCACCACTTCGGGCAGCTGCCCGAAGTTGTCGAGCCGCATGCCGGCGGTGTGGAATATCACCAGGCCTTCGCGATCGCCCATTTTCATCCACGGGATCCAGCGCGACACGCGACCCCAGGAAATCACCGAATCGCTGAACTCGGTGATGCCCGCGTTCTGCGCCGAAGCCAGCGGAATGGCGGTGGTACCAAATTCCATCGCGTGATACGTGCCGCCAACATAGTCCTGGTAGTCGCCGGCCAATGGATTCTTGTAAAACAGCCGGGCCGCGCCGCCGCCTTCCAGAACCACATCGTCCTTGACGAACATGCCCTCGCGGACCACCGGCTTGCCTTCTTCATCGCGCGCACAGAAGAACCGCTGAGTTGGCTGCAGGTTCACGGGGTCGTTGGCGACCTGTATGACCGGCACGGTCTCGCCGGACCAGGGGTTTTTCCAGGTGCGCAGCACTTCGTTGGTCACCGGATCCAGGTAAAACATGACTTCGCGCGACACCGAGCGATAGCAAAGGCCCTTCCTGGGATCGGTCTTGATTTCGCAGCGGCGCGTGTTCATGCCATGCACGTTGAACAGCAGGGTGTCTTTTTCCCCGGGCACACGCGAGTACATGTGGCCGCTCCACCAGTACAGCGTCGGCTTGCCACTCACGGTGGAGCAGCTGGCCTTGATCTGCACCTTGAACAGTTCATCCGGGTTCGACAGATCCACTGGCTTGCCCTTGCGCGCCGCCACAGCGTCGAGTGGCTGCCCGATCCACAATACGGCCAGGGCTGCTAACAAACCAGAGACGATTTTGCTTTTCGTATTCATGGTTCGGTCCTCACTTGGCCGCGGCGCGTTGCGCGTCGACCATCTTCTTGATGTAGGTCCAGGATGTCTCGTTAGGCCGCGCGTCATCGAGCGGCGGCGGCGCAAGATACAACGGATAATTGTTGCGAATCTCGCTGCGCAGCGGCTCCGACAAATCATCGATGCTGGCCACGCGCTTGCCGACGGTCGTGAAAACGACCAGGCCCGGCCGGCCGCCCATCTTCATCCACGGAATCCAGTCCGAGAGCCGCGCCCAGGAAATGGTGACGGTCGGCAGCGTCTTCTGCTTGCGATCCAGCAGCCATTTGGCGTCAGTGAAGGAATTCAGCATTTCTATGGCGTGATACTTGTTGCCGACCAAGTCCTGGTAGTCGCCGGCCATGGGATTGTCGTAATAGAGCGGTGCTTCGCCGCTGGTCCAGACCTTGTCCTTGACGAAAATGCCGCCAAATTCATGCGGCTTGCCCTGGTCGTTGTAGGCAAACATCGGGCCGCGCATGTTGACCGGGTCGTTGGCCACATGCACGACGTTCACTTCCTCGCCGGTCCAGGGATTCTTCCATTTGCGCAATACCTGGTCCGTGGCCGGATCGAGATACAGCATCACTTCACGCGACACTGAACGAAAGCCCGGGCCCTTCTTCGGGTCGGAGAACGTGCCGCACTGGCGGATATTCATGCCCTGCATGTTGAAGAGCACGCGGTCGCGCTCGCCCGGCACCCGACTCAGCATGGTGCCCTTCCACCAGTGAATGATGGGCTTGCCATCCTCGAGCGAGCAAATCATCTTGCGCGTCATCTGCAGCGCGTCTTCCGGGACCTTGGCGTCGAGCGGCTTGTTGTCCGCGCGCGCCGCGAGTCCCACGGGACCCGTCAGCAAACTGAAACCTAACAAAAGAGCGGCGCCGGCGCGCGGCAAGTAAGCCTGGATCTGCATGAATCCCCCTGGCAGTCTGAAATCGTGGAGTCCCTGAGCGCTCAAGCGGCTAAGACTAGCGGCAGCGGCAGCCGAGCGGGCCGCCGCCATGCATCATGCGCCGCCTAGCGGCGCAACAGATATTCAGCGCCGCAATAGGGACATTTTGCCTCGCCGGTCTTCTCGATCGCCAGGTACACACGTGGGTGCGAATTCCACAGTTGCATCTGCGGCATCGGGCAGGACAACGGCAGGTCCTCGGCGCCCACTTCGTAGCGGATCTGGGTATTGGGCTGCAGCAGGGTGGCAGGCTGGGTACGGGTTGGCATGGTTGGATTATACGTCGCCGCCATCGATAGTGGCCTGCCAGATGCGCGTGACCGCGGCGCGTTCGGCCGCAAACTCGCTGTCCGGCACCCGCGCCACCTCGTCCCGCAACGAGCGGTGATGGCCACGGCTGCGATATGCCCGATAGGCATTTGTTAGCTGATCGACCACTGCCTGTGCAATCAGTGCATCTGACGCCAGCGACTCGAGCTGCCGTATCGTGTCGGAATAAAATGCCACCGGCGGCCGCCGCGCCGCATGCAGCAACGCCCAGTACTGGGCCAGGAACTCGATATCCGCGATACCGCCGACTCCCTGCTTGAGATCGAATTCACCGCCACCGGACTTGTCGAGTTCGCGGCGCATGCGCTCGCGCATGCTGCGGACATCGGCCCGCAGCTTATCGCGCCGCACGAATTGCGTGACCGCCTCCATGCGCAGGTCCTGGAAGCGCACCCGCAGCTCGGGGTCGCCGGCCACCGCGCGGGCATGCAACAGGGCCTGGTGCTCCCAGGTCCAGGCTTCGCCGCGTTGATAGTCCCGAAAGGCTTCGATGCCGGTGATCAGCATGCCGCCCTTGCCGCTCGGCCTGAGCCGGACATCAACTTCATAAAGTCGGCCGGCCGCCGAATGCATGCTGAGCAGGTGCAGGATCCGCTGCGCCAGCCGGATGAAGAACACCTGGTTGTCGACCGCTGGCAACGCAGTGGTTTCCTGCTGCTCGCCGATCGAGTCATGCAGGAAAACCAGATCCAGATCCGAGGCATACCCCAACTCGAAGCCGCCCAGCTTGCCGTAACCTAACGCGCAGATGCGGACCGCGCGGCGCGCAGCGCCCGCGCCGCAGCTGGGGGTTCCGAACTGCGCGACCATCTGCCGCCAGGCGAGGCGCATGGCCTGCTCGACGATCAACCCGGCGATGTCGGTCAGGCGATCGCTGACCTGCATCAATGGCAGGCGCCCCGACAGATCCGCCACCGCCACCCGGAACTGCGCCGCGTTCTTGAACTGGCACAGGGCCTCATGCACGCGCTCGTCGTCCGCGGCATCGATGCGGACCAGCCGTTCCTCGAGATCGGCGGCCATCTCGGCCGTGGTTGGCGTCTGCGCAAACAGGCGCTCATCCAGCAATTCGTCCAGCAACAGCGGAAACGCCGCCATCTGCTTCGCCAGAAAATCGCTGGCGCTGCACAACTCGATGAAGCGGCGGCGCGCCAGCTGGTTTTCAACTAACAAGGCAAAATAGCTCGAACGCTGGCCGATGGCCTCCAGGATCTGCAGCACCCGCAGCAGCAGCACCAGTTGTTGCTGCGGCGCCTGCTGTGCGATCGCCGGCAACATGCCGGCCAGCAACGCGTTCAGGCGCCGCTCGCCGGTGGCATCCAGCCGGCGGATCCTTGGCCCGCTGCGAAACTCCTCCAGCAGTCGGGCCGCTTCGGCGGCCTCGTGGAAAGCGGTCTCGGGCGCTGCACCCGCTGCCGGAACTGCGCGCGTTTCATCGGCCGCCCCCAAAGCCAGCGCGGCAAAGTGCCCGCGAACCAGCGCGCGCTCGCGATCCAGCGCGGTCAGCAGTTGTTGCCAGTCCGCAGCGCCCATTGCGGTCGCGAGACGCTGCCGGTCATCAGCGCTGGTGGGCAATTGATGTACCTGCGCGTCGCGCAGCATCTGCAGGCGGTTCTCCAGCACGCGCAGATGCCGGTAGGCATGCGCCAATTCGGTAATGGTCGACTCCGGCAGCAGCCGGCCGCCCGCCAGGCGTGGCAGCACAGCTAACAAACCGGGTGTCTGCAGGCGCGCGTCCTGCCCGCCACGAATGAGTTGCAGCGCCTGCACGATGAACTCGATCTCGCGAATTCCGCCCGGCCCCAGCTTGATGTCATCCTGCAGGTCACGGCGCGCGACCTGTTTCTCGATCAGCCCTTTCATTTCGCGCAGGCTCTCGAACACGCCGAAATCAAGATAGCGCCGGAACACAAACGGCCGTACCGCGCTGGCGAAGAGTTCCGCGTAATGCGCTGCGCCGACGATTGCCCGCGCTTTCACCCACGCGTAGCGCTCCCAGTCCCGGCCGTGCTGCAGCAGATAGTCTTCGAAGGCCGCAAAACTGCAGGCTAACGGCCCCGACTCGCCGAACGGCCTGAGCCGCATGTCGACCCGGAATACAAAACCGTCGACCGTCGGCTTCGCCAGCAGCTGGATCAGCTGCTGCCCGAGGCGTATGAAGAACTCATCGTTACTGACCGGCGCGGCATGATCCGTCTCCCCGCCTTCCGGAAACAGGAACACGAGGTCGATGTCCGAGGAGAAATTGAGTTCGCCGCCGCCGAGCTTGCCCATGCCCACCACCACCAGCGGCAGTGAATTTCCAGCGCTGTCGCGCGGCTGGCCGAAACGCAGGGCGGTCGCGGCCCAGGCATGCTCGTAGGCGCAGCGAATCGCGGCATCGGCAAAACCCGACAAGTGCGCCAGGGTCTCCTTCACCGTGGCGAGGCCGGCGAGGTCCCGGTACGCGATGGCCGCCATTTCGCGCCGCCGCCAGCGGCGCAGCCAGCCCAGCGCATCGTCCGCGGACGTGGCCGACACCGGCGGCGCCGGGCCGGGATGACAGTCGCCAAAGCCGCGCGCCGCAGACCAGGCGGTCGTCAGCGCGCCGCGGCTCTCCAGCTCCGCCCACAACCCGGCGTCGCTGTTAGCTGCCTGGGCCATAAATTCGCTGATGGCAAAATAGTCGGACGGTGCGCTCACACGACAAGACTGCCACAAGTGCAAAAGCTACGGTACGCTAGCGGCCAATGAGCACAGCACTTGTCACCGGGGCCAGTCGCGGCCTAGGGCTGGAAATGGTCCGCCAGTATGCCAATTCCGGCTGGGATGTCATCGCGACCTGCCGCAGCCCCGACAAAGCCAGCGAGTTGCAGGACTTGAAGAGAAAGTGGGGCGGCGCGGTCAACGTAGAAATGCTGGACGTTACCCGCCCCGAGCAGATCGCCTGGCTGGCGGGAAAATATGCTAACACCGCCATCGATCTGCTGATCAACAATGCCGGCGACATCGGTCCACGCGGCGCGGCCAAAGAGCAGCTGCACAAGCAATTCTTCGGCAGCCTGGATTACGTGGCCTGGCAACGGGTCATCGACATCAACACCTTTGGCCCGATGCGCATCGCCGAGGCCTTTGTCGAGCATGTCGAGCGCAGTACCGCAAAGAAAATGATATTCATCTCGAGTACCACGGGATCCAATACCGAGGGCGGCCACAACGTCTTCGCCTACTGTTCCAGCAAGGCGGCACTCAATAAATGCGTGACCATGCTGTCACGCGCGGTGCGCGACCGGGGCATCATCGCGACGGCTCTGTGCCCCGGGCATGTGCGCACCGCGCTGGGCGGCGCGGGCGCCGCGATCGACGCCCAGGAATCCGTCACCGGCCTGCGCAAGGTCATTGGCGGCCTGACCCTGGCCGACAGCGGCGCCTTTATCCGCTACAACGGCGAACGCATCGCCTGGTAACTGAGAACGCCGTCACAGCGGCGGCCGTGACGAGCCTCTAACAACGCGCATTCAAGCGCGGGCGCCGGCCGGTCGATACCGGGGATATGGCGGAACCGCTAAAAGTCCCTGTGTCAGCCCAATTGACGGCTGCGCGTCACGATCTGAGCCTGGCACTGCAACAGCCGCACCTCGCGCTGCGGCCCTTGCCGCTGCCCGCCGTGGCGCTGCGGGTTACACAGATGTCGGAGGACGACACTGATTCCGCCGTGCTTGCAGGGCTGATCCAGAAGGACGCCGGCCTCGCCGCGCAGATCATCAAGGTCGCGAACTCGGCGCTGTACGCCCGCCGCAGTCCGGTCACGTCGCTGCAGCAGGCCATTTCCTGGCTCGGCATCGCGGAAGTCCGCAAGGTTGCTGTTAGCTGCGCGCTGCACGCGCAACTGTTCGCCGGCAAGAGCGCCGAACGGGTGCTCGCACCGGTGTGGGCCGAGTCGCTGGCAAGCGCATGCTTCGGCCAGGAGATCGCCCGCCTGCGCCGCCGCGGCGTTGAGCCGGCTTACCTGTGTGGCCTGCTGCATCGTGGCGGCTACGCGTCGCTGATCCAGACCCTGGCCGCCAACAAAACCCACGCCGGCTTGTTAGCGGATAAGTCGGCGGTGGCGCAGCTCGCAGCCGAATTCGAAGCGCCGCTGGCGCAGTTTCTGGCCAAGGACTGGGGCTTGCCGGATCTGGTCGCCGCCGGCCTGCTGTACTGGCGCACGCCCGGCGATCCGCAGGCGCTGCAACTCGCCAGGCCCGCGCGAGTCGCACTGCTGGAAATCGTGCTGGCACGCGCGCTGGCCGCGCAGTTGCAAAACACGCCGGCGTTAGCAGACGACGCCACGCCGCCCGAGCTGGCGAGCGCCGCAGCACCGATTATCGAAGAACTCGGCATTTACCAGGACGATTTACGGGCGCTGTGGAGCAAGCGCGAATCGGTCATCAATTCGGTGGAGAGTTTTAAGTGAGCGGACCATTGCAGAAATTTGATTTTGTCGTCATTGGTTCCGGCCCCGCCGGCCAGAAGGCCGCCATACAGGCCGCCAAGTCGGGTCAACGGGTCGCGGTCATCGAACGCGAGTCAACCGTCGGCGGCGCCTGCGTACACACCGGCACCATCCCGAGCAAGTCGCTGCGCGAACAGGCCCTGCGCTACCGCGCCGCGCACTCGCGCAGCCGCGCAAAGGCGGAGTTGCTGGACGTACCCCTGTGTGATTTGTTAGCCGGAGTGTCCGAAACAGTCGCCGCACACGATCGCTACATGGCCGCGCAACTGGAGCGCAACCAGATCACGCTGCTGCGTGGCCGCGCGCATTTCCGGGCTCCGGGATTGCTGTCGGTGCGTTTGCCGGATGGCCGCAGCATCGATGTCATGGGCGAGCGTGTCGTTATCGCCACCGGCTCGCGGCCGCGCGCTCCGGACAACATTACGGTTGATCACGAACATGTACTCGACAGCGATTCAATCCTGTCCCTGCCCTATCTGCCGCAGAACCTGCTGGTGTCGGGCAGCGGCGTCATTGCCAGTGAATATGCTTCAATGCTCGCAGCGTTAGGCTGCCATGTAGTGCAGGTGGATCGCAGCCCAAGACCGCTGGCCTTCCTCGACGCCGAACTGACTGACTGCTACCTGGAGGAATTGCGCGCCAACGGCAGCGAGTACCTGGGCGGGGTCGAGCTGGTCAGTACGCAGTTCGATGGCGTCTGCCGGATCGAATGCCGCCTGTCCAATGGCGAGACCCTGCACGTCGACAAGGTGCTGGTGGCATCCGGGCGACTGGCCAACGTGGATACCCTGAATCTCGCGGCCGCGGGCGTCGAACTTACGGCGCGCGGCCACATTGGCGTTAACGATGAATTCGCGACCAACGTGCCCGGCATCTATGCCGCTGGCGATGTCATCGGCCCGCCGGCACTCGCGTCCGTGTCGATGGAACAGGGCCGCCGCGCGGCCTGCCACGCATTAGGTCTGATGGTCAACCAGGACCTCGGCAGCGGCGCACCATCGGGCATCTACACCATTCCGGAAATGGCGACGGTGGGCAGCGACGAGACCGCGGTGCGCAAGCATCTCGGCGGCGCAATCGTCGGTCGCGCGCGCTTTGCGGAAATCGCCCGCGGCCAGATCGCCGGCTCGCAACGCGGCCTGCTGAAACTGGTGGCCGACGCGGACGGCCGTCGGGTGTTAGGCGCCCAGGTGGTCGGCGACGGCGCCGCGGACCTGGTGCATATCGCGCAAATGGGCATCGCCGCGCATTTCGACGTCGATACCTTCATCGACAACGTGTTCAATTTCCCGACGCTGGCCGAGGCCTACCGGGTTGCGGCGCTCGATATCGCGCGCCAGCGGCGTACCTCGACCAGCAATGCGGCGGTCGTGGCCGCCGTGGCTGAGGTGCTGTAGCGGGCGTCGCCTAGCGCCGGCGCACCGGGATGCCGCCGGCCGCGATCTTCTGACTCCACTCGGCGGGGCCGGTCTGGTGTACCGACTGGCCGCTCGCATCCACTGCGACTGTCACCGGCATGTCCTTGACGGTGAATTCGTAAATGGCCTCCATGCCGAGCTCTTCGAACGCAACCACCCGCGACGCCTTGATCGCTTTCGACACCAGGTAGGCGGCGCCACCGACCGCCATCAGGTAGGCGGCGCGATGTTTGCGGATCGATTCGATCGCGACCGGCCCGCGCTCTGCCTTGCCAATCATCACCAGCAATCCCAGCTGACCTAACATCATGTCGGTGAACTTGTCCATGCGGGTCGCGGTGGTCGGGCCGGCGGGGCCCACGACTTCGTCCCGGACCGGATCCACCGGCCCGACGTAGTAAATCGCACGATTGCGGAAATCGACGCCTGGCGGCAGGCTCTTGCCGTTGGCTAACAGTTCCGCAATGCGCTTGTGCGCCGCATCGCGGCCGGTCAGCATCTTGCCGTTCAGCAGCAGGCGCTCGCCGGGTTTCCAGGAAGCCACTTCAGTCGCCGTCAGCTGGTCGAGATTCACGCGACGGGCTTCGGCCGAGGGCTGCCAGTTGACCTTGGGCCACAGTGCCAGATCCGGCGGCACGAGTTTCGCCGGCCCGCTGCCGTCCAGCGTGAAATGGATATGCCGTGTCGCCGCGCAGTTCGGGATCATGCCGACGGGTTTGCTGGCGGCATGTGTCGGGTAGTCGAGGATTTTCACGTCCAGAACCGTCGTCAGGCCACCCAGGCCCTGGGCGCCGATGCCGAGCGCATTGACCTTGTCGCACAGTTCGATGCGCAGCTCCTCGATCGGGGTGCGCGGTCCGCGCGCCTTGAGCTGCGCCATGTCGATGGTCGACATCATCGCTTCCTTGGCGAGCACCAGGGCTTTTTCCGGCGACCCGCCAATGCCGATACCTAACATCCCGGGCGGGCACCAGCCGGCACCCATCAGGGGCACGGTCTTCAGCACCCAGTCGACGATGGAGTCGGACGGATTCAGCATGACGAACCTGGCTTTGTTTTCGCTGCCGCCGCCCTTGGCGCCTAACGTGATCTCGACATGATCGCCGGCGACCATTTCGACATGCACGATGGCGGGCGTGTTGTCGCGGGTGTTCTTGCGCGTGAATGCCGGGTCGCTGACCATGGACGCGCGCAGCTTGTTGTCGGAATTCAGATAGGCGCGGCGTACGCCTTCATCGATCATCTCGTTCAGCGTGCGCCTGGCATCCCAGCGCACATTCATGCCGAGCTTGACGAACACCACCACCAGACCGGTGTCCTGGCAGATTGGCCGATGCCCTTCGGCGCTCATGCGCGAGTTGGTCAGAATCTGCGCGATGGCATCCCGGGCGGCCGGCGATTGCTCGATCTCATAGGCCTTGGCGAGCGCTGTGATGTAATCGGGCGGATGGTAGTACGAGATGTACTGCAACGCGTCCGCGACGCTTTCGATCAGGTCGTCTTCCTTGATAATGCTCACGACAGTCTCCGCTTCCAACGCCTGCACAACCGATGAGTAGTTTATCCTCATCGGCCATGCGCAGTGCACGCACCCTTGCCATTTGTGCCGGTCTCATTGGGCTGGCATTCGCGGCGCCGTCTTCGGCCGCCGTTACCCAGGCGGAGCTCGACGCGCTACGCACCGGCAGCGCAGGGGTCGAGCTCGCCGGCATTGTCATCGCGACCATTGACCAGAACGGCCGCCAGCAGACCCGCGCCAGTGGTTGTGCGCGATTTGCGGCTGATGGCCGCGATTGCGTCGCGCCACTGCGGCCTGACGGACTCATGCGTATCGCGTCGATTTCCAAAATGGTCACCGCGGCGGAGGTTGTGCGGCTCGCGCTGCGAAAACAGCTGCTGCTGGACCAGGATGTTAGCTCCTTGCTCGGATTCAGCTTGCGCAATCCAGCCTTCCCGGATCAGCCGATCACCGTCCGCCAGCTCCTCAATCACACCTCGGCCGTTGTCGACGGCGATCAGTATTGGCTGCCCTGGCCCCAGGTCATCGACGCGACCACCACCAGCACGCATCGGTTCGATCCGGATCACAGGCCGGGGAGTTTCTTCCGCTATTGCAACTTCAACTATGTATTGCTCGGCCAGATTCTCGAGCGTGTCAGCAGGCAGCGTTTTGACAGGCTGATGCAACAGGATCAGTTCAAACCCAAGTCCCTGGTCGCGGGATATAACTGGCGCATCACGCAACCGTTCGATCCAGCACGCATTGTCACGCTTTATCGCCGGCAGGCCGAGGGCCAGCCCTGGAACCCCACCGGGCCCTGGATTTCGCAGGTCGACGATTTCGGCGGCACATTGCCCGCTGCGAACCGTGATCTCGCGCAGTACCGCATTGGCACCAACGGTTCAGTTTTTTCGCCGCACGGTGGCTTGCGCATTTCGCTGCCTGATCTGGCACGCTGGTTGTCGCGCCTCGACCGCAGGACGTTCGCGGCGATGCGCGCAGCGCCGGTCGTGCTGCGTGCGGATGGCAGCAATGGCGACAGTGAGCGCGGCTTTTATCGCGATTTTGGTCTCGGCATGCATTCCTTCGACCTGCCGGGCGCTGGCACGGTCTGGGGACATTTCGGCGAAGCCTATGGTCTGCGGGCCGCCGTGCTGCGCGACCCGGCCTCGCGGCGCGTGTGGGCCTATGCGATCACCGGCTACGGCGATGATCCTGACTGGCAGTCCGGGACCGCTGCCGGGCTCGATAATGAACAGCAGGTGCTGCTAAATTTGTTAGGCCTTGGCGCGGCAGGTAGAGTTGCGCCATGAGAAATTCCAAATCCTCCGAGGCCGCATCATGAAGTTCCTTGGTCCGCTGGCGCTGGCGACGCTCGCAATACTCACTGCTAACACGGCGCGGGCCGAAACCGCCGCCCCCACTGTCCTGATCACGGGCGTCAATCGCGGCATCGGCCTCGAGCTCGCGCGCCAATATGTGGCGCGCGGCTGGCAAGTCATTGCCACGGCGCGCAAACCAGCCGAAGCGAGCGCGCTCGGCGACATCGCCAGGACCCACGCGAACCTGAGCATTGAAACGTTGGACGTCGCCGATTCGGCCAGCATCGACAGCCTCGGCGTGAAACTCGCCGGCCGGCCGATCGATCTCCTGATCCACAACGCTGGAATTTCCGGCGGCGTGCCCGCGCAGATGCTGGGGCGGATGGATTACGACGTGTTCCGCCAGGTCCTGGAGGTCAACACCATCGGTCCGATGCATCTCAGCGAGAAGCTCCTGCCTAACATCCGCGCCAGCGCCCAGAAGAAGATCGTGCTGCTCGGCACCAGTGAAGCGTCCTTCGGCCACATCGATGCCGGCCAACTGTATTGGTACCGGGCCAGCAAGGCCGCCGCACACATGCTGATGCTGAACCTCGCCTATGAGTTGAAAGGCCGCCAGGTCGCGGTCGGCGTCATCAACCCAGGTCCGGTCGACACGGACATGATGAAAGGCGTGCGCATGCCGCTGCAGCCGCCCGCGGAAGCGGTCGGCAAGGTCATCGGCATCATCGATCGCATGAATGTCGAGAACACCGGTAAGTTCTGGGATTACAACGGCGGTCAACTGCCCTGGTAGGAAAACCTATGGCCAATCGCAATCGACGACGAATATTGACCGCTTCCCTGCTGGCGCCCGCGTTGGCGGGCGCTGCCACCCGCGGGCGCAGTCCGAAAAGCCGCGCGACGGCGGCGCCCCTCGACCTGACCCAGGCAGCTAACAGCCTGCGCGCGGTCGTCAAGCTGCGCGGCGACCTCGGCGGCGCGCGGGTATTGCAGTGCTACAGCGGCAGTCTGGCGCTGCTGGTTGCGGGACGCGCTCCGGTGCGCGTGGCGAGCTACCAGGGGGTCATCCGCACCGACTGGACGCCGCTGCCCGACGGCTCGTTCCGCTACCGTACCTTTGATATCGGCTACTTCGGTGATCTGGCCACGGGCAATCCGGCCAGCACACTGACAAATCCTTTGACGGGTGAGTCGCTGGTGCCGCAGGACATCCGTGATGGTCCGGTCGAAGCGCTGTACACCGCCTATGGCATCTACCGCGACGGTGCCACGCCGGACCCGAAGCGCAAACTGGAGCTGAGCTGGCATCAGTCCGGTGACGAACTCTGGTACAGCAGCTTCTTCCCGTTCCAGTTCCCGAATCCACTGCCGGCCGCGGATTTTCCGGAGCTGACCAGCTTTCCGGATGTCGTGCAGGGCAGCTGGTTTACCTACCAGGGCCGGCTCAGCGACATCCAGGATCCAGAGACGACACGCGCGCCCATGCAGACCATCCTGACCGTGGTTTCGACGCCGCATCCATGGTTGCGCATGGGGCGGATGCCGGCACTGATGCTGATACAGACCGTATCGCGCAAAATCGCCTCGATTGACGACGCCCCGGCTGCGGTGCGCGGCTACCTGGCTAACGTGATGCCGGATTATCTGCTGGCCGACACGCCGTTTGTCAGCGTCGGCAACAGCTTCGAGCGCTATCGTCGCGAGCGCGCCGCGTCTGCGGCGCCGCGTCCGGTCGTCCCGGCCACTGCGACCAATGTCCGTCGCTGGCGTCAATACGCCGCGTCACGTTACGGCCAGGTGCATCTCTGGAGCGCCGAGCCTTTGGTGCGCGCGCAACGCGTGCCGCTGGTGTGTCTGCACCCGAGCCCGACCACCGGCGAGATGTTTCACGACCTGCAGACCGAACTCGCCAGCAGCCGGGTGGTGCACTGCCCTGACACGCCCGGCTTCGGCGCCTCCGACGCACCGCCCTCACAGCCCACCATCGCCGATTACGGTGGCGCGCTCGGCAATGCGTTTGTTAGCCTCGGGCACGGCGACAGCAAGTCGCCGCGCGGGCAGATCGATCTGTTTGGATTTCACACCGGTTCGCTGATCGCGGTGGAGTTCGCCTTGCAGTTTCCGCAGCTGGTGCGTCGCCTGATCCTGGCGGGAGTGCCGCACTACGATGCGGCTCGGCGGCCGGTTGAACGTGCAGCGCATGTCTCGCCCTACCCCTATTTCTCCGACCCCAACTACGTCGCGACCCTGTACAAAACACTGGTCCTGGATGCGAAGGACTCGGGCCCGCCGGAGGCGCGGCTGCGTCGTTTCGGCGATCGCCTGCGTGCCGGACCTAACGGCTGGTGGGGACCCGACGCGGTGTTCACCTACGACAGCAGCAGCAGCCTGCCAAAACTCAAAGTGCCGACCCTGCTGATTGCTTTCAATGAAGAAATGACCGAGCCGACGCGCGCGGCCAGCCGTTTGATTCCGGGCGCGCAGCTCATGGAAATGCTCGACCTGCCGATTTTCGGATTCATAGTCGCGCCGGCGCGCGTCGCGCAGGCGCTGCGGGATTTTCTCGATAACCGGTCCTGAGCGACCCAAAAGACCCTGAAACGGCACTGTCCAAGCCCGATTGCGGTGCAACAAGCGGCCATTTAAGGCGATTTGTCCCAATACCGGACCCTGAAATTCGCCATCGCGGGGCCTGGTTGCTAGAGTTAGCGGTTCAATCGCCTCAATTCAGGGTTATAAGCCGCATGGAAGACCAGACCATTTCCCGCAAATCGATTTTGCTCGCCTTTGAAAAGGCCGGCCTGTGGCGCCAGTTTGTCGCGCTTGGGGTCGACCTGGCGATGTTTGCCGGCGGCGTTGCCATTGCACTGCTCGCGGATTCAATCTGGCTCAAGCTGCTCGGCAGCCTGATGGCAACGATCGGCATTGTCAGGCTGTTCCTGATCGGCCACGACGCCTGCCACGGCAGCTTCTTCGGTGTTTCGGCGCTGAATCAGATCATCGGCCGCATCGCCTTCCTGCCGTCGATGACCGCGTTCAGTCTCTGGGATGTGGGCCACAACGTTGCGCATCATGGCTTCAACAACCTCAAGGGGCGCGACCAGGTCTGGGCGCCGATGTCGAAAGCCGAATATGACGCCGCCAGCGGTTTCCGCCGGCTGCGGGAGCGCTTCTATCGCAGCGGCCTCGGCTATGGCGCCTATTATTTTTATGAGCTGTGGTGGAAGAAGCTGTACTTCGCCACCAAGCGCCAGATTGGCGCAACCCGTGCCCGCTATGGCTGGGACAGTGCCCTGGTGACGGCCGGCGCCATCGCCTGGGCAGCCGTTATCGTCTGGGTCGCACGAAGCACCGAGCAGAACGTCTGGCTGCTGTTGGTGTTAGGCCTGGCGCTGCCGTTTGCGCTCTGGAACGGCGTCATGGGCTTTGTGGTCTATGTGCACCACACGCACCCGAGCATTGCCTGGTTCCAGAAACGCCAGGAGTGGCAGCGCTTCCGGGCCTATCTCACCGCGACCGCCAACGTGCGCCTGCCCTTTGGTATTGATCGCGTCATGCACAACATCATGGAACACAATGCGCATCACCTGAACCCGCGCATCCCGATGTTCGCCTTGCGGCGCGCGCAAACCCTGTTGAAGGAAAAGTTTGCCGGCGACTTTCAGGTGTATTACATGGGCTGGAAAGAATTCCGCGCTTGCGTGCGCAGCTGCAAACTTTATGATTTTGCCAACCACTGCTGGACTGACTTCAACGGCAAGATCACCGCACGCGTTCCCTTGGCGCTGGCAGGAGCCTGAAAATGATCGGCACTGGGGTTCGGTTGAGCGTGCTGGCGCTGGCCGTCGCGCTCAGCGGCTGCGGACTGGCGGAAACGGCCGCGACTGCGGCCACGCAGGGCGCTGCGGCGGCCGAGCAGGCCAGGCAGGGCCAGGAACTCGAAGCAAAAGTAAAACGCGACCTCGAAGCCGCGCAACAGGCTGCCAAGCAGCAGCTGGACGCGGCGGAAGCCGCATCGAATCCCTCCAACTGAGCATTTGCCGGCGGTCGCGCCGCGATCGACGCACATGGAAAAAGCCGGGCTGACGCCCGGCTTTTTTGTTAGCTCGACTGAACGGACGTACCGGTCAGAAGTTGAAGCTCGCGCGCAGGCCCAGCTGGCGACGATCCGGCAGCACGGCACGCGCACCGCTCGGCGCCTGAGCCGCGACCGGCGTGCGCACCGTACCCGCAGCACCTGCCGCGTATGCAATGTTCCAGTCCTGGATATAGACCGCGCTGGCCTTGAGGGTATCGTCATCAAACAGGTTGTTGATGTAGGCCGTCAACGTCCACTTCTTGCCCGACTTCAGGCCGAGGCGAACATCGGCCAGCCAGTAGGCGTCCATCACCAGGCTGTTCTCGAAGCTGGTAAAGCGGTCAGACTGATAACGGGTATCGAGATTGAAGAACCAGTCCATGCCATCACGCCAGTTGCCACGCACTTCGGTGCCCATCAACAGGCTGCTCTTGGGCGCACCCTCGAGACGGTTGCCCGAATAGTTGATCGCGCAACGATTCGCCGCTGGGGTGCCAGCCACAATGACCGTGCAAGCGCTGGGATTGTTGACGACCGCACGCGAGATCGCCGACACGCCGGTCTGGATGTCGGTGAAGTCCTCGTACTTGCCGTCGTTGTAGGTGTAACTGGCGGTCAGCGTCCAGTTATCCGTCGGCGCCGCATTGAGCTCGAACTCGAAGCCCTTGACCGAGGCCGACGCGGCATTGACCACCTGGGTTGTTAGCTGGCCGGTTCCCGGATCAACGAAGGTGATCGAGACCTGCTTCTTGGAGTAGTCCTGGTAGTAGATCGCGGCGTTCAACTGCAGGCGGTTTTCCAGCCAGTTGGTCTTGGCGCCGATTTCATAGGCCGCCAGCTCTTCGGGCAAGTAGGTGTTAGCCGCGAGGTTGGCTATACCCGTCAACGGGCTCAGGCCGCCCGGCTTCTTGCCTTCGGCGTAGGACACGTAGGCCATCTTGCCGGGCGCAAATTTGTAATCCAGCGAAACGCGCGGCGTCGTAAAGCTCGACTCGACCTGCGCATACCGCTGTGTCGATGTCGTTAGCAGGCCAATCATCGTGGTCGCAGACTGCGGCGCGACGGTGGCCGTACCTAACAGATTCGCCGAGCACGTGACCACGCCATTGGCGCCAAAAATGCGTCCATTGGCCGTGACATTCGGGCATCCAATAGGCGACGGCGGGCCCACGACGCCCTGCGCCTGCGTATTTTCCTTTTCCTTGGTCGAACGCAATTCGAGACCGACCGACAGCCTGTCGGTGATCTTGAAGTCCGCCAGGCCGTAGACCGACGAGTGGTAGGTATTGCGGCGAGTAAAGTCCTCGGGGTTTCGGGCCGCTGTACCGACGGCCTGGAAAACCCGGGCGCAGTCACCACCCGCGGAGGCGCAACGCAACGCCCGGTTGATCTGCTCCAGTTCCTCGGTCCAGTACAAGCCGCCAACTGTCCAGTTAAAACGGCCTTCCGATTTGGATTGCAAGCGGATTTCTTCGCTGATGGTCTTGATCTTCGTATCGAAATAGGTTTCCTGGCCACCACTGACCAGCGGATTGGTGAAGTCGCCCACGGCCAGCGCGTCGTTGAACTGGAAGGTCTTGTTATCGCCGTATCCCGAGATCGACGACAGCATCACCGGGCCAAAATCCCAATCGCCGCGCAGGATCGTGCGGGAAATGTCGCGGCTGGATCCCGGGTAGTCCGTGCCGGTGCGCGGATTGCGGCTCGGCGCAGGGTTCGGAAAATTGCGCGCGCTGCCCAGGCTGCCGATTGTCTGCGGGAAAAAAGCGTTGGCGGGATTCAAGGCATTGGCAGCGCCAATAACTGCTCCCAAACCGTTGACGGGCACCAGCACGGAGTTTGGCAAGGCAACCAGCGAGGGCTTCTTGACGGTGGCCGCTTCCGGTTCGTAGCGATCTTCCGACACTTCGGTCCGCAAGTTGAAACTGAGGTTGTCGGTCGGCGTGAAGCGCAAGGCAACCGCCGCGCCCCAGCCGCTGCCGCCACCGAGACTGTGGCCGGTCACTGAACTTCTATAGAAACCGTCGCTACCCCAGGCAGCCACATTCAGGCCACCTGTTAGCTTGTCCTGGATCAGCGAACCACTGATGCTGCCGCGGCCTTCAAACTTGCTGAAGGTTCCGACGTCCAGCTGCGCATTGGCAGCGAACTCTTCACCGGGCTTCTTGGTGATGTAGTGGATTGCGCCGTTGAATGCGGACCGACCGAACAACGCAGAATGCGGCCCTTTGATGATTTCGATGCGTTCCACGTCCATCAAGCGCGGGTTGATGACGAAGGAGCCGCCAGCGGTCGCCTGCGCGAGCGAGGAAATATCGACGTCGTCCAGCAGGATCGCGACATTCTGGCGGCCGCGCGTCGGCGACAGGCCGCGAATAACCACGCGGGTGTCCTGTTTGTTGAAACCTTCGTCCAGCATCACGCCGGAGGAGTACTTGGCGATATCCGCGAGATCGCTGATGCCTTTGCGTTCAATGGCGTCGGCCGAAATGGCCGTGATCACCATCGGGATGTCCTGCAGATTCTCAACACGCTTACGGGCGGTGACCACGACCTCTTCGATTTCTGCGGCGAAGACGCTGGTTGTTAGGGTCACCCCGGCCAATAACAGGACAGTGGCGCGGATGGCGCCCCAACGACGAATGTGCATGTTCTTTCCCCTATCGCGATACTATTGTTGCTGGGGCGCAACGATTGCGTACGCGCCTCAATTACGATACTAGTAAATGCATCGCCAAATGCCAACAAAAGATGGTGTCCGGACATGATCTATAAGTCGCCGCGACCGCAATTGCGCCTTCCTGATGGTCCGCTAACACGTTATGTCTTTGAACATCGGGCCCGGTATGCGGACCGCCCGGCTTTCATCGAACCGCTGACCGGTAAGACGCTGAGTTACGGTGCGACATGGGCGGCCGTGGAACGCACGGCGGGCGGCCTCACCGCACGCGGCTTCAGGCATGGCTCGGTGCTCGGCATTCTGGCTGCCAATTGTGCTGACTATGGCATTGCCTTTCATGCTGCGGCGCTCGCGGGCGGCGCGGCGACGACCATCAACCCGGCCTACAAGATCGAAGAAGTCGTGCACCAACTGCGTGATTCCGGAGCGCGCTGGCTGATCTGCGACCGCGCGGCTGCCGAGGTCGCCCGCGCCGCGGCACAGCAGGTCGGCCATTGCCCGGTATTCTGCTTCGACGGACAGGGCGATGAGTCCTTTGCCGCGCTCGCCGGCGAGCCCCTGGCCCAGGTTCCGGTCATGCCAGACGATATTGTGGCTCTGCCCTATTCCAGCGGCACCACGGGACTGTCCAAGGGCGTGGTGCTAACACACCGCAATTGCGCCGGCAATATCGCCCAGATCGAAGCCTGCATGCCACTGCAGTCGCAGGACGTTTTCATCGCGGTGCTGCCTTTTTTTCATATCTACGGCATGCAGGTGATCATGAACCTGGGCCTGCGCACCGGCGCAACCCTGGTGACCATGCCGCGTTTTGATCTCGCGGCGTTTCTCGACGCCATCCAGCGCTACCGGGTCACGATTGCCTTTGTTGTGCCACCCATCGTGTTAGCGCTCGCGAAACACCCGCTGGTCGACAATTTCGATCTGTCATCGCTGCGATTCATGATGTCGGGCGCCGCGCCGCTCGGTGCGGACGTCGCAGACGAAGCGCAGGCGCGCATCAAAGTGCCTATCATTCAAGGCTATGGCATGACCGAGCTGAGCCCGGTTTCGCACCTGTCGGTTGTCGGAGTGACGCCTGCGGGCTCGGTGGGGCAGCTGGCGCCTGACAGCGAGGCGCGCCTGGTCGATCCCGAAACCGGCCGCGACGCGCCATCCGGCGCAAGCGGCGAACTCTGGGTGCGCGGCCCGATGGTCATGAAGGGCTACCTGAATAATCCCGCGGCAACCGCCGCAACCATCGATACCGACGGCTGGCTGCATACCGGCGATATCGCGCGCGTCGATGATGGCGGCAATTTCTATATCGTCGACCGGCTCAAGGAGCTGATCAAGTACAAGGGATTCCAGGTCGCGCCTGCGGAACTCGAAGCTTTACTTCTGACGCATCCCGACGTTGCCGACGCGGCGGTCATCGGCATGCCGGACGCCGAAGCCGGCGAACTGCCCAAGGCCTTCATCGTCCGCAAAGCGGGCGTGGCGGTAGCCGCGGATGCCCTGCGTGCGTTCGTGGCCGGACACGTCGCGACCTATAAACAGATTCACGCGGTGGAATTCCTGGATGCGATCCCGAAGTCGCCATCTGGCAAGATCCTGCGCCGCCTGCTGCGCGACCACGGCGTGTTGCGGAGCTAACGCGTCGCCTCGGCCACCTCAGCTAACAGGTAGAACTTGAAATCGGTGCGGCCCGCCGGGCCGCGCTCCGGCGGCAGCGGATGCTCCTGGAACCAGGCGCGATAAGCTTCGTAGGCCGCCATGTCACGGAAGTGCATTTCGGCGATGCGGTACAGCGGCAGGCTCTGCGGCAGCCGCATGGTATTGCCACTGGCCGATTCCACCGGCTTCAGCACCGTGTTGTAGACGATCTTGTCAAGGTGCGGGTTTGCTAACAAATCTGGCGTGTGGATTTTCCACAGCCACTCGTCGTATTCCTGCGGCGTGATCCCGGGTACCAGCGTATATCCGATCAGTGTCTTGATCATGACGGCTCACTCGTTCTGAAAGAAATGGGCGGAGGCGTCCACCATAGCGCGCCCCGGGCCGCGGCGAAAGCCCGGCGCCACCGGTTTGCGGCTCCCGGCCACTGCTGTTAGTGTCGCCGGGTGGCCACCCCGAAATTCATTGCGGTTGCCGGCAACATCGGCGCCGGCAAGACCGAGCTAACAGAATTCCTGTGCCGGCGCTACGGCTTGCAGCCGTTCTTCGAGCCTAACGACGCCAATCCGTACCTGGCGGACTTCTACCAGGACATGAAACGCTGGGCGTATCGCTCGCAGATGTTCTTCCTGACCCGCAAGTTCCGCCTGCATCTCGAGCTGCAGGATCACCCGCAAGCCGTGATCCAGGATCGCACCCTGTATGAGGACGCGGAGATTTTCGCCCGCAACCTGCATCTGCAGCGTTTCATCGATGGTCGCGATTTCCGCGTCTACTGGGAGCTGTACCAGTCGATCGCGGCGAGCGTGCGCCCGCCCGACCTGATGATCCAGCTGCGCTGCCCGGTGCGCACGCTGCGTAAGCGCATCCGCGCGCGCGGCCGCGCGATGGAGCAGGACATCCCGGCCAATTACCTGTCGCGGCTCAATCGGCTCTATTACCAGTGGTTCGACAACTACCGGCTGTCGCCGGTGATCACGCTGGAAACTGACCAGCTTGACTGGCTGACAGACCTCGTGGACCGTGCCGATCTGTTCCGGCGCCTGGACAAGTTTCTCTAGCGGTTGGCGCGTGACAGCACGTAGAGACGCAGGTATTTCTGCCGGACGTAGTTGGCATCCTGCAAAGCCATCACCAGGCCGCGCCAGCCGTCGAGGAACCCGAGCCGCAGGCAGTATGCGCGCAGGAAGCGCCAGGCCGGATTGAAAACAATCTGCAGAACTCCGCCGCGCCGGCCGGCCGCGTGCATGTGCTGTGCCATCAACGCCGCATACTGTGTCAGCTTTTCGGCCTGGTCATCGAGATTGCGATACGAGTCGTGCAGGATCCGGCCACGCAAGCTGCCGACCGAGCCCTTGGCGACGATCTTCTCGTGGATCTCAAAGCCACCCATGGCCGCGCGGCGGCGGTCGAACAGGCGCACGTGATGCTCGCGGCCGGCATCGCCGAAGCGCAGGTATTTTCCAAAGTAACGCGATGCAAAGGGAATCGAGTAAGCCGCGGCCGTTGCGGCGCCCGGTTGTTTCAGTTGCTGAATCTCCGCCGCGAGCTCGGGTGACAATTGTTCATCCGCGTCCAGCATGATAATCCAGTCATGGCTCGCGGCCTGGTGTGCAAACTGGCGCTGCGAACGGTATCCGGGCCAGTCGCGCTCAATCACCCGCGCGCCGCATTCCGCGGCCAGCTGGTGCGTGCGGTCGGTGGAGTGTGAATCCACCACCAGCAGTTCGTCGGCGACCAGCGCCAGCGATCGCAGGCAGGACTGGATGCAGTCCTCCTCGTTATAGGCAATCACACAACCCGAGATCTTGAGACTCACAGGCGTGTTAGGTCCGCGCCAGACTCACAACCGGGGCCTCAGGATCGCCTTGCGGCACCAGGGGCACGGTCCGGTGCACCCAGTTGCCGGGATCGGAGCGCCGCTGCGGCGACGGAATGACCAGCACCCGCCGCTGCCGCTCGGACTGCATTTTTTCCACGTCGATTTCGTTGCCGCGCCGCGCCCAGTCGCGCACGCGCTGCCGGAACAGAAATTCCATGCCGTCGGTTTCGGTCAGGAACTCCTCGGCGGCGGTGCGCGGTGGCAGCTTCGGCTCGATGCGCGTGACGACCGCGAGGTCTTCATTCAGGGCCTTGAGGATCATCGCGTGGCGGTCCTGGTCCTCCGCGGGATCTAACAGAAAATTGCGCCCCTGGATGCCGAAGGTGCGGGTGCTGGTCGCATCGATCGGCACCTTGACCGAGAAGGTGATGATCGACATGCCTTCCTGGAACACCGGCTGGATGCGATGGCAGACACCGATCAGGCTGAACTCGACCGACACCGCTGTGAAGCCGCGATCGGGATTGAGGATCTTGGCCATCTCGCCGGTTTTCTGCTCCACCTTCGGCGCCGGCCGGACGCGCTGCACCTTGGCGCCATGTTCGGTCGGCGTGATCGGCACCACGTGCACGCGCGGCGCGCGGCGCGTGCCAAAGGTCGGATGGACGAAATTGATATGCGCGGTGTCCAGCGAGTTCTCCTCGAAGCGCGCCCAGTTGACGTTGCCTTCACCCTGGTAGTGAATCAGCCGCCACTGGTCCGGCATCTCATATTCCGGAAACAGATCCGGCAGCGGCGGCCGCTCGGCCTCCGGCAGGTCACCGAGAAATACCCACACCCAGCCGTATTTCTCCAGCGTCGGATAGCTGTCGATGCGTGCGCGCCTGGGGATGGCCGCCTCATCGCCCAGCGCCGGTATCTTCATGCAGTGGCCCGTGCTGCCAAACTGCCAGCCGTGATACGGGCATTCGACGTTGCCGGCGACGATCTGGCCATTGGCTAACGCCGCGCCGCGATGTACGCAGACATTGGACATGCAGACCGCTCTGCCGGCCGCGTCGCGATACAGCACGAAGTCGCAGCCCAGCATCCGCACGCCTAACGGCTTGGTCGCGGTTACGTCATGGGCGTAGGCCGCCACATACCAGTTGTTGATCAGCATGCAGTCAATGTTGAGGCTGAAACAATTCGAACGCAATGCCGCCGGGCGCCAGAAAACTGGCATGCAGCGCCACGCCGTGGCGCGGATCTGCCAGCAGTAACGGCCCACGGATTTCGCGCGCGCCAGCGGCCGCTGCCTGGCGCAGTACCGCTGCCATGTCATCGACCGGAAAGCTGTACATCACGAGGCCGGTCGCCGGCAGCCGCGGCGGCCGTGGCGGCTCCGCCACCGCCAGATTGATGAACTGCAGCAGGATCAGGAATCCGTGCGCGCCATACGGAGGGTAAGCCTGCGCGATTTCGAACTGCGTGCCATCCGGTGTGTTCATCGCGCCCTGGCGGCCCGCCGAGGTCTGGCGGCGGCGATTGCGGATTTCGAAGCCCAGCGCATCCCGCATGAAACCGGCCATGCGGTCGGTGTCTTCGACAATACACATGGAATAGGCGGGGCCGCCCAAACCCTGCGCGTCTACCAGCGAGATCGGCGGATTGCCGGCGCCGCGCGCGATGCCGACCGCCGCAACGAATTCCGGCGCGGTCGCCAGGGATTCCAGGATTTCCCAGCTGCGGCCGTCCGGGTGCCGGAACAGCGTCCGTTCCAGTGGATTGCGCGCCCCGAATCCTAACAAGCGCAGCCTGGCATCGAGCGCTTCCTGTACTGTGTTAGGAAAGCCGATGGTATAGGGTCCATACACGGCGGGTTCCCAGCTGCCGCGCCAGGGTTCGCTGGGCCGATCCAACACGAGCACGCGGATGCAGGCGGCGTCCTTGATGCCGGCGCGCGTAAAGTGATACTCGAGATATCCGACATCCTCCGGGAGCTGCCACAGCGCGGCGCGCGCGCGGCGGGTCGCGTCGTCTACGGCTGCGGGGCCGAGACACTGCAGATCGTGGCCGGTTTCCAGGAACAGGCGCAGCGGGGCCAAGGCGTGGGTCGCGATCGTCAGGGTCGCGAGCGGTCCGGCGCGACCAACCGGGTGTGCTGCCATAAGCGGCTTACTTTATACTGGCCCGAGATGTCTGGTACGCGTCGCGATTTTCTCAGGGCAAGCGCCTCAACCGCAGGCGGTTACCTGCTGGTTGCGACCTTCGGTATCCCGGGCGAAGCAGCACGCGCGCAGACCGTGCCACCCAACCCGCCACCGGCGACGGTACTCTCGCCCTCAGTCTTCATTCGCATCGATCCCGACGGTTCGATTCGCATCCTCGCGGCGCGGCCCGACATGGGACAGGGCATCAAGACCTCGGCGGCGATGACCATTGCCGATGAGCTGGACGCCGACTGGTCGCGCGTCACGGTGGAGCAGGCGCCCGCCAACTCGGCCATTTACGGCTCGCAGACCGTCGGCGGCTCGCGCTCAACGCCCGCCAGCTGGGACGCGCTGCGACTCTGCGGTGCGACGGCGCGCGCGATGTTGGTCAAGGCCGCAGCTAACAGCTGGAACGTGCCGGCCGCCGAGTGCAGCACCGTGGCCGGAACCGTGGTTCACGCGGCATCGACGCGGCGCCTGGGCTACGGCGAACTGGCGGCGCTTGCGGCAACGCTGCCCGTGCCGGATGCTGCCAGCGTCAAACTCAAGTCCCGCAGCGACTACCGCATCGTCGGCCAGCCAACCCGCAGCGTCGATGTGCCCAAGATCGTCAGCGGCGAGCCGCTCTACGCGATGGACGTGCGCCTGCCGGGCATGAAATATGCGGCGATTGCACGCGGCCCGGCGCTGCGCTCCAAACCGTTGAGCGGCAACTTCGACGAGGTGCGGCGCCTGCCCGGCGTGCTGGACGTGTTCACCATCGACGGACAGGGAGCCGGGCCCGCGGAGGCGGTGCCCTTCGTGGCGGTCATCGCCTCCTCCACCTGGGCCGCGTTTCGCGCCAGGCGCGCGCTGAAGATCGACTGGGATACCAGCAGCGCGTCCCGCGACAGCTGGTCCGGGGCATTGGCCGAGGCGAAGAAAATCGCCGCGCAACCGGGCGCACAGTCCTTGCGGGAGAGCGGCGACACGAAAGTCGCGTTTGCGGCAGCTAACAAAAAGGTCGAGGCGTTCTACTCCTACCCGTTCCTGGCGCATGCCACCATGGAGCCGCAGGTCACGACCGCCTGGTATCGCGACGGCCAGATCGATCTGTGGGCGCCGGCGCAGACCGTCGACTCATCGCGGCCGTCCATTGCCCGTCTGTTAGGCCTGCCGCTCGACAAGGTAGCCGTGCACCTGCCGCGCCTCGGTGGTGGTTTCGGCCGCCGCCTGATGTATGACTTCATGACTGAAGCGGCGTTGATCGCGCGCAAGGTCGACAGCCCGGTGAAGCTGGTGTGGACGCGCGAAGACGACCTGCAATACGACTACTACCGCGTCGGCGGCTTCCATGGTTTCAAGGCCGCTGTCGACAAGCAGGGCCAGCTGACTGCCTGGCAGCAGCATTTCATCAGTTTCACCAGTGACGGCAAGGCCCCGGTCTCGGGCGGCAATATCGATCCGGCCGATTTTCCGATGAATGTCGTGGCTAACACCGTTGTCAGCCAGACCCTGCTGCCGCTCGCGACCCGCACCGGACCGTGGCGCGCGCCGCGATCCAACGGCATCGCCTTCGCGGCGCAGAGTTTCCTGCACGAAGTCGCGGTGACTGCGAAACGCGACCATGTCGAACTGCTGGTGGAACTGTTCGCGAAGATGCCGCAACCCGCGGCTAACCAGCCGGGGCTGAATCCCGCGCGCGCAATCGCTGTCATTAAACTTGCGGCCGACAAAGCCGGCTGGGGCCAGAAATTACGCGGCGGTCGCGGCCTGGGCCTGGCTTTCTATTATTCCCATGCCGGCCATTTTGCCGAAGTGGTCGACGTGACGGTCGACAAGCGCAGGAATCTCAAGGTCAACCGCGTGACCGTCGCCGGCGATATCGGGCTGGTCGTCAATCCGCTCAATGCCGAGCATCAGGTCGCAGGATCCGTGACCGATGGACTGAGCGCCGCGCTCGGCCAACGCATCACCGTCGAGAACGGCGCCGTGCAGCAAAGCAATTTCCATGACTACCCGCTGCTGCGCATGCCGGCGGCGCCGCCGGTCAGCATTCACTGGGTCGACAGCGGCTACTCGCCCACCGGCGTCGGTGAACCCGCATTGCCGCCGCTGGCGCCGGCGCTGTGCAACGCCATTTTCGCAGCGACCGGCATCCGCGTGCGCGAATTGCCGCTGTCGCTGTCAGGCTTTTCGGCCTGACGGACTCTTGCCGAGCGTGGCAACAACCGCCACGCCCAGGGCTAACACCGGCATCAGGTAGGTCAGTCCGAGGTCATAGCTGCCATAACGGTCGAACATCCGACCCAGCAGTGGCGGGCCCAGGCCCACGCCGGTGTAGAACGCAATGAATATCCAGGCATAGATCTTGCCGTAGGCCCTGAGGCCGAAGTAACGCACAGTCAGGAACGGCACCAGGTCCACTTCGGAACCGGCCGCGAGGCCGATGCAGGCCACAGCCACGATAACGACGGTCATCGTGACATGGTCACCTAACAACAACAGGCATCCCAGCACCGGCACGATCAGGAACAGCGCCGCCACGTACGGCGGATGAAACCGATCGACCAGATAGCCGGTCAGCAGGCGGCCGAATATCACCGCGATGCCCATCACGCTGGCGATACCCGCCGCGGCCCCGCGGTCGAGACCCTCTGCCATGATGAGCGGCACCAGGTGCACCATCAGCGCCGACACCGAGCCGCCGACGAGAAAAAACGCGACGCACAGCTGCCAGAACGCGCGGCTGCGCAGCGCTTCGCGCACGGTGAAGCCCGGTTGCAGCTCGTCGTGGCCCGCGGCCGGTGGGTTCGCAGACACATTGTCGGCCGCGCCACGATTTTCGCGGAAAAAGACCGCGATCGGAATCAGCGCCAGCAATGCGAACACAGCCATGCACACATAAGCGGCGCGCCAGTCAAACCGCTGGATCAGCGCATTCTGCAGCGGTGGCGTGATGACCCCGATGACGCCGATGCCGCTCAGGGTCAGTGCCATCGCAAAGCCGCGCGCCTGCTGAAACCAGCTCGCCACCGCGCGCGTCCACACCAGTGGCGTGGTCGCGCCGCCGACGATCGCCAGCAACAGCAGCGACAGGTAGAACGACAGCAGCGACGGGCCGACCTGCGTCATCCACAGCATCGCGAGCGCCAGCAAAGCTAACGACAGCATGGCGATGCGCCGGACGCCAAAACGGTCGGCGACGTAGCCGACAAAAGGCGCGGTCAGGATGAAGCCGATCGTCAGCACGGTTTTCGCGCCGGACACCTCGGCGCGACTCCAGCCGAAGGCATCGGTCAGCGGGCCAATGAGAATGCTCAAGCTGTAGAACGACATGCCGGTGATGCCAGCGGCCGCGCCAAACGCCGCTGCCAACACCACGGTCCAGTGGCGGCGAAACTCCGCGGCGGCCGGGCCCGCGCTTTCGTTCACCTGCGCGCCCGCGCCAGTGGCACTACCGGCAGGCTGCTGGTGGCCACGAACGACGAGTCCTCGAGGCGGTACCAGAAATGCGAGGCGCCGGCGATTTCGCGGATCGCATCACCGGGCATGACCTCGACTTCGCGGCCGTCCTGCGTGAATTTCATGTGCCCCGAGGTGATGTAGATGAGTGCATCGAGCTCGCCGGTCTTCGGGCTCGTGGGTCCGCCCCTGAAATTGCGCGCAACGCGCACCGAGTTGCCGGGAAATTCATAGCGCGACACCGAAAGCCGGATCGCAGCGGGCGGCGCAGCCGCAAGTTCCGCCGCCGTGCGTGCCGAGATGCGCTTGCCACCCTGATCCCACTCTGCGCTGTCCATGACGACGGCCTCGGCGCGGCGTACGAGCCGCGACCGCGATGCTTCATTGTTGAGCGTGCCAGTGACTGTCCACGCGATCACGGTCGCGGGTCCGCTGCCGCGCAGCACACCGCTCGGGTAGCTAACAACATCGCCCGAATCGAGGTTGACCGTGGCCCCGGCCACATCGACGCTGCCTGACCCGTGCAGCATGAAAATCGCAGTCTCGGACGTGATGGCGTGGATCATGCCACCGCCTGACGCCGGAAATTCCAGCACACGGATCGTGCCGGTTGGAAACGAGTAGGTCTTCTGCTGATAACGCGACGCGCTGGCCGGCGCCTTGTCGACTGCAGCCTGGCCCCAGACGATCTGCACGCCCTTGCCCATCGGGCCTTCAGCCTCCCACTCCGCGAGCGGCAGCGGCTCGACCGTGCTGCCCACGATGTGAAAATCGCCTGCCGGGCTGACAGGCGCAGCATTGCGTACTGCGTGCAGCGGCAGCTCGTCGCCCGCAGCGGGTGGCGCGGCAGCCACAGCCGGTGCGACCGGTGTGGCGCCCGCCGCCTGCGCCGCTGAGCCTAACAAGGTCGGCAGGCCGAGCGCCGCGCCCAGCGCCCCGAGCGCGAGCTCGCGCCGCGTGGGACGAATATCGTTACTTGAAGACATAGCCGGGTGTCACTTTGCGTGTCAGGTTGAGACTGAGCGTGGTGGTCGGCACCGTGCTGCGCATGGTCGAGTGATGCAGGCAGTGGCCATGCACGAAATTGCCCTCGCCCGGCCCGCGGCGGCGCATTTCGCCGACCTGGATCGTGGTATCGAGATGGCCGGACATCACCCAGACGATGCCCATCTGGTTGGTCTTGTGCATTTCGTTGAGGTTGTAGGGCTTCGGGCTGTTCTGCGAGAACCCCAGGCCCCAGCTCATCGCCTCCTGGCGCGCGCTCATGCTGCTGCGCGGACCAGTCTGGAGCAGCGGGATTTCATACCAGGTCCAGGTGGAGCGGCCGTTAGCATCGAGCCGGTAGCCGGGGATGCGATAGACCGAGGCGGGTTTCAGTGCGGGCATGTCGATGTCTCCACTATTTCGGGGCCGGCATGGCGGCGCGTGCGCATTCGGGGCGGGCTTTGCGCACCGGGCCACGCAATTCCCCGGCCGGATACCTGCGCGTCTGCAGGTTGACGTAGAGCCGGTCCTGCACCAGGTAACCTAACAAACCATCATCCAGGAGCTTCTCGCCGCTGACGCCGTCGCGCAGGCCGCGCGGCGGCGCAAGCTCGAACAGGATGCCGGCTTCGCCCCCGGGGGTCTGCGGGCCGTGCACGTGCAGGCCGATCGGCGCTGTTGTCAGCTTGCGAAAACTTACTTTCCAGCTGAGTCTGAGCGTCTTGCGATCGAGCACGAAGTCGACACGGCCCGCGCCCGGACTCTCGGTCACTGCGCTTTCTTCCTCGGCGGAAAGATCGGCAAAAAACCTGATCGGCGGGCCCGCGCGGTCGTCGGGGTTGGGCGAAAAAAAGGCGCAGGACATGTCCGGCCGGGGTCGCGGGCTCTCGCTACGCACGAGGTCGCCGCCGGTCGCGATGACCAGCGCCGCGAACGCTGCTGTCGTAACTAACAGTTTCACGGCTGCTTTATGCCCCCCGGCATCGCGATCAGCAGATAATTGCAGGCCTCCTGGCCGATGAAGCGCGTCATGTGCCCCGGCCCACCGGCGTCCTGCAGCAACATCAGGTCACCGCGTGTCAGCTGACGCTCCTCGCCATTGCTCGCCGTCAGATGCATCTGGCCTGAGAGCACCGCAACCAGCGTGGTTTCCGGCGTTGGCGCGAAGTCAACGAAATGCCCGGGCAAGGCGTGTCCGATGGCCCAATGACTGACGTCCTGCTGCGCGGCGTTGACGCGCTGGAAATAGACGCCGTCCTGCGCCGTGGCGGCACCGGGTCCGGTCATTTTCAGTTCGACCTCGTCGAGGACCGACTGGCCGGAGGAATCGGTATACAGATGCGGCAACCACATGGGCAAACTCCTGCTGAAAAGCTAACAGACCTAGAGACCGGACCCGGGCATGGTCTGCCCCGAGGTCATGATGGGGCGCCAGACGCGATCGCCGCTGCGCACGCCGCTGATATCGCCGGGCTCGCGATCGCGGACGTTGGTATGGAGGCGCAGCCCCTTGTGCGCCCACTGGCGCACGCCATCGCCACGCGTCACGATCGACCAGGCGCCGACCGGGCGCGATGCGGCGTCGGCTAACACCGGGCGCCACCACTCCGGGTGCTCGATCACGCGACCGAGGTGGTAGCCGGCCGGATCATGACCATAGAGCGTCCTGCCCGCGGCGTCGGCATACAGCTCACCGCCATCAGACTTCTGGCGCGTGACCCAGGACGGCACGGGTGGCGCAGGTTCGAGAACGACAACGCTCCACGCGCTGACGCCGACGCCGTTGGTTTCGCCCGGATTGAAATCCTCGGCATAGCGATACAGCGGCTTGCCCTTGAACGCCCACTGCTGCGTGCCATCGCGGCGCACGACGAAGGTCCAGTTGCTGGACGGCGGCACCGCCATCGACCAGGCTTCGACCGGGCGCCAGCTGCGCGCGCAATCGTCGACGCAATCATCGGGCGACGGGCGCGGCCCGCTCGGCACATACAGCGCCATGCGCCGCTGGTCGACCAGCAAGTAACCTAACGGAGTCTTGAGGATCCCGAAAGCCGGCGGTGTCACGATCGGCTTCACGGCGACGTACCATTTTTGCTGCAGCTCATCGCCATTCATGTCGCCGGGTGCGGCATCGCGGGCTGAGCGATACAGCGGCTTGCCGCGGAACGCCCACTGCCGCGCGCCCTCGTCCCGCGCAGCAAGCGACCAATCGCCGCCGCCATTCGCATCGGCGGCGGCTAACAACGGCGGCCAGGCCTCGATGCACTTGGCGACACAGGATGGCGGACCCGATTTCTGGTCCTGCGCGTAGGTGTAGAGGGTCATGCCGCGGGCGTCGGTCAGGATCCAGCCATGGCCGGCGGGATGCAGCCTGATGCCGCCCGGCGCGGTCTCGGCCGCGACCGCGGCCTGCAACATCAACGCGACTAACAAAAACCGCATGGGCTAGACCATCACCTCGGAGATGGGCTTCGACGTCTGCAGCGACTTCGTGCCCCAGTTGCGCAGCGGCACGCCCATGATTTTCATGGCCGTGAAGCCGACGCGCGTGATCGGATCGCCGCCACCGACCACATGCAAGCCGGTCTTCATGCGACCCGCCGCCTTGCCGGCGAGCCACACCGGAATGCTGTCGATGGTGTGCAGCTTGGCGTAGTTGGTTTCGCTGGCGGCAAAGATCAGGCAGTTGTCCAGCAGCGTACCCGAGCCTTCGTGGATGCTCGCGAGCGTCGCGAGGTAGACGGCGAACGCTTCACTGCAGCGCTGGTTGAACCAGAATGCCATGGGCTGGTAGCCGCGACTGGGATCGATCATCTCGGTGTGCGTCAGCAGGTGATGGGTATAGGTCTCGCCCTTCTTGCGTACGTTGGCGAAGTTGTCGGTAAACACCATGTTGAACACGCGCGTCTGGTTGCAGGCCACCGCCATCGCCAGCAACTTCGCCATGTTCGCGTGCGTCTCGATCACGTTTGGTATCTCGCGCGCCTGCGCCAGCTTGTCCGGCGCCGGTTCCGCGGGCCGTGCCGGCCGCACGCACACGTCGTTAGGTTCGGGTTTTTCCAGCTGCAGCGCCAGGCGGTTCTCGAGCTGCCGGATGGACGTGAAGTACTCATCGAGGCGCCTGCGGTCCTCGGCGCCTAACGTGCGGCTGAAGTCGCGATTCTGCTCCATGAACGCCGACAGCACGCTTTTCTCCAGCATGACGGCCGGATCGGGCTGGAAGGTGCCGGCATTCGGATCGACGAAATCGGCCCCAAACAGCCGCGTGTACAGCGCCACCGGCGAGATCTCGGCCTGGGCGCGGCTCTCGGTGCTGCGGGCGCTGTAATTCTCGCGCGCAATGCCGGCGCTCGAGGCGTCGATGGTCTTGAAGCGGGTGCCGGCGCCGATCGTGTCGGCAATCAGCAGGTCCAGCGTTGGATTGGCGATTTCGCCTTCCTTCTGCGGCACGGAGCCGGTGCGATTGCCGACCCAGCCGGTGAAATGCGTGTAGTTCGAGCGTCCGTCCAGCGGCATGCCGAAGCCGCTGAAAAAATTCAGTTGGTCGGCGTAGGGTTTCAGCGCCGCAGTTTCCTCGAGGAAGCCGATGCCGGGACCGGTCTGGGCTTTGTCCGCGATTGCATGCCCCGGCGTGTGGCCCATGCCCCAGTACCAGGTGCCGAAGCGCAGCGGCAGCGGCTTGCCGCTGGCCGCCAATGCGGTGCCATTGCCATTGAGCGCGCAATCGAGGAACGGCAGCGCCAGCGTGACTGCCGCGCCATCTAACACGCTGCGTAGCACGCGGCGTCGCGTGGTGGTGCGCGGCAATAGAATGCTCATGGTTCTGTCCTCGCAGTTTGCACGCCGGAGCTTGCGCCCACTGGCGGCTTGACCGCAAACAGGGTATCGCTGAGCGCGACACGGCGCAGCAGCTCCAGGAAATCGTAATCGTCGTGGGAAAATGACTGGTTGAGATAATCGACGAACGGCTTGTCGCTGCCACCGGCATTGCGACCTAACGAGTAGGACGCGAGGCGCTGCACCACGCAGGACGTCGTCGCCGGGTTGTCACGCATGGCGCGCCCGAGTCCGGCTGCGTCGGTGAAGGGGACGCCATCCAGCGTGCCGCTGGCGTCGATCACGGCGCCATTCTCGGTGCGGCGGAACTGGCCGATGCCGTCGAGATTTTCCAGCGCCAGCCCGATGGGATCGGTGATCTTGTGGCAACCCGCGCAGGCGGCGTTGGTGCTGTGCAGCGCCAGGCGCTCGCGCGCGGTTTTTTTCTGTGCGTCGGCGGACTCGAATCGCGAAAAATCGACGTTGCCCGGCGGATTCGGCACTTTCTGGCACAGCAGGTTTTCGCGGATCGCCCGGCCGCGCAGCGTGGGCGAGCTGCGTCCGGGATGCGAGGCCAGTGCCGCAAAGCCCACTTCGGTCAGCAGGCCCGCGCGCGGATCACCGTCCGGAAATTCGTAAGGCACCCAAACGCTGCCCTCGGGCTTCGCCGTCGGCACCCGATAAATGCGCGCCAGGCTACCGGTAATGAACGTGTCCCGGGTCGTGAACAGGTTGCGGTAATCGGCGCGCTTGTCGAGCACATGCTTCAGCACCGTGCGCAGCACCTGTTCGCGCGCATCTTCGACCACACGGACACTGAATGCCGGATAGATCACGCTGTCTTTTTCCAGCGTTTCAAACTGGTCGAAATGCAGGAAATCCTCGAAAAATGCCCGCACGCCGGCTTCCACGCGCGGCGACGCGAGCATGCGCTCGACGATGTCCTTGCGGCCACCGGCGCTGTCGAGCGCGCCTTTTTCCACTGCAGTCAACAACTGCTCGTTAGGTGACGTGTTCCACAGCAGCAAGCTGAGCCGCGCCGCGCGTGCGTACGCTGTCAGGCGCTGCCTGCCGGCAGGCGTGGGATCGGGTTCCAGCGTGTCGACGACAAACAGGAACTGCGGCGACTGCAACATGCCGGTCAACGCCACCTCGAGCCCGCTGTAAAAATCCTGGCGCAGGCGCGCACCCTCGCCTGCGATCCGCAACACCAGTTCAAGTTCCGCGGGCGCCAGCGGCCGGCGATACAGCAGCCGGCCGACCTTGGCGAAAAACTGGCGCGCGCAGTTTTCGTCAGGCTCCGCGGCGGACCGCGGCGTGCAGGGCACGACGCTGGCGCGATTGTCCGGGTCGACCGCTTGCGCGGCGACCGAGCGCGCCATCGCGTAGTATTTTTCGTAGCCGGAGGGCGTGATTTCCGCCTTGCTCGCGCCCACAGCCAACAAGCCGTCGCTGCGCTGCAGCGCGTCGGCCTGGCCCGCCACCGTGATCTGCGGACCGAACACGTCGGCGATGATGTTGCGATACTGATCGTTGGAGAGCCGGCGCATGCTCGCCGGCGCGCCGGCGGATGGTGGTTCGTTAGGTGCGCAGGCCGCGAGAACCAGCGCCGTCGCCAACGCGACGCAAATGCGGCCACGACCTGGCGCGCCAGTCACTTCCTGGACTCCTGGTCAGTCGGGTGAATAACGAACGCCGCATACGCCGTCACATCGAAGGCGGCCGACAGGTGCGTGCATTGGCCGGTCTTCGGGTCCGGATAGCCATCGGCCAGCTCATGGGCCGCGACATACATCGCCGGGCAATCATCGGCGGTCGAAGTGTGCCCGACCATGCCGCCGACGTAATACAGGAACTCGTCCATGTTGTAGTAACCGGTCACGAGCCCCTTCGCGGTTGTGCCATCGGGCGCGATCTCGAGGCGCAACCCCATGTCGCGGATGCTTGGATGTAGGAAATTGTAGTTGCCGTAAAACGGCAGGCGCACATCGCCGCGCGTCGTGGTCAGCACGCCATTCCTGATGGCACCCTTGAGCGAATCGCCATAGCGCGGCTTGTTGCCCGCCATGTCGACGTTGTAGCTCGAGAACGGCAGCGGCTTGCCATTGCCGTCAAGCGCAAACTGGTTGACCGAACGATAAAAGGCAATCGTCACATCGGGGGAGTTGCGCGGATCGGTGACGCCGGTGATTTCCACCAGCGTCATGCCCAGCCCACTGGTGCCGCGGCCTTCATGCGCATTTAGTTCCGGCAGGCCGCCCTTGCGCCAGCCGTAGACGCAACCGACCAGGCGGTACATCTGGTTGTCGATGCCCGGCGTGCCGTCCGGATGCGTAAAGTTCTCGTGCGGACAGGAATTGCGCGTCGCCGCGCCATCGCTGCGGCCATCGAGATCGACGCCATAGGAATACTTGCCCTCGACCACGCGCATCGGCGGGTCCTTGACCGCGGTGGGACTGAGGCAGACGTTCTCGCCGTTAGGCCCGCGCTTCATCGCGGTCGGCATGCGATTCAATTGCTGGATCAGGCCGTTGCCGGTCAGGCGCGCACGATCCGCCCTGGGCAGGCCGCGCCACCAGACTTCATCGTTGCTGATCGCGATGCCTTCCGGGCACTCGTCGACGAACTTGCTGTTATAAACCGCGGTGAACCAGTCGCGGATCACGAAGCCCAGCGTCTGCGTGCGGCCTTTGGACTCGGCCTGCGCGCCGGGAACTGCGCTCGCGAGCAACGCCAGGCACAGGCACAGGGCCAGCCGCGGCGCACCAGGCGCGCGGAGCCCAATCAACGTGCCAGTTAGCTGTTTCAATCGAGTCGGATCGCCCAGGCCGCAGTGTTCCGACTGTAGGGCCGGGGTGGCCGTCAATCAACCTGCATGAACGTCACAGACTGCGTGGCGGGAGCCCTGCGTCGCGGCGAAAGACTAACGCGTCGGGGCGGAGTTCAGGCGGGATAGCAGTGTTCTGGCACCCGCCTCGATCTGATCCATCATCAGCGCAAAGCCATCGTCGCCGCCGTAGTAAGGATCCGGAACCTCGGCATCGCCCAGAAACAATTCCAGGCGCGCGGCAATCTCCGCCGGCTGGCGTTGCTGCAACTGCGCGAGATTGTCGCGATCCATCGCCAGGATCAGCGCGCACTCGCGAAAATCCTGCGCGGTGATTTCCCGGCAACGATGCGCTGTCAGGTCGTAACCACGGGTTGCGCAGGCCGCGATCGAGCGCGGATCGGCGCTGTCGCCGGCGTGCTTGTCCTTGAGGCCCGCGGACGCAAAGCTGAACGCCTGCCCTGCCGCCGACACCCGGTGCATCTGGCGCAGCACGCATTCCGCCACCGGCGAACGGCAATAATTGCCGGCATCCACGATCAATATCTTCATGGCCTTAGTTGTTAGCTTCACCGGTTAAGTTGTTCACATCGCGCGACCGCCTGGTCGACGCGCTCGAGCCAGCTTGAGCCGTAGCGCTCGACATACCAGCCACGCAGCGGCGCAGTCGCGGCGCGAAACTCGGCACGCTGCTGGTCGGTGGCGACGTCCGCGACGCCACCTTTGCTCACAAACTCCTGCAGCGCCGGCGCCTCGCGATCCTTGGCCGCCTTGCGGGTTGCGATCGCCAGCGCGCGTGCGCTCTCGGTCACCGCGGCGCGAATATCCACCGGCAGCTTGTCCCAGGCGGGCTGGGAGAACCACCAGATCGACGCCATGTAACTGTGCCGATCCATGAACACATAGCGGATGTGCTCATCGAACTTCATGCCCATGATGTCCTGGATGCTGTTCTTGGTGCCGGCCAGCATGCCGGCGCCTAACGCGGTGTAGATCTCCGAAAACGGCAGCGCCATCGGGCTGGCGCCAAGTTCGCGCACCATCTGTTGTTCCAGTGCCGACGGCAGCGTGCGGATGCGCAGACCCTTGAGATCGCGCACCGAGCTGATCCGTTTCTGCGTGGTTGCAAAGGCGCGCCAGCCGCCGGTATTTCCGACCACCAGCAGCCGTAGCCCGAGACCCTTCTGCAGAATATCCTGCCCCATCGCGCCCGGGACCTCGCCGTCCAGCACGCACTCGGCGATCGCGTCGTCGCGGAACAGGTAGGGAAGGTCGAACACCTGCGCGGCGCCATACAGGCCGGCGAGCCCGCCGATGGTGGTCTGGTGCATGTCGAGCACGCCGCTCTGCAGCGACTCGATGCATTCGCGTTCGTTGCCGCAGAACTGGCCCGAGGGATAGATCTGCACCTCGACGCGCGGGCCGGTCAACTCACGCATCTTGTCGCGAAACGCCACCGCGCCGATGTAGTCCTCGTCATCCTGGGACGCGAGGAACGCGATGCGGATGGTGTATTCAGCCTGCTTGGCGCTGGAACTGATGATGCCCGCAATGCATCCGGCGACGATGACCGCGAGCACGATACGCATCCAGTTCTGGCTGTTCATGCGGGCTTTACATCAGACCTAACAAACGCGGCACGGCGAGCGTCAGGACCGGGAAATAGGTGATCAGCATGATCACCAGGAACTCGACCGCGAGAAACGGCAGTATCGCCTTGACGATATTCTCCACGCGTTCGCCGGATACTGACGACGCCACAAACAGCACCAGCCCCATCGGCGGCGTAGCCAGTCCCACCGTGAGGTTCACGCACATGATCAGCGCGAAATGCACCGGGTGCACACCGATGCTGGTGAAGATCGGCGCCAGGATCGGCCCGAGTATCAGGATCGCCGGCCCCGCGTCCAGAAACATGCCGACCAGGAACAGCAGCAGATTGACGAGCAGCAGCAACAGATAAACGTTATCGGTCAGCGACACCATGCGCTGCGCAATCGCGCTGGCCATGCCCGATACCGTGACCAGCCAGCCCAGCGTCACCGCCGCCCCGACCAGCAGCAGGATGACGCCTGACTGCTGCACCGTGGCGACAAAAATTCGCCGCAGCTCCACGCCGTCGATGGAGCGCAGCACGAAGCGCGTGACGATCAGCGCATAGGCAACCGCGACCGCCGCCGCTTCGGTCGCAGTGAACAACCCCGACAGCATGCCGCCTAACAAAATGATCGGCATCAGCAGCGCCAGGTAGGCACCGCGCAGCGACTGGCCGCGTTCCTGCCAGGTGGCCTTCGTGAGCGACACCGGCAGCTTGTAGCGGGTCGCGAGCAGCCGCGTTGTTGCCATGAGCCCGAGACCAATCAGCACCCCGGGTACAATGCCCGCTGCAAACAGCGCGCCGATGGAGACGTTCATGACGAAGCCGTACAGCACCATGATGCCGGACGGTGGGATGATGGGACCGATCACCGCCGCAGCCGCGGTGACCGCGGCTGCGAACGGCCGCGTATAGCCGGCCCGCACCATCGATGGAACCATCATCTTGCCGATCGCCGAGGCATCCGCGACGGCGGAACCTGAAATCCCCGCGAACAGCATCGACGACAGGATGTTGACCTGCGCCAGGCCGCCGCGCAGATGCCCGACCAGCGACTGCGCAAAGCGCACGATCGCCGCGGTGATGCCGCCGGAGTTCATCAGCTCGCCAGCGAGGATGAAGAACGGCACCGCCAACAACGGAAAGCTGTCGATGCCGTTATAGAACCGGGCCAGCAAGGCGGCGAAATAGCGGGTCTCGCCATCCAGCACCAGCGACAGGCCGGGGCCGATCAGCAGCGCGAATACCACCGGCGTGCCCAGTACCAGCAGCAAAACAAAAAGCCAGAAAAAAGCGATCGACATGTCAGTCAGCGCTCCCGTCGACGACCGGTACGACGCCCGACAACACCAGGTCGAAGCGCTGGGTGAGCAATGCCCGCGCGAGACGCAGTGACATTTCGAGCGCCACCAGGATCAGCACCGTCAGCACCACGGGCACGATCGCATACACCCAGACCATCTGGATCGGCACCGTGGCGGCCGTGATCGACAGGCCGCGCATGACGAGCGCGCGGCTTTCGATCAGCAGCATCACGCAGATCCAGCCGACCAGCAGGTTCACCAGCAGCGCAGTCCAATAGAGCCAGCGCGGCGGCAGCGCCTCGGCGAAGGCGCTGATCGCGACATGGCTGCCACTGCGGTAACCGATCGGCGCCGTGAGCAGCACCGACCACACCAGCGACATGCGTGCGATATCCTCGCCCCAGTCAAGGGTGAAGTTGAAGATGGCCCGCGACAGGATCTGCGCCAGCGCCACCGTCAGCATGATGGCTAACAAGACAGCGGCAAACGAACGCCCCCATCTTGCGATGGGGGCGTTGATGGTCGCGAGCCAGTGGATCGCTTTGTCGATCGGCCGAAGCACGATCGCAGTGTCGTCTATTTGGCGCCGAAGTTGTACCGGGCCTGGATACCGAAATAGCGGTCGGCATCACGCGGAATCTGCAGTCGCGGCGCGCCGCCCGGGCCGCCGCCCGTGCGCAGCACGCTGAAACTCTGGTCGCCCAGGTTGCGGCCAATGAGCGATACGCGGAAACGATTGTCGGGGCCACGCAGCGTCACAATCAGATCTGTCGTGGTGTAGCCCGGGATGCGCAGCGCTACCGGCTCGTTCAGATCCGCCCAGGACTCGTCCTGATACGAGACCGACAGATTCGGGACCAGCTCGAAATTCCCAACCGGGAAACTGTATTCAATCGACGCTGAGCCCTTGTATTTCGGCGCCAGCGGCAGAGCCGTGCCATTCTTCACCGTCGGATTCGAACCCGCCGGCGTGAAGAACGAATCGATACGCGCCTCGTTGTAGGTGAAGCCTGCCGACAGCGACAGCTTGTCCGTGGGCTTGGCCTGCATTTCCACTTCGACGCCGCCCGAGGTGACATCGCCGGCATTGGTCAGCGTCGTGATCAGCGTGCCATTCAGGAACAGGAAATTGTTCGCCTGAAAGTTGTGGTAGCGGGCATAGAACGCAGCCGTGTTGAGCACCATACGGCCATCGAACAGCGTGGACTTCAGGCCCATTTCAGTGGAATTGCCAGTCTCGGCGGCCAATACCTTCGCATTGTTAGCCGTCATGTTGAAAAACACGTTGAATGCAGGCCCTTTGTAACCCTTGGCGTAGGTCACATAACCCATCATGTCCTTGCTCAGGTCGAACTGGAACCCGGCGCGACCGGAGAAATTGCTGGAGCTGTTATTGCCCGACAGGAAAGCCGTGCCACCGCCCGCCTGGTTGCGGATGCCGGGACCCGCGATCGGCGAGAAGTTGTAGGTGTGATTGAAGT
The DNA here is from genome assembly GCA_031414335.1 of Gammaproteobacteria bacterium. GTDB lineage: Bacteria > Pseudomonadota > Gammaproteobacteria > Steroidobacterales > Steroidobacteraceae > UBA964. The sequence continues at coordinate 357,409 of JANNVI010000006.1, read as the reverse complement.
CGAGCTTGTCCTGCGTCCAGCGGACGCCGCCAATCACGCGAACCGCTTCACTCATGTGGTAAGTGGCGTCGCCGAACACGGCCAAGTTCTTGAAATTCGCGCCGAACAGCGCGCTCGCCTCAGGCGTCACGATCGTGGACGTGCCGGCGAGGCAAGGCGCCAGGCCCGTCGCGTTGACAGGCGACGTGGTCGCCGTGCACACGATATCGCTGCGCCGGAATAACCGCTCGGCCTCGTTCTTTGAGTAAAAGACACCAGCCACATAGTCGAGGTCGCCGCCGCCCTTCGAGGCGATGCGCAGTTCCTCCGACAGCGTGTTCTGCGTCTGCGGACCGAAATCATGCAGCTGCGCGAACGCGTTGCCGACATAGGCGGCCGCCTGGTCGAGCCAGTCGCCTTCGCGATATTCGGTCGCGTCCCAGGTGCGATAGGCGGTGATCGAGGTCAACGTGAACTTGTCGAAGTCGATGTCGGCCTGCACCGAAGCGCCCCAGGCTTTTTCGGTCGAACGCATTGCCAGATTCTGCTTCACCTGGCGCGTGTCGTCGCCCAGCAGCGAGACACCTGATAACAAGGACGTCAACGCCGGCCCGTTCGCGCCCGTAGGCGCGGAGCCGATGATTTCCACGCAGCAATTGTCATCGGACTCGCGGTAGTCGCCAATGAAGGTCAGGCGCACGCGGTCGTTAGGCGTGGCTTCCCAGATGGTGCGGATGCCCTTGCGGTCATAGCCGTTGACCTTGCCACCAGCGCCGGTGGTCGTAATGTTATCGATGTAGCCATCGAACTGGCCCCAGGTCACGGTGGTGCGCGTGCGCAGGTTTTCCGAGATCGGCGCGTCCAGCGCGGCCTTGACCTTGTACTCGTTGTCTTCATAGAAACCGACGTCGACGTAGCCACCCAGTTCATCGCTGGGTCGCTTCGACACGATGTTGACCACGCCGGCCGAGGAGTTCTTGCCGAACAGGGTGCCCTGCGGACCACGCAGCACTTCGACGCGCTCGATGTCGTAGAGATCGCCGAAGGCTTCACCGGCAGAGTTCAGCACCACGCCGTCGACCACCGCCGCCACGCTGGGCTGTGCCGCGATGGCGAAGTTGATCGTGCCTACGCCGCGCAGGAACAGCGCCTGGTTGAGCGAGGTATTGGTCTTGCGGATGTTGAGCGAGGGCACCATGGAACGCAGTCCGTCGACATTGAAGCCGCCGGCCGCATCGACCATCTTGGCGCTGACCACGGACACCGCGATCGGCACGTCCTGCAGTTTCTGCTCGCGCTTTTGCGAGGTCACCACAATTTCTTCCAGCGCGGGCTCGGAACTGCCAGCCTCCTGCGCGAATACCGGACTGGCCACCAGGGCGGTCGCAATGCCCGACAGGAACGCGGTCAACAGCGTGTATTTATTCTTAACCATGTGGATTTCCCCCTCAGAAAACCTGGCAGCGCCGAGGCGGCACTGCTTCATTTGCGCCAAACTAGCACGACGTTTATATGTCTTACAACCCTTATATAAGACATGAGACTTAAGCGATCGCCTAGGCGACCCACTCTTCGTTCCGGGTGATGCGGCCACGCAACAAACCGCCCTCCGGGCCCAGCGCGACGTGCGTGCCGCGACGCACAAACACCGCCATTTCGCCGAGGCCCAGCGACAGGTCGTGCACGCGGCCGCCGCCGACGGGTTCGCGGTCCGGAAACCGGCACCAGTCCCCCGGTGGCAGGTAAACGCTAACCCGACCGTCGGCCCGCAGGCACGGCGCCACCAGCAAGTCGTCGCCAAACATGAACTGGTCCTCGAACGCCCAGGCCGCGGGATCGTCCGGAAACGCGAGCACCATGGGCCGTTGCACCGGCAGGCCGGTGTTAGCTGCCGCAGCGATGGCAGTCTCGAGATAAGGCAAGAGACGGTTGCGCAGACGCAGTGCCATCATCGCCAGCGCTTCGGCCTCCGCGCCGTAGCTCCAGGGTTCGCGCGCGCCGATGCCATGCAGGCGCAGGTGCGCGGAAAAAATCGCCATCTGCAGCCACCGGACATACAGCACCGGGTCGCGCTGATCGCCATAAAAACCGCCGACGTCGGTCGCGTAGTAGGGGGCGCCAGTCAAGCCCCAGCTGAGGCCGCTGCGCAGGTTGCCGGCCATGCCGCCCCAGTCCGCCTGCGGATCACCGCCCCATTGCGACGGATAGCGCTGCGACCCGGTCCAGCTGGCGCGACTGAAGAGAAACGCGCCGTTAGCTCCGAACTTGCTCGCGGCTTCATAGACACAACGGTTGTAGAGCAAGCCATACACATTGTGCAGCTCAGCCCCTGTCGCGCCATTGTGAGCCAGCATGTCAGGCTCGATCTGCTCGCCAAAATCCGCCTTGATCATGTCGATGCCGAGGTCGAACAGCGCCTTGTGCTGATCGCGCCACCAGGCATAGGCGTCCGGGTGCGTGAAATCGAGCAGTCCTGATTCCGGCAGCTGTGTTAGCACCTGGCCGAAAGGCTCGGGGTCGAAACGAAAACGGTAGGCCTCGCCGCTGCGCCGATCCTTGAGCAGCCAGCCCTTGGCTGCAAGCTCCGCGAACTTCGGATTGCGCACCGAGATCAGCGGGTACTCCCACACGCAGATGCGGAATCCCATCTCGCGCAGCGCGTTGACCGTCGGCCGCGGATCGGGATAGCGCCGCGGGCACCATTCAAACGCGAAACGCGTATCGGTGTCCTGCCAGGCGCGGCCATCGAAGGTGATGACTTCGCAGGGCATGTTGCGACGCCGGACCTCGCGCGCCACCGCCAGGATCTCTTCCGAATCGCGGTAATAAGCCTTGGAGAGAATCACGCCCAGGCTCCAGGCCGGCGGCGCCGGCGCGCGGCCGGTCAGCGCCGTGTACTGCGCGAGCTGCGCCGCGCCGTCGCGGCCCGTCAGCACGAAAACATCGAGGCACTCACTGCTAACGACCGCAACATAGCTGCGCTGCGACCAGGGCCCATAGCCAACCCCGTGGCTGACGGCGGCTGGCGTGTGGATAAAGACGCCCCAGCCGTCGGGGCTCCAGGCGAACGGCGAGTTCTTGTAACTCCATTCGGCATTCAGGCCCAGCGCGTCGTGGTTATGCGAACGCAGCAGCTGGCCGCGCTTGTCCAGCCGGCCGGACTTTTCGCCGAGACCGTAGACCCGGGTATCGGCCTCCAGATCGAAGCTAACAAGCCAGCCTTCGGGCAACCTGGCCAACGGCGGCAGCCGGAACTTTCGCACGAAATGCCCGTCAGTCGGCGATCTTTGCACCAGGCGATCGTCGCAGAACAACTGGAAAGACAGGGGCTCCGCGCTCAGAAACACCGCGAGTCGTGCACCGCTAGTCGCGACGGCGCTAACGCGAAAGCCGTCTGCCGTGGCCTCGATGGCTAACGGCAACTCCGCGGGTTCGTCGACCAGCATGCCGTAGTCGCGCGCGCGTTGTTCGCTGCGCAGTCGCAAGCCACAATCGTGCAGTGTCAGGCACAGGGATCCTGCGGAGGTCGTCAGGTGCAGCTGCGTGCCCGCCACCGCGGGCGCGCCCAGCAATTTCACCGCGGGAATCTTTCCCCAGTTCGGCGCGATCGGATCCCAGGCGGTCATTGGCGTGCCGCTACCTAACAGAGCTCGATGACAGGCAGTTGCCAGCGCGTGGCCAGCGCGCGCAGCGCCGGCCGGTGCTCGCCGTAGGCCAGCGCGAAATGATGTTCGAGCGCTTCATCGAGAATGCGCTCGCTGACCTCGGCCGCGGGCGCATCGAAGCGCACCGTGCCGGAGCAGCCGGTGAAGGCCATGGGCGCGGGAATCACTTCGGCGCCAGCGACCACGAGTTTCGGCACGTTGCGGGCGCGGGAAATACGCGCCAGCGTAATTCGCCCGGGCTTCAGCGTGAACTGATGCAGCAGGGGCATGCGGCGGTTGGTGTGGATGGTCGCGGTCGGCTGCACGGCCGGATCGCACATCGACAGCGGCGCGAGGCCGCAATGCCAGAACACCGCCGTGTTGTTAGCTGGCGTCACATCGACCAGGTCCGCCATCCACGCCGGTTCGCCGGCGAGCTCCTGCATGATGAGCTGCGTCAGCGAACCATTCACGTCGGCCTCGCATGCCGATGGCACGCGTTGCTCGTTCATCATCGCCATCGGCCCGCAGGCGGCGCAGCCATACTCGGTGAACATCTCCGGCCAGCACCGGACTGCGAGGCCACTGGCGCCGGTGTCGCGCCTGACATCCTGCAGCGCGCAAAAGACCCGCAGCGACTTGTCGAGCTGCCCGGCATCCACCTCATCAAGTCCGGCGACGCGCGCGGCCGTGTCGGCGCGGACCTTGGCAACACGAGTCGCGTCAGCGGCGCGTGCGCGGTCAAACAGTTCCGGCAAGCCCACGGCGTTGATGCGCAGACCCGCCAGCCTGGCCAGCAAATCCGGATCGAACTCGCAGGTATCGAATCCATCGGGATGCTGGCCGACAACCGTGATGCTGGAATTAGCCAGCCGGCCGAGCACATCGGCCGCTTTCTGCTGGTCCGCGGCGAGCGGCGCCCGCGGCGCAGCCGCGCGCGATGGCACTGGATCTGCCGCGTTAGCTAACGCACGCAGGCGTTCGGCCAGTCCCGGTTCACCGGGATCGGCATACAACGAGCGATGCTGCGCCCCCGCCTTGCCGAGCGCGTGCGCGGCGAGATTCAAGCCGCAGTAGGCGTTCAGGCGCAGACGACCGCCGATGCGCGGCTCGGGCAGTGCCCACACGGCCAACGGCACGGTCGACTCCCGCGCCAGCTTCACGGTCATCGTGGCGTCGGTAAATGTCACCTGTAGGATCAGCAGCAGGTCGATCTTTCCCTGCGCCGCGATTTCCGCGATGGCGGTTTCCGCCGCGGCGCGATCGAACAACAGCGTGCGCGGGCCGACCACGCGGATGCCGGCCGCCTGCAGTGCCTGGAACGCGCGTTCCTTCATCTCTTCGGCGAACGGCACGTCAAACGTCGGACGCGCCAGCGCCGCCACGCCATAGGTCATCATATCGATGGGCTCCCAAAACCCGGGTAAACATGGCGCAGGCTGGCGTCCGCGGGCGCGATCCGCGCGCCTCCTGGACCGTAGACCGGATGCTGGTGCCAGGGCCTGGCCTCTGAATCTGTTAGTTCATTGAGGCCGCGCATGTAACTGATGCCACCGCTGCGCAGATCCTCGCGGATCTTCTGCCAGTCCGGAAAGTGCGCGAAGGCTTCCAGCCAGATCGCGCGGCCGGCGAGATAACCTGAGGCGCCCGCACGGTACGCGTGCGTGAGTACGCGGCGAAATTCTTCCTTGCCGGCGCCGGCCGACAGCATGACCCAGGGGCGGCCCGCCGCGTCGCCTAACGCGTCGAACAATTTCTGGGTTTCTTCCCAGCCGGGCGCGCCGACGCCGGGGACCGCGGATGCCTGCAGCGGGCTTTCCAGCTTGAAAAGATCGACGCCGAACCTGGGATCGGCAAAGGTGCGCACGCTTTCAATGACCAGCTCGGGATGCTTGCTGCGCATCTCCACATAGTCTTTGGTCTGCTCGGCATCGCTCGCCAGCGGATAGACCAGCAGCTCAAACACGAACGGAATGTCGTAACGCGCACAGGCGTCGCCAATGCGCGCCGTAAAATCCTGCTGTGCGCGGCACACGGCGCGATCCGCATCCGGGCGGTACCAGGTGAGAACCTTGACCGCGTCGCCGCCGAAACGCTTGATCTTCTCGACCGACCAGTCATCGATTTCGCTCGACAGCCGGCCGCCCGGTGTTTCCTGATAAATGGAGTCTTCCAGTGTCAGGATCAGTCCGCGCGATGCATCTAACATGGTAATGCCGCGCGGCAGCGCGTAATGCGGATCGAGCAGCAGTGCCGAGGATTCCGCCTGCAGCTCCTGTATCAACAGTTCCTTGAAGGCCGCGACATCTTCCCACGGAGCCTCGGCGGTGCCGCGCTTGGCCTTGATCGGATTCTTGATGGGCGGCCGTTGATCGACCGCGGTCATCTTGAACCGGCCGCTGGCATCGGCCATGCGGCGCATGCCCCAGTATTTTCCCGCTGATATGCTCATTGCAGTCCTAACAAATGATCGCGCTCCTGGCGTGACGGCACACCGGCACGGCCACCCGCGCGTTGCACCTTGATGGCGGCCGCGGCCGATGCCGCGCGAATCGCCTGCATTTCGTCGTTGCCTTCCGCCAGCGCCAGCGCGAACGCGCCGTGCCAGACGTCGCCGGCGCCGAGCGTGTCACGAACTTCGACCTTGAACGCCGGCTGGCGTTCGATTCCGGCCGCGGCCGTATAGCAAACCCCCTGCGCACCGAGGGTCACGCAGCACCAGGCGCCGGTGGCGCGCTGCGCCTGCTCGAGCGCTGTCGCCGGGTCATCGACACCGCTGTAATCATGCAATCCCGGCTCGGAAAACGCGATGTGCGTTGCATGTTTCAGCAGCGGATCGGCGCGTTTCAGGGGTACATCGGCATCGAGCACCGCCGGCAGTCCGCGTTCCCGCGCCCGTTGCAGCGCGAAAGCGCTGCCCTCGGGCCAGCGCACGTCGGCCAGTACCGCGTCGTAATCCGCAAAATCAATTTCCGCCAACCAGCCGGGTGCCGCCGGAAGGTTTGGATCGACGTAATTGACGATCATGCGCTCACCGGCGCCGTCGACCATGACCGCCGACAACGAGGAAACGCAGCCGGGAAAGCGCCGCAGGAACCGGCAATCGACGCCGTAAGTTTCGAGCTCGGCGCGAATCGCGGCGGCCACCGCGTCAGTGCCCAGCCGGCAAGCGAGCGTCGCCGCACCGCCCAGCCTGGCAACGGTAACGGCAGCCGTGGCCGCCGGCCCGCCGCCGACACTGAGAAAACTCTCGGCTTGATGTTTGTTAGCTTCGCGCGGCAGCGCCGCGACACCGAAGACGAAATCCTGCACCGCATGTCCGACGCACAGCACCCGTTTCATGTCAGTGCTACGGCATAAACCAGCGCCGTTGTGTCGCAACGGCTGACGCGCCACTCGACCCGGCGCCCGTCAACCGCCAGCGCCACGCGCTCGACCTGCAGCAACGGCGCGCCTTCCTTGAGCCGCAGGCGCTTCACATCCTCGCGGCGCGCGGCGTCAGCCCGCAACTTTTCCTCGGCGGTAACGATGTTGACGCCGTATTCGCGCTGGTAAAGCGCATATAGCGTGTTAGGCAGCGGACTGCGGCGGTCAAGGTCGTGAAACAGCTTGGCGGGCACGACAATGCGTTCGTGCGCAATCGGCTTGTTGTCGACAAAGCGGGTGCGAACGATTTCGATGACCTCGCTGCCGTCGGCGAGCGACAGGATCTTGCGCTCCGCAGCACGCGCAGCGCGGCGCTTGACGGATTCCTCGCCGCTGGTGGGTATGGCGCGCGCGCCGTCGTCGCGGCTGAGCCGGAAAAAACGGAACAGCGAGCGTTCCTGGGTCAATTCCGCGACATAGGTGCCCTTGCCCTGCCGGCGATCGATGACTTTATCGACCGCGAGCGCATCCAGGGCTTTGCGCACCGTGCCCTGGCTGACCCCGAGCTGCAGGGCCAGCGCCTGCTCACTGGGCAATGACGTGCCCGGCCGCCAGACCCCTTCGGCGATGCGCTTGACCAGCGTTTCGTAAACCTGGCTGTAGAGCGGCCGGTACTGGGGCTGGTTATCCATGCAGGGATGCTACCGCGACGCTTGCCGTAACAGGTGTCATGTGTTTAGTATCTTATATAAGACTTAGGGTTCGCAAGCGCGCATCGACGCGTGAAGGAGTACATCCAGTGTCCGTTCCACAACTGCTGGTTCACGATCGCAAGGACAACGTTGGCGTGGTAGTCGTCGAGAATCTCGGCGCGGGTACCGACATGCTGTGCGTTGTCACCGAGGACAATTCCGATTTTCGCCTCAAGGTCAGGAGTGACGTGCCCATCGGCCACAAGGTCGCCCTCGCTGACCTCAAGCCCGGCGACACCGTCATCAAGTACGGCCAGGACATCGGCAAGATCGTCGCGCCGGTCGCGCGTGGCGAACACGTGCATGTGCACAATCTGAAAACCAAGCGCTGGTAGAAGAAATCTAACATGAGCAAATCAAGCAAAATCTGGGGCTATCGGCGCGAGAACGGCCGGGTCGGCGTCCGCAACTACGTCGCGATACTGCCGGTGGACGACATCTCGAATGCTGCCTGCGAATCGGTGGCTAACAATATCCGTGGCACGATCGCATTGCCGCATGCTTACGGCCGCCTGCAATTCGGCGAGGACCTGGAGCTGCACTTCCGCACGTTGATCGGCACCGGCGCGAATCCTAACGTTGCGGCCTGCATCGTGATCGGTATTGAGCCGGGCTGGACCCAGCGCATCGTCGACGGCATCGCGAAAACCGGCAAGCCGGTGGCGGGATTCTGGATCGAAGGCAACGGCGACATCGCGACTGTGGCCGCCGCATCACGCAAGGCCAAGGAATTTGTGCACCAGACCTCGGGACAGGTGCGGGTCGAGTGCGACCTGACCGAGTTGTGGATCGCCGCCAAGTGCGGCGAGAGCGACACGACCACGGGCCTCGCGTCCTGCCCGACCGTCGGCAACATGTACGACAAGCTCGTGCCGCAGGGCTTATATGGCTGCTTTGGCGAGACTTCAGAGCTGACGGGCGCAGAACACCTGGCCGCGGCGCGCGCCGCCACGCCGGAAATCCGCGAAAAGTTCATGCGCACCTGGCAGGCCTACCAGGACGATGTCATCGAGGCGCACAAGACCTCGGACTTGTCTGACAGCCAGCCGACCAAGGGCAATATCGCTGGCGGCCTGACCACGATCGAGGAAAAAGCGCTCGGCAACCTGGAAAAGATCGGCAAGAAAATCAGCTTTATCGATGTGCTGCAACCCGCGGAAGCGCCGGCGCGCGGCCCCGGGCTGTATTTCATGGACACTTCATCGGCCGCGGCCGAATGCTGCACGCTGCAGGCCGCCGCGGGCTATGTCCTGCACATTTTCCCGACCGGCCAGGGCAACGTGATCGGCAATCCGATCATGCCGGTCATCAAGGTGACCGGCAATCCCCGCACCGTGCGCCTGATGCCGGAACACGTCGATGTCGATGTTTCAGGAGTCGTGCGCCGGGAACTGACCATCGATCAGGCCGGCGACAAACTGATCGACTGCATCGTAAAAACGTCTAACGGCAGGCTCACGGCCGCCGAAGCGCTGGGTCACGTCGAATTCGTCATGACCAAGCTGTATCGAAGCGCCTGACGCCGGCGGCAATGGCTAACAAAATCCGACTGGCGCTCGATGCCGCCGAGCAACTGGCGCGTCGCGCCCTGGTGGCGAGTGGCGCCAGTGATGCGGCGGCGGCCAGCACCGCACACGCGCTGGTCAGTGCCGAGGCCGATGGACAGGCGGGTCATGGCCTGACCCGAGTGCCCGCTTACTGCGCGCAGCTGCGCAGCGGCAAGGTCAAGGGCGACGCCTGGCCGCAACTGACGCGCATCGCACCCGGCGCCGCGCGGATAGATGCCGGCCTGGGCTTTGCGTATCCGGCGATTGATCTCGCCATCGACACGCTGACCAGCATGGCGCGCGAACAGGCCATTGCCGCGGTGACGATCCAGCATTCGCACCATTTCGGCCAGGCCGGCGCCCACGTTGAGCGTCTCGCCTCGGCCGGCTTGTTAGCTCTCATGTTTGGCAACACGCCCAAGGCGATGGCCTTCTGGGGCGGGAACTCGCCGATGTTAGGTACCAATCCGCTGGCTTTCGCGGCGCCGCTGCCGGCGCCGCATACCGCGCCGCTGGTGATCGATCTAGCGTTGTCCGTGGTTGCCCGCGGCAAGATCGTCGCAGCGCAAAAAGCCGGCCAGGCGATCCCGGCGGACTGGGCGCGCGGTCCGGACGGCCTGCCGACCACCGATCCGACCACCGCGCTGGCCGGCACGCTGGCGCCGCTCGGCGGCGCCAAGGGCGGAGCACTGGCGCTGATGGTCGAGATCCTGGGCGCTGCGCTCACCGCGAGTTCCTTTGGCTGGGAAGCCAGTTCCTTTTTCGACGCCGCCGGCAGTCCGCCCGACATGGGCCACCTGCTGATCGCGCTCGATCCGGGCAAATTTTCGGGCGGCGCCTTCCCGGCCCGAATGCAAACCCTGTGCGCGGCGATGGCGGCGGACCCCGCCGTGCGCCTGCCCGGCAGTCGGCGGCTCAAGAGCCGCGAGCAGGCGCAGCGCGAAGGCCTGCTGGTGGATGAATCTTTGTTAGCTGAAATCAGGGCGCTGCATGGCTGAAATCGTCATCACGGAATTCATGGACGAGCCGGTCATCAGGTCGGTGCTGGCGGGCCGTGACTTTCTCTACGACCCGACGCTGGTCGATCGTCCCGCGGACCTGCATGCCAGCCTGGCAAAGGCGCGCGCCCTGGTCGTGCGCAATCGCACCCAGGTGCGCGCCGACCTGTTAGCTCATGCGCCTAAACTGGAAATCGTCGGCCGCCTGGGTGTTGGCCTGGACAACATCGATCTCGAGGCCTGCCGCGCCCGCAATATCGTCGTTCGCCCTGCCAATGGTGCGAACGACATCGCGGTGGCGGAGTACGTCATCACGGCAGCGCTGGTGCTACTGCGACGCGCCTGGTTTGCAACGCCCGCGGTCATCGACGGTCAGTGGCCGCGCATGGCGCTCATCGGCCAGGAAGCCACCGGCAAGACACTGGGCCTGCTGGGCCTCGGCGCCATCGCGCGCGAGACCGCGGTGCGCGCCCGCGCGCTGGGTTTTCGGGTGCAGGCCTATGATCCGTTGTTGCCGGCGGACCACGCCGCCTGGCAGATGGCGGAGCGCGTCGAACTGGCAGCCTTGTTTTCCGGCAGCGATATCGTCAGCCTGCATGTGCCGCTGACTCCCGCTACTGCCAATCTCGTGAATGCCGCTTTGTTAGATACCATGCGCAAGGGCAGCATCCTCATCAACGCCGCGCGTGGCGGCGTGGTGGACGACGCCGCCGTGGTCTCGCGGCTGAAGAGCGGCCAGCTGGGTGGCGCGGCCATTGACGTCTTCACCAGGGAGCCGCTGACACGGGAAGCCGGGCAGCTGTACGCCGGCGCGCCTAATCTATTGCTGACACCGCACATCGCCGGCGTCACCGAAGAATCCAACGTCCGCGTCAGCGAAGTCATCGCGCGCGCGGTGCTACAGCACCTGACGCGATGAGCGTCGACCTGTTAGTCGTCGGCGGCGGCATCAACGGCGCCGGCATCGCCCGCGATGCGGTGGGACGCGGTTTCAAGGTGGCGCTGTGCGAGCAGCATGACCTCGCGGCGCATACGTCATCCGCCAGCACCAAGCTGATCCACGGCGGCCTGCGCTACCTGGAATTCTTCCATTTCGGACTGGTGCGCAAGGCCCTGCTCGAACGGGAAGTGCTGATGGCATTGGCGCCGCACATCATCACGCCATTGCGATTCGTGATGCCCCACGCCAGCCACCTGCGCCCGGCGTGGATGATCCGCTGCGGGCTTTTTCTGTACGATCATCTGGCACGCCGTCGCGTGTTGCCGGGGTCCGAGCGCATACGCCTGCAGTCCCATGCCGCCGGAGCGGCGTTAGCTGCGGACTACCGCGATGGCTTCACCTACTACGACGCCTGGGTCGACGATGCCCGACTGGTGGCCCTGAACGCGATGGCGGCCGCCAGCCAGGGCGCGCGCATCATGAATTACCAGCGCGTCGACGGCCTGCAGGCGACTGACGGCGGCTGGCTGGCAACGCTCACAGCCGCGAACGGAGCGCGCACTGAATTGCAGGCGCGCGCGGTTGTCAACGCGACCGGACCCTGGGCGGCGCAATTCCGGCGTATGGCGACGCCTGACGCCGGCGCGCATGGGCTACGCCTGATCAAAGGCAGCCACATTATCGTGCGCCGGCTGTTTGACCACGACGACGCCTATATTTTCCAGGCCGATGATCGCCGCGTTATTTTTGCGATCCCCTATGAAGGCGATTTCACGCTGGTCGGCACAACCGACATCGACTACACGGGGACCATCGACAAGGTGAGCATTGATCCGGCCGAGGTTCAATACCTGTGCGCGCAGGTCAACCACTATTTCCGCCAGCAGATTGGTCCCACGGATGTGCTGGGCAGTTATTCGGGCGTGCGTCCTTTGTTAGCAGACGAATCGAGCGACGCGCGCGGCGTGAGCCGCGACTATCACCTCGAGTTCACGGCCGACCCGGCGCCGATGCTGAACGTGTTCGGCGGCAAGATCACCACCTACCGGGTGTTGGCGGAGCAGGCTGTCAGCCTGCTGGCCGAAAAAACCGGCCGGGCCGCGCCGGCCTGGACTCACAACGCCAAGTTGCCGGGCGGCGACCTGCCTGCAGGCGGCGTGGCAGCCTATGTCACCTGGTTACGCGTGCAGTATCCCTGGCTGCCGCTGGCGCTGGCGCAACGCTACGCCCGCAGTTACGGCTCGCTGACGGTGAAGATGTTGCGCTCGGCCACAAATTACGCCGACCTCGGTGCGGAGATTCTGCCGCAGCTGCATAGCCGCGAAGTGCAGTACCTGCGCCAGCACGAGTTTGCAGTGACCGCCGAGGACATCCTGTGGCGGCGCACCAAGCTCGGTCTGCATCTGCCGCCGCAGGCTGCAGCAACTCTGCAAACCTGGATGGACGGGATTCCCGGAACTTCACCCGGAGCCAGTTTATGAAGCGCTACGTGTTAGCACTCGACCAGGGCACCACCAGCTCGCGCTCGATCCTGTTCGATCGCGGCGGCCAGATCGTCGCCGTCGCCCAGCAGGAATTCACCCAGCATTTCCCGCAACCGGGCTGGGTGGAGCACGACGCAGAGGAAATCTGGGCCACGCAGCAGGCAACAATCGCCGAAGTCATGCGGACCGCGAAGGCGCGCCTCGTCGACGTCGCCGCGGTCGGTATCACCAACCAGCGTGAAACCACGGTGCTGTGGGAGCGCGCCACCGGCAAGCCGGTCGCGAACGCCATCGTCTGGCAGGACCGCCGCACCGCCGCGCGCTGCGAGCAACTGCGTGCCGATGGCGCGGAACGCGAGGTGACCTCGCGCACCGGCCTTTTGTTAGATCCGTATTTCTCCGGCACGAAGCTGGCCTGGCTGCTGGATCAGGTGCCGGGCGCTCGCCAGCGCGCGGAGCAAGGCGACCTGTGCTTCGGCACCATCGACAGCTGGCTCGCCTGGAAGCTCACGGGCGGCGCGCATCACATCACGGACGTCAGCAATGCGAGCCGCACGCTGCTCCTGAACCTGCGCAGCGGCGACTGGGACGACTGGATGCTGAATCTGTTAGGCATCCCGCGCGCCTGCCTGCCGAAGGTATTGCCGAGCTCGCTGCCAGCGGGCATCAGCGCCCGCATCGAAGGCGGCGAACTGCCGCTCGGTGCGCTGGTGGGCGATCAACAGGCTGCGCTTTTCGGCCAGACCTGCTTTACGCCGGGCATGGCCAAGAACACCTATGGCACAGGTTGCTTCCTGCTGCTGCATGTCGGCCATGAGCCGCTGGCATCGAAGCATCGATTGCTGACAACCATCGCTGCCAGCCAGGGCCAGCTGGAATACGCGCTGGAAGGCAGCGTCTTCACCGGTGGCGCAACGGTGCAATGGCTGCGCGACGGCCTCGGCATCATCGCGAAGGCCAGCGACGTTGAGGCACTTGCAGCGTCGGTGGCCGACCATGGCGGCGTTTACCTGGTGCCGGCTTTCACGGGCCTCGGCAGCCCTTATTGGGATCCGCATGCGCGCGGCCTGATGATCGGCATCACCCGCGGCACCACCCGTGGCCATATCGCCCGCGCGGCGCTCGAAGCAGTTGCCTTCCAGAGCGCCGAGCTGCTGCGCTGCATGACTGCGGACGCAGGCCAACCGCTCAAGGAACTGCGCGTCGACGGCGGCGCGTCGCGCAACGATCTGATGATGCAGTTCCAGGCCGATTTGTTAGGCGTGCCGGTCGTCAGGCCCAAGGTGACCGAGACCACCGCGCTGGGTGCGGCTTATCTCGCAGGACTCGCCAGCGGCTTCTGGCAGTCGCGCGACGAGCTGCGCGCCAACTGGCAGATCGATCGTCGCTTCGAGCCGCGCATGTCGCGCGACCAGGCGGCGGCGCGCATCAGTGAGTGGAACCGCGCGGTCGAGCGCGCCCGCAACTGGGCCGTGCCGGCCTAACCGAGCCGGTTCAGCCGACGATATCCTTGAGCCCCCGCGACCGGATCGTTCCCAACTGCGACTGGATTTCCGTCTGTGCCTTGCCCAGCAGGGACCGCGCTTCGCCCAGCATGGACTGGTAGGTCTCCTTCAGCTGCAGCGCCTCCAGCTTGCGGCCGCCCGCGTAATAGCGCCGCGCCACCTGCCCGATCGCATAGGTGCTGACGAAAGCCATGCCGGAACTCGCGGCCTGCCGGCCCATGCCGCCCAGCAAGCCGCCTAACAAGTTGCGCGCGAAGCCTTCCACATACTGGGCCGTCAGACCGACACCCAGCGCGGCAATGAAATCGCGGATGTGTTCGCGCCCCAGATCGTAGTTGTAAGCCTTGCCGACGCGGTTCACGAGCCGCAGTTGCAGCGGCAGGATCGCCATGCTGGCGAGAGTCTCGGGCAGCAACTCGAGCGCGCCGTTCAAAACCGCCGCATCGAAGATCATTTTGTCCAACTCGGCGGAATTCGCGCCAGCTGGAATCACGCTGGGCGTGGCAGCACCGACGGCGCCTGTCACAGGTACGCTCGCCAGCTCACTGGCCTCGCGCTGCATCGTAGCCGCCTCGGCGCCCAGGCCCAGGGAGCCGCTGAGGGAACTCAGGAACTCGGTTTCCGCCGGGTTGCTGGCGCCATCGGCATTGCAGACCGCCGTCGCCACCGCAAACGCCAGTCGCTTTTTCTCGGGTGTCGGCAACGCGCGCGCCAGCGCATCCAGTTTGACCTCGCCGGCACGGACCGCGCGCAACGCGGCGTCGAACTCCGGCCCGGCGCCGGCCACGGTATTCATGATCGCCTGGCGTTCGGCCTCGCTTTGCTGCTGGTCGCACTGTGCGGCCATGATCGCGATCATCAGCAATGCTTTCTGCTCTTCATCCATGGCGTTCTCCTACACCGGTTCCGGGTCCCAGACATTCTGCGGCAACGGCAATCCCGCCAGCATCGCGGGCGTCAATCGTGGGATCAGCGCACTGCGCTCGCCGCTGGCGACCAAGGACTCCAGCTGCCGGCAATGCTGCGCGACATGCCAGGTGGTGCGCTCCAGCACCACGGGCAATTCACGACTGCCAAAATAGGTTGTTAGCATCCTGGCGTCGAGTGCTGCGCCCGCGGCGTTGGCGCGACGCCAGGCTGACAGCCGCGTCCCCACTGCCTGGGCGATCGACGCAATCCGCTCAATGCTCTGATCTGCCGGCGCCGGAGTTCGTTCGTAGTAGTCGTAGGTCAGCGCCCCGCCCTCGGCGGCGTCCAGGAAGGCCGTGACGATCATCGGTATGTGATACGTGAGATCGAGCCAGCTGCGCTCGCGCCCGGGCAGATGCTCAAGTTGCCGCTCGACCGGCACCGCCAGCGTCAGTGCCGTCGCGACCTGCAGTAATTGTTCCAGCCGCAGCAGCAATTCCGCCGTGCCGAGACGTTCGCGTTGCAGCGCGACGCCGACGAACGCCGCCACTTCATCCAGGTCCTGCGCAAACACATGCTGATCGCCGCGCAGCAATACCGGGACTGATCTCAGGCCCCGGGACTGCAGGCGCTGCAGCGCGCCGTTGTTCTCGAGAACATTGAACGAGTCGAAGGCAATCGAGTGCGCGGCCAGAAACTCCCGCGTGCGCAGGCAGCTGGTGCATCCGGGTTGCCAATACAGTTGCAGGGTGTCGGCCATGCCCGCAGGCTATCGGCGAATCCGGGTTCACGCAACAAGGGCGGCCGCAGCGCTTTGCCGCATAATCCACCCATTCAACCTCTTCAGGACTCCCCGCCATGAGCTACGCCACCTATCACAAGCGCAAAGTCGGCACGCGCACCTTGTCCCCGGAAACCCAGATGATGGGCTTCGGTTATGACCCGACCTTGTCCGAGGGCTCGCTGAAGCCACCGATTTTCCTGACGTCGACCTTTGTGTTCCGCACCGCCCAGGACGGCAAGGACTTCTTCGATTACACCGCCGGCCGGCGCGAGCCGCCTGCCGGCCAGGGCGCCGGACTCGTCTACTCGCGTTTCAACAACCCGAACCTCGAAGTGCTGGAGGATCGCCTCGCGCTCTGGGAAGGCGGCGAAACCGCCTGTGTGTTCTCGAGTGGCATGTCGGCAATCTCCACCGGCCTGTGGGCCTATCTGCGTCCCGGCGATGTCGTGCTGACCAGCCAGCCGCTGTACGGCGGCACCGAGACCCTGATCGACAAGACCATGACCAACTACGGCATCAGAAATGTTGCCGTCGCCGATGGCTGCAGCCGCGCGGCAGTGGCCGATGCAGCTAACAAAGCACTGGCGCTGGCGCGCGAGCACGGCGGCAAGGTCGCGCTCATGATGACCGAGACGCCGGCGAATCCCACCAACACGCTGATAGATCTGGCGCTGTGGCGCGAGTTCAGCGAGTGGATCGGCAAGCAGCAGGGCGGCGCCCGCCCGCCGCTGGCCGTCGACAACACCTTCCTCGGGCCGGTGTATTCGCGCCCGCTGCAGCATGGCGCCGATATCGTGATGTATTCGCTGACCAAGTATGTCGGCGGACATTCCGACCTGGTTGCAGGCGGCGTCGTTGGCTCGGTTGCCATGCTGAAGCCCATCCGCCAGCTGCGCAGCGCGCTCGGCACGCAGCTCGACCCTAACACCGCCTGGATGATCATGCGCTCCATGGAAACCCTGGCGCTACGCATGCGCGCCGCTGCCGACAACGCCGCGCGCGTGGCGGGCTACCTCGCCACCCATCCAAAAATCGCGCACGTGAATTACCTGGGGTTCCTGCGCGCCAGCGATCCGTTGCATGCCGTGTTCAGGAAACAGTGCGACAGCGCCGGCTCAACGTTCGCGTTTTCGGTCAAGGGCGGCGAACCCGAGGCCTTCCGGATGCTGGATGCACTGCAGGTGATGAAATTGGCTGTTAGCCTGGGCGGCACCGAAACGCTGATTTCACACCCCGCGTCGACCACTCATTCCGGCGTTCCCAAGGCCACCCGCGACCGCCTTGGCGTCACCGACGCATTGATCCGCATCTCCGTCGGCATCGAGAACGCCGACGACCTGATTGCCGATCTCGAACAGGCGCTGCAGCAGGTCTGAATCAGGAGGAGCAGTCGTGCCGGAGAAAACCGCATTCGTGCTCGCTGGCGGCGGCAGTTTGGGCGCCGTCCAGGTCGGGATGCTCGCGGAGTTGCTCGCCACGGGCGTGCGGCCGGACCTGATCGTGGGCGTGTCGGCCGGAGCGCTCAACGGCTCGTTTCTCGCCCACGACTGCAGTCCGGCAACCGTCGAGCGCATGGCCCGGCTCTGGACCCGGGTCCGCACGCGCGACATCCTCGGTCTGTCCTGGTCGACTCTGCTCGGCGTCATCGGCCTGCGCAGTCACCTGGCCCATGCCGACGGATTGCGCAGCCTGCTGGAACGCGAACTGCTGACCAGGACATTTGAACAGACCCAGGTGCCGCTGTATGTCGTGGCCGCGGACCAGGAGACCGGCGATGAAGTTTTGTTATCCACGGGGGATATCCTGGAATCCGTGCTCGCCAGCACCGCGATCCCGGGCGTGTTTCCACCAGTTCTGTTAGCTGGCAGAACCCTGGTGGACGGCGTGGTCGCCACCGGCACGCCCATTGCTACCGCAGTGCGGCTTGGCGCCACCCGCCTGATTGTCATGCCCTGCGGATTCACCTGCGTCGGCAAGGCGGTACCGAAGCATCCGATCGGCCGCGCGATGCATGCAATCACGTTGTTAGGCGCGCGGCAATTGCGCCAGGATTTCACGCATTACTCGGAAAAAGCTCAACTCCGTCTGGTGCCGCCGCTGTGTCCGCTGGCGCAATCGTCCTATGACTATTCCAACGGCGCCGCGCTGATCGCGGCGGCACGCAACTCGACGCGCGCCTGGCTGGACGCCGGCGGGCTGGAGAAAGCCGGGTTCCCGGGCCAGCTGGAAGTTCATTCGCACTAGCTGTCACATCCCTGGCGCTCGATTTTCTGCTCAGTGCATGGCCTGCATCTTGACCGGCTGGTGCACCTCAAAACGCTTGACGATGCCCGGCACGTTAGGCCCGTTCCAGAACACCACGTACGCCGGGCCGATCGGCTGGCAGCGCGGGTTTTTTGTTAGCCATTCGTTCAGCTGCTGCTCAGCCGCGCGGATATTGCCCCAGGAATAGCTGCCGCGGGCGCCAATACTGGCGACCAGCCTGGCTGGCATTGCGGTCACTTCGACCCCGGCGTCGCTGCGCAATGCGCGACCGGCATCGCGCGCACCGACGTAGAACCGCATTTCGTTGCCTGCCAGTTGCGCTTCGACCGGTACCGTCATTTTGACGTTATTAGTGGAAATGTAGCGAAACAAGCGCCCAAACATGCTGTCGTCGCCCGCGGTTGCGCTGGCGGCGACCATCAATTTCGCCGCCGGTATCTCTTTGACCTCGATGACACCCGGCTCCGTAGCCGCGTACCAGGATTCCGTGCTCGCCATCGCAATGGCTCCTGCCTCAGGTCTGGCGCAACGCGCACTCGACAAAGTCTAACGCCGCGGCAGCACTGCTGCCACGGAGCCGTCCGTGTGGCATATGAGGACGGTGCCAAAAAGAAAAGCGTCGATGAAGCGATGAGGTCAGGCCTCGAACGCGCCACCCAAACCCTGACGAGTGTTCAGGCAGCCTGGATCGCAAGTCAGAAAGTGGTGCTCGAGGACGGCAAGATTTCCGAGTACCGGGTACGGATGAAAGTCACCTTTGTTCTGGCGGACTGATCAAACAAGCCCCGGACCGTTCCGGCCGGGGGCTGCCCACCGCACACCAGCTGTAGCATCGACGCAACGGCACCGATAATGAGCCGCCGTGCCGCCCCAATCGTAGCTCCCCTTTGACAGAGCGGCCGTGACAGACCAAGATATGAACAAGTTCGCTTGCACGACGGTTGTTTCCAGAACATCCAGGTCGCTCGCATGCGGTAAAAAAACCACATAATCATTTTGGAGGACTCATCAATGGATAGAACTTCGCGTTCACGCGCAGGCGCAGCTTTCGGGCTCGGCGCGTGCGTGGCACTGCTCGGCTCGCTCGCCGCAACACCCGTGCAGGCCCAACAGGTAGCCGATCAACCCCTGACCGAAGTGGTCGTGACCGGCTCGCGCATCGCGCGCGCACCCGGTGATGATGGCCCATCGCCACTCATCATCGTTGACCGTGACACGATTGAAAAATCCGGTTACAGCAACCTGCAGCAGCTTCTTGAAAAGCTGCCGGTCAACGGCAACGGCGCGTTCTCCACCCGTGGCAACAACCAGGATTCGTCTGCGAACGGCGCCGCGTCAATCAGTCTGCGCGGTCTCGGCGCCGATGCCACGCTGGTACTGGTCAACGGCCGCCGCGTTGCGATCAGCGCGTTTGCGGAAAGCGTCACCACCAGCTTCGTCGACATCAACTCCATTCCAGTCGCCGCGATCGAGCGCGTTGAAGTGCTGAAAGATGGCGCCTCCGCGGTATACGGCTCGGACGCTGTCGCCGGTGTCGTCAACATTGTGCTGCGCAAAAACTTTGATGGCTTCGAGGCCTCCGGTGTCTTCGGCGTCACGACCGAAAAAGGCTATGACGAAAAGTCCGCCTCCGTGATCTGGGGAACAGGCACGGAAGACTCCAACGTCACAGTGATCCTTGATCACTTCTCCAACTCAACGCTTGAAAACAAGGAACGCGGCACGCTCGGCAGCGCCAACCAGACCGCGCAGGGCGGCGAAGATTTCCGCTCCTCACGCGGCTTTCCGGGCCGATTCATTGTCAACGGCGTGAACACGCGGGATCCAGGTTGCCCGTTGGACCGTATCGCCGGCCAGACCTGCCTGTTCGACTACGGCCCGTTCAATCTGCTGGCTCCGGAAGCCAAGCGCACCGGTGCGTTGCTGCTGGGTCACAAGAAGCTGAGCGACAACCTTGAGGTCTTCACCGAGATCGCCGCCCAGCACAACACCTCGATTGCACAGGGCGCGCCAACTCCGCTGGATGAGTCCGCGGGTCTCACGGTGCCAGTCACGCATCCTAACAACCCATTTGTCGGCGCCACCACCATCGGCATCGGACGTTTCCGCACTTTTGACGCCGGTCCGCGCAAGTGGAACATCGAGACTAACAATATGCGGGCTGTTTTGGGCCTGCGTGGATCCGTCGGCGGCTGGGACTGGGAAATTGCCGGCCAGCGTGCGCAGAGTGAATCCGATCAGACCGGCGGCCGTACCGACGGTTGGGTCAGGACGGATTTTCTGCAACGGGAAATCAACGCGGGGCGTTACAACCCGTTTCGCGGCGTGATCAATTCGCCCGCGGCAATTGCCGCGATCACCACCAGCCTGGCGCGCCAGGGTTCGTCGAGCCTGACGACGTTTGACTCGCAGATCACCGGCAAGCTGTTTGAAATCTCGGGGCGCTCGGTACGCATGGCAGCGGGTCTTGAGTATCGCAAGGAAGATGTCACCGACGTACCGGATGATCAGTTCCAGCGCGGGCTGATCTTCGGCACCGAGGCGGTCTCGGCCGCCGCATCCCGGCACAACTATTCGGCGTTCGTCGAATTCGCCGTGCCATTGCTGGAACAACTCGAACTTGAAGTCGCGGGTCGTTACGACAATTACAGCGATTTTGGCAGCACGACGAACCCGAAAGTTGCGTTGCGCTGGACGCCGACGGATGCGCTGGCATTCCGCGCATCCTGGGGCAAGGGTTTCCGCGCCCCATCGCTGGCGCAAATCGGACTGGGACCTTCCCAGGACTCGCTGTTCTTTGTGGACACGTTTGGTTGCGCGGACAATGTCACCTACTGCGCGCCAACCGATTACACACTCGTGTTTTCGGGTAACCCCAATCTTCAGGCCGAGACGTCGGACAGCCTGAATTTCGGTGTTGCATGGAAATTCGCCGACAGCTTCAACGTGACGCTGGATTACTGGGACCTGAAGCAGAAGAAGAAAATCGATCGCGTGCCTTTCGGTTTCCTCTATTCGCAGTTCTGTAACGTCCAGAACAGCACGGTCTGCCGCCGCGGCGCGGCACTGCCCGGCGATGTGTTAGGGCCGCTGCAGTCGGTCAACACCAGCTTCATCAACATTGGCCAGCAATCCGCCAAGGGCGTGGACCTGGCACTGACCTGGAACGGCGAGCTGGCCGGTGGCAAGCTGCGTGTCGGTCTTGATTACTCCTACCTGATGGACTTCGACCGCGTCGAACTCAATGCCACCGGAACGGGGTTTGTCACCCGCAGCCTGGCGGGCGAGTACAAGTATCCGGAGAGCCGCTTCACACTGACCGGTGACTGGGATCGCAATGATTGGGGCCTGCGCGCAAGTCTGAGCCAGGTTGGGTCCTTCGAAGACACGCCCGACATCGACTTTGACGGCACGCTGGATTACGACCGGAACAAGTCGCGGATGGTGGGCGCCTTCACGACGCTGAACCTGCAGGCGCGCTACAGCGGTTTCACGAACACGGTTGTGTCCCTGAACATCGACAATGCGCTCGATGAGGCGCCGCCGTTCGCAATTGGCGATGGCGACGTGGACCTGTATGGCTATGTTTCCAGCCAGCACAATCCGCGTGGCCGCTTCGTCAGCGCCAAGGTGACGTACAAGTTCTGAAGTACGCCTGACAAAGAACCCCCGGAGGAAGACCTCCGGGGGTTTTCGCCAGTAGCCGGTGCAGGGAGAAACGACTCATGCGGCTAACATCGATTCTGATTGCCAGCGCGATTCTCGCGCTCAGCGGCACGGCAACCGCGGCGGGCACGAGCGTGCTGTTCATTGGCAACAGTTTTCTGTACGGCTACGGTTCGGCCGTACGTTTTTACCGCGCCGACACGGTCACTGACCTCAACAACGAGGGCATTGGCGGCGTACCCGCGCTGTTCAAGTCCTTTACCCAGCAGGCCGGCCTCGATTACGACGTGTCGCTCGAGACGCGGGGTGGCAGTGGACTCGACTTTCATTTCAACGAAAAACTGGGTGTGATCGGTCGTCGTGGCTGGGACAAGGTCGTCATGCATGGTTACAGCACGCTCGACGCGGACAAGCCGCGCGATCCGGCCAAGCTGATTGCCACCGCAGGACAGATGGCGGACTTCCTGCGGACACGCAATCCTGTGGTCGAGCTGTACCTGATGGCAACCTGGTCACGCGCCGATCAGACCTACCCTGACAAAGGCGCCTGGGCCGGCAAGCCGATCGAGCAGATGGGCCGCGACGTGCGCGCCGCCTACGGCCAGGCGACCGCTGCAGCTAACGCCAAGGCGGTGATCCCGGTTGGGGAAGCCTTCAATCGTGCGATGCAAACTGGCGTGGCCGATCCGAATCCCTATGATGGCATCGACGCCAGCAAGATCGACCTGTGGGCGTACGACCACTACCATGCCAGCACGCACGGCTACTATCTCGAAGCCCTGGTCATCTTCGGCACGGTGACCGGCCGAGATCCGCGCTCGCTCGGCGACAATGAATGCTCGGCCTATGAGCTCGGCCTGTCGGGCGCCGAGGTCAAGTCGCTGCAGCAGATTGCCTTCGAGCAACTTGGCAGCGCTGTGACCGCAGCGCCGCTGGTGTTACCCAAGGCGGTCAATCCCGAGCGCTGCGCACCCGGCCGCTGAACAGGAATTAGCCGCCCTTTGTTAGCCAGGCGTCAATCACTGGCAGCTGTTTGCGCCGAACCTCGATTCGATCGGTGATAGCCGCGACTGTCGTATCGGCCACGCGGCGCGACCCTTCAGCCAGCCTTGCGACGGCATAGGCCTTGACCTTGTCGATCATCGCCGGGTCGACGGAGCCCATTGCCAGATACGCAAAAAACTCTGTCCGCGAAGTCGGATCAAGTTTTTCCATTACGGCGGCATAGTTCGCGATCGCAAAGTCGAACGCCCGGTCCGGATGCAGATTTGACGCGGCTGAAATCATCTCCGGGCTGGTCGTAGCCCCGGGCTCGTCGGTCAGTGCGAGTGCCAGGGCTCGCTCAACCAAGGCCGGGTCCAGTGGTTGTGACAGTAGCGAATACAGATCGCGCTTGATGACCGCCGACTTTTCCGCGCGCGCCGCCCGGAGCAATTCATCCCAGGTCTTGCCATCCGCATGCCGCGCTACGACGGCCAGAATTGTCCTGCGCAGCGCCGCGGGCATGGCCGCCGGGTCCGATGACTGCAGGCCGTAGCGTCGGCGAGCCTCATTGATGACAACCGGGTCACCCAGCGCGCTCAGCGTTCTTATCAGGTCATTGCGCAGAATCGCCACGGCATCCTGCTCTCCGGACTGCGCCAACCAACCCACCCGCGCAAGTACCGGCGACAGCTTCGCAATGGCAAACCTCTGGAATCGGGCCTGACGTTCGGGTGCGCCACGGTAGTAGGCGTTGATGTCGCCAAAGATACCGGCAACTTTGTTCCAGACCTGCGGATCAGCGCCCGCTGGCGTCTGGTCCGCCAGTTGCAGCGCATCCGTAACCGGCTGGTATGCGGCGCGTCCCAGCGACCAGCTATCGGCCAGCAGGCCCAGTTGATCCACGGGCGCGAGCGACGCAAAGGCTTTAGTAACCGCCGCAAACTGGCGCGGCGTGTAGAGCGTGCGGTAATAGCCGTCCTGGCCTGCGTTCACGATCACCGGACCGCATCCCTGGATATCGATGCTGGCGCTGCCGCCGCTAACAAGCTTGCGAACAGCCGTATTCGAATCCAGTGACTTGACCACCACCGGTACCCGCCACCGCAACGGATCCTTGTTAGGCTGATCGCGGCTGAACTCGGCCTGCGTCAGCTTGAGGTGGCTGCGCCCCGCCGCGCATACCGCGTCCCCGACACGGATCAGCGGCACGCCCGGCTGCAGCGTGAAATCGCGCGCAATCGCCATGATCGGCTGGCCGCTCGCCGCTTCGATTGCGCGCCACAGATCCTGTGAACTCGTGTTGCCATAGCTATGAGATTTGATGTAGCGCTGCACGCCCGCGCGCCAGGCCTCGTCACCAACGTACGCTTCCAGCATGCCGATAACAGCCTGGCCCTTCAGGTACGTAATCGCATCGAAGGCCTGGTTGGTCTGATCGACCGTGTCGACGCGTTGCACAATCGGATGCGTGGTCTTCAGGGCATCCAGCCGCATCGCGGCCTCGCGCGAGTTGACCGCCTCCAGCGCTGTGTTCCATTCAGGATGCAAGCGCACGGTGGTACGGTCCCCGAGCCAGGAGGCGAAGCCTTCGTTGAGCCACAGGTCGTCCCACCAGCGCATGGTCACCAGATCGCCGAACCATTGGTGTGCCATCTCATGGGCCTGGGTTGCGAACGCGCCCTGTTTGTCGGCCTGAGTCGAAATGGCCGGATCCAGCAGCAGGTACTGTTCGAACGTCAGGATTGCGCCCCAGTTTTCCATGGCTCCAAAGAACTGGCTGCTGCCGGGAACTGCAATATTGTCGAGCTTGGGCAGAGGATAAGGGATTCCGAAATAATCGTTATATTCGCGCAGAATTCGCACCGACGACTCGAGCGCGAAAGCTGCCTGCGGCAGCGCGCCTTTCTGCGTCACTATGCCGTGTTCCGTGCCGTCGATTTTGTTAGTCAGGCGCTCGAAGTCCCCAGCTGCGAAAAACAACAGGTACGAGGACATCTTCGGCGTTGTCTGGAACTCGACCCGGCGCCGGCCACCGCCAGCATCAACTTCTCTGGCGGACGGCATGTTGCTGACCGCCATTTGCCCCGCCGGGATGGTCGCCTGCAGCGCAAATGTCGCCTTGTAAGCCGGTTCGTCCCAGCAAGGCATGAAACGCCGTGCGTCGGCCGCTTCAAATTGCGTGTAGAGCGCTCGTCTGCTGCCCGCGGCGGTATCGTAGTCAATCGCAAAGAACCCGGCCGCCTGGGTGCCGATCTTGCCGGTGTATTCCAGCGCCAGCTGGTAGCTGCCAACGGGGATGGCCTGGCCGAAATCGAAAGTCGCGGTCTGGTTGCTTGTGTCGATCTTGATGCCAGGCGTGGCAAACACTTTACCGGTCGCTGCGCCTGACAATCGGGCGGACGTAAAACTCAGCTCGAGCGCATTGAGCGTAATGCTGGCGGTCGGCTGCAGCACATCGATCCGGATCGACACCTTCCCGCTGAAAGCGAGTGTCTTGGCGTCTGGCTCGATCGCCACGTCGTAATGCGTCGGGCGCACGGCTGTCGGCAACTGCGTGGTTGCTGCTGCGCCGTCAGGTGTGGCGGCAAGAACGATCCAGATCAGTAGTGCAAAGAAGTGGCGCTGGGGCTGCATGTTTTTTTCCAAGTGTTCGGCGCGATAGCCAGACTAGCCCGGTAATGTAACCGGTCCGATCGGATTATTCCTGCGGCGGAACACCAGTCCGGGGCGGACCGCAAAGCCAGACCGCCAAAAGCAAAAAGGCCCGGTGTCGCCACCGGGCCTCTTGTTTCATCGAACGGTGATGTGCTAACGCTTGCGCGTTATTACATGTCCATCCCGCCCATACCGCCCATGCCGCCGCCCGGCATCGGATGGCTGTGCTCTTCATCTTTCGGCGCTTCCGCGATCATGACCTCAGTGGTCAGCAGCAGGCCGGCGACCGACGCTGCATTCTGCAGCGCGAGACGCGTGACCTTGGCTGGATCGAGGATGCCCATTTCGAGCATGTCGCCATACACACCGGTAGCAGCGTTGTAGCCATAGGCGCCCTTGCCAGCGCGCACTTCGTTCAGGATCACGGCCGCATCTTCGCCGGCGTTGATCACGATCTGGCGCAGCGGCTCTTCGATCGAGCGGGACAGGATGCGGATGCCGACCGTCTGGTCTTCATTCGAACCTTCCATCTTGTCGAGGGCCTTGAGCGCGCGGATGAACGCCACGCCACCGCCCGGAACCACGCCTTCTTCAACGGCGGCACGGGTTGCGTGCAGCGCATCTTCGACGCGGGCCTTCTTTTCCTTCATTTCGATTTCGGTCGCAGCGCCGACCTTGATCACGGCAACACCGCCGGAGAGCTTGGCAACGCGCTCCTGCAGTTTTTCCTTGTCGTAGTCTGAGGTGGCTTCTTCAGCCTGCTGACGGATCGACTCGATGCGCGCCTTGATATCCGAGCTCTTACCGGCGCCGTCGATGATCGTTGAGTTCTCTTTCTCAACGACGATCTTCTTGGCTTCGCCGAGATCGTTCACAGTGGCTTTCTCGAGCTGCAGTCCGACTTCATCGGATATCACCGTGCCGCCCGTGAGCGTCGCGATGTCCTGCAACATGGCCTTGCGGCGATCACCAAAGCCCGGCGCCTTGACGGCGGCGACCTTGAGGATGCCACGGATGTTGTTGACAACCAGCGTAGCTAACGCCTCGCCCTCGACATCTTCCGCGACCACCAGCAGCGGACGGCCCGCCTTGGCAACTGCCTCGAGCACCGGCAGCATTTCGCGGATGTTGGAGATCTTCTTGTCGACCAGCAGAATCAGCGGCTTCTCGAGCTCGACTGTCTGGCTGGCCTGCTGGTTGATGAAATACGGCGACAGATAGCCGCGGTCGAACTGCATGCCCTCGACCACGTCGAGTTCGTTCTGCAGGCCCGAGCCTTCTTCAACCGTAATCACGCCTTCCTTGCCGACCTTGTCCATCGCCTCGGCAATGGTCTTGCCGATCGACTCATCGCTGTTAGCAGAGATGGTGCCGACCTGCGCGATCGCCTTGTTGTCCTTGCAGGGCTTGGCAAGCTTCCTGACTTCCTCGACAGCCACGATCACGGCCTTGTCGATGCCGCGCTTGATGTCCATCGGATTGCGACCGGACGCAACGGCCTTCAGGCCTTCGCGGATGATCGCCTGGGCCAGCACGGTGGCGGTGGTGGTGCCGTCGCCCGCTTCGTCAGAGGTGTTGGAAGCGACTTCCTTGACCATCTGCGCGCCCATGTTTTCAAACTTGTCCTTGAGCTCGATTTCCTTCGCGACCGACACACCGTCCTTGGTGATGGTGGGGGCGCCGAAGCTCTTCTCGAGCACTGCGTTACGGCCCTTCGGGCCTAACGTCGCCTTGACGGCGTTAGCAAGGACGTTGACGCCGCGGAACATCCGCTGGCGTGCGTCATCGCTAAAACGTACTTCTTTAGCTGCCATGTTGAGTTTCCTTATTTGCCTTCGATGACTGCCATGACGTCTTCTTCACGCATGACCACTAAATCATCGCCGTCGACCTTGACCTCGGTACCCGAGTACTTGCCGAACAGAATTTTGTCGCCGACCTTGACGTCGAGAGCGCGCACGCTGCCGTCTTCAAGAATCTTGCCTTTACCGACCGCAACGATCTTGCCCTGGACGGGCTTTTCGGCTGCGGAGTCCGGAATCACGATGCCGCCTGCCGACACGCGCTCTTCTTCGAGACGCTTGACGATCACACGGTCATGAAGAGGACGAATCTTCATGGTTTCGCTCCTTTTGAAGCATTGAGTTTTAGGGATTAGTTAAACCTGGGGGCAGTGTTATTAGCACTCTCCCCTGGTGGCTGCTAATGATAGCGCCGAAGTTCACGAATTCAAGGCCTGAGTGGACCGAATGAATTGATAGACCGGTTCCGTGACCGGCGCGGCCAAAGCGGCTATGCTTCGATTTCTTGCAGGCTTGTATGTGGTTAACTTAATGAAATTCAAGCACTTAGCGGTCGCTTGTGCACTTTTGTGCGCCGGCTTTTCGGCGTCGGCCGGCGCCGCTGACTCGCCCGCCGCGCTGCCGTTTGGCACCAACCAGGACCAATTTCTCCCGGTCGACCAGGCGTTCCGCTTCGACGCGATCGCCAGCGGCCCGGATCGAGTGCAACTGACCTGGCAGATCGCGCAGGGGTACTACCTGTATCGCTCGCGCCTTAAATTTGCACTGGATGACAAGGCCGCGAACCCGCCACCGGTCCAGATCGGCGCGCCCCAGCTGCCGAAGGGTGATGAAAAGCAAGACGAGTACTTCGGCAAACAGGAGGTCTACCACCTGCAACTGGAGGCCACGCTGCCCATCGCCCGGGCGGCGGGCGGGGCGCTCGAATTGCCGCTCAAGGTGACTTACCAGGGCTGCGCCGATGCCGGCCTGTGTTACCCGCCCGAAACCAAGCGCATCCTTGTTAGCTTGCCGGCCGCCAGCGGTGCGGCGGCACTACCGACCGGAGCAACGGGCAGCGATGGCTACGTGTCCGAGCAGGACCGCATGGCCGCGCTGATCCGCGGACCCAGCGTGCTGGCCATGCTGGCGGCGTTTTTCGGTTTTGGCCTGCTGCTGGCGCTGACGCCCTGCGTCTGGCCCATGATCCCGATTCTGTCCGGCATCATCGTTGGCCAGGGCGCCGCGGTCACCACGCGGCGCGCATTTACCCTGTCGCTGACCTATGTGTTAGGCATGGCCTTCACGTACACGCTGGCCGGCGTACTGGTGGCGAAAGCCGGTTTCAACCTCACCGCTGCCATGCAGAACCCGTGGATTGTC
Source organism: Gammaproteobacteria bacterium (assembly GCA_031414335.1). Classification (GTDB taxonomy): domain Bacteria; phylum Pseudomonadota; class Gammaproteobacteria; order Steroidobacterales; family Steroidobacteraceae; genus UBA964. The sequence goes on along the minus strand of JANNVI010000006.1, from coordinate 328,767 downwards.
GGGCTGTTCGCCCTGGTTTTCGTGGCACTGGCGCTCTCGATGTTCGGGCTCTACACCATCCAGATGCCGGGGGCCCTGCAGAGCAAACTGACCAACATCAGCAATCAGCAGCAGTCCGGCAACTATCTCGGCGTCGCGGTGATGGGCGCGCTGTCGTCGCTGATCGTCTCGGCCTGCGTCGCACCACCGCTGATCGCAGCCCTGATTGTCATTTCACAGACCGGCGACGCCGTGCGCGGCGGTGCTGCGCTGTTCTCACTCTCGTTAGGCATGGGTGCCCCGTTGCTGGTCGTCGGCGCTTCGGCTGGCCGGTGGCTGCCGCGGGCCGGCGCCTGGATGGATGCCGTGAAGCAACTGTTTGGCGTCCTGCTGCTGGCGGTCGCCGTGTGGCTGGGCTCGCGGCTGGTGGCGCCGCGCATCGGCCTGGCCATGTGGGCGGTGCCGCTGGCGGTTGCGGCCTGGTACTCGTGGCGACTCACGCTGCGCAGCTCCACGGGCCGTTTGCTGGCACGGGCGGTGGGATTGGCGGCGGCAGCCTATGCGGTGTTGTTAGTGGTCGGCGCGGTGCGCGGCGCCGACGACCCGCTCGCGCCGACGACGGTGCGCGCCGACAAACATGCCCTGCCGTTCCAGCGCATCAAGGGCACGGCCGGTCTGGACGCCGCGATTGCGGCCGCCAGAGCGGCCGGCAAGCCGGCGATGCTGGATTTCTATGCGGACTGGTGTGTCTCCTGCCAGGAGCTCGAGCGCTACACCTTCAGCGACCCCGTGGTCCAGACGGCCCTGGCGAACACCGTGCTGCTGCAATCCGACGTCACCGCCAACGATGACCAGGACCAGGCTCTGATGAAACGGTTTGGGCTTTTCGGCCCGCCTACCATCCTGTTCTTTGGACCGGACGGCAGCGAGCGTACAAACTACCGCATCGTCGGTTACATGAAATCGCCCGAGTTTGTCGCCCACTCGGCCAGGGCGCTGGCCCCGTGATGCAGGCGGATTAGCCGACGCATCGCGAAGCGCCAGCGGCTTCAGGTACCATGCGGCGGGATGCGAACCGCTGTCTACATTGCCCTCGTCGCGCTCGTCGCTGCGTTCGCCGGATTCTTTCTCTATCGTGGTTTCGCACCAAAAACAGCGCTAGTCGACGCGCCGCAGGCTATTACTGTCCCGCCCAAGGAACAATCGCCGCCCGTCGTCGTGCCGAGCCAGATTCCCGCTGTCACGCTGATGAATCGCGCTGGCGCGCCGACCTCAGTGCTGAGCTTCGCCAAACCCATCGTCATCTACAACTTCTGGGCGACCTGGTGTACGCCGTGCCGGCGGGAAATTCCGCTGCTCAACCAACTGCGTCGAGAGCGCGCCAAGAGCGTTGAGGTGGTTGGCATCGCCGTGGACTTCCGCGATGCGGTGCTGAAATACGCGGCTGAAATTGACATCAGCTATCCGCTTCTCATCGGTGAAGAAGATGGCCTGGAAGCACTGGATGCCTTCGGCGTTCCCGGCGCATTCCCGGTCACTGTCTTCGCCGACAAGGACAAGCGCATCGTCATGGTCAAGCTGGGCGAATTGCATGCCGACGAGGCGGGGTTTATCCTTGATCGTATTGGCGACCTGAATGTCGGCCTTCTTGATATGGCTGGTGCAAAGCAGCAAATTTCGGCGAAATTGCGGGAATTTGCGCAGAATCGTGCCAAGGCCAAATCGACCGCATCCGGTGCGGCATCGCAACAACTCAATCCTGGCTAGTTCACTCCGTAATTAAAGATTTTTGACGACGATGTAAGCCAATTCGGCTACAGTTCGCCGATGGCGCGTATTTTGTTGCTAAACGGACCCAATCTGAACCTGCTGGGGTCGCGCGAGCCCCAGCATTACGGCCAGGACACGCTGAACGACATCGTCCTGCGCTGCACGAATCTCGCCCGCGAGCTGGGCCATGAACTGCTGGCCTACCAGAGCAACGCCGAGCACGAACTGATCGCTCGCATCCATGGGGCAACGGCCGACGGCATTGCCTGGATCATTTTCAACCCGGGCGGGTTCACACACACGAGCGTGGCGCTGCGTGACGCGTTGTCGGGTGTGAAACTGCCGTTTATCGAAGTGCATCTGTCTAACACGGCGGCCCGCGAAGACTTCCGCCGTCATTCCTATTTCTCCGACATTGCGTTGGGCAGCATCGTCGGACTCGGATCGCAGGGTTACGAACTCGCGCTGCGCGCCGCGGCCACGCGCCTCAAAGCCGCCGGCTGAACCAATAATTCAAACTCGATTCAGGGGGACTTACAGGCATGGACATTCGCAAGGTCAAGAAGCTGATTGAACTGCTCGAGGAATCCGGCATTGCCGAGATCGAGATCAAGGAAGGCGAAGAATCGGTGCGCATCAGCCGCATGGCCAAGGCGCCAAGCTACGCGCCGCAGCTTTATGCAGCCCCTATGGGCGGGCCACCCGAGGCGATGTCGCCAAGTGCCGCCGCCGCGGCCGCCGCGCCCGCCCCGGCCGCTGCGCCGGCGCGCAGCAACGACCACGTGGTCACCGCACCGATGGTGGGCACTTTCTATGCCGCGCCCGCGCCCGGCGCCAAGGCGTTCGTGCAGATTGGCGATCAGGTGAAGATGGGCCAGACACTCTGCATCATTGAAGCCATGAAAATGATGAACCAGATCGAGGCCGACAAGGCCGGCCGGATCACATCAATCATGGCCAAGGGCGGCGAGCCGGTGGAATACGGCCAACCCCTCTTTGTCATCGAATAGATCGCCATGCTCGACAAAGTTGTTATCGCAAACCGCGGCGAAATCGCGCTGCGCGTACTGCGCGCCTGCCGCGAACTCGGCATCAAGACCGTGGCGGTGCATTCGACCGTCGATGCCAGCCTCAAGCACGTCTTGTTAGCTGACGAGTCGGTCTGCATCGGTCCGCCGGCGTCGTCCGCGAGCTACCTCAACATGCCGGCGATCATCAGCGCTGCCGAGGTCACGGACTCCGAGGCCATTCATCCGGGCTACGGATTTCTGTCCGAAAACGCGGACTTCGCCGAGCGCGTCGAGCAGAGCGGCTTCATTTTCATCGGCCCCAAGGCCTCGGTGATCCGCGCGATGGGCGACAAGGTCTCGGCCATCAAGATCATGAAGGCGCATGGCGTGCCCTGCGTGCCGGGCTCGGGCGATCCGTTAGGTGCGGATACCGATGAGAACCTGCGCATTGCGAAGGAAATAGGCTATCCGGTCATCATCAAGGCCTCGGGCGGCGGCGGCGGCCGCGGCATGCGCGTGGTGCACAATCCGGCCTCGCTGCCGAACGCGATCAACGTCACCAAGGCCGAGGCACTGGCCGCGTTCAGCAACGACAGTGTCTACATGGAAAAATTCCTGGAGAAACCGCGCCACATCGAATTCCAGGTGCTGGCTGACAACTATGGCAACGTCGTGCATCTGGGCGAGCGCGACTGCTCGATGCAGCGCCGCCACCAGAAGGTCATCGAGGAATCACCGGCACCCGGCATCAGCAAGGCGCAGCGCGAACGCATGGGCGAATCCGTGGTCGCGGCCTGCAAGGCGGTCGGCTATCGCAGCGCCGGCACGCTGGAATTCCTCTACGAGAACGACCAGTTCTTCTTCATCGAAATGAATACCCGCGTCCAGGTCGAGCACCCGGTCACCGAGCTTGTGACCGGTATCGACATCGTCAAGGCGCAATTGCTGATCGCCGCCGGCGAAAAATTGCCGTACATACAGAAAGATATCGAGCTGCGCGGCCACTCGATTGAATGCCGCATCAATGCCGAGGATGCCAAGACCTTCATGCCATCGCCCGGCCCGGTCAGGTTATGGCACGCGCCAGGCGGCCCCGGCATCCGGGTCGACAGCCATATCTACTCGGGCTATTCGGTACCACCCAATTACGATTCGCTGGTCGCCAAGATCATTTCCCACGGTGAAACCCGCGATGTCGCAATCGCGCGGATGCGCAACGCGCTGGCAGAACTCGTGGTCGAGGGCATCAAGACCAACACCGAACTGCATCGGGAGATCCTGGCGCATGCCGCCTTCCAGAAGGGCGGGCTGGACATTCACTACCTCGAGCGCCGCCTCGGCCTGAAATAAGGCCGCAGTAGCCTGTCGGCTGCGGCATTCCATGCCCTATCTGCGCATCGACATCGATATTGCCGCGGCCGATGCGCAGGCCGTCGAGGATCATTGCCTGGCGTTAGGCGCGGTCGCCGTCACGCTGGTCGATCAACGTGACGATCCGGTGCTTGAACCGGCGCCCGGCGAAATCCGGCTCTGGCCCGCGACCTCGCTGCAGGCCCTGTTCAGCGCGGATGCCGCGGGCATCCCGCCCGATCCCGCACCGTTGTTAGCTTCGCTGCGCGCGTTGACCGGATTGCCCGCCGGCTGCCTGCGTGCCCAGCTGATCGAAGATCGTGTCTGGGAACGCGAATGGCTGCGCGATTTCCGGCCGATGCAATTTGGCGCTCGACTGTGGATCATTCCCGGCGGCATGGACGTACCCGGGGATGCCGCCGTCGTCGTGCACCTGGATCCCGGCCTCGCGTTTGGCACCGGAACCCATCCGACCACCGCCATGTGCCTGCGCTGGCTGGACGCCCAGGTAACCCCTGGTATTCACGTAATCGACTACGGTTGCGGCTCAGGAATCCTGGCGATTGCTGCACTGGCGCTGGGCGCGCGCCGGGCGCATGCGTTCGATATCGACCCGCAGGCTCTGCTGGCGACCGACGAGAATGCGACCCGCAATCAGCTGCGTGCCGGGCTAACGACCGTAGCGACGGCCCAGGAGCTGCCCCAGGCCGACTTCGTCGTGGCCAACATCCTGGCGGCCCCGTTGGCGGCGCTCGCGCCAGATCTGTCCGAATTGGTGCTGCCCGGCGGCACAATCCTGCTGGCCGGACTGCTGGCCGACCAGGTCGAGGAATTGTGTGCTGCCTACGCTCCCTGGATCACACTGCGCGTAGCCTCGACCCAGGACGGTTGGGTGCTGCTGACGGGACAGCGGCCGGTGAATCCTGCACAATTTCGCCCATGATCACGATTTGCCCGAAATGTGCTTTGACCCTTGCGGTGACCGCGGGGGACCTGCGCATCGGTCAGGGGCAGGTACGCTGTGGCCGTTGTGCAGCCGTGTTCAATGCGTTGGCCGGGCTGAAGGATGATCTTGCCGAGGCCGCCGACCCCCAGAGCCGCGAATTCGACCCTACATCGACCGACGTGGCGGAACACCTGGCGCGCAGCAATCTCTCGCCGCCACCGGAACTACCCGCAGACACTCCTGCGGAGCCGCAGATTGTTAGCTCCGCGGCCGAGACGCCACTGGCGGACGACGCGCCATCTGTTAGCTTCTCAACTGCCAGCCTGCCAGATGCCAGCCTGGATGAGCCCGCGAACGACGCCACGGCCGCCGACATCCCGCCGGACGAAGTGCTGGAGCAGGAAGTGCCGGAACAGGACATGTTGCCACCGGCGGCCAACGATGCCAGCGCGGACACGCCCCAATCCGCCAATGACGACCTGATCGATCCGGTCGCGGCGAACGAGGTGTTCGAGGTCGACGTCGAATCGATAGTCGTGCAACCGGGCCACGCGGAACTGAACGGCGGTGCCCTGACCGCTGCCCTGGAACCGGAACAGTCGGATGTGCCCGCGGACGGAAGCGTACACCTCGATCTCGACCTGACGCCGCCGCCGGAATCCAGGCCGCGCAATTACTGGGCGATGGGCAGCATTGCACTGGCGCTGCTGTTAGGCATCCAGGCGATTCACCACAACCGCAATGCACTCGCTGCGCGCGACAACCTGCGCGGTCCGCTGCAGTCGCTGTACGGGCTGTTCGGGGCGCAGCTGCAGCCACAATGGAACCCGGCGGCATTCGAGGTGCGGCGCCGCGGTGAAATGATCGCCGACAGCGACGGCGCAATGACACTACGCGCCACGGTGCAGAACACCGCCGCCAACAGCCAGCCTCTGCCACTGCTGCGCGTGGTATTGCTGGACCGTTTCGGTGCGCGCATCGGCGCGCGCGATTTACTGCCGGGCGAGTATCTGCCGCAGGCCGTTGCGACCAGCCTGTCCTACCTCGCAGCCGGTCAGCGGGTCGATGCCGAGGTGGCGCTCGCCGATCCGGGCCCGGCGGCAACCGGCTTTGAACTCGACGCCTGCCTGCGACTGGCATCCGATCGACTGCAGTGCGCCAGCCGCGTGGTTGCCAGGCCCTGACATGCTGCGTATTGGTTCATACGCGCTGAGCGCGAATGTCGTGCTCGCGCCGATGGCTGGCGTCACCGACCGGCCATTTCGCATCCTCGCGCGCCAACTCGGTGCGGGCCTGGCGGCTTCGGAGATGCTGACATCGGATCAACGTCTCTGGCATACAGCCAAGAGCCGCCGCCGCATGGATCACAGTGGTGAACCCAGCCCGCGCGTCGTGCAACTGGCGGGCGCCGATCCGGCGCAGCTGGCCGAGGCGGCACGCATCAATGTCGATCTCGGCGCTGAAATCATCGACATCAACATGGGCTGCCCGGCCAAGAAGGTCTGCAACCGTCTGTGCGGCTCGGCGCTGCTGCGCGACGAACTGCTTGTTAGCCAATTGCTGGAGGCTGCGGTGCGCGCGGTGCCCTCCGGTGTGCCGGTCACGCTCAAGACGCGCACCGGCTGGGATCGTGAACATCGCAATGGCGTCGCCATTGCGCGCATCGCCGAGCAGAGCGGCATCGCAGCGCTTGCCATCCATGGCCGCACGCGCGCCGATTTCTATGAAGGCGAAGCTGAATACGCAACCATTGCCGCGATCAAGGATGCCGTGCGCATTCCGGTATTTGCCAACGGCGACATCACGACACCGCAGCAGGCACGCACGGTGCTGCGGCAGACCGCCGCGGATGGCGTCATGGTCGGCCGTGCTGCGCACGGCGCGCCGTGGATTTTTGGCGACATGAATTATTTTTTGCTGCATGGCCGCAGCGCGCCTGCACGGCCGCGCCGCGAGTTGCGTGATATCATGCTCGCCCATCTTGAAGCCATTTACGCCTTTTATGGCGAAGAACACGGCGTCAGGATTGCGCGAAAACATCTCGGCTGGTATTTGCGTAATTTGCCCCCCGGGCCCACCATGACGCCGGCCCTGCGGCCGGCGCTGATGGCGGCAGGTTCAACCGCGGCGCAGTTCGCAATGGCGCGGGCGGCGCTGGATGGCTGGGCGGCGATCGAAGCGCAGGCAGCCTGAATTTTTCTGACATTTTGCTAACAAAAAGAACATGCCAGCCACACACAGCAGGACCGACCGTTCCAAGGGCACTGAATTGCCGCTACGACGTTACGCGGAACAGGTACTGACCGAATATTTCGCGCGCCTCAACGGACACACGCCGGCGGATTTGCATCAACTGGTGCTGCGCGAAGTCGAAGAGCCGCTGCTGCGCATCGTGATGGAGCGATCGGCGGGAAATCAAAGCCGCGCGGCCGCCATGCTCGGCATCACTCGCGCGACGCTGCGCAAGAAGCTGCGGCTGTTCGGCCTGACCTCCGCATGATGACGCCGGTCCGCCGCGCGTTGCTGTCGGTCTCGGACAAGTCGGACCTGGAAACATTCGCGCGCGCCCTGGCGGCACGCGGCGTGCAACTGCTGTCGACCGGTGGCACGGCGCGCGCGCTGCAGGCCGCGGGTATTGAGGTCATCGAAGTCTCCACCTATACCGGTTTCCCGGAAATCATGGACGGCCGGGTGAAGACCCTGCATCCGCGCATCCATGGCGGTTTGTTAGGGCGCCGCGGCATCGACGAAGCGGTCATGCACGAGCACGGCATCGAACCGATTGACCTGCTGGTCGTGAACCTCTACCCGTTCGCCGCCACCGTGGCACAGCCCGACTGCAGCATTACCGACGGCATCGAGAATATCGATGTCGGTGGCCCGGCCATGGTGCGGGCGGCCGCCAAGAACCACGAGGCCGTGACTGTCGCCGTGGATCCGGCGGACTACCCCGCGATACTCGATGAAATCGGCGCCAACAGCGGCTGCACCACGTCCGAAACGCGCCGGCGACTGGCCGCCAAGGCGTTTGCGCACACCGCCCAATACGACACCATGGTATCGGCCTGGTTGTCGTCGATCGCCCGGCTGACAGAGCCGCGGCAACAATTCCCGGACGACCTGCCGTTGATGTTCTACAAGATCCAGGACCTGCGCTACGGCGAGAACCCACACCAGCAGGCGGCGTTCTACCGCGATTTCCGCTACAGCGACCCGTCGGTGACCAACGCGAAAATGCTGCAGGGCAAGGAACTGTCGTTTAACAATATCGCGGACGCCGACACGGCGATCGAGTGCGTGCGGCAGTTCATCGAGCCGGCCTGCGTCATCGTCAAGCACGCCAATCCCTGCGGCGTCGCGCTGGCGGACACTGTCGCGCAGGCCTACGAGCGCGCCTATCGCACCGATCCGACCTCCGCATTCGGCGGCATCATCGCGCTCAACCGCCCGCTGGATGCTGACTGCGCACGCATGATCCTCGACCGCCAGTTCGTCGAGGTGCTGGTGGTGCCTGCGGTGGAACCCCATGTCCGTGCCATTCTTGCCGAAAAACCTAACATCCGCGTGCTGGTGACCGGCGAACTGCAACCAGCCCAGGAAGACTGGCTGGAAATCCGCAGCGTCACGGGCGGCCTGCTGGCGCAATCCCGCGATCTCAGCATGGTCTCGGAGCAGCAGCTGCGGGTCGTGACGACCCGCGCGCCCGACAAGGAACAACTCTCGGACCTGGCATTCGCCTGGCGGGTTGCGAAATTCGTGAAATCGAACGCCATCGTGTTCGCGCAGAACCGCGCCACCATCGGCGTGGGCGCAGGCCAGATGTCACGGGTCTACTCCACGCGCATCGCGGCCATGAAAGCGCGCGACCAAGGCCTCGAGGTACGCGGTTCGGTCATGGCATCGGATGCTTTCTTTCCGTTTCGCGACGGTATCGACGCCGCCGCGGAATTCGGTGTCGCTTCTGTCATCCAGCCCGGTGGCAGCAAACGCGACGATGAAGTCATCGCTGCGGCGAACGAGCACGGCATGGCCATGGTGTATACCGGCATGCGGCATTTCCGGCACTGATGGCCGCAGGCATCAAGGTCCTGATTATCGGCGGCGGCGGGCGCGAACACGCCTTCGCCTGGAAATGCGCCACCTCGCCGCGCGTTAGCGAAGTCCTGGTGGCCCCCGGTAACGCTGGGACGGCGCGCGAGCCTGGGGTCCGCAATGTCGACGTCCAGGCCGAGGATATTCCCGGTTTGTTAGCCCTGGCACGCAACGAACGCGTCGACCTGACCGTCGTCGGCCCGGAAGGGCCGCTGGTCGCGGGCGTGGTCGATGCATTCGAGGCCGCCGGGATGCCGTGCTTCGGCCCTCGGCGCGCACCGGCGCAGCTCGAGGGCTCCAAGGCCTTCAGCAAGGAATTCCTGCGGCGCCACGGCATACCCACCGCCGCCTACCGGACCTTCACGCGCGCCAGTTTTGACGCAGCCTGGGTGCTGGCACAGCGCGCGCCGATCGTCGTCAAGGCGAGCGGGCTCGCCGCGGGCAAGGGCGTGATCATCGCCGAAACAACCGCCGCCGCCGTCGCCGCCGCGCGTGACATGTTCGACGGCCGCTTCGGCGATGCCGGCGCGGAGGTTGTGATCGAGGAGTTTCTCGAAGGTGAAGAAGCCAGCTTCATCGTCATGGCCGACGGCCGCAACATACTGCCATTCGCCAGCTCCCAGGATCACAAGCGGCGCGACGATGGCGACCTCGGACCTAACACCGGCGGCATGGGCGCGTATTCGCCCGCGCCCGTGGTCACACCGGCGGTGCACGCGCGGGTGATGCGCGAGATCATCGAGCCGACCATCCGCGGGCTCGCGGCCGATGGCATGCCTTACACCGGCTTTCTGTATGCCGGGCTGATGATTGCAGCCGATGGTGCGCCGTCGGTGATCGAATTCAATTGCCGCTGCGGCGATCCGGAAACACAGCCGATGATGGCGCGCCTGCGCTCCGACCTGACAGTGCTGTGCGAGGCCGCACTGCAGGGCCGTCTCGACAGTGTCAGCGCCGACTGGGATCCGCGCGCCGCTCTGGGCGTGGTGCTGGCGGCCGGCGGCTACCCGGACGCTGGCAGCAAAGGCGCGACGATTTCCGGCCTCGACCGGGCGGCAGGCATGCCGGGCAAGATCCTGCATGCCGGCACCCGGCTCGCGAACCCGAAAGATGCTAACAGTGCGGTGCAGACCAACGGTGGCCGCGTGTTATGCGCCGTCGGCGTGGGCGCGACCGTTGCCGAGGCGCAGCAGCAGGCCTACGCGCTCTGCAGTGCAATCAGCTGGGAAGGGATGCGCTACCGGCGCGATATCGGCTATCGGGCCGTGGCGCGCGAACGCGCGGCCCGCTGACGCGTCAGAGGGCTAGAAGCTGACACGGAAAAACACTTCCGGTCCGCTGGTCTCGAGCTTGAAACGGCCCGGATTATTGACATCGGACGAATCGGCGTTGATGTCGATCATCGTGTAACCCAGACCGAACGCGACATTGGGCCGCCAGCGATACTGGGCATCGAAATGATAGTCGCTGAATTCGCCATTGACATCGCCGACGTTGACGCTCAGCAGCTGCGCGCGCGCGGTCACCGCCCAGCGCCGCGAAATTCGCCAGGCGCCGTCCACCGCGAGCGATGGCAGCACGGTCACCGCATGGCCCTTCTCACGGATCCGGCGCGCGGTGATCGTGGCTTCACCATCGGCATCGGCGACATGCAGCCCAAGGCCCACGCCAGCCTCGTACTTCTCGCGGTGGAAGAATGACCAGGTGTAGGTAAAACCTAACAGACGGATATCGGTGCTCGACTCGACACGATCGTTGACGTTGTAGGTGGTCGTGTCAAATTGGATCTGCCGGGTCAGGCGCCTATCGCCGTAACGGGCGAGCTTGAAATAGTCGACCCTGAGCCGGTGATCATCGCGCAGCCGGAACCCGAGTTCCAGGCGACCCTGGTCGATCTTGTCGTCATAACCAAGGTCGTCCTCGGCACTGACCTCGGTGCCAGCCTGCGTGGCGGTCGGATCCTTGCGCGCAAACGTCGTTACACCGGCACTGTAATAACTGCCGCGAATATAAAAATGGTCGTTGATCGGACTCTGGATTTCCCGGGGCCCTTTGCTCGGCGCCTGCGCTACCGCAAGCACCGGTAGCGCAAGCAAACAGACCGCCAAGCCTCGCATTTTGATCCCGGCGAACCGCACGTCAGCGCTTCATCGCCTCAAAGAAATCGGCGTTCGACTTGGTGTCCTTCATCTTGTCGATGAGGAACTCGATGGCCGCGAGTTCATCCATGGGATGCAGCAGCTTGCGCAGAATCCAGATCTTCTGCAGCTCGCCTGGCTCAGTGATGAGCTCTTCCTTGCGGGTGCCGGAACGATTGATATTCACGGACGGGAACACGCGCTTTTCCGCGACCCGGCGGTCGAGGTGAATTTCGCTGTTACCCGTGCCCTTGAACTCTTCGTAAATGACATCGTCCATCTTGGAGCCCGTGTCGATCAGCGCGGTCGCAATAATGGTCAGCGAGCCGCCCTCCTCGATGTTGCGGGCGGCGCCAAAGAAGCGCTTCGGCCGCTGCAACGCATTGGCATCCACGCCGCCGGTCAGCACCTTGCCGGAACTCGGCACCACGGTGTTGTAGGCGCGCGCCAGGCGGGTGATCGAATCTAACAGAATCACGCAGTCCTTCTTGTGTTCAACCAATCTCTTGGCTTTTTCTATCACCATTTCGGCGACCTGAACGTGACGCGATGCCGGTTCGTCAAAGGTCGACGAAACCACCTCGCCCTTGACGGTGCGCTGCATTTCCGTCACTTCTTCCGGGCGTTCATCGATCAGCAACACGATCAGATAGACCTCAGGATGATTGGCAGTGATCGCGGTTGCGATGTTCTGCAGCAGCATCGTCTTGCCGGCTTTGGGCGGCGACACGATCAGGCCGCGCTGGCCCTTGCCGAGGGGCGCCACTAGGTCGATCACCCGTGCCGTGATGTCTTCGGTGGAGCCGTTGCCGCGTTCCAGCTTCAGTCGACGGGTCGGGTGTAACGGTGTCAGGTTCTCGAACAGGACCTTGTTGCGTGCGCTGTTGGGCGAGTCGTAATTGATTTCGCCGACCTTCAGCAGCGCAAAATAACGCTCGCCATCCTTCGGCGGTCGGATCAGGCCCGAAATGCTGTCACCGGTTCGCAGATTGAAGCGGCGTATCTGTGACGGCGAAATGTAGATATCGTCCGGGCCGGCGAGGTAAGAACCGTCCGGCGAGCGCAGGAAACCGAATCCGTCCTGCAGGATTTCCAGCACGCCGTCGCCATAGATCGGCGCGCCGTCCTTGCCCTGTGCTTTCAGGATGCCGAAGATGATGTCCTGCTTGCGCGAGCGACCCATGTTCTCGACGCCCAGCGAATTGGCCATATCCATCAGTTTGTTGATGGGCATGCTCTTCAGCTGGTTGAGGTTCATCGATTTGCGCGAATCCGCCAGTTCCTCGGGGCTGATGATTTCGGCGTCCTCGCCGGAATCAATGAACGGAGTCTGGTCCGGGATCATGTCATCCGGGAGCCTATTGCCTTGATTACCGCGGTTGCCGTGGCCGCCACCACCGTGGCCGCCACCGCCGCCGCCGCCACCGCCATGCCGCGGACCCTTGTTAGGCCGGTTACGTCCGCCCTGATTGCCCAGATAGCCCCTCACAGGTTGCTGTCCAGAAAAGCGGCCAGTTGCGATTTTGACAGCGCGCCGACCTTCTGCGCTTCGACCGTGCCGTTCTTGAAGAGAATCAGCGTGGGTATGCCACGGATGCCGAATTTCGGCGGTGTCTGGGGGTTTTCGTCGATATTGAGCTTGGCGATGCGGAGTTTGTCTTGGTACTCCGTGGCCATTTCATCGAGGATCGGGGCGATCATCTTGCAGGGACCGCACCACTCTGCCCAGAAGTCCAGCAGGACGGGCTTGTCGGATTGCAGGACATCGGACGCAAAGCTGGCATCCGACGTATGAACGATTAGCGAATTACTCACGCTGTGAAATCTCCGTTTTGATAACGAGTTAGTTAGGTTGCGGGCTTCCGGTGTGAATTACCGGTGAGAACGCCCAAATGAAAGTCCTGACAAGAACGCTGGGTAAAGGGTTAGACTTAAGTAGCCTTGGAAACGAGACGGAACGCCCCGTTGGTGACTGTATTTTTAGCCGGTCGCCCCTAGATTTGCAAGCGCCTCGTTCAAACCCACGGATTTATCAGCGTTTTTTGTCAAAATAACATGTCAGACGATAGCCATTTATCAGAACTTAGATTCGATGCCCTGGGCCTGCACCCCGATGTCATGCGTGGGGTCGAAAGCGCCAAGTTTACCCGCTGCACGCCCATCCAGGCCCAGACATTGCCGCCGGCGCTGCTGCGCCGCGATGTGGCAGGCCAGGCGCAAACCGGGACCGGCAAGACCGCAGCCTTCCTGGTTGCGCTGTACGAGAATCTGCTAACAAATCACCCTGCCGAAAGCCGCCCGGCCAACGCGATTCGTGCGCTGGTGGTAGCGCCGACCCGCGAGCTGGCGGTACAGATTCACAAGGATGCCGAGTCCCTGGGTCAATTCACCGGTCTGCGCCAGGCGGTCGTGTTTGGCGGCGTGGACTACGAGAAACAGCGCACGCAACTTGCCAACGGCGTGGACGTGCTGATCGGGACGCCTGGCCGCATCATCGATTACTTCAAGCAGCACGTTTTTGACATGCGGCACGTGCAGGTGGTGGTGCTCGACGAGGCCGACCGCATGTTCGATCTCGGCTTCATTGCCGACATCCGCTTCCTGCTGCGGCGCCTGCCGCCGCCGGACCGGCGCCAGTCCATGCTGTTTTCCGCCACGCTGTCGCAACGCGTGCTGGAACTCGCCTACGAGCACATGAACAGCCCGGAGCTGGTGCGCATCGAGCCGGACAAGATGACCGTCGATCGCGTGCGTCAGGTCATTTATTACCCGTCCATGGAAGAAAAAATCCCGTTGCTGGTGGGCCTTCTGCGCAGGGCCGAAGCGCATCGCACCATGATTTTCGTAAACACCCGGCGCATGGCCGAGCGACTCGAAGAAACACTGCGCGCGAACAGCATCAATGCGCAGGCGTTGTCGGGCGATGTGCCGCAGAACAAACGCCTGCGGTTCCTCAAGAGCTTTCATGACGGCAGCCTGGCGGTCCTGATAGCAACCGACGTCGCGTCCCGTGGCCTGCACATTCCGGACGTCAGTCACGTCTTCAATTTCGACCTGCCCCAGGACCGCGCCGACTACGTGCACCGCATCGGCCGCACCGCGCGCGCCGGCGCCGAAGGCGACGCGATCAGCTTTGCCTGCGAAGAATATGCGGTAGCACTGCCGGAAATCGAAGAATATATCGGCCACAAGATTCCGTTTGAACCGATCACCCCCGATCTGTTAGCCGAGATCAAGCGCCCGCTGCGCGATCCTAACGCCCCACCGCGCGAACGCGCGCCGCGGTTCGACCGTCCCGGCGGTGGTGGCGGTGGCCGGCGTGGTGGTGGTGGTGGCGGCGGTAGCAGTGGGCGCGGCAGACCACCGCCCGGTGGCCGTGGCGGCCGCGCACGCAGTGGGCCTCGTTAGCATTGAGCGGGCGGCACATCCCAAAGATCTGCGCGCTTGGCGCTTTGCTGATCGGCGCAGCGGCCGCGCGCGCTGACGTGGTTGTGGCGACCGCGGGCGGGTTTGTGGTGCGTAGTGCGGTGGTAGTTCCAGCCAGCCCGGCACAGGCCTGGAAGCAGTTCGTGGCGGTGGCCAGCTGGTGGAACAAGGATCACACCTTCTCAGGCAACAGCGGCAACCTCTACCTGAGGACATCGCCCGGTGGCTGCATGTGCGAGCGCCTCCCGGGCGGCGGTTTTGTCGAGCATTTGCACGTTGTTTACGCCGACAAGGGCCGCATGCTGCGACTCTCTGGTGCGCTCGGCCCGTTGCAGGGCATGGGCGTCTCAGGCGCATATACGGTTGAATTCAAGACCCGGGGCGCACAAACCGAGGTAGTGGGGACCTACGTGATCAACGGCTTCGATACCCAGGGCCTGGACAAGATTGCACCGGTCGTCGACCAGGTGCTGTCGGGCCAGCTGCAGGGCTTCGCCGCTAAGCTAACAACTCGCTGACGCCGCGGATCGGCACAAACCCCGAGCGGTCGCCATCATGGTAGGGACTCAGTCCGCCGCCGCTGTCGGGCTCAGTGACAACGGCCAGCGCGGCGATACCGGCGCGCGCGCCGGCAGCCAGCACCGTGGGGCTGTCGTCGACGAATAGAGTGCGCTGCGGATCGAATTGCTCGCGGTTGCGCAGCTGCTGCCAAAAATGTGGATCTTCTTTCGGCGCGCCAAAGGGATGCGAGCTGTAGGCGGCATCTAACAAGTCCAGCACCTGGGTCTGCTGGTGCTTCAGCGCCAGTATCGCCGGATGGGAATTCGTGCACAGCACCGCGCGCTTGCCCATGCGACGGAGTGCTAACAGAAAATCGCGCGCGCCGGCCAGCCAGTAGATGCCGCCGGCCATTTCGCGATGCAGGGCCGCCAGGTCCAACTCCAGCTCGCGCGACCAGAAATCGATGCAATACCATTCGAGTTTGCCGCGCCAGTCGCGAAATTTGGGCGCCAGTTCCGCCTGGGCGGCTGCCAGCGACAGCTTGCGCGCCGCCGCATAACGCCGCGGCACCTCCGCCATCCACAGGCGATTATCGAACGCCAGGTCCAGCAAAGTCCCGTCCAGATCCAGCAGCACCGTGTCGATCCGGGTCCAGTCGGGAAATCGTGAAAGCTGGGTCATGGCAGGCGTCTATGATACCTGCCCGTGATCTTTGATCTGCATACCCACAGCCATTATTCCGATGGCCTGCTGTCGCCGGCGCAACTCGCCGCGCTCGCTGCCGAGCGCCGGGTCGAACTGATTGCGCTCACCGACCATGACACGCTTGCCGGCTGCGGGGAGATGCGCGTCGCCTGCGCCAGCCACAACCTGAAGTTCATCGCCGGCGTCGAGTTGTCATGCAGCTGGCGGGGTCAGACCCTGCACGTGCTGGGCCTGGCGATCGATTGCGGCCATGGACCGTTACAGCAGCATCTTGAGGGCCTGTTGCAGCTGCGCCGCGAGCGCATGGGCCTGATTGCCGAACGGCTGACGCGGCGTTGCGGCGCAGAGTTCGGTTTGTTAGCCGATGGGGTCGCAAGGACAGTGCCCGTACCGACTCGCATGCACCTGGCGCGCGAGCTGGTGCGCGCCGGTCATTGTGAGCACACCGGATTCGCCTTCAAGGATTACCTGACGCGCGGCCGCCCGGGCTATGCACCCAGCCACTGGCCCGACCTGCAAGCGACTCTGCAGGTCATTGCCGCCGCTGGCGGGCAGGCCGCACTGGCCCATCCGCATCGCTACAAATTGTCGTCCGGCGCGCTGCGCAGCCTGGTAGCCGAATTTGCCCAGTCCGGCGGGCGGGCCCTGGAATGCAGCAGCGGGCCGACCAGCCCCAACGATGTTGCGCGTCTTGCGAGCCTGGCGGCGGCGCACGGTCTGTTGTTATCTGCGGGTTCTGATTTTCACGATCCGGCGAATCCGTGGAATACGCCGGGACGGTTCGCTAAGCTACCGGCCGGCGCCGACCTGCTGGCCTCGTATCTCGATAAAACGCATGGATGAACCCGAAGACAATGTCGATCGCGAACTTTTCAGGAATATTGAAAAGCTGCGGCAAATGCGCATAGAGCATCGCGACATGGATGAAGTCATCGCGCGCCTGATCATGGATCCGGGGGCTAACGAACTGCAGATCAAGCGGCTCAAGAAGCGTAAGCTGATGCTCAAGGACCAGATTACCCGCGTGGAAAGCCAGTTGATTCCGGACCTTAACGCGTGAATGAGATTGTGCAAATGACCAATGACAGCAGCAGTATTTGGATGCAGGTCACCCGTCCGGAGGTATTGGGTGAACTGATCGCCATCGTAACTGCGATCCTGCTGGCCGTTATTTCCTCGCGGGTCATGGTCGCGTGGCATCGCCGCCATGGCCGCCGGCTGATGGGTACCGGATGGCGCGTACGCCTGCTGGAATGCGCCACCCTGCTCGCTCCCTATGTCATCGCACTGGTATTACTGACAATCACCCAGTGGGCGTTGCGCAAAGCCGCCGTGGACGTTGCCACGCTGGATGTCGCAGTTCTGCTGCTCGCGGCGCTGGTCGCCGTGCGTCTCGGTGTCTATATCATCAGGATGCTGGTCGGCCCCGATTCCTGGGTAAAGACCTGGGAATCAAGACTGACGTTATTCCTGTGGCTCGCAGCCACATTCGAATTGCTGGGCTGGTTCAATCGCATCGAGTCAACGCTCGACGCTATCGATCTGCTGCCCGGTAAGGCGACCTTCACGCTGTGGTCGCTGCTGAAAGGCATCGTCGTCGTCACCGGCTTCGTCATCGTCACCAGTGTGATCGCGCGCGCGATCGAGCAACGCGTGATGACGGTCGCATCACTGGCACCGTCGACGCGCATCGGCATTGCCAAGTTTTCGCAATTCTTTCTGATCAGCCTCGGCCTATTGCTGGGCATCAATGCCGCCGGCGTTGATCTCACCGCATTGACAGTGCTTACAGGCGCGATCGGCTTCGGCCTTGGCTTCGGCCTGCAGGCAATTATCAGCAACTTTGTCAGCGGTTTCGTGCTGTTGATGGACAAGTCCATCAAGCCGGGCGACGTCATCAGCTTCACCGGGCACACCGGCACCAGCACCGAAAATTTCGGCTGGGTCCAGGAATTGCGTGGCCGCTATGTCGTGGTGCGCGACCGCGACGGCGTCGAAACACTGGTGCCTAACCAGAATCTGATCACCAACTCGGTCATCAACTGGAGCTATTCCGACCAGCGCGTGCGGCTGCGTTTGCCGGTACTGATCAGCTATGACGATGATCCGGAACTGGCGCTCGGCCTGCTGGTCGAGGCGGCCAGCAGCCACATCCGCATACTCAAGGATCCGCCGCCGGTGTCGCGCTTGTTAGCATTCGACGACTACGGCATGCGCCTCGAGGCGCGGTTCTGGATTCGCGACCCGATGAACGGCGTCAACAACATCCGCTCTGACATCAACCGGGTCATCTGGCGCCTGTTTCGCGAGCATGGCATCAAGATTCCGGTCGCGCAGCGCGAGATTCGCATACTTAATGCGCCCGGCAGCGCTGCTCCCGCAACCGCGATCACTGCGCAGGGCGACCTCGATCTGACGATGCGGATGCGGGCACCCATCAAGCCGTTCACGGAAGATTGAGCGGATGGGCTACACGCTCGCGGGCCTTGCAATCGACGACCGCGACCTGGAATTCCGCTACGTACGCTCGGCGGGCCCGGGCGGTCAGAACGTCAATAAGGTAGCGACGGCTGCACAGCTGCGGTTCCACTTCATGGACTGCGCTGCGCTTAATGACGCTGTTCGCGCGCGCCTGTCAGCTCTTGCAGGCCAGCGCCTGGCAGGCGGCGTCGATATCCTGATCGTGGCGCGCGAACATCGCACACAGGAACAGAACCGTGGCGCGGCGCTGCGCCGGCTGGAAGATTTACTGCAGCGGGCACAGCATGTGCCGAAAGTCCGCCGTCCGACCAGGCCCGGACGCGCTGCCAAGGAACGCCGTCTCGAACACAAGACCCAGGCCGGCAAGCGCAAGAAACTGCGCTCGCGGGTCAGCGCGTTCGACTGAGCCTCAGGTACGCAACCGGTCCGCCAGCTTATCTAACAACTTGCTGAATGTGGACGTACCCGCCTTGGCGGCGGCGCGTCTGCCTGGCAGGTTCACGCGTTCGCCCTTGCCATTGTCGATACTGAGCTGGCTCGCGCCCAGAATTTCCAGCGTTTCCTCGAGCGTACGATTTGCACCCGAACGCGCCGCGCCGCGCTGCAGGACCCGTGCTGATGCAGCTGCGGGTTTGGCGACGCCCGCCGCGGGTTGCGCCACGGGCTTCGGCGCAGGCTGCACCGCCGGTTTGACGGCCGCGGCGGGCTTCGCGCCGGGCTCGGCTGTTGGCAGCAGCTTGATTTCATCGCCCTTGGATTCCTCGGCATGGCGCACCGGTGATGTCTTGTCGACATCGATACCGCCGGTCGCATCGGCCTGGGAACGTTCCCGGTTGCTGACAGGCACGACCGCA
Source organism: Gammaproteobacteria bacterium (assembly GCA_031414335.1). Classification (GTDB taxonomy): domain Bacteria; phylum Pseudomonadota; class Gammaproteobacteria; order Steroidobacterales; family Steroidobacteraceae; genus UBA964. Next base: position 309,515 of record JANNVI010000006.1, on the reverse strand, counting down.
ACCGACTTGAATTCGGCCCGAACGTACTGCGCGACCTGCTTGGCCGACAGCACATCGGTGAAGAAGCCCAGGCGCAGTCCGTACCAGCGACGACCTTCGAACTGGCAACCCACCGTGTACAAGGTGTACGCACGGAAAATCGCGAGCGGCGGGATGCCGCGTATGTCAATCGGCGTCGGCGACCATTCCAGCTGCACCGCAAATGGCACCGGAAGATTCTTGCTCAGATCCTTGCGCAGCGCGTGCAATGAATGCTCATCCAGCTTGTGGAGCATGGGCACGTCGCTGTACAGCTGCGCGTCCGGGGGCGTGGTTGCGGGTCCGCGCTCGAGAATTCGCATGACCTGGCTGTCGGACAGGTCGCGGGCCGTGCCCGGCAAGTCGGCAGGCACCGCGGGGCTGGCGGTGACCTGCGCAGGGGCAGGTGCCGCAGCAGGGGCGGCTGCTGACTGGGCCGGCTGGCTGTTAGCAGACCTGGGCGGCGATAACACGGGCGGTGGCGCGCTGGGACGCTGGATCTGGACTACCTCGGGCGCGACGCCCCGCACTGCAGAAGTGCTCAAGTCATCCGCAACCGGCAGCGTCTCGTCTGACATCGGCAACGCCCGATGCAGGCCGGTTGCCGCGGGATTGGCGGAACCGGCTGCGGCTGCTGTCGAAGCCGGTTCCTCGACCGCGGGCCCGGCGGCGGCGTTGCCGCGCAGTTTCTTGCCTGGCGCTTCGCTGACCCAGGCACCGGGATAAACAGACCGGACAATGGCCAGCAGCTGCTCTGCCTCGGCACGGGTCGCAAAATATCCCATGTGCAGGCGAAAGCGCTCGCGGCCGTCTTCGCGCCGGCGGCTAACAAAAAAAGTGAAGCGCTCGAGTTCCTTGAATGCCGGCCGCACCAGCGACATCGGCGTGGTGGATGAACACAGGTTGATGACCAATTGCTCGGCACCGGGCGCGGTGGCGAGCAAAGCATCTCCTGCCAAATTAGCAGCTGGCTGATTCATAGCGCAATTTCCCCGGTCAAACCTGTGCAATGCGGATGCACGGCCGGGGTCAAGTTTGGCCGCAGACAATCAGTCCGGCTGTGCCTCAAGTCTCAGACGTCAGGACAGATATTGCCGCGCTATTTGCCGCATTCAACATAACAACAATGGCTTTGACAGATGCCGGCCGCCGCGGCAAAAATCAACGCAGCTTCAGCGTGCCTTTCTCATTGAACGGGATACTGCGCAGGATTCCCGAGGCCAGCGCGACCTTGCCATGAATGTTGTATTCGATGGCATCCGCCATGCCGCCGCGATTGCCACCCAGCACCCTGACCAGCATGCCCGCCATGTTAGCCGTCACCATCATGTCGAATTCGGCCTCGCCCATGCGCGGCACGGTGAAACTGTTAGCTGTAATGCCGTGCCCAAATTCTTCGCCGGCGACATCGATGGCGTAGGTGATGCCCTTGACTGCCAGCTCACGATCGTTCGGGTTCTGCACGCGCATGCGGACTTTGAGGCGCTGCTCAAACAGGTCGCCCTTGACGAGCTGCGCATCGACCAGCGACAGCCGCGGAGTTTCCATGCGGCCGCCGAGCGCGCCGCAGCTGGCAAGCAGGGTGCTCGCTGCCAGAACCGCGAGCGTTCTTTGTAGCGTCATGACAAGGCCTCCGTCAGATCCCGAATGACTGTAGCAGACCTGGCTGAACCCAGGCTTAGCGACCGGTCACGGGAATCAGACCCGGCCTGCCGCCGCAAGTTCGCCGTGCAATTGCCGGGCAAGTGACCCGGTCAACGCCTCATTGGGGAGCTGCCAGCGCCAGTTGCCGTCCGGCCGGCCTGGCGTGTTGTAGCGCGCCTCGCTGCCAAGACCCAGCAGGTCCGGCACCGTCAGCACCGCCAGCGCGGCCCGCGACCCGAGCAATTCGTGGCGCATGGCCGTCGCCAGCTGCCCCGGTGCCACGCCAAGCCGGGCACAGGCACGCCGCAAAGTCTCACTGTCGAGACCTAACACCCAGCCCGGCGTCGTGTCGTTGTCGTGGGTACCGAGATAGGCCACCGCGTTCGCGCGAAAATTCCCGGGAAGGTGCAGATTGGCCGGATCGCCGTCGAAGGCGAACTGCATGACATGCATGCCGGGCAGCGCAAACTGATCGCGCAACGCGTGCACGTCCGGCGTGATTTCGCCGAGGTCTTCCGCAATGAAAGGCAGGTGTGGAAAGTCGGTGCGTACCGCCGCCAGGAAATCGGCGCCAGGCGTGTCCCGCCAGTGCCCCGCGCGCGCATTGCCCGAGCCGGGCGCCACCACCCAGTGCGCGGCCAGCGCCCGGAAGTGATCGATGCGCAGCCAGTCGCAGCGGTGCAGCGCCGCGCGTATCCGGCGGCGAAAATGCGCGAAACCGTTGGCGCTCGCGTAATGCCAGTCGTAGACCGGGTTGCCCCATAACTGGCCATCGGCCGAGAAATAATCCGGTGGCACCCCGGCTAACAACGCCGGCCGGCCCTGCGCATCCAGTACAAATTCGCGCCGATGAACCCAGACATCGACCGCGTCCGGCGCTACGTACATGGGCAGGTCGCCGATCAAGCGGATGCCGCGCCGGTGCGCGTGGGCGCGCAGCGAGTGCCAGGCCTGTTCGAACGCGAGCTGCTGCAGCTCGACCGCCCGAATCTCGGGAGCTAACAGCAGCCGCGCGTATGTCAGCCGGTCGGTATTGCGATCGCGCAGCTCGGGAGGCCAGTCAGCCCAGCTGGGGCCGTGCCGCGTTGCGAGCGCCTCATACAGCGCGTAGTCCGGCAGCCAGTCGCTGTTATCGGATTTGAAGCGTTCGAGCCCGTGGTCGTTGGCTGGACTGGCCGCCGGCAGCAAGGCGGCGTTGCCGGCGCAGTCCGAGCGCACCCAGTACGGCGAGCCGTCGGATCCGACCGGGCCTAACGGCAGCATCTGCCAGACACGGAAACCGGCCGCGGCCAGCCAATCGACAAACTCATGCGCGGGCGCGCCCAGTGCACCTGGCCCCAGGGCGGCCGGATGCAACAGCACACCCGCCGCGCGGTGGCCGCCGGTCAGCGAGCGCTCAACCATCAGCCCGACGCATGCTGCCGCCGCCCTCCACGGCACCGCCGCCGCGCGATAACGGTTGTTCGAGCACAGCGGGTGGCTCCTCGCCTAACAATCGGTACAGCGCGGTCAGCTGCCGTCGATACAGTTGATCAAAACTCGCGACCGCCTCCGCGGGGTTGTAGTCGCCGAACCACCAGAACCAGTCAGAGCTCTCACACTGTGCCAACTGATGTTCCGCCGCGGCCAGCTGCTGTGCGGACAGGCGTCCCGACGCGCGCACCGCATCGAAGCGGTTTTTTGCAGCGCACAGCAGCTCCCAGGCCTGATTCTTGTCGGCGTCGCCCATCCAGGTGGACAAGGTGCCGTGCACCCAACTGCCCGCAACGATCTGCGTCAGCACTGCCGGCACGGCGGCGCGCTCGCTGGCTGCGGACAGCGTGGTCAATTCCAGCCGCGGGTTATCCGCCAGCCGGCGATAGAGCGCATCCAGAAACCAATAACCGTTGTCCGGGTAGTGCTCCCAGGCGTTTTCGCCGTCGAGCGCGATTAGCACGCAGCGGCCGACGTCGCCGCCATAGTGGTCGGCCAGTTTTGTTAGCTCTTGATTGAGATGCGCCGCCGCATCATCGCCGTGCCAGTCGGAATACTGAAACCCGATCAGGTCGGACAACCGGTCGCTGCGAAAGAAGCAGTGCAGCCGCGCATCTCGCAGCCGCCACGGCTGGTCAAAGCCCGCCTCGCCGAGCTCTGAATGGCTGGCCGCCAGCGACGCGCGCAATACATTGGCGCCGGAGGCAGCCCACTCAAAGCCACGACTGTCGAGGAGTTCGAGCGTGGCGCGGCTGATCGCCCCTTCCGCGGGCCAGCAGCCCTTGGGCGGGAAGCCGAACTCGGCCGTGAATCGCCGGATGGCCTCGTCCACGTGCCATTCCGCGCGTTCAGCGCCCCCCGTGTAGCCGCTCGTTTCCGGCAACGGCAGGTCAGGCTGCGATTCGCGCGCGGCGCCAAAATCCTGCAGCAGTGGCAGGATCGGATGTGAATACGGCGTGACACTCAACTCGACCCGCCCGGCTTCGGCGAGTCGACGCCAGCGCGGCAGGATGCTGGCGAGCGTGTCGGCGATCAGTGTTAGCAGCATGCGCCGATCGGCAGCATCAAAATCACGCTCCTTGGCCATCAGGCGTCTGACAACCAGGCTGTCACGCCGCAGCACCTCACCACACCAGGCGAGGTGGTACCAGACCGCAATATCCCGCAGCAGCGCATCGCTGACGTAGCCCGCCTGCGAGTCATCGCCAAAGGACTCGGCAATGGTTGCGAGCGCGAGATACGCCGGAAATCGCTCGATCATGCGTGGTTTCTGTGCGCGCAAACAGGCGCGCAGGGCGCCGACCCGGGCCGCGGGCGCTTCGGGCAGCGGCTGTTCTGTCAGCAATGCCAGCACCGCGTCGCCGACCGTCTCACCCTGCTCCAGGTGGCGTCGCAGCATGCGTACATAGTCATTGAGCTGCTCGATCAGCACCGGCGTCACATTGATGACCGCGCGCGCCGCCGGATTGGCCTCGAGGTGCGCGGCCATGTCGGAATAATCCTTGAGGCCGTGCAGGTAGGTCCAGGGCAGCGCGTACTCACCGGTCAGCGCATCGCGGTAGTGCGGCTGATGCATATGCCACAGCAGCACCACGGGCAGGCGCCCGCGCGAATCGAGAATCATCAATCGAGGCTCATCGATCAGGGGCTGCGCAACATGTCGGGCGTTACCAGGATCACGCCTTTTTCCGTTACTTCATAGCGCTGGCGGTCGGCCTCGAGATCAACGCCAATCTGGGTGTTGTCGGGAATCTCGCAGCCCTCATCGATGATGGCGTTGCGGATCGTGCACAGCTTGCCGATCTGCACGTTAGGCATGATGACCGAGCGGGTGATCTTGGACCCGTCTTCGACGCGCACATTGGAAAACAGCAGCGAATTTCGCACCAGCGCGCCCGAGACGATGCAGCCGCCGGCGACCATGGAATTGATTGCCGCGCCGATGCGCTCGCCGTCGTCGAGCACGAATTTGGCCGGTGGCTGCTGCACCTGGTAGGTCCAGATCGGCCATTCCTCATCGTAAATATTCAGCTCCGGATTGACCGCCACCAGTTCGATGTTAGCTTCGTAAAATGCATCGATGGTGCCGACGTCGCGCCAGTAGCTCTGCGCGCGGGTCTTGACGTCCTGGAATGGATACGCAAACACCTGTTTGTCGGTGATGCAGCCGGGAATGATGTTCTTGCCGAAATCATGTGCGGAGCTGGCATCGGCTGCGTCGGCTATCAGCAGTTTCTCGAGCAGGCGTGTGTTGAAGACATAAATTCCCATGGACGCGAGCGCCGCATCAGGCCGGCCCGGCATCGGGTCCGGTTCCGCCGGTTTTTCGGCAAACTTGATGACGCGATTCCATTCGGTGGTGGTCATCACGCCGAAGCCGCGCGCCTGCTCGCGCGGCACTTCGACCACGCCGACGGTGACGTCCGCGCCTTTTTCCACGTGATACGCAATCATCGGACCGTAGTCCATCTTGTAGATGTGATCGCCCGCCAGCACCAGCACATGCTTTGGCCGGTGCGCGAGTATCCATTCGATATTCTGGAACACCGCATCGGCCGTGCCGCGATACCAGTGCTCACCCAACTGTTGCTGCGCGGGGCTGACTTCGACGAACTCGCCGAATTCGCCGCGCAGAAAACCCCAGCCGCGCTGGATGTGCTGGATCAGGGACTGCGACTTGTACTGCGTCAGCACGCTGATCTGCCGGATGCCCGAATTCAGGCAATTCGACAGGACGAAATCGATGATGCGGAACTTGCCGCCGAACGGCGTGGCCGGTTTGCAGCGATGTGCGGTGAGCCCTTTGAGGCGCTCGCCGCGTCCGCCCGCCATGATGACGCCCAGGGTGCCGCTGGTCAGGCGGCTGACGTAACGACCAGAGGAAGCTCGGGCTGGTTGTTTCGGCATAGAGCCTATATAAGCATAAGCTCCTTACGATGTCCTCGCCCCAAGCCAAACTTCTGCAGTCTTTAGCGCCGGATTTTGCGCGGCTGGCCGATGCCCGGCACCATGATCCGCACGGCGTGCTGGGCCTGCACCGTCATTGCGCAGATTGCGCCGCCCTGGCGCTGATACCGGGCGTGATTTCCGTCGCGTTCGAGGGCCAGAGCGCGAGCCGCGTCGGCGCCAGCGATTTTTTTGTGTGGTACGGGGCGCCCGGGGTGCTGCCGACTCACTACACCGTCACCTGGCGCGGCGCGGACGGCCGTGAGCATTCGCAGGTCGATCCCTACAGTTTCGCGTCACAAATCGGCGATGCGGATCTCGCGAAATTCGCCCGTGGCGAGCACGACTCAGCCTGGCGCATCCTGGGCGCCCAGGTCACCGTCGTCGACGGCGTCGACGGCACGCAGTTTGCGGTGTGGGCGCCCGATGCCGAGCGTGTTAGCGTGGTCGGCAATTTCTGCCTGTGGGACGGGCGCCGCTACCCGATGCGCAATCGTGGCGCTTCCGGTGTCTGGGAAATCTTCCTGCCCGGTATCCAGGCGGGCGAAGCCTACAAATTTGAGATCCGCGGCGGCCGCGACGGCAGCGTGCATCTCAAGAGCGATCCTTATGCGCGCGCCGGCGAGCTGCGGCCAGCCACTGCGTCGCTGGTCACAGCGCCGGCCAGGCACCGCTGGCGCGATGGCGCCTGGCGCAAGGCCCATGGTGAGCGCAACTGGCTGCACGCGCCGCTCAGCATCTATGAAGTCCATCTGGCCTCGTGGCGCCGCGGCCCGCACGGCTTGTTAGATTACCGCACGCTGGCTGCCGAGCTGATTCCCCATGTCACGCGCCTGGGCTTCACGCACATTGAGTTGCTGCCAATTACCGAGCACCCGCTCGATGATTCCTGGGGCTACCAGACCACCGGCTATTTTGCACCGACCGCGCGCCACGGCTCCCCGGATGACCTGCGCTACTTCATCGACGCCTGTCACCGCGCCGGCGTTGGCGTGCTGCTCGACTGGGTGCCAGGTCATTTTCCGCGCGATGCCCACGGCCTCGCCAATTTCGACGGCAGCGCCTGCTACGAGTACGCCGATGCCGACCGCGCCGAACACAAGGACTGGGGCACGCTGATATTCAATTACGAACGGCACGAAGTGCGCTCGTTCCTGCTGTCCAGCGCCTGTTATTGGCTGGAAGAGTTTCATTTCGACGGTCTGCGCGTGGATGCCGTGGCGTCCATGATCTACCTCGATTTCGGCCGCCGCGCCGGCGACTTCATCCCTAACAAATTGGGCGACAACCGCAACCTCGAAGCCATCGATTTCCTGAAGCAGCTGAACCATGTCGTGCACGGCCGGTTCCCGGGCGCCATGGTCATTGCCGAGGAATCCACCGACTGGCCGCTCGTGAGCAGGCCCGTCGACCAGGGCGGCCTTGGATTCTCGATGAAATGGAACATGGGTTGGATGCACGATTCGCTCGGCTATTTTCGCGAGGACCCGCTCTATCGCAGCCATCACCACAGCAAGCTGACTTTCGGCCTGATGTACGCCTTCAACGAAAACTTCGTGCTGCCGCTGTCGCACGACGAGGTGGTGCACCTCAAGAAGTCGCTGTTAGGCAAGATGGCCGGCGACCGCTGGCAGCAGTTCGCCAACCTGCGCCTGATGTATGCCTGGATGTGGACGCTGCCCGGAAAAAAACTGCTGTTCATGGGCGGTGAGTTCGCGCAGGACACGGAATGGAATTTCCAGCAGTCCCTGCCCTGGCACCTGACCAACCTGCCGGAGCACGCCGGCATCCAGAGCCTGATTGCCGACCTGAATGTGCTGTACCGCGGCCACGCTGCGCTGCACCGGCTGGACTTCGAGCAACGGGGGTTCGCGTGGATGACCTGCGATGATCAGGCGCGATCGGTCGTGGCCTTCTGCCGCTTTGACGATGACGGCGAATTTCTCGTGGTCGCCTGCAACTTCACGCCGGTGCCACGCGAAGCCTATCGGGTCGGTGTGCCGCGCGCCGGCGAATACCGCGAAATTTTCAACTCTGATTCCGCGCACTACGGCGGCAGCAATCTGGGCAATCTGGCCGCGGTGCGGACCACGGACTCGCCGTGCATGGGCCAGCCCTGCAGCCTCGACCTGATGTTGCCACCGTTAGCCGCGGTGATTCTTGCCGCGCCGCGCGCCCGGCACTAACATGCCGGCTTCATACAGGAGCACCTCATGAAATTTCGTTCATCGATCGCATTTGCCGTTGTTGTGGTCGCCGCGGCCGCGCTGGCCAGCAGTCTGGGTGGAGCCGACCTGTCGGCGACCGCCGATGGTCCCGCGGGCCATTGCAGCTTCAATCTGAAGAACCAGTGGGTCGGCCCGCTGAAGGCCTGCATGGCGCCCTCCAGTCCCACCGACTGCGATGCGACCGGCAAGAAAGACGAAAACAGTGGCGCACAGTTTGCGGAAGGCGCCTGCCCCACCGCCAGCCTGGTTGGCATCTGCAAGACCGCCAACGGCGCACTGAGCTATTACGAAGGCGATGCCTCCGGCCTGGAAATGGGCTGCGGCTTCCAGCAAGGCGAATGGACCCTGGCCGCGAAGTAAGCCGCGCCGGCTGTTAGCTCTCCAGCCAGGTCAGCAGGCCCGTTTCCAGCGGGTGCGTCAGCAATTCGTGGAACGGATAGGCGCGCACCTCGATCGCATACTGGCCGCAGCCTTCCGCGGGCGCGTCCAATGCGAACACCTGCGCGCCGTCCGCTTCCTGCTCGCCGGTCGGCCGCAATTCGACGCGCCAGAGTTGCGCTGACGAGGCGGCGCCGAAGGAGCATAGCGCCGGCGGTTCAAATGACTTTTCCGGCAACAATTGCCGCGCGGTGAATTCCACCCGGATGTCCGCAGCGGACAGGCCGGCGAGTTGCAGCGCGACGCGCATCCGCAGCCGCTCCGACTGCGGCAGGTCGCCGGGCAGCGCGCCCAGGCCGCGCAATTGCACTTTCGGCCACGCGGCACGGACCCGTTGCTTCCAGGCCGCTAACGCGCGCGCGCCCGCGAAATCATGCTCCAGCAGCCGAGTCGCGTGCGCAGCCGCGGGCAGGTAGACGCCGCGGGCATAATCGGCCACCGTGCGGCGCATGTTGAAATGCGGAATCACGCTGGTCATCGCGCGCTTGCAGCGTCGCACCCACTCATCCGGCACGCCATTGGCGTTGCGCCGATAGTAGATTTCGCGCACTTCCTCTTCGATGGTATCTAACAGCAGTTCCGCTTCCAGCGAATCGCGGCGCTGCGGATCGGCAACGTCCACCGGTGGTATGCCCCAGCCGTTTTCCTGATCGAACGCTTCCGCCCACCAGCCATCCAGCACCGACAGGTTGAGGCGCCCGTTGACAGCGGCCTTGATGCCCGAGGTGCCGCTCGCTTCAAGAGGCGCCACCGGATTGTTGAGCCACACGTCCACGCCCGACACCAGCCAGCGCGCGAGCTGGATGTCGTAGTCCTCGAGAAAGACGATGCGGCCGTAGAACTCGGGCTGCAGCATCAGCTGCTTGATCTCCCGCAGCACTGCCTTGCCGGGCTCGTCGGCCGGATGCGCCTTGCCGGCAAACAGGAACACCACCGGTCGCACCGGATCGCCCACGAGGCGCGCCAGCCGGTCGCGGTCCCTGAGCAGCAGGGCCGCGCGCTTGTAAGTCGCAAAGCGCCGCGCGAAACCGATGATCAGGACGTCCGGGTGTTCCGGATCCAACAACTTGGCGACATGCCGCCATTGCATGGCGCTCTGCCCCTTGCGGACAAACTCGCGTCGCAGGCGTTCCCGCACGCACTTGATCATGTCGGCCTTGACCAGCTGCCCGGCCTGCCAGAACTCGCGATCCGGCACGCGCTCGACGCGCTTCCAGAACTCGGCGTCGGACAAGCGCTCGCGCCAGTCGGTGCCGGCGGTGCGATCGAGAAAATCCGCCCAGATCTGATGCATGAAGGTCGGCACGTGCACGCCGTTGGTCACATAGCCGACCGGATTTTCCGCAGCCGGGATCGCCGGCCAATGATCGGCGCACAATTGTGCCGACACCTGGCCGTGAATGCGGCTGACGCCATTGACGTGCCGCGTGCCGGCGAGCGCCAGGCGCGTCATGTTGAACCTATCGGCAACGCCTGGCGCCAGGCCCAGGCCGAGCACGGTATCGAGCGGCAATCCGAGATCGCGCAGAAAGTCCGCAAAAGGAGGCAAAAACAGTTCATGCCTGAATGCATCGTGGCCGGCCGCCACGGGTGTGTGGGTTGTGAATGCGCACTGCACGGCCACGGCTTCCATGGCGGCCGAAAAATCCAGCCCGGCGCGCAGGTGTTCGCGCAGCAATTCCAGTACCAGAAACGCCGCGTGACCTTCGTTGATATGCCAGACCGATGGCGCCAGGCCGAGCGCCCGCAATGCCCGGACTCCGCCTATACCTAACAACATCTCCTGGCGGATGCGCACTGAGTCATCGCCGCCATAGAGACGACGGGTTATGACACGATCATCAGGATGGTTGGACGGACAATTGGCATCCAGCAGGACGATGCTGATGCGGCCGACGCGGCAGCGCCACAGCCGCGACTCGACATCGCGTCCGGCAATCCGCACGGTAACACTGCGCCACTCGTTGTTAGCTCCGAGTATCGGCTCGATCGGCAGATCGCGCGGATCGTAGTCCCGGTACTCGGCGTGCTGCACGCCATCACTGTCGACCACCTGGGTGAAATAGCCCTGGCCATATAACAGACCGACGGCGGTGAAATTCAGGCGCTCATCGCTCGCGGCCTTGCAGTGGTCCCCGGCCAGCACGCCAAGACCGCCCGAATACAGCGGGAAACTCTGGGTCAGGCCGTACTCGGCGCAGAAGTACGCAATCGCCGGGCTGTTAGCCAGTATGGGAGCCTGCAGGTAGGCGTCAAAGGCCTCGGCCACTTCGCGATAGCGCGCCAGTAGCGCGGGCTCGGTCGCAGCGGCATTCAATCGTCCCTGATCGACTGTCCGTAACAGGCGCTTCGGGTTGCCGCGCGATTGGGCCCACAACTGCGGGTCCAGGGCCTCAAACAGCGCGCGTGTCGGGCGATGCCAGCTGAAAAACAGGTTGCTGGCGAAATCGGGAAGACGGGACAAAGGGGCGGGAATCGTCGGTGTGACGTCCAGAATCATCGTATGCATGACGCGGCATGGTACCAAGTCGCTTATTGCGATGCGGCGGAGCCGGGCGCCGTACACGAACCTTCTAATACTGCTTGACTACTAGTATTAGTAACTTTACAGTACTGGCCCATGGACGATAGTCACGGCAGAAAATTCCAGAAAGAGCTGAACGGCGGGCTCGTCGCATTGGTTCTTTTGGCCGTGCTCGCCAAGTCGAACGAAGACTTGTACGGCTACGAGATCGCCAAGCGCCTCGACAAGGCCCGCCAGGGGGACCCGCTGTTCAAGGAGGGCACGCTGTATCCCGTGCTGCGCAGCCTGTCTGCCAGCGGGCTGCTCAGCTCCCGGATCGTGCCGTCCTACTCCGGCCCGCCGCGCCGTTACTACCGAATTACCCTTGAAGGGCACACCGTCCTTAGGGAGTGGCTCGCCATCTGGCGCGACACGCGCGCTTTTGTGAATCAATTTACCGATGAACCGACTGCGGAGAACCAGCCATGAACCCCCGCCCCGCCCCCCGCTCGATTGCCGATTACCTGGAACAACTGCACGCCTGCCTCGAAGGCCAGGACCCGGCGCTGATCCAGGATGCGGCCTATGACGCCGAAGAATACCTGCGCGCCGAGCTGGCGGCTAACAAGGACAAGTCCGAAGCCGACGTGCTGGAACTGATCGCCAGCACCTATGGCGCGCCCGATGAAGTCGCGGCCGCCTATATGGACACTGAAGCCAAGGTGCGCGCGGCGCTGCGTACCCCGAGCAAGGCGCCTAACAAGGCGCCGCCCGGTGCGCTGGCGCGGTTTTTCGGCGTATTTACCGATCCGCGCGCCTACATGTCGCTGATCTTCATGTTTCTCGCCTTCGCCACCGGCCTGATCTACTTCATCGTTTCGGTCGTGGGCGTCAGCCTGTCGGTCGGTCTCGCGGTGCTGATCATCGGCGTGCCGTTTTTCCTGACGTTTATCGCGCTGACCCGGGTGATGTCGCTGGTCGAGGGGCGCATCGTCGAGGGCCTGCTGGGGGAACGCATGCCACGCCGCCCGCAACATCCCGGGCCCGCCAAGAGCTTCTGGCAGCGCATCGGCGACATGCTGGGCGACAGCCGCACCTGGACCACCCTCGCCTATTTCGTGCTGATGCTGCCCCTGGGCATTGTTTATTTCGTCATCGCGCTGGTCGGCACAGCAGTGGGCAGCGCATTGACGGCCGGCGCGTTCGTCGGCCTGGCCAACGCGCTTGGCATCGCCACCGGCGATTTTCAGTTCGGTGTCGGTCTGGAAAACCATATCCAGCCCGAGTGGCTGGCGCACGCGTTCACTTCTGTCATCGGCATCGTGCTGTTGTTCACGGCCGGCGTGCTGCTGCTGACCCTGACGCTGCACCTGGCCCGTTTCATCGGCACCTGCCACGGGAAATTCGCCAAGCTGATGCTGGTCGCCCGCGACTGAGGTCGCGTTAGGTACACTAGGGCGATGCCGGTATTGCCCTTTTTCAGTCTCATCTCCTACCTGACCCTGAGTGCCGCGGTCAGCGGCGTGCCAACGACTGTTAGCCTGGGCACCAGCTGCGGCGGCCAGGGCGCACTCAGCGCCCGCTTGCATGGGGCCGTCGAACGCGAACTCACGTGGACCGACCGGTTCATGCGCTGTGAAGGCTCGGTGCGTCCCGACGGCAGCGGCCTGCGCCTCACCGCGGTAGGCCCGCTGCCGGGCTCGAAACGCGAGCTGCGGATCTTGTTAGGTATCGCCGGCGCGAAAGCGGGCGTGGATGGTGCCAATCTCGCGGCCAACCTGACCCTGATCGTCGGCAACCCCGGGCGCATCTACGCCACGCGCGGCACCGACAAGTGCACGGTGGACGCGCTGCTGCAGCAGGCTGTGCCCGCCAGGGGCAAGAACCCGCAACGCTGGCAGGTGGCGGCGCGAGGCTTCTGCATCGCGCCCGCGACGACGCTGGACGGCCGGTCGCGCATACTGCTGTCCCGATTCGACCTGCAGACCGCACTCACCGTCGATGAATAAGCACGCATATCGCATTGCAGGTGCCTGCCTGGCGCTGTCGTTAGCTTCGGGCCTGCTCGGGGCACAGTTTGAGGGGCCGCAGCTCGACCTGGCCAGCTTCCCGCAATCACGTCTCACCATACGCAGCTCCGCAGGCGAACAGGCATTCCAGATCTGGACCGCCAGCACGCAACAGCAGCAGATGCAGGGTCTGATGTTCGTGCGCGACCTGCCGCGCGATCGCGGCATGCTGTTTGTCGAGGAGCGGCCGCGCATCGCCACCATGTGGATGAAGAACACCTATATCCCGCTCGACATGCTGTTCATCGATGCGCGCGGCAAGGTGGTCAGGATCATCCCCATGACCAAGCCCTTTTCGCTGGATATCCTGAGCAGCCTGACCCCCATCAAGGCGGTCCTGGAGCTGCGCGGCGGCGAGGCCGCAGGCCGCAATATCCGCGTCGGCGACTTGGTCGTCCACGGGGTATTCAAGTCCAGAAAAGGCTCCGCCGCCGCGGTCCACTAGGACGAGCGGCCGGGCTGTCAGCTATAATTCAGCGCTTACACGGGTAGCGTTTTCCCGGGAGAACAACATGAATCGATGGATAAAATTGGCCGCGCTGACGGGCCTGGGCCTGGGTCTGAATGCCGCCGCGATGGCGAGCCAGGACGAGGGCAGCAAGTACGTCAACATTCAGGGCCAGAGCATTTTCCTCGATGATGGCCACAAGGCCGATGACGACGCCGGCTTTGCGCTCAGCATGGGCCGCGCGATGAGCGAAAAATGGACCATTGAGGCCATGCTGGCAGTCAGCAATCACGGCGTCGCTGTGGGCCAGCAGCTGCAGACCTCGACCTTTGGCTTCAGCGCGTTGCGCCTGTGGTATCCCGAAGCCAGGATCAACCCGTTCGTACGGGTTGGCCTGGGCATCCTGAACGCCGATACACGCGTTTCGGCGAACCAGCGGGTCATGTACGCCAACTATGGCGTCGGCTTCCTGGGCGACCTCTCGCATAACACCGACAACGGCACCAGTCTCAAGCTGCGCGGTGAAGTCTATGCACGCAAGGCCCTTGGCACGGTGCTGAGCGCGCGGGACCCGGTGGATTACGTGATCGGTCTCGGCCTGCAGTACAACTGGGGCGGCAAGATCGTCATCCCGCCGCCGCCCGACAGCGACGGTGACGGCGTGCCTGACAACATGGACAAGTGCCCCGGCACCGCACCTGGTACCGAAGTCGATGCCAAAGGCTGCGAAGTGATCAAGGACGCCGATGGCGATGGCGTGCTGGATAACGCCGACAAGTGCCCGGGCACGCCCGCTGGCACCAAAGTCGATGCGATGGGCTGCGAACTCGACGCTGACGGCGATGGCGTGGTCGACGGCAAGGACCAGTGCCCGAACACACCGGCTGGCGCCAAGGTCGATGCTAACGGCTGCGAAATCGACAGCGACGGCGACGGCGTAGTCGACAGCAAGGACCAGTGCCCGGACACGCCGAAGGGCGACCGCGTCGACATGTTCGGCTGCTCGTTCAAGAAAGAGATCAAACTGCCGGGCGTGGTGTTCGACACCGCGAAAGCGGACCTGCGGCCCGAGAGCTTCCCGATCCTCGATGGCGCCGCCGAAGTGCTGAAGCGCTATCCGGAGCTCAAGATCGAAGTCGCAGGCCACACCGACGCCCAGGGCTCGGATGCCTACAACCTGGATCTGTCTAAGCGCCGTGCGGCGACCGTGATGAAATACCTGCAGGACAAGGGCGTCAGCAACGCCGTGACCTCGCGTGGTTATGGCGAGCGCCAGCCGGTCGCGTCTAACAAGACTGCGGAAGGCATGCAGCAGAACCGCCGCGTGGTACTGCGAGTGCTCAACTGAAGTCAGATCGTTCGATCAGCACCTGAGGTGCTAACAAAAAGGGCCCGGTAACGGGCCCTTTTTTTGATGCCGAGTTGCGACGCGCCTATTGCGTCGTGATCCGCCGGCCGGGCAGGCCCATCGACACCGTGAATGAGACGGTGATGCGCTCGCCCTCGCCTTCGTAGGGTCGCTGCTCGTGCAACACCCAGGATGGAAAGATGATCAGCTGGCCCGACTCCAACCTGACCATGCGCGGTTGGGTTTGAAAGACATCGAGAATATTGGTGTTAGATGCATCCATGAACATGCCGTTCATCTGCATGGGACTGGTAAAGACCAGCGCCCCGCTTTCTGGCTTGTCTGGATCAGAGCGGCCAGGATCGATGCAGTAAATTCCGGACCACGACGAGTTGGGATGATTGTGGGTACCGAGATAGCCGCCGCGGCGGGTGACGCGGAACCACGACCCGTGCTGCAGCTGCAGCTGCCGGCTGGTAGCCTCGTCGTAGCCGCACAGTTGCACCGCAACGGCTACTGCCTCCGCCAGGCAAAAATCCCGCAGCTGGCGCACGCAGTCCTCGGTGCTATGAAACAGGTTGACGCGGCTCTCGAACACCCGAGCGTCGCGCGACAAACCGCCGGGTTTGCTGGCTGCCGCTGCAGCAATAGTCTGCGCAATGTACTGCTTGAGGTCCGCATGCAACGCGGCGCAATCCGGGTTCCT
Source organism: Gammaproteobacteria bacterium (assembly GCA_031414335.1). Classification (GTDB taxonomy): domain Bacteria; phylum Pseudomonadota; class Gammaproteobacteria; order Steroidobacterales; family Steroidobacteraceae; genus UBA964. Next base: position 293,694 of record JANNVI010000006.1, on the reverse strand, counting down.
GGCGTGCGCGAATGGCACGGCAAAAAAAGGCGAGATATCAGCCACGATCAGGTCCCGGCTAACAAGGCGGCCACTCGAGGGACGAACAACTTCAACCTCCCACGCATTCCGGACCCACGCATTTCATGCGCTCCTTGCTACGCATCTCGTCCTTGAGGGCCTCTTCCGACTTCAGTTTCTCGGCCATCTGCTCCTCTGTGAGGCATACCGACTGCTCGAAACGCGAACCCAGCGGCGCCTCCTTGCGGCAATAGACAATCTCGCCTTTGCGGAATTTTTCCCGGTAGCCCTTGGTTCGAAAGAACTTGATCATGCGCGCCTGCGCATCGGCGCGCGCCTGCGCATCGGCGGCAGCGGCCGTTGCAGGCGCGACACTATCTGACGCGGCGGCGATCCCGAAATCTAACAGCAGCGCCGCCAACAACAAAGTCACTATTTTCATCTTCCCGCTCCTGCTCATATTCTGTCCTGGGTCATTGATCGAAATTATAGGTCGTCGGGATACCGTTCCACCACATCGCCGAGTGCGGTCCGTAACGGACCCAGCCAAGGCTCGTAGTGGCGCCAATGATCCAGCGCCTCAGTATAGATCGGAAGCCGCACCTGCTCGGAGCTTGCGGTCTGCACCACGCGGCGATTTTCGTGAAACCGCAGGCAAGACGCCTCGAAGGGCAACCGGCAGTATTCAAGAAGACGTCTGACCTGGGCTTCGGGATCGGCGACCAGCTGCTCGTAGTGCACCCGCAGCACCCGTCCTGGCAGCACACGATCGAAATGCGCCATCAGTTGCGTGTAGGCACGGTAGTAGTGCCCGATTTCCTCGAGACTGTAGGAAAACCAGCATCCGAGCTTGAACAACTGCTTGAAGCCTGCGAAACCGCAGGCCATGGGATGGCGGCGCACGTCGATGATGCGGGCGTTAGGCAGCATCAGGTGAATGAAGCCGGTGTTGACAAAATTGTTAGGTATCTTGTCGACAAAGTGGGCAGCGCCGCGCACGCGGTACGGCCGCGTCTGCGCCAGATACCGCTCGCCGTAAGCGCGCGCCTGTTCTGCCGAAAGCTGGCGCACAGAGTCCGGATAGCAACCCGCGCCGGGTGGCGCAATCCTGGCGCCCAGCTCGGCAGCGAAGGCCGGCACGTCCGGCAATTCGCGCGTGCCCTCGACCGACGAATGGCTGGCCAGGATCTGTTCAACCAGCGTCGAACCGGAACGCGGCAGGCCGACCACGAAAATGGGGTCCGGCGCCGGGCATCCCCAGCCTTGCCGTGCGGCCAGAAATTCGGGCGTGTAGACGTCGATGGAGCGCAGCAACTGCGCGGCGATAGCCGCGCTATCGTAGATGACGTAACTACGCCGCAACCGGTTGCCGCTTGCATAGTGCGTGAACGATTCCTCATAGCGCGCATCATCTTCAGCCGCCTTGCCAAGCGCGAATTCGAAATGCCAGCGATCTTCATCGCCGAGGTCGCTGCGCTGCAGTTCCGACCGCATTGCCGCGACATCTGCGGGCGTGTACCGAAAGGTCTTCATGTTAGCCAGACTGAACCAGGCTTCGCCGTAGCTGCTGCGCGCGGTGACGGCTTGCCGGTAGGCGGCGACTGCCGCGTCGAAATCGCCGTTGGCGCGCAGCGCATGCCCCAGACACAGCCACGCAAACGCGTTGCCGGGCTCCTCCTGTGCGAGCTCGCGCTGGATGGCGATGGCGCGCGCGGTGTCTCCCAGAATCGTCAGCGTCGAGCCTAACAGGGCGCGGTATTCGCGGTGCCGTGGATCGAGCGCCAGCAGGCGATCGAGGTGCGGCAACACCAGGGCCGGCCGCTGCTGCGCATGCAGCGACGAAGCGAGGGCAAAACGGGCACGCGCCGAGCCCGGCTCAATCCGCAGGCACTCTGTCAGCAACTCCTCGGCGCGCACAAAATCCTCGCGTTCGTGTGCCACCGCCGCAAGCAGACACAAAGCGTCGGCATCCTGCGGCACAGCCGCGAGCCGCGCCTGCAGCAGGCGCTCGGCATGGGCTGGGCGTCGCGACGCCAGGGCCTGGATTGCGTCCGCCAGATGCGCGTCGACTGGTACCAGCGCCGCATAGCGCGCATGGGCAGCGTCGCAGCTCCGCGCGTCCCCGGCAGCGGCATACAGGCGCGACAGTTCCCGCCAGGCGCCGGCCAGGCGGGGCTCGAGCCCCACGGCAGCTTCCAGCACGGCCGTGGCGTCCGCACGGCGCCCCAGCTCCGCCAGCAGGCGCCCCAGCTCCCAGCGCACCATGGCCTGCTCAGGCCGCGCCTCCGCCAGCGCGGCCAGTAGCGTCACCGCCCGCTCCGGCTGTTGCTGGCGCACGCATGCTCGCGCCAGCAGCAGCCCCGCCTCCAGGTGCCCCGGGTTGGCAGCCAGAATCTGCTGCGCGAGCTCACCCGCCTGCGCAGCATCCTGATCCAGCAACGCCGCCGCGCGCACCAGCTTAAAATCCGTCTCGGCATCAAAGGTCGTCAACGGGAATTCCTCAGGGCAGGTAAAATCGCCAGTCTTTCAGCGGCGAACTGCCGCGAGGGATCGACATTGAACAACGGTAATAGTGCGCCGGCCGACGACGCAAGCATATTGAGGCTGCTGCAGGCATCAAAAGCTGCCGCGGCCAGCAGTCGCGCCGAGGAGTCCGATCGCCTGCTGGCACAGGCTGCCCAGGCTGCGCCCCAACATCCGGCCGTACTCAACGAACTCGGCGTGCGGATGCTACAGCGGAATGAGGCGGACAGCGCCCGGCAGCTGTTCGACCGGGCTACCCAGGTCGATCCCCGGCATCCGGCGCTGTGGTCCAATCTCGCGGCCAGCCTGCATGCGCTGCAGCGCTGGGACGACGAAAGCGAAGCCATCGAACGGGCGCTCGCGCTGGAGCCGAGGCACCTGTCGTCGCTGCTGCAAAAAGGTGGCCTGCTCGAAACGCTTGGTGATGCGCGCAACGCAGCGCGGGTGTACCGCAACGCATTGGCGACCTTGCCGCCGGGCGCCCAGGCACCGCCGACCGTGCAGGTCGCGCTCGATCATGCACGGCAAGCGGTCCAGGCGGACGATGCGGCGCTGGCCGACGCCATCGCGCAGCGCGTCGCTCCTTTGCGCGCTCAATACAGCGGCGCGTCATTCCGGCGCATCGACAAATGCATTGACGGCGTCACCGGCAAGCGTGCCCGTCATTTTCCCAACCCGACGTTCATGCTGTTCCCGGAACTGCCCGCGATCGAATTCTACGAGCGTGCCGACTTTCCCTGGCTGGACGCCATCGAAGCAGGCGCTGCCGAGATCCGCTCTGAGCTGACGCGGGTGCTGGTATCGGACCGTGACGGCTTGCAGCCCTACATTGCCTATCCGGATGGCGTGCCACTGGACCAATGGGCGGAACTCAACAAGTCGCGGCGCTGGAGCGCCTATTTCCTCTGCAACCAGGGTGTGCCGCAGCCTGCCCACGTTGCGCTCTGCCCGCACACCGCCGAGTTGCTGCGAGGAGCGCCGCAATGTGAAGTCAATCAGCGCGCGCCGACTTCATTTTTTTCCTTGCTGGATCCCAAGACCCGCATACCGGCGCACAGCGGCGTGACTAACACGCGCCTGACCGTGCATCTGCCGCTGATTGTGCCGCCAGACTGCGGGTTTCGAGTCGGCAGCGAGACGCGCGAGTGGATGCCGGGCCAAGCCTGGGTATTCGACGACACGATCGAGCATGAAGCCTGGAACAACTCGGACGCACCGCGCGCGATCCTGATTTTCGATATCTGGAATCCGTTCCTGACCGCGGCGGAACGCGACCTGGTGCGCGCGACCACCGAAGTATTTGGCATCTATTACGGCAATGTCGCGGAGGACAGGTTATGAAAGTGCTGCCGTTGTTAGCTTTCGCAGGGTTCGGCGCCGCGCCGCTGGCGGTGCTGGCTGCGGACCGGCCGGAAGCGGCGCTGGGGCAGGAACTGCGCAGCTGCGTTGCCATCAGCGCAGCGGATGCCAGGCTCGCTTGCTACGACAGCGTAGCGCAGCGTCACGCAACGCCGGAAAAAGTGGCGCAGCAGGCGAAGGACGAATTTGGCCTGCCGGCCACGGACCGGGTCGCGTCTCTGGCGATTGAGACGATCGAGGCCAAGGTAGTCGGCATAGGCCGCAGCGCCGCGGCGCGACCCGCCCTGGCGCTCGACAACGGCCAGGTCTGGGAAGTCGATGCGCCGGAGGCGCCCGTTGAATTGCAACAGACCGTGTCGATCAAACGGGCGGCGATGTCCTCTTTTCTGCTGACAACACCCCGCAAACGCAGTTACCGCGCACGGCGGATTCGTTAACCGCATCGAGGTCGTTACCATGTTCCTCAAGATCAAACAGTTGCTGTCACCGGCTGACGTCACGCGTCTCACGACGCTGAGTCAGGTGCTGCGTTTCGTCGATGGCCGCGTCTCGAACCCCGCCAACGTCACCAAGGACAATCTGCAGGCGGACCTGGCGGATCCGCAGTACGCGGAGTCGGCGCAGATCGTCAGTGCGGCCTTTGCCAGGTCTCGCGAATTCATCGATTTCGCAATGCCCCGGAGCGTGGCACAGCCTCTGTTGTGCCGCTACGAGCCCGGCATGAAATATGGCGCGCACGCAGATGTCGCCATGATCCAGGTCGCAGGAGGCCGCATTCGCTCCGACCTGTCCTGCACGGTTTTTGTCAGCGCGCCCGGCAGCTACGAGGGTGGCGAGCTGGCGGTCGTCATCGGCAATCAAACCATTGCCTTCAAGGGCGAACCGGGCGACGCGATCGTCTACCCCTCGACGACGCTGCACGAGGTGGTGCCGGTCCGTTCCGGCCAGCGGCTGGTCTCGATTACCTTCATTGAAAGCCTGGTTGCCGATGCGCATCGCCGCGCGCAGATCTACGAACTGAACGAGATCGCGGCGCTGGAAGGCAACAACATGCGCTGGGAGAGCCGCGTGCGTCTGGACGTGGTGCGCCACAATTTAATGCGGATGTGGGCTGAGGCCTGAGCTAACGACCGAGCGCGCTGAAAACCGCTCCGACACCGGCATCGCGACGCGCCAGCGTCTCAAGCCAGGCAATACCGCGGGCGATTTCCGTCGCGTTGTTGCGCCTTGACTCGGCCAGCACCGCACTGCGCAGATTGGGGGAGTACTCGTATTGCGGCGCCTTGGAATAGCGCGCCAGCGTCGGGCTGCGATCAATGCCTTGCAGGACCCGCGAATCTGCGGCCAGCGCGAAATGCGCCACAATCGCGCCGATGCCCCGGCCGACGTCCTGCAGGAACTGCTCGAAGTCGATGCGCAGGACCCGCTGCGGAAAAGCGCTCAGCGCATCGTGCTGGGAAAAACTCTCGGCCAGCCAGCTCAGCGCCGCGAGCTCGCCCACACTTGCAACCGGGTGCAGGTTCCGGGACTCCAGCAGCCGTGACCGCACGCGCCCCTGGCGCTGTGGCGCGTGGCCTTGCAGGTCGCGCAGCGACTGCTCGCCAGCTAACAGAGTGGCCAGGTAGGGTTCAACGCACAGGTTCAGATACACCGCGCGTATTTCCGGGCGGCGCTGCAGAATCGGCACGGCAATACGACCGGCGCCGCTGGTCGCCTTCAGCAGCACAGCATCGGTGTGCCGGTAGCCTCGGGACCACAGCGCCAGCCAGTCGTCGCTGCGCGCATCCAGGCCGTCCTGGCGGTCCGCGAGGTCCGCCAGCGTGCGCAGCGGCAGCGGCTCGCGCAGCGGCAGGACCTGCGCCACCTCATCTAACAAGCGGCTGACCAGTGTCGAGCCGACATGACCAGTATGAAAAATGAAGTGCAGCGGACGCTCGCAGTCAATACCCGCCGCCGCGGCATGAAGTTCTGCGGCGGGCACCGACAGAGATTCGCGGAGGTCGCTTAGAAAACGATCGTCGAGAAAACTCGCCTCCCGATAGGACGATTCCGAGCTTTGCACCAGCAGCACGCGGTCGCCATCCGGTTCGAGCCGGTGCGGATAGATGTCAGGGGAATGCACCAGCCGATCCGGCCATGATGCAAAAAAAGACGGCGGGCCAGGGCCCGCCGTCTTGCTCGAGTCCGAAGCGTTAAACTTCAGAACTTGACCGACGCATTCATATAGATATACCGGCCCAGGGTGTCATACACGCCCGGATAGGTATTGCCGTTGCACAGCGCGGTCGGACAGGTCGAGAAGGTGCCGGAAACCGAGATCGGCGGATCCTTGTCGGTCAGGTTGTTGATGCCGATGCGGAAATCCAGCTTCTCCTTGACAGTCCAAGAGGCAGTCAAGTCAAAGTAGTCGTACTTGGGGAAAGTCGCGGTCTCTGGATAGAAACGGTTCTTCAACTGCGGATCGCTGCTCGCCTTTTCGGTGATTACATCATCCGTATGGCGCCAGCGCAGCCCGAGGTCCAGTCCCGCCCACGGCGTTGACCATGTCGCCTTGAAGACATGACGCCACTTCGGGTTCGGAACACCGCAATTGCTACCGTAGAAGCCAATGCAGTCAAACTGTGCGCCGCCCGGGACTGGCTGGAAGAACAACTCCTTGGCATAGGTACCGTCGAGGGTGTAGTTGATCGAACCCAGGCTGCCGATGCCGTGCTTGTAGCGCAGCTTGAGGTCGATGCCCTTGGAGCCCAGCGAACCGGCATTGACGTTCAGGTCGCTGATGTAGCCGTCGTTGGAGCGCCACAATGAGCCCGACGCCGATCGCCGCACCGCACTGCAGAACTGCGGTGTGCCCAGCGTCAGGCAGTTGCTGATGATGACATCGGCCCCGATCGGCCCGATCACCTTGTCGACCTTAATGTCGAAGTAATCAAGCGATACCGTGAGATTCTCGACAAAGCTCGGCTTGTAGACGAAGCCCACCGAGTAGGTGTCTGCTTCTTCCGGTTTCAGGGCCGGGTTGCCGCCTAACAGGCCGTTGTACTGCGCGGCCGCGTTCGCGCCAATGTTACCGTACTGCGCCGCCGTCACACCGGTACGCGCACACTGCGCCAGCGAGAAGGCCGGCGCGGTGCCCGCGCAGGGGTCGGTCGTGCCATCGAGGCCGACCGCCTGCGGGAAGAACAACTCGCCGATGTTCGGCGCACGGACCGCGCGCTGATAGCTGGCACGCAGCCGCAGATCCTCAATCGGCGCCCATTCCAAACCGACCTTGTAGGTGTCGGTACTGAAGCCGAGGCTGTAATCCGAGAAACGATAACCCGTTTCGAGCGCCAGCGATTGAGCACCCGTCTTGCCATCGATCAACGGCAGGCGAGCCTCCATGAACAGTTCCTTGACCGTGAACGCGCCGTTGAGGGGCACCGTCTTGCCGCCCGAGCCCGCCGCAGTGCCGGCCTGGCTGACCGCGTCCGGACGGAAATCCAACTGCTCGGAGCGCCATTCAGCGCCAACGTTGATCTGCAGGCCCGATTCCGCGCTCGGCAACTTGACGCCATACGCGCCCAGGTCGCCGCTGACGTTACCCGACACAACCCGTTCGGTGACGTCGCCCGCCACCAGCAACGGAGTGGACAGATAGGTGGTGGCCGCGGGCGTCACGCCGCCCGGCCGCCAGATGTTCCAGGGCACGCAATCCGTGTCGCTGCGGTCAATGACGGACTGGCAGGTTGCCACGCCGCCGGGACCCGGGACCACGTCCAGCGCACGCGCGATCTTGGTGTTATCCAGATAGTTGGCGTTCTGGTTGCCAATCGTCGTCGTACCGTACTGACCGTAGACGTCGAAGTTCCAGTTCTCGTTGATATCGCCGCGCACGCCGACAATGCCGCGATACGACTTGCTGTCGAAAATGGCCTGACGACCACCGCCTTCGACGTTGCGCCGGCCGATGTACATGCTGATGTGATCGGTCTCGCCCTGAGCGGCCAGGTTGGCGGGCGAGCACAGGAAATTGCGCTGCGCAGCCGACCACAGCGGATTCGAGCAGGAAATGCGGTGGTAGGCGCTGAAGAACTCGCCCGAAGGCGCGATCTGCGCCACCGAGTAATTGCTCGCGAACATGAACTCGGCGTAGGTATTGATCTTCTCGCTGACGTCGTAGTTCAGGAACACGCCCGCGGTGTAACGCTCGTTGGGGCGCTGGTAGTAGTTCGGCGGGCCGAAGTTGAAAAGGTCGGTCGCAGTACTGAAATTGCGGAATGCGCCCGTCGGCACGGTCGGATCCACGGTGACCGTGAACAAGGACTGGTTGAACGCGGCGTTGTAGGCCTGGAAATAGCCGGTCGCACTCGTGGCCGATCCACCGCAGGCCATCCGGCGGCCCGCTGTCAAACCACTTGAACTTGGCGAATTCAGCACGCAGGAACTGAAGTCGTACTGGCCCTGGGTCACGGCATCAGTGCGGTTATAGGTCGCGAAGAACACCGCATTGCCTTTGTCGTCGGCGAAGTTCGACCCCATGGTGATCGAGAAGTCGCGACTGTAGCCGGTGTTCACGGTGCTGGGCGGCAGCGGGAAACCACGCGCCCGCACGATGCTGGCTACCTCGTTATCGTTTTTGTGGTTGTTGAAGCTGTAGTTGGCATCGAGTTTGATGCCTTCGAACTTCGTGTTGAGCACAAAGTTGACAACGCCGGCGACGGCGTCCGCACCGTACACGGACGACGCGCCACCCGTCAGCACGTCGATGCGCTCGACCAGCGCGGCCGGAACGACGTTCAGGTCGGAGGCGTTGCTGCCATTGGACGGCGTGCCAGGACCGAGGCGGCGGCCATTCACCAGCACCAGTGTGCGGCGTGCGCCGAGGTTACGCAGGTTCACGGTCGCGGTGCCGTTGGCACCGTTCGACACCGTGGACTGCTGTGCGGCGAAAATCTGCGGCAGGTCGTTCAGGACGTCTTCGACTCGAGTCAGGCCCGTGGCCTGGATGTCCTGGGTCGTAATTGAGCTAACCGGGCTGATCGACTGGTCATTCGTTTCCACTCGGAGGCGTGAGCCGGTGACCACGATTTCTTCCAGTGGGGCCGCGGCGCCTGCCTGATCTTGAGCCTGCAGGATTGTCGGCGTCGTCGCCGCTGCCACGGCCGTAATGGCGTAGCGCACAGCCTGTCGCACGTTGCGATTCGGTTCCATCTAGTTCTCCCGTGAATTCGTGCAATAAATTAATTTTTGCACCTTCCCGTCACACCCAAAATCATGCTGTTGGGTATGTGGTTCGGCGCTGTATGAATTAATTACAACATGTAATTCCGCGGATGCCAACATTCCGGAAGCAGAAAACTGGCGCCGTGGTTTTTTTACAACGAATCTGCTAACGGAACCAGCAGTTCGTCGCGACCGTTATGCGGGTATCGGCGCCATAAAACGGCGCTACCTCATGATAGACATACGAGGGAAAGACAATGATTTGGCCCGCTGTCAGGCGGAAATTCCTGACCCCCACGGCGTAAGCGGACTGAAGACTGGCATTCGCGGCGTCCTGGTAGGCGTTGGCGCCGGTCCTTGGATCGAAGAACCGCAGCAGGCCGCTCAACGGCTGGTCCGCCACCGGTTCACCGGCTCGAACGCAATAGACCGCAGACCAGGACGCTAACGGATGATTGTGCGCCACGAAGGACCCGCCGTAACGCGTGATATGGAACCAGGTGTGGTTGTGTATCGTGAGGGCGGCCAACTGTTCAGGCGGAGTGCTCGAGACCTGGCGGGCTGCCTGTGCAACGGCATTCAGCATCACGGTGCGCAATTCGCGGACGCAGGCCTCGGGCCAGCTGAACAAATTGAATCGGCTCTCAAACAATTCCTGCTGCGGCAGGTGGCTCGGCGTGGGATTACGAAACTGATCGTTTTCGCGCGCCAGAAACAGTGACTCGAGTTCCGCGTTCAGTCGTTCGCAGTCGGCGAGCCGGGTTTCGCCGATCGGAACTGCAAAGGCCGGGGTGATAACCAGTGTTGGCGCTACCATGGCGGCAAGTCTGTCTGTCCGGGACTCGAGAAACGGGCGCGCGTGATGACCAGCAACAGACTGCCGCGACCCTGCACGAACGTGACTTGATGCGGCAAGAAGGCCGGAAATATCGCCACGTATCCTGGAGTCGGGCGCCAGACATGATGCGCCATCTCGAACGGTTGTTTCAGGCGCCAGTTACTGGCATCGATCAGTGCGTTGGCCAACCGGGTCTCGTAGAGTTGCAGGACTCCGTTCAACGGCCGTGCGCCGCTCAGTTCGGGCGCAGTGACACAGTAAACCGCGCACCAGGGCGCCTGCGAGTAGCTGGTCGTCGGCATGAAGCCGTCGGGCAATACACGCGTGAAATGCGCGCGCGAATGCATGCCCAGTTCGCCAAATTGTTGTTCCGTGTAATCGTTGCACGATGCAACCACAGTCGCGATGGCCCGCAGCAGCTGTGCCCGCAGTTGCTGAACCGGCGGCTCGGGCCAGTCGAACAAGTCGTCGCGGCTCTGGAACAACAGCGGGCTCTGCGCCAGGCTGGCCGAGGCATGTTCCGCGTTCGCGCGCCCCGCCAGCAGGGACTGCAATTGCGGGTTGAGTTGATCGGCGCCTGGCAGTTGCAGCGACGCAAACGGCATCGCGAAAATCGGGGTCAGATTGCCGGTGCCTGGTTGCATGCTGGCGGCCCGTGCTCAGGCATCCGCCGGGCAGAAATCGCCCAGCGCAGCGCGCAGCGGCCCCAGGTACTCGCGATAATTGCGCCAGCGGCCGGATGAGCGTTGATAGAAAGGTTCGCGCGCCTGCCAGACGCTGGCCGATTTCACGACGCCGTCGGCGCGGCCCAAATCGAGGCAGCGCTCATTCCAGTCGAGACCGCAGAATTCCAGCAGCCGCTCGGCAATCGGGCGCGGCTGCTGCACTAACAAATCATAATCGACGTCAAGGATGTCGTCCGGGTAGAGAGCACGCCAGTGCGCCATCAGCTGGTGGTACTGGCGGTAATAATGGCCCAGGTCGGCAAGATCGAGCGCGTAACTCATGCGCTGGTCGAGATGCAGGAAATACATCGACAGGCAGACATCCAGAGGATGACGCAGCGTGTGGATGATCTTCGCCTGCGGAAACATCATCTTGATGAAGCCGATGTACTGGAAATTGTCCGGTCGCTTGTCGGTGACCACCGGGGCACCAGGAAAAGCCTGGTTCAGGTAATCGAGATAGGCGCCGGCGAGGCGATCCAGGTCATTCGCTGTCAGCATCGATGCGGCTACCGGCAGCGGCTGCAACAGCGACCCGACCATGCGCGGCACGAGTTCCAGTTCGCCCCCGGCACGAACCTGCGGGTGCCCGGAAATCATGCGCTCAACCAGGGTTGATCCCGAGCGAAACAGGCCGCAGATGAAAATCGGGCGCTGCGCGCCGAAGCGCAGCGTCGCCTGGTTGTTAGCTCCCTGAAATGCCGCGCGCAGTTGCGCGAAGTAGCGCTGCAGCGCGTCGCGGTCGTAGCGCGCCAGCTGCGGCGGCGCGCTGGCGCGGCTCAGTCGGTTGCCCTCGGCAAAAGCCGCAAACGCGGCGCCATAGTCGCCGCTGGCGTCCAGCAACTGACCTAACGCGAAGGCCACGCTCGACCGGTCCACGGGGCTCGCTTGGTCATTTTTCAGAACCGCGCGCAGCTGCCCTAACAAAGGATCATCGGGACCCGAAACCTTCTGCAGCCCGGCGAAACGCGCCAGCGCCTCAAAGCATTGATCGTCCAGCTCGAAAATCCTTCGATAGAGATCACTGGCCTCGCTGCGGCGACCCATGTCCTCGAACAAATTGCCGAGATTGAAGAGCGCCGGCCCGAAGTTCGGGTTTATCTTCAAAGCCTGTTGCAGTTCGAGTTCGGCCAGCTCCGGGCGATGCAGATGATCCGAGTAAATGATGGCTTTGTTAAGGTGCACTTCCTCCGGGCCTTCGATGCCAAACAGCAGCGCCTGGTCGTAGGCCGCGAGCGCGGCATTGAACTGGTAGCGGCGTCGCTGCAGGACACCGAGGTTGAACCAGCAATCCGGCAGGTTCGGAAATTGCCGCAGCACGGTTTCGTAAGCGCCGATGGCATCGTCGACCTGGCCCGATCGATCCAACTGCATCGCGGTGTTGACGAGTTGTTCGATTTCTTTGGGGTCGAGCATGGTCGCAGATTGTACGCCGCGCGGCGCGCTCAGTTTTTGCCGCGGCCGCGCGCCATCCAGGCGTCGGTGCGTGCCACGGCGTTGAGCCTGATGTTCTGGTAGAAAAGATCGAAGTCGTTGAAATGCAGCATGCCGCCCGGAAGCTTGACGATCGCGTAACCCGCCGCCGGCACCGCGCTGACTCTGACAATACCGTTGACGCAGGCGGCGCCCAGGATGCCCGCTTCGGTCGGCGGCAGGCTGCCGTCCGCCCGGGTCGCCGGCAGGGCGCCGAGATTCGCGCTCGCGGGAACCGCGGGCCTTGCTAACGAAAAGCTCAGCGGATTGACGCAGACGACCTCGGTGTCCGGATTGTCGCCATATTTGGCGAGATACCGCTTCTGCGCGAATGCGACCATCTGCGCGCCGTCACTGTCGGGATCGAAGGTATTCCAGCTGACAAAACAGCCGGTGTCGCGGGGTTCACTGCAAACCGGCACGCCGTTGAAGGACCGCGAGACCACGCCACGCGGGAACGCGATACCGATCGGATAGGCCGCGACCAGTTGCGCGCGCATTTTGGGATTCTTGCCGAACTCCTGCAGCCAGCGCTCGATGTGCGCCGCGCCCTGGCTGTGGCCGGCTATGATGAACGGCCGGCCCTTGTTCCAGTGCTGCATGTAATAGAGGAACGCGGCGCGCACATCGAGCCACGCGAATTCGTGCGCCTGCATGCCATTCATGGCCGGCGGCGCCATCAACGAAGCGGCACTGGCCTGGCGGTAGCGCGGCGCGAACACGCGGCAGCAGGCGTTGAACACCGACGCCTGCCGCGCAATCACTGAATCGTCAGTCCATTGGTTAGTCGCGGCATCATCGAGCGCCTGGTTCCAGAATTCCTTGCCGCGATAAGTGGTCGGATGAATGTAGAAGACATCGACCTTGGCGCTCGCCTGGCGATCGCCGAACGCGTCGCCTTCCGGGGTCAGGTCAGCCGCATCGGCCCGATCCGGCAATGCCGCCCAGTGCGCCGGGTTGGCGTAGTCGGGCGCGGGTGGACTCAGCAGCTCGCCAAACGGCTTCGCCGGCATGCCGGGCGGAGGCAGCTGTGCAAATGCCGGCGCAGCTAACAACAGGATCGCAACGGAAATGACTCTTTTCATAGTGCGAGCGCCTCGAGAAACGGATTCAGGAACTGGCCATCGTCCAAATCGTAGCGCAACTTGCCAAGCCGCACGACCACGGCATCGAGCGATGGGATCACGTAGACACGCAGGCCGCCGCGGCCGCCAGCGTAGACCACATCGGGACTCGCGAACGGCGTGGGTGTGGCCGGCAGCTTGTCGCGGCCGAATTCACGCGGCGCCAGCGGCGTCGGCTTCACGAACCAGTACATGCTCATGTTAGGTATTGCGGGTCCCGGAACCGCCAGCCGCGCGATCCAGTCCGCCGCGATCAGCTGCCGGCCGCCAGCACGGCCGCCATCCAGCACCAGCTGCCCGACCCGCGCCCAGTCGCGTGCCGTGCTCTGCAGGCAGCACAGCGTGCGTGTGCTGCCGCCCGGCCGGTCAAGGCGCACCAGGGCATCGCCGGCGCCGATCGGCCGCCAGATCTTCGCCGACAGGTAGCTCGCGTAGGACTTGCGCGTCGCGCGTTCGAGTATCAGGCCTAACAACTGTGATTCGATGGCGCCACCCCTTCCCGGCTGCGCGTTCGCCACCGGCTGAAAGGCCAGCAACTGGGTCTGCAGTTCGGTGCCGATGAAAAGCCTGAGGCCCGCGTTATCGACTTTCTGCTCGAACGCCGGATCGACAAAACCGGAGCGGCCATATAACAGGTCTTCGATGGTGATCCGGCCGCGCGGATCATTGCGCCACTCGGGGAGGTAGGTTGCGACCGGTGTGGCCGGCGAAGCCAGCGTACCGTCGGCGAGCGCAGCGCCGACCACCAGGGCTAACAAACCGCGATGCATGCTCTGCGAGTCGTAGCGGCGCGCAGGGCCGCCGGCGGCATCGTGCCACTCGGCGACGATCCGCCCGTGTTGCCGCACCACGACGGAAAGTGAGTCGTAACGGATGGCGCCCTGCATCGCGGCAGACCATTTGGGTGCTGGCGGCAACGCGGCCGGCAGGTCTGCGTTTGTACCGCTTGCCGACCGTACGCCCCTGACGACCACGGCCGGCCGGTACCATGAAGTTGACGCCACAACGTCGTCGATGGGCGGCATGACCGCGAACCGTTCCGCGACCGTCTGCGACCCGGTGCAGCCTGCCAGCGGTAATGCGATACACAGGAGTGGGAAAATACGGCCTGCGCGTTCAATGCAGGCTCGCGTGGCGGCACAGGCGTGCCGCAGGCGCCGTGTTACGACGACAATGCGCTCAAAATAGCCGTCTGACACCGGTGCCTTCGCTATCATGTCTGTTGCTTACAATTGTCCGTTATTGTCGCGACCCAGGCGACAGGTACCGTTGATAGGGGAGGGTTTTCGGGAATGGCAGAGATTATTGTCCGCTTCAGCGTATTGCCAGGTTTGTTGCTCGCCGTAGCAGCCGCCCATGCCGCACCGCCGCAGTATGCCTTGCCGGCCATGACGACCCCTGATTTCTGCGGTCAGCTGCAGGTCTACCTCGAGGGCGCCCGTTCCGCGCCGCAGAACATCGTGCACACGGACTATGCCGCTTTTGTTACCTCCAAGCCGGAACTGCAGCCGTTGCGCACGCAGCAGTTCGTTGAATATTCCGACGCTGCCCGGTCGGTTCCGGTCCGCATTTCCTGCAAGCTCAAGACCGGCGATCATCTGAACGCCGTGTTAGGTGCGGGCGCCGCCAGCGACAGGTCGCGGACCTGCCGCGATGCGCATCAGCAGATGGTGCTGGCGGTCTGGGCATCCATGACCCGCGCCGAGATGCTGCGGGTGAAATTCAATCCGGATACGGTCATGCTGGATGGCGACGATATCCGCTACACCGGCGCCAGCTGGAAAGAGCCGTACCAGGACATGTACCTGGGCGCGGACCAGCGGCCGCATTTCATTTCCAAGGCCCTGTACGCCGGCTGGACCGACTGGAGATGGAAATTCATGCCCGCAAAATTTCGCGGTACGCACTACTGCCATCTGGTGGCGCCGGAGACCATGCGGCGCGTCATGTTAGGTGAATTGATACCGCCGCGCGGACCGGCCACGTAAGCTTCGCGCTATGAGCATTCAGACAAAAATTGCCCCAACGATTGCCGTTGTAGGCGGCACCGGCGATCTCGGTTCCGCCATCGCGCGGCGCCTGCTGGCGGCAGGCTATCCGGTGATCGTCGGCTCGCGGGACGCCGAGCGCGCGGCAGCGGTGGCGGCGACGCTGGGCGCCGCCGGGCGCGGCGCTTCCAACGTCGATGCGGCGCGGGCCGCCGACATCGTCATCGTCACGGTGCCGTTTGCGTCCCAGGCCGGGATCCTCGCGAGCATCGTGCCGGTCGTGCAGGGAAAACTGGTGGTCGATACCACCGTGCCGCTGCAGCCACCCAAGGTCATGCGCGTGCAGCTGCCGCCAGAAGGCAGCGCGGCGCAGTGCGCGCAGAAGTTGTTAGGTCCGGGCGTCACGCTGTGCAGCGCGTTTCACAATGTCGCCGCGCACAAGCTGGCGACCGATGCCGACATCGACTGCGATGTGCTGGTGTTCGGCGATGACAAGGCCGCGCGCGAACGCGTGGTCGAAATCGTCAACGCCTGCCGCCTGCGCGGGCTGCATGGCGGCGCGCTCGCCAATTCCGCCGCTGCCGAGGCGCTGACCTCGGTGCTGATTTTCGTGAACAAGCATTACGCGGTCGACGGCGCGGGACTGCGCATTACCGGACCGTGACCGGGCGCGTCAGCCTGACGGCGATCGCCGGACTGCCCGAGATCGAGCCGGGCTGCGACCTGCCGCGCACGATAACTGCGGCACTGGCGCGCAGCGGCTGGCAACTGGAGCGCGGCGACATTCTGGTCATCGCGCAGAAGATCCTCTCGAAGGCGGAAAATCGTTATCGCCTGCTCGATGAGGCAAAACCCGGCGCTGAAAGCCAGCGGCTCGCGGAGCTGACAGGCAAGGATCCGCGTTTCGTGCAGCTGGTGCTGGACGAAAGTTCGGCAGTGGTTCGTGCCGCCAAGGACGTGCTCATCGTGCGCCACCGCCTGGGCCTGGTGATGGCGAATGCCGGCATCGACCGGTCCAACGTGCCGAAGCGCGCGGACGGCCGCGAGCAGGTGCTGCTGCTGCCCGTGGATCCCGATGCCAGTGCCCGCACCATCCGCCAGGCGCTTCTGGCCGGCTCCGGCTGCGGCGATTTGTTAGGCATCGTGATCTCCGACAGCTTCGGCCGGCCCTGGCGCCTCGGCGTCACCAATGTCGCGATCGGCGTGGCCGGCCTGCCGGCGCTGGTCGACCGGCGTGGCGAGGCGGATCGCGAGGGGCGCCTGCTGGAAATGACCGAGGTCGCGTTCGCCGACGCGGTTGCCGCCGCCGCCGCACTGGCAATGGGCGAAGCCGCGGAGGGCATGCCGCTGGTACTGGTGCGCGGCCTCACATGGCAGGCGTCGACGCAAACCGCGGCGCAGTTGCTGCGCCCGCTGGCGCAGGACCTGTTTGCTTGACAGCGCGCATTCTGGCGCTCTCCGGAGGCATCGGCGGCGCCAAGCTGGCGTTAGGTCTCTACCAGACCCTGGGCGCCGGCGAACTCGCGGTGCTGGTGAATACCGCTGATGACTTCGAGCACCTCGGACTCTACATTTCACCGGACGTCGACACCCTGCTCTACACGCTCGCGGGGCTTGCGGACCCGGAACGCGGCTGGGGCCGGGCCGGCGAAACCTGGCAGTTCATGGCCGAGCTGCGCCGCCTCGGTGGCGAGGACTGGTTTTTGTTAGGCGACAAGGACCTCGCGCTGCATGTCGAGCGCACACGCCAGCTGCGCGCGGGCGCGAACCTGACGGCGATTACCGGCGCGATCGCCGCGCGTTTCGGCATCCAGGCACAGGTGCTGCCGATGTCGGACCAGCCGGTGCGCACCATCCTGAGCACGGACGTGGGCGTGCTGGATTTCCAGCGTTATTTCGTCGGCCTGCGCGCCCAGCCGGCGGTACGCAGCATCGAGTATCGCGGCGCCGCGACGGCCGCCGCCAATCCCGAGGTCCTGTCTTTGTTAGCAGACCCGGCGCTGGAAGCGGTGATTCTCTGCCCTTCAAACCCCTGGCTCAGTATCGCACCGCTGCTGGCGATTCCGGCGCTGCGCGCCGCGTTGTCAGCCTGCAGGGCACCCGTGGTGGCGGTGTCGCCGATCGTCGGCGGCGCGGCGATCAAGGGACCGACCGCGAAAATCATGACGGAGCTCGGTCTGCCCGTGACCGCGGCCGCTGTGGCCCGCTACTACGGCGACTTGCTCGACGGCTATGTGCTGGATCGCGCCGACGCTGGCATGGCGCCGGACCTTGGCCTGCCGGCTCTCGCCACTGCAACGGTCATGAAGACCGACGAGGACAAGCGCCGCCTGGCCCGCGAGGTCGTGGCGTTCGCGCGCCAGCTAACGTAGTCGCGGCAGCAGATGCTTGCCGATGATCTCGAGGCCTTCCATCGGGTCCTCGTGCAGTCGCAGCGCAATTTCGGTGAGTCCCGCGCGCTCGAAGGTCTTGAAGCGCTCGACTTCGCGGTCCATGTCCTCGAGGCCACCGGTTGAGGTCAGGCCGTACATCAGGCGATTGCAGATGTCGTCCGGCACACCCTTGACGATGCCGCTGCGGTCGAACCAGGCATCGACGAAGGCCTGGAACTTGCTAACAACCAGCTGCGTTTCCTCTTCCGTCAGGTACAGGCGACAGACATCGGCGTCCAGCTTGCGCCCGCGCCACGCGAGTTCGCGGCGCGATTCCATGTGCGCCTTGGCGCGATCGTATTTGATATGCCAGCCCCAGAAGGCGTTGACGCGGGCCGGATGCACGCGCGGCGTGGTGCGTGCCGCCTGCCCGTCGCGCACTGCGGCCATGGCGGGCGCGATGATTTCGGTCGGGATCGCACCCAGGTACACGCCGTCGGCAACCTTGCCCGCCATCTTCATCATCTGGTGGCGATAACAGGTTATGTAAACGTAGGGCGATTGCTTCGCCTTGAGCCAGTCGTAGGCACAGGGAAATTTCACCTGGAAATGCTCGCCCTGGTAGCCCTTGGCCAGACCGCCGCGCCCGGCCAGCATCACGATTTCCGCCGCCTCGCGCACCGCACCGACGATTTTCTGCGGCTTGCTGAGCGCCATCGCCTCGAGGTTGCCTTCGCCGGCGCCGATCGCGAGCAGCGCGCGGCCAGCGCTCATTTCATTCAAGGTCAGCAGGCTGTTAGCAATCTTGAGCGGATGCATCTCGAACGGGCTGACCGCCAGCGCGCCGAGCTGCAGGCGGCTGGTCTGCTGCGCCAGCGGCACCAGCGACAGGAACGCGTCCCAGTGCGCGAAATAATTCGAGGTCCAGACGGCGCGCACGCCAAAGCGCTCGGCCGCGACGCCCAGCTCGGCCACCTGGGCCGGGGTCAGGTTGGGCTCCAGAATAATGTCGATTTCCATGGAAACCGATGCTAGCACCTGGGTTTCGGGTCATGCTGTGCGGCGCGCTCTTGCTGCGCAATAATGGACATTCATGGCCATCAGGGTTGTCGAACTGCACCACCATGCGCTGCGCCCCGGCGCGACCGCCGCGGCCAGCGATCGCGTGCGCGATTTCTATCGGGATGTCCTCGGGCTCGCGGGACTCGACCTCGGCCATGGGATCGACGCGGCGGAACCGCATATCACGCTGGCGGTGACCGACCTCAATGCGGCCCGTGTCGAACTGGACCGCCTGGGCGTCATCTATCGCACGCATGCCGAGGCTGGCAGCGTGCCGCGCATCTCGCTGCGCGACCCGGCCGGTAACCTGCTGGAGTTGCATCAGTGGGGCGCGGGGCGGCACGCGCACCGCCAGGACTCCGTACCGCTGGATCGCGGCGACTACCAGCGCATCTGGAGCGCGGTAATGTTTGCCGACATGCGTGGCTTCACGCGCATTTCGGAATACCTGCAGCCGGACCAGGTCGTGCCGCTGCTCAACGAATATTTCGAGTTGCTGACCCAGATCACGTTAGCTCACGGCGGCCGCGTTTTTCACATGGCGGGCGACGGCATGATGGCCGGCTTCGGCGTGCCGGACAAACGCGACGATGCCCCCTGCCAGGCGCTGCGTGCGGCGCGTGAAATGCTGACGCGCTTTGGCGAACTGGCAAAAGAGTGGCACCGCCGCCTCGACGTGCGCACCGGACTCGGTATTGGCATCAACGCCGGCGAAGTCATCGCCGGTCACGTCGGCAGCCCGAGTTACCGGCATTACACGATAGTCGGCGACACGGTGAACGTGGCCTCGCGCCTGAGTCAGCGCGCCCGCGCCGGCGAAGCGCTGTTCTCGCGCAGCGTGATGACGGTGATCGAAGAACGCAAAGTGGACCTGCGTTACGTGGCGCTGCCGGCGCTGCAACTGCGCGGCCGCGAGGCGCCGGTGGAAATCTACTGCCTGCCGGCGACGGATCGCGTCGCGCTTTGAGCGCGCGCCGCTGCTTGACGCGGCAGCGCGTACGCGACCAGTGCATCGCTCTGCGCCCCGCCAACACGCGCGTTGCCACCGGCGGCAATGACCACAAACTGGCGGCCGCCCACCTGGTAAGTCATCGGCACCGCCATACCCGGCGCGGGCAGCGTGGCGCGCCACAGTTGGCGGCCATTGGCAACATCGAGGGCGCGAAATTCGTTGTCCATCGTCGCGCCGACGAAAATCAGCCCGCCGGCCGTTACCATCGGCCCGCCGACGTTAGGTGAACCCCAGGATGCCGGCGATTTGATGCCGACTTTCTGGATACGGCCCAGCGGCATTTGCCAGATCAGCCTGCCGCTGTCCATGTCGATGGCGCTCAGCGTGCCCCAGGGCGGCGGTGTGCACGGCAGGCCTAACGGCGACGTGAACAACTCGCCCTCGATGCGATAGCGTGTGCCGACCAACGGGCGGTTGAGATAATCCTTGCCCGGAAATGCGGCGTCAGGCTGATCCTTGGGGATCACGCGTATGCGGGTCGCGAGGTTCTCCGCCTTGACGATCAGGAGATTGCTGCCAGGATCGTAGGCAGCGCCGCCCCAGTTGCCGCCGCCTAACGCGGACGGAAACAACAACGCCTCCTTGATGCTGGGCGGCGTGTACATACCC
This sequence comes from Gammaproteobacteria bacterium, assembly GCA_031414335.1. Taxonomy (GTDB): domain Bacteria; phylum Pseudomonadota; class Gammaproteobacteria; order Steroidobacterales; family Steroidobacteraceae; genus UBA964. Next base: position 273,404 of record JANNVI010000006.1, on the reverse strand, counting down.
TCGTAGCGCAGCTGGTCGAACTGCTGCTGGCACTGGGCGCGATCGATGGGCGTCAGTCCGAACAAGGAGTCGCGTGTCAGTGTCTGGTGCGCGAACGCTGCAATGCCGGTCGGCACCGGCTGGGTCGGCGACGCCACGTCGCCCGGCACATCGCTCGCCGGCACCTTGCGCTCGACGATAGGAAATATCGGCGCGCCGGTAGCGCGGTCAAACACGAACAGCCAGCCCATCTTGGTCTGCTGGATCGCGACATCGATGGATTTGCCATTGCGCCTGATCGTGGCTAACACCGGATGCCCGGGCAGGTCATAGTCGAAGAGATCATGGTGCACGGTCTGGAAACCCCAGACCGCGTGACCGTCGCGGGCGTCCAGCGCCACCGTGGCATTCGCCAATGGGATGTCGAATTGCCGGCCGCCGCCGAAATAGTCGGTCGATGGGCTGGTGGTCGGTACGAACACCAGTCCGCGCGCGAGATCCGCGCTCATCGTGCTCCACACGTTAGCGGCGCCCGATTGGTCGCGGCGCTCCGGCGGAATGACATTCCATTCCCAGCGCAGCGCACCGCTGTGCACATCGAACGCGCGAATCACGCCGTCATTTGCATTGGCGATGCCATCGTTGGACGAAATCGATACCACGACCAGATCACCGATGACCAGCGGCGGCGCCGGGATGCCGATGAAGCCCTGGCCATGATTCTCGTAGTCCGCGTGGGTCGCGAATCCGGGATGGCCCTTGGCAGCGCCGAAATCCGCGCACGACCGGCCGCTGTCCGCGTCGATGGCATAGAGACGGCCAAAGCTGTCGCCCTTGAATACCCGCCGGCTGCAAGGCTTGTTGTCAGCGGCGTCCGGCGCTTCCCAGTAGGCGACGGCACGGCAATTGGATGCGCGTCGCGGCTCGGGCGCCAGTGGCTTGGCGCCCGCTGCGGCGGTATGCGGATCGAATGCCCAGCGCTCGCGTCCGGTCGCGGGATCGAGCGCCAGCACCCGGTTGAGCGGCGTGCAGTAGTACAGCGAGTTGTTAGCATGCAGCGGCGTCACCTCGTACGAGGTGCCCTTGGGCGACGGCGCGGCCACGAGGTCGCCCGAGCGATGGGTCCAGGCCACGGTGAGTCCGGCCACATTGCTGCGATTGATCTCGCGCAGTGGCGAGAACTGGGTGCCGCCGGCATCGCGCCCGAACGCGCCCCATTGCGTACGGTTGCTGTCGGCGGCGCTGGCAACGCCCGCCGTGAACGTGAACAGTCCGGTGATCAGTGCAACAAGGGCATTGGCTCGCATACGGCATCCTGATAACGTGAACACAAGCTACTTTGCTACCACAGGTTCGATCATGAAAGTTCCATCGCTGTTGACGTTCATTGCCTTCGGCGCCGTGGCGCTGACCGGCTACGCCGCGGAGCCGGACGCCGCGCTGAAGCACGCGCAGCAGTTGCTGGCGCACGGCCTGGTCATCGATGGCCACAACGACCTGCCCATCGCACTGCGCCAGTATCAGAAGGCGCCGGGCGATGTCGTGGCCTATGACCTGCGCCAGCAAACCAGTGGCCAGACCGACATTCCGCGGCTGCGTGCCGGCGGCGTCGGCGGGCAGTTCTGGTCGGTCTATATTCCCGGCGAATCGGGCAGCGGCTTTGCGCGCATGCAGTTGGAGCAGATCGATCTCGCGCGCCGCATCATCGAGCGCTATCCGGACACGCTGCAATTGACCCTGACAGCCGCCGAGGCGCGCAAGGCCATGCGTCGCGGCCGCATTGCCTCGTTCCTCGGCATGGAAGGCGGCCACGCGATCGAAAATTCGCTCGGCGCGCTGCGCGCCTACTACGACCTCGGCGTGCGTTACATGACGCTGACGCACAACACGCATACCGACTGGGCGGACTCGGCCGCGCAGATACCCAGGCGCTATGACGGCCTGACGCCCTTCGGCGAGGAAGTGGTACACGAGATGAATCGCCTCGGCATGCTGGTCGATCTGTCGCACGTCGCGGATGCCACCGCGCTCGATGCGCTGCGCGTCTCGGAAGCACCGGTGATGTTTTCGCATGCCGGCGCGCGCGCGCTATGCGACCTGCAGCGCAATGTGCCGGACAACGTGCTGCTGGAACTGAAACGCAACGGCGGCGTGTTCATGATCACGTTCGTGTCAGCGTTCGTCGATTGCGAAGTCGCCAAGATCACGCAACCCATGATGGCGGGGCTCGGCCTGCGACTGCGCCAGGCGGCCAACGACGCGGAGCGCAAGAAAATCTACGATGAACTCGACGCACTGCCCTTGCCGCCGACGCGGATTGGCAAGGTCGCCGACCACATCGAGCATGTGCGCGCTGTCGTCGGCGTCGAACACATCGGGCTCGGCGGCGACTTCGATGGCGCCAGCTGGTGGCCGGTCGGTCTCTCTGACGTATCGATGTTTCCCAACCTGTTTGCCGAACTGATTCGCCGCGGCTGGAGCGATCATGACCTTAAGTTGTTAGCTCGCGACAATATCCTGAATGCGCTGGAACGCGCGGAGCAGGTGGCAAAGCGGCTGCAGGCCAGTCGCCCGGCGTCGACACTGAAATTCAGCGCGCCAGCGCGCGAATGAGCTCGCGCGCACCCGGCAACGAGTGAAGCCCGGAATAATTAAAGTCCGCACGGGTCAATGCGACTTATTGAATTGACATACCGCAGGCGTTAATCGCGCTGCCGCCTGGAGCGGTAGTGCCGCACAGTTTGATCGCGATGCCGTCGCTATCGTGCTTGGATGATCAGGCGGTTACACGCAGGGATTGGCTTGTTGATGCTGGCCGGAAACGTCGCGCTGGCAGACGACCTGTCGGCTCTTAACCAGGCCTTCCACAACGCTTGCCCGGGTGCTGCCGTTGGTGCCTTGAGCCGGGTGGCGGCGCTGGACGCCGCTGCACGCGCGATGGCTGAAGGCCAGGGGCTGGACGAGGCGCTCGGCGCGGTCCGTTACCGCCAGGAATCCTCGATGGCGGCGACGGTGTCCGGCAAGGCTGCCGCGCCCGAAGCGATGGACCGCACCGCGAAACTGCTGTTTCAGCGTTTCTGCCAGGAAATCATTGACGATGGCTATTCCGAACTCGGCATCCATCGCGACGCGCAGAAACTCTTTCTGGTATTCGCGCATCCACGCCATACCATTACCGCCGACGACATTCCGCTGCTGCGCGCGCAGCTCCTGGAGCTCATCAACGCGGCGCGCGGCGAACCACGGCGCTGCGGCGAGCGGCAGTTCCCGGCCGCGAGCCCGGTACGCTATTCCGATGACCTCACGAGGGCGGCGGTGATCCATGCGTCGGACATGGCGCAGCGCGGCAGCATGGACCACGCCGGCAGCGATGGCAGCAACCCCGGCCAGCGTCTGACCCGCGTCGGCTACCGCTGGCAGCTCAGCGGCGAAAACCTGGCGTTAGGTTACGACGACGTCGAGAAAGTCGTACGTGGCTGGCTCGACAGTCCGGCGCACTGCGAAAACATCATGGAGCCGCGCTTCGACGAGATGGGCCTGGCGTTCGCGATCGGCCCCGAAGCGCAGGCGCCGGTTTATTGGGTGCAGAATTTCGCCGCGGCCCGTAAACCGGACTTTTCACGGACCGCCAGCAGGCCGTGAAAGCCAGCGACGGGCGAGCGCAATAGCGAGGGCCGCGCGGCTCAAAGGGCGGCGCGCTTACAAGATCGCGGTTCGCGGACTCACTCGCGATCTTGCGCGTTCGCTCGTGCGCGCGGGCGCAAACGTTCGTCACAGGATCTTTTCCCAAGCTGAGCTGATGCTACTAAGTTTGCGCTGACCGCGCGCCCGAGCCGCCGCCCATTCGCCGCTCGGCCCTCGCTATTGCGCTCGCCCGTCGATGGCATTCGATTGAAAAGCCGTTGCCACTCACATCGTTACAAGTGATTTGAGCGGCGCCACACTAACCAGCGGCTTCCACGACAATCTCTGCGCGCAGGCTCTGCGCGATGAAACACTCTTCGTGCGCCGCGTGATGCAGCGCCTGCAGCTGTACCGCATCAGGCGCGGCGCCTGAAAACTCAACTCGTGGACGCAGGACTATCCGGCGAAACGCCAGCTTGCCGCGCTCGTTAGGTTCGAGCCGGCCGCCGGCACTGTCCTGATACGACAGCACGCTGTAGCCCTGCCTGGCGGCCAGCGACAGGAACCACAGCATGTGGCAACTGGCGGCGGCAGCGATCAGCGCCTCTTCCGGATCCACCGCTGCCGGGTCTGAAAAGGGCAGCGGCACGATGCTGGGAGACGATGACGCCGCTATCGTCGCGCCGCCGTCGAAATGCCAGCGATGCGCGCGCGAATAGCGCCCGTCGGTAAATGTTCCGGCGTCTCTGCGCCAGTCGATGTTAGCTGTGTATTCGTGCGGCACGATTGGACAATACTCTACAATAATGGCGCATGACAGTCGCCCAAGAACCATCCCCGGAGGGACATTTCCCAAACAGCAGGCGCGGCGTGCTGCTGATGCTGATTGCGGTTGGCACGTTTTCGGTGATGGATGGGATGCTGAAGATATTGGCGGCACGTTATCCCATGACCCAGGTGGCGGGCCTGCGTGGCCTGGCGTCGATGCCGTTCCTGCTCGGACTGTACGCAATCCGCGGCAATCTCAGCAAGTTACGCATGCACACGCCGTGGCTGCATCTGCTGCGAGGTGTGTTAGGTGTCGTGATGATGCTGACCTTTGTCTACGCCGTCGCGCGCCAGAGTCTCAGCGGCGTGTATGCGATCTTCATGATCGCGCCGTTGCTGATCGTCGCGCTGGCAGCCGTCCTGCTGCGCGAAAAGGTCGACGCCGGGTGCTGGTTTGCGGTGCTCTTGGGCCTGGCAGGCGTGTGGCTCATGCTGCAACCGACGGGGACCGACTTCAAGCGCGGCGCATCGTTTGCGGCATTAGGCTCCGCGCTCTGTTATGCCTTCAGCGCCCTCACCGCCCGGCGACTGACGCGCACCGACAGTTCGGAATCGATGATTTTTTCGTTCTTGATTGTCGTGGCGGTTACTTGCCTGGCCCTGGCATGGCCCGGCTGGGTCGAAGTCCAGGCCCGCGACTGGCTGCTGCTGGCGGGGATCGGCATCTTCGGCGGGATAGCGCAGCATTGCATCACCGATGCATTTCGTTATGCGTCGGCGTCGACGCTGGCGCCCATGGAATACACGGCCCTGATTTACGGCCTCATCATCGACTGGACCGTCTGGTCCGCCACGCCGACAGGCGTCGTGCTGCTGGGCGGATTGTTGATCGTCGCCGCCGGGCTCTATGTCGTGCGGCGCGAGTCTGTTAGCCAGCGTGGGATTTGAGAAACACCTGCTTGCGAATTGGCGCGCGCCACTTCATCATCGCGCCTTCCTTCAGATACCAGGTGCGATATGCGTAAGTTGTCTGCCGTTGTCGGGGTCGTGTTGGTGGCGGCCATTGCCATGATCAGTTTCGAACGTGCCCAGGGCCAGGCGCCTGCGGCAGCCGCAAAGTTGGCGACCGAACAGGACAAGACCTGGTATGCGCTGGGCCTGCTGCTGAGCCGCAATCTGCAGAGCTTTACGCTGACGCCGCAGGAAGTCGTGATGGTCAACGCCGGCCTCGCCGATGGCCTGCGCGGCCGCCCGTTGATCACCAATGCGGAATCCTACGGCCCCAAACTGCAGCAGCTCGAGCAGACGCGCAGGGCCGCAATGGCGGTCGGCGAAAAGCAGCGTGGCACTGCGTATCTTGCCCAGGCGGCGGCCGTCAAAGGCGCCACCAGGACCGCCAGCGGCATCGTGATGACGACGCTGACCGCCGGCACCGGCGCCAGCCCCAAGGCCACCTCGACGGTCAAGGTGCATTACGAAGGCAAGCTGATCAACGGCAAGGTGTTCGACAGCTCGATCGCGCGCAAAGAGCCCGCCAGTTTTCCGCTGTCCGGTGTCATCCGCTGCTGGACCGAAGCCGTGCAACTCATGAAAGTCGGCGGCAAGAGCCGGCTCGTGTGTCCGTCGGACCTCGCTTACGGCGACATGGGCTCGCCACCTAACATCCCGGGCGGCGCGACGCTGATTTTCGAAGTCGAGCTGCTGGCGATCGAACAGCCCTGATCAGCAGGGCCTGATAAGCATGAACCGCGGCGCTACTTGACGGTGCGCCGCAGGTCCACGTAGACCCGCCCGACCCACTGGTCCGGCTTCCAGAAGCTGCCGGCCCACTTGGCGTCGAAGTCCGCGGTCGGTTTGGCCGCGACCACCTGCTCCAGGGTCTTCTTCTGCCTGATCATCTTCAGGATGCGCTCGCGCACCGTGACCAGCATGTCGTGGAATTCCTGCAGCCCGCGCTTGTCGGACAAGGGTCCGTGGCCCGGCATGATTTTCGTGTTGTCATCGGCAATAGCTAACGCCCACTCGGTGGCAGCTATCATGCCGTTGTAAGTACCGCCGCTGTTGTTGTCGACGAACGGGTAATCACCGACAAAAAACGTGTCGCCCATGTGGATGACGTTGGCCTTGCGCCAGCGAATTGCGACGTCACCATCGGTGTGCGCCGCCGGCAGGTGCGTCGCTTCCAGGTCATCGCCGTTGTAATGCAGCGTGGCGGATTCCGCGAACGTGATGATCGGCAGAGCACCGTCCGGTGATGCGGGCGTCTCGCGGCCGGAGATGGAGCCGATCTGTTTGGCCGACATGCGCTTGCGCACATTGCCCTGCGCGACAATGATGGCGCCATTGCGGCCGAAAGACTCATTGGCTCCCGTGTGATCACCGTGCCAGTGCGTGTTGATGACGAAGCGGATGGGCTTGTCTGACAACAACGCGATCGCCGCACGAATTTTCGGCGCCAGCGGCGCAAACTGATCGTCAATGATCGCAACGCCATCCGCGCCGATCGAGACGCCGATGTTGCCGGCCACCGGCGTCGACAGCATGTAGATGTTGTCGGTGACTTTGGTGACCTTGAGTTCGACCTTGCTGAAGTCCGGCTGCTGCTGTGCCAGGGCGGCGCCTGCCCAGCACAGGCCGCATGCCAGCACGATGGTCAGCCAATTCTTGCGTTTCATGACCGGTTCTCCCGAAAAACTAACGATGCTGTTCCGCGGCCGCACGCATGCGCTCCCACAGTTTTTCCACATGCGCGCGCTCGGTCAGCGCACTGCCAATCGAGACCCGGACCATCCAGTGTCCGTCGAGCTTCGCCGGCGTCAGGTACGCTGCACCCGATGCGTTGATCCGCTGCACCCACTGCTGCGTGTGCGCGTCGAGATCGACACCGGGCGGCTCGTGCCGCAACACGAGCGTCTGCAACGGCACCGGCGCCAGGCGCCGCCAGCCGGCATTCCTGGCGTCCGCCGCATCAACCTGCGCGGCCAGCCACTGGGCGTTCGCTATATCGCGCCGCAGCCGCGCCTGCAGGCCGGACACCCCCTGCTCGCGAATCAGGAACCAGAGTTTCATGGCCCGCATGCGCCGGCCCAGCGGAATGCCCCAGTCGCGGTAATTCGGGCTCTTGCCATCGGCGGCGGTCTGCAGGTAACTGGGATTGGTCGACATCACCCGCACCAGGTGTTTCGGATCACGGACGAAATACACCGAGCAATCGAACGCGGCGCCCAGCCATTTGTGTGGATTCACCACCAGCGAATCCGCGCCGTCAATGCCGCGCCACAGAGCGCGGCACTCGGGCAGGATCATCGCCGAGCCGGCAAGTGCCGCATCCACGTGCAGCCAGAGTCCGCGTTTTCGGGCTAACAGCGCGCACTCGGCGACCGGATCGATCGCGGTGGTCGCGGTCGTGCCCACGGTTGCGACAATCGCGCAGGGCTGCAGCCCCGCCGCCACGTCCGCGACGATCGCCGCTGCCAGCGCATCGGCGCGCATCGCATGGCTGGCGTCAGTTGCGATCACATGCAATTGCTCGCGGCCGAAACCCGCTGACAACGCGGCCTTTTCCACGGAACTGTGCGCCTGCGCGCTGACGTACAGCACCAGCTGCTTCGAGACCGACTGCAGCCCACCCCGTGCGGCGGCGTAGCCGGTGGCGCGTTCGCGCGCCGAGATCAGCGCCACCAGCGAGGCGGTGGAAGCCGTGTCCTGGATAACACCGTGCCAACCCGCGTCGAGACCTGACATCTGCCGCAACCAGTCGCACACCAGCTGCTCAAGTTCCGTCAGCGCGGGGCTCGCCTGCCAGTTCAGGCCCAGTTGGCCGAGGCCGGTCGAGGCGAGATCGCCCAGCACCGAAGCTAACAGCCCATTGCTCGGAAAGTAGCCAAAGAAATCCGGCGACTGGAAGTGGCTGCAGGCCGGCAGAATCAAGCGCTCAAGATCCGCGGCGATGGCCTCGAAGGCCTCGGGTTCGACCGGTGGCGCCGCCGGCAGGGCGGCTAACAGCGCCCCCAGTTCGCGTTGCGCCATGACCGCAAACTCGCCGCGCGCCAGGCGCTCGCGATAGCCGGCTATCCAGTCAATCAGCGCATGGCCGTGATGACGGAATTCGTCGGGTGTCATTCGCGAAAGCGCGTGGCCGGCGGCCCCAGGTCCACCTTCGGCGGTCGCGGTGGCCGCACCAGCCAGGTCGCGAGCGCCGGAATCAGGATAATCGCGCCGATCATGTTGACCAGGAACATGAAAGTCAGCAGCAGGCCAATATCGGCCTGAAACTGCAGCGGCGATGCAATCCAGGTGACCACGCCAATGGCGAGCGTGATGCCGGTGAAGATGATCGATGCGCCGGTGATCTTCATGGTCTTTTCGTAGGCGACGCGCACGCTGTCACCGGCCTTGAGGTATTGCTGCATGCGGCTGAAGAGGTAGATGCCGTAGTCAACGCCGATACCGACGCCTAACGCGACCATCGGCAGCGTGCTGATCTTGAGCCCGATGCCCACCATGGCCATGACCGCATACGCGAGCACCGACACCAGCGCCAGCGGCAGGAACACCAGCACCGTGCCGGTCACCGACCGGAAGGTCAGCAGGCACATGAGAATGACGGCAGCGAACACGCCGAAGAGGATCGGAAATTCCGTGCGCTCGACTTCCTCGTTGGTCGCCGCCATGACGCCCACGTTGCCGGTCGCGAGGCGAAATTCCGCGCCCGGCGCGCTGTTGTTAGCGCGCCAGTCCTTGACCGCCGCGACCGCCCGTTCGATGGTGGCGGCCTTGTGGTCGCGCAGGAACATCATCACGGGCACGACATTGCAGTCGGCATTGAGTAGCCCGGTACTGGTCTCGATATAACGGGTGGACTGCGTCAGCTGGCTCGGTTCGCGCGGGATCTCGCGCCATTTGAGCGATCCCTCGCTCCAGCCGGCGATCGCCTGCTTGGCGATATAAGGCAGTGAAATCACCTGCTGCACGCCATCGACGTTTTGCATGTGCCAGGAGAAATTGTCGATGGATTTCATCAGCTCGTAGCTGACACAGGCAGGCTCCCTGGTCTCGACGATCACCGTCAGGATGTCGACGCCGATGGAGAACTTGGAGGTGATGAGATCACTGTCGCGGTTGTAGACCGAATCCGGTCGCAGCTCCGGCACACCGGCGGACGCATCGCCGATCACGGCCTCACGGCCCTTCCACCAGCCCAGGCCTGCCAGCACGATGGCGACGCCAATGATGACCGCCGAGGGGCGCCGCTCGGTGATGACGGAGAGCCTGGCCCACCAGCCGCGCAGCAGCTCCTGCCGGTGCGCAACCCGGCCGCGGTAGCCTTCGTCAAAGCGCACAAACGACACCAGCACCGGCAGCAGGACCAGGTCGGTCAGGATCACGATGCCTACGCCGATGCTGGCGGTAATCGCCATTTCACGGATCACCTGCACCGGGATATAGAGAATGGTGATGAAGCCGACCAGGTCGGCTAACAGCGCGACGACGGCGGGCAACAGCAACTGCCGGAAGGTGCGCCGCGCCGCCTGCTCGGGACCCAAACCCTCGAGTGCCGCGTCGGTTACAGCCGAAATCTTCTGCACGCCATGACTGACGCCGATGGCAAAGATCAGGAATGGCACCAACAGGCCCAGAGGATCGATGCCGTAGCCGAAGATCACCAGCGTGCCGAGCTGCCAGATGACCGCGATGACCGAGCAAACCACCGGCACCAGTGCGACCCGGATCGACTGGCAGTAGATCCAGACGAACAGCAGTGTCAGGATGATTGTCACCGCTGCGAAAGTGACCACGGAGGTCGCGCCCTGGGCGATATCGTGTACCACCTTGGCAAAGCCGATCATGTGCACGTCCATGCCAGCGGCCTTGGTTGACACATCGACGTTGTGGCTCTGGATGACATCGCGGACTCGGCGCTCGAGCTGCTCGGCCACGGCGATCGGATCGATGGGTTTACCGTTGGCGTCCTTTTCCAGCACGATCGCACTGACCAGCGCGCCCGAGAAATCGTTGGCGACCAGCCGCCCGACGATGCCGGCCTTGAGGATATTCTCACGCACCCGCGCCATGGATTCGGTCGTGGGCTGGAATTCCGCATCGATGACATTGCCGGCCTGGATGCCGTCCTCGACCACCTCGATGTAGCGGACGTTAGGCGTGAACAGCGACTGCACGCGGCCGCGGTCGATGCCGTCCATGACCAGCACTTCGTCCGTGGCCTTCTTGAGCGCGGCAAAGAAATCCGCCTGAAACATGTTGCCGTCACGCGCCATGATCGCAATCAGGACCCGATTGGCCCCGCCGAACTCCACCTGGTGCTTGGTGAAGGTCTGCATGTACTCATGCTGCAATGGCAATTGCTTGGTGAATGAGGCATCGATGCGCAGCCCGCGCATCAGGATCGCCAGCATGATGATCGTGACCAGAGCGAACAGCCCGATGACCAGGCGGCGCCGCGCGAATATGATCTTCTCCATCCGCAATGCGAATGCCGAATTGCTTTCCGTGTTAGCTACGCCTGCCATGACTACTTACCCACCACTGTGATGCGATGCACGCCGGATTCGCCCACCGTGACCATGTCGTCGCCCGCCAGGGGCAGGGCCGCCGAAATGCCCTTGCGATCCGCCTGCTGATGCAGAGTCCAGGTGAGGCCCTGATCCTTGCTGGTAAGAACCGTCCCGGACAAGCCGACCAGCACCAGCGTGCCGTCGGCGCGCACGAACCCGTCGGTCAGCATGGCAGTTGCACCGCTCGCCACCGGCTGCCAGCTCTGTCCGCCGTCATTGCTGCGAAACAGGTTACCGCGCAGGCCGAAGGCCAGCAGCTGGTCGGCATTCAGAGCTAACAGACCGAAGAAGGATCCGTTGTAGGGCGATGGCAGCTGGCGCCAGTTCGCGCCGCCGTCATCCGAACGGAACAACTGTCCGGCCTCAGCGGCTATGAACAGGCGTGCACCGGCTGCGATCAATTTGTTGAGATGGTAATCGGGCGGAACGTCACCGTCGTCCGCGGTCTTGCCCTTGGGTCTTGGCAGCGCCTGGTACGTGAATTTCCTGGCCGTCCAGGCACGCCCGCCATCGCGGGTTTCATACACGGAACCATAGGCGCCGACCGCAAGCCCGTGACTGGCATCCTCGAACCAGACATCCAGCAGCGGCTGCTGGCTTTCGGGCCGGTAACTGGCGGCGAGCCAGTTCTTGCCGCCATCCTGCGTGCGCAGGATGATCTCATCGTGGCCGACTGCCCAGCCCTCATTGCTGTTAGCAAAGGTGGCCGCAGTCAGCATGGTGCGCGAAGGCACCGCATCGGATTGCGTCCAGGTCTTGCCGTCATCGTCCGAATACAGGACATGGCCGCGTTCACCCACCGCGACCAGCCGATCGCCGGCGCGTGCCACGTCGAGCAGCAGCGACTGCGCCGCCAACGGCGCAATAATGGATGCGCCATCAGACGACGCCGATCCGGCCGCGGCATCCCCCGTCAATAACACCGTAACAGTGCAAGCTGTCAGCACGGTGCAAAAACGATTCATCCCCATAAGCACACCGCCAGATTCATTCACGAACCGGTGATCCAAAAAAAAAGGGCCGGTTGTGGTCAGACAACCGGCCCGCCGTAATAGGCCAATCAACCCCAAACCTTGCGACTAGCGCACACCGCGGCGCTGCAGCGTCGACGGCTGATAGTCCGCCGTGGTCCGCTGCAATGCGAAGTTGCGACTGTTCATTTCCTCGTTGTCGAGACCGAGCGCCAGATACCGGCCGTTAGACAGGTCCATGACCAGCTCGGCCACGGTCCAGATGGTCGGCACGTCATAGAAATTGATGACATGGCCTTCCTGCACGCGATACAGCTGGCCGCGGCTGTCGTAGCAATCGACGGCGAGGATCTGCCAGCTGTCTTCGTCGACATAGAGCGTGCGGCGCTTGTACAGATGGCTGGTGCCCGCCTTCAGGGTGGAATCAACAACCCACACACGGTGCAGCTCGTAGCGCGCCAAGTCCTGGTTGATATGGTTCTTGGTCAGGATGTCCTTGTACTTGAGCGTTTCGCTCTGCAATTTGTAGGCGTTGTAAGGCACCAGCATTTCGCGCTTGCCGACCAGTTTCCAGTCGTAGCGCTGCGGGCTGCCGTTGTAGATATCGAACTGGTCCGAGGTGCGCAGATTGTCGGAGTTTGTGCCCGGGTTGTCGTAGGCAACATCCGGCGCGCGGCGCACACGGCGCTGGCCCGGGTTGTAGATCCAGGCCTTGCGATTTTCCTTGGACTGGTCGAGCGTCTCCTGCACTAACAGAATCTCACCCGCGAGACGCGCCGGAGCAACTGTTTCCTGGATGAAATACGCGATGATGTTGTCGAGATTCTCGGACTTGGCACCGGGCGCGCTGTAGGCGACGAAGGTCTCGTCCTTGAATTTGACCATCGTGTATTCGCCGCCCGCAGTCACGGGGAACTGGCCGATGGTGCGACTGATTTTTTCGCCACGGAAACGCAGCACGTGATTCCAGAACACCTGTACGCCTTCGGTCGGCATCGGGAACGGGATGCCCTCGCCGGCGTTCAGCACGCCATTGCCACCCGGTGCCAGCTGGGCAGTTGTCGCGATGCGCTTGGTCGCATCGTAGATGCGTTGCGGTGACGCCGCGCTGCGCCGGGTCGGATAGACGTTGATCTTGTAGGTCGGATACTGCTGCAGCAGCTTCTTGTGACCCTCGGTCAGCACCGCCGCGTACTGGCCCATGTTAGCCCGCGTGATCGTGTACAGCGGCTTGTCACCCGCGAACGGATCGGGATGATGGCCGCCTGCCTTGAACCCGGAGACGCCGGCACTGGCGGCCGAGGTCAGGCCGCCGTCCCAGGCCGGGATGGTGCCGGCCTTGTTGCCGGCCTTCTCGCCGCCCAGCGGCGTCAGGTCGGCGCCAAGACGCGCGGCTTCAGCGGCAGACACCGCGCTCATGCCAGGCGCCGCAGCGACTAACAGCAAAGCGCCCAGCGTCAACGAAATGGTTTGCTTCAACATGTTCTTTTCCCCTGAGAGCTCAGAACGAGTACTTGATGCTGGCCGAGACAAAGTCGCGGTCGTTGATGTCATTGAAACGGCCCGCGCCGCCGAAGGTGGTCCAGGCGGTGTCAATTTCCCACTTGGCGCGCAGGTTGGCCGACACACCTAACGTCAGCCCATAGCGGCCTTCCACGAAGTTGCCGCCGGGGCCAGGGCTGGTGCCGGAGACGTCCTGCTGCCAGGAAAAGCGCGGCACGACGTTCCAGGGTCCCATCAGGCCCGGGTATTCCAGACGGCCGGCGAAGCGATAGCCCCAGGAGAACTGGTCCGGGAAGCGATTCAGTGGCTCCACCTCGTTAAAGTGACGCGCCGCGAATGCTGCGTTACCCGACACCGAAGTGCCCGGGCCGTTGAAGCGCAGGCCACGGCCGTTAGGTCCGCCGATGGTCTTGTCGGGCATGTCCGGGATCAGGTAACCGGCGGCCTCGAAGACGACGACCATCTGCGCGGCCTTGAACACGTTGGCAAAGGTCTTGGTCGCGGTGAACTGGCCCTGCCAGGTGTCGAACCGGCCCCAGCCAGTCACTTCCTGGTTAGTCAGGAAGCGTCCGAGCTGATTGCAGGCGTTGAGAGTGTTGGCGGGTGGCGTTGCAGAACATGCTGGCGGCGCAAAAGCGGTCAGCGGCGTGCCCGACGGCAACATCGGCACCCCTAACAGACCGAGACCGGCCTCAAACGGCGTCAACGCAGCGAACAGCAGTTCCACGTCGTCGTACTGCAGCGGCACATTCTGGCGGAAGGTCAGATCGCCCTGCAGGGCAACACCGCCGCGCTGCAGTTGCGTATTGAACGACAAACCCAGCATCCTGATGTCTTCCGGATACTCGACGAAATACGAAGCGGTCCTGGCGTACTCATGGGTCGCGAGATTGCTCGCCTGCGCCCCGACATTGCCCATTCCGAGCGCGGTGTTAGCTGCGATGGTCGCGTACTGCTGCAGTGTCGCGGCAGAAATATCGCCGACGAAGCCCAGTGCATTGGTGCGCGACGCGGCGAGCCCCGCACCGGCGCCGGTGGCGATCGCAGCCGTGATCGATTGGCCGGCAACCAGTGCCAGCGCCGTGGCCTGCACCGCGTTAGCTGTGCCCCAGGCATTGGCGACGCCGGCATTGCTGCCAGTGCGGCCCGACAGCAACGGCAGGCGGCTGTTGTAGGTCATCGCATAGAAGCCCAGTTCGGTACCGTTATTGACATCCGGCAGGTACCACTTCAACGCAAGGCCGCCCTGGCCGTTCTTGCGCGCGGCACGATCCGGACCGCGCTTGACGTTCTGGAAGTCGCTGATCAGCGGGCCGCCCAGGGAGCGGAAATCGACGCCCGCATCGGAGAAGGCGCCGAAACCGAGGATGACGCGGTCGCCACCCGGCGTGCCGAAGTCATTGGCGGCAAAGTAGCTGCCGGCCGGTTCCGGAATCGTGGGTTTCCAGTTCAGGAGGTAGATCGCCTGCACGCTGACATTGTTAGTGAGCTGGATCGAGAAATTCACCATCTCGATCGGCAGGAAACCCTCTTTGACCTCCGAGCCTGGCACGCGCAGCGCCGCGACGTCGAAGTGGTTGATGGTGCTGATGCCGTTCTGGATGAAGGTGCTTTCGCCCCAGCTGACAACCTGGCGGCCCAGGCGCAGCTCGGCGGCTTTGCCGCCCATGTCAAACTTGCCGTACACGAACGCATCTAACAAACGGGTGTACTGGCCGACCAGGTCATCGCTGGCGCGCGGCAGCGGCGTGCGATCGGTGCCGCGTTTGCTTTGCATCTGCGGATCCCAAAACGCCGAGCCGCGCAGGAATGCACCGACATTCTTATAGCTCACCGAGATTTCAGTGACCGCCTTGAAGGCGCGGCTGTACAGATCGGTGCCGAAGTTCAGGTCACCGTCATCGATGTTAGGCGAGCGGCCGCAGCCGCCGTTGGCAGTGGCGATCAGGCGGCAATCCGGCGACTGGATGCGCCACGCCTGCGAGTAGGCCACCGTGGTGTCCCAGCTGCCGGTCACTTCGCCTGATTTGCTCTGGAATTCAAATGCCTGGACCTGCGCTGCCATCAGCACGGCCAGCGATGCGGCCGACGCCAACGTCAGTGCGCTGCGGAGAGGGTGTTTCTTCATGTGGATCCCCAAGCTCGAAATGCTACGTTGTTGTTCGAATGCGCCTGGAACCGCGCCGAGGGCACGGCCACAGACAGCGAATGAAGAAAGTATATCAGTGGCTTGGCGGCTTGGCTGCCCGGCTACCGGTCGTTGCTGCGGCGCAACAGCCGACCGAAATCAGCTGTGCGTGACCTGCAGAATGCTATGACGAATTTGCTCTGACAGAACGAGTTCCGCATCGATCAGCACGCGCTCCAGCACTTCGTTGTAGCAGATCTTTCCGGCCGGATCCGTGCTAATCACCGACCGCGCCAGCAGCAGGTCGATGAAATTTTCAAACAGGCTACGGTCAGAAAATTCCGGCGAATTAACGCCGTAGAGCATGGCCATGCGCTGCGCCATCAATTGGCAGCGCGCGACCAGCGTTCGGGCATCGATCGAGCCGCTGCCGGCCTGGCGCAACAGGGCAATGGTCAGGTAATAGCGCTCGACCGTCTGGATGGTCGCCTGCGCCAGGTTCGACAGTTGCAGGGAGCGCATGCTGTTGGGCTTGGGTCGTTGCCAGGCCGACTGGCCCGGCACGGGCTCGATCAGTGACTGAGCCGCGAGTGCCGCGATCACCGCATCGACAACCTGCGGCAGTTCCGGTTCGCTGAAGCGCAGAAACAGCTCCGCCGAAATATAGGGATAGACGCGCCAGACCAGGCGCTGCAGGTCCTCGGCGCGCAGCACGGCGTTCGAACCAAAGCCGCAGGCTATCAACGATGGCAGCGCAAACAGATGCAGCACGTTGTTGCGATAGTACGCGCCGAGAATTGCGGCCTCGTCCTTCATCCGGATCAGTTCGCCGGCAGGATGCGATTCGCGACTGATGCAATTCATGGCCACGCCGTACTGCACGATGTCGGTGGCAGCCAGCGGAGTCACGGTAACACGTGGGCTGTAGGGCAGCGCTCGCAGCAATGCGAGATAGCAGTCGACCTGGCGCACCAGGTCGTCCTCGAGCATTGCCTGGCGCGGCGTTGCCAGCAGGATCGTAGCTAACAGGTTGACCGGCGTCACCGCAGCCGCCGCGTTGATGTTGCGCATGACGCGCGCCGCCAGGTCGTCGACCGCGCGCCCCACCCAGCCGGCGCGGGTTTCATCGTCAAGGGCCTGTTGCCGCCAATCGCCCTGGTGCGTATCGAGAACCTGGTCCAGGAAAATCGGCTCGCCGACATTCACATATACGCGGCCGAATTTCTGTCTCAGGACCCTGAGCGCCTTCAGGAGATCGAGCCAGCTTTCCTTCTTTTTCTCCTGCCCGGACAGCTCGCTGATATAGGTGCTGGCTTCGACCAGGCGCTCATAGCCGAAGTACACCGGCAGAAACACCACCGGCCGCACCGGGTCGCGCAGGTAGGAACGTACTGTCATCGACAACATGCCGGTCTTGGGCTGCAACAGGCGCCCGGTCCGCGAGCGACCACCTTCTATGAAATATTCCACCGAATGACCGCGCGCCATGATCGTGGCCAGGTATTTCAGGAACACGACGGTGTACAGCGCATTGCCGCGAAACGAACGGCGGATGAAAAATGCGCCGCACTTGCGCAAATATCTGCCGACGACGGGCAGATTGAGATTGATGCCCGCGGCGATGTGCGGCGCCGCGTAGCCCTGCTCGAAAATCGCGTACGACAACAGCAGGTAATCCATGTGACTGCGGTGGCAGGGCACAAAGACGATTTCACGGCCCTCGGCGACATCGGCCAGCGTCCCGGCATGCGTGAATTCCACGCCGTCATAAAGCCGGTTCCAGAGCCGGGTGAGCAGCCGCTCGGCAAAAATGACAAATGGGTGCGAGTAGTTGGCCGCGATTTCCGCGCCGTACTTGCGCGCCGTCAACAGCGCCGCGCGGCGGGTGACCTTCTTTTCACGCGCCTCCGCGGCGGCCGCGCGCCGCACCGCGGCGGTACGCAGCACACGCGCCAGGATCGTGCGGCGGTGCGACAGGTCCGGACCGATACGGGCTGCCCTTTGCCTGTGGAAGGTGGCGCGCAATTGCCTGCTGATCCGCAGCGCCGCCGCCTGCGGTTGGGTTTCACTACCTAACAAGGTGCGCAGGCTGACGGTTTCGCCGATCTCGACCATGGTCTGGCGGCCGTTGACCAGCACCTGGAAAAATTTGCGCAAGGAACCGTTCAGGACCCAGTCCTCGGCCAGCAGCAGCCGCAGCAGCGAGCGTTCCTTTTGCGGCGCGCGGCCCCAGTAGACCGCGACCGGCGCGAGGCGCAGGTCAAAAGCAGGGTCGCGCAGCGCCGCATCGACCAGCTGCGACAGCTCTGGCGGCGGCCGCCGGTCGATGCGCGCAGTCCAGAAACTCTCGGTGCGGTAGACCGCAAAGAAGGCCCGCACCGCGCTGCGGCCGGCGCCTAACAAACGGCGCGCGGGTCGCGGCAGACCGTCGCGCTTGCAGACCATCTGCAGAGCCGCAAGATCCGCGGTGCTGCGCCGCTCGATCACGTAACAGATCGGCAGCGCGTCCTGCGTAAGACGCTGTATGGCGTCGTCCGGACGCACGTCAATGCGCACCCACAGGCCAAGTATGCGTCGCAACAGGGAATTCACGGCGCGGATGTTAACCGATTGCGGGCTTTTGCCGGGCGGGCGCACAATGCGACGCCATGAACGCAGCATTCTCCGGTAAGTCTGTTCTCATTACCGGCGCATCCGAAGGCATCGGCCGCGCGCTGGCGCTGGAACTCGCGCGCGACCGCCCGCGGCTAACGCTGGTGGCGCGCAATCGCGAACGCCTCGAGAGCCTCGCGGCGGAATGTCGCCGGCTGGGCGCCGAAGTCTGCACGGTCGGCGCCGACCTGGCTAACGAGCAGGAATGCCTGCAGGCCGTGAACCAGTCCCTGGCGCAGTTCGGGTCGTTGGACATCCTGGTCAACAACGCCGGCATCACCATGTGGAGCCGCTTCGATGCCATAGCGGACTTCGGCGTATTCGAGCAGGTGATGCGGGTCAATTTCCTGAGCGCCGTGCACTGCACGCGCGCCGCGTTACCGGCGCTCAAGACCTCGCGTGGTCTGATTGTCGCGGTGGCGAGCCTGGCGGGCCTCAACGGCGTGCCGGAGCGCACTGCCTATGCGGCCAGCAAGCATGCGATGGTGGGCTTTTTTGAGTCGCTGCGCATCGAGCTCGCCGGCTCCGGCGTCGATGTCACGATCGTGGCGCCGGATTTCGTGGTCAGCGAGATTCATCGCCGCGCTATCGGTCCGGGCGGCACGCCGTTAGGTCACTCACCGATGAACGAGCCGTCGATCATGACCTCGGAAGAATGCGCGCGCATGATGCGCCGCGCGCTGGCGCGCCGCCAGCGCCTGCTGATCACGTCGCTGCGCGGCCGGCTCGGCCGTTTCGTCAAGCCCCTGCTGCCGCGGCTGATGGATCGGGTCGCG
Organism: Gammaproteobacteria bacterium; assembly: GCA_031414335.1. Taxonomy (GTDB): domain Bacteria; phylum Pseudomonadota; class Gammaproteobacteria; order Steroidobacterales; family Steroidobacteraceae; genus UBA964. The sequence continues at coordinate 254,428 of JANNVI010000006.1, read as the reverse complement.
GCGCGCGCGATCCGTTTGCGGCGGTGAACTGATCGACGGGCGAGCGCGATGGCTATGGCCGCGCGGCGAATGGGCGGCGGCTCGGGCGCGCGGTCAGCGCAAACTTGGTGCCATCGGCTCAAATGGGAAAAGAACCTGTGACGAACGTTTGCGCCCGCGCGCACGAGCGAACGCGCAAGATCGCGAGTGAGTCGGCGAACCGCGATCTTGCAAGCGCGACGCCCTTTGAGCCGAGCGGCCATAGCCATCGCGCTCGCCCGTCGATCGCATCATCCGCGGCACACCGCACACTATCGCGAATACAGCTTGTCGATGACCGGATAGCCCGGCTGGTCCCAGCTGTCCGGCTGCGCGGCGGCTTCCCATTCACGGAACGCAGCATCGGCGAACACCGTGTCGCACCAGGCCTGCGCGGCCGGCGACAGCTGCACACCATAGGTGCGCATGCGGGTCGCCACCGGCGCATAGAACGCATCGGCAATGCCGCTCCGCCCGAACAGCCACGGCCCGGCACTCTTGTTAGCAGTGCAGAGTTCGGTCCAGATCTGGTCGATCCGCGCCAGCTGCGCGCGCGTGCCAGGCTCCCAATCCTGGGGCGGGCAGCGCCGCCGGATGTTCATGGTCAGCTGGCGCCGCACATCGGAAAATCCTGAATGCATCTCGGCCACCACCGAGCGTGCCTTGGCCCGCTGCGCGCGGTCACCGGGCCACAGTTGCGCGTCCGGCTTTTCCTCGGCGGCCCACTCCGCGATCGCCAGCGAATCCCAGATGACGATGTTGCCCGCGTGCAGGCAGGGGACGCGGCCAGTGGGCGAAATTTTCAGGATTTCCGCTATGCCGCCGCCGCCATAGCCAGACTGGTCCAGCCTGATCTCGTGCTCGACAAACGGGATGCCGCCCCATTTCAGCACCAGCCACGGCCGCAGCGACCAGGACGAGTAGTTGCGGTTGCCTATGTACAGCGTGTTAGACATCGCGACGCCTCCCAAAGAACATGAATATACGTTAGATTCCGGCAATGTTGAAACTCAAGCCCTGCTGCGAATGCTGCGCCACCGACCTGCCGCCGGATTCCGACGCCGCGTTGATCTGCAGTTTCGAATGCACCTTCTGCAGCCGCTGTGCGCATGAGCACCTGCACGGCACATGCCCCAACTGCGGCGGCGAGCTGCTGGCGCGGCCGCGACGTCCCGCCAGTTTGTTAGCCAAGTATCCGCCGTCGACCGAGCGGGTCGTCAAGCCCGGCGGTTGCCCGCAAGCCAGCTAGCGTAACGCTAGACCAGCGGCTCGGGCAGGTCGATCGAGATCAGGAAATACTCGAAGGCGTGGCGGATCTGCCGGATGGAACGGTGCATGCGATGATCGTCCTGCACCAGGATCAGCGACGCGCCATGCTCGCGCGCGAAGCGGATGCTGTGCTCGACCGGCACCACTTCGTCGCGCCAGCCATGCACCAGGGCTATCGGGCAATCAAAGGCGTTGGCGCGCAGCGGCGCGAGTCCCGGCACATAGATCGCCGGCGCCATCAGGAACAACGCGCGCGCGTGCAGCAGCGCCGCGGATGCTAACGAAATATAACCACCCAGGCTCGAGCCGACCAGCACCAGCTCGCCCTGCAGGGCTTTGCAGGCATCAGCCAGCCTGGCGATGCGATCTTCCGGTGAATCTATGCCCTGGTAGTCGACGGATTCGACGTTGTAGCCTTCGCTGCGCGCGGTTTCCGCGAGCGCGGTGATCTTCGAACCCCAGGGCCCCGAGTCCTTGCCGTGCGAGAAAACGACGTGGCGCTGAATGGTCTTGGCGGGCGTATTCATGGGGCGCACATGTTACCGCGTCTGCGATCCGCGCGGCCGTGGCGGTCGCGCTTGACCGACCATCTCGATCTTCCCTGTCGACCCGCTAATATCGCGGCGGTGCCCAGGCGGCGCGCGCGGCCGCGGGTGTCTCCGGCGGCAGCGCCGGCGCGTGCGCGGGAGTCAGCGAAAATGGCAGCTGCTGCTCGCCCCATTCATTGGCATGACGTCCGTCGGCGAAGCGAATGATCGACAGGCTGCCGCGCCGCGAACCAAACGGCCCGTGCCAGATGCGCGGCGGGCGCCAGAAATATCCGCCCTCATAAATGGTGCCGCGCTCAAAGATGATATCGCCGCCCAGCAGGTACATTTCTTCGACGCAATCGTGCCGCAACTGCGCCTCATGCCAGTCCTTGGGATGAGTCTGCGCGCCCATCGCGAGGAAGATCGTGCGCTCGCCCGTAGCGGCTACGTCACGCAGCACTTTGTGCGTCAGGCGCAGGAACTGCACGCTGGGATCGATGTCATGCGAGGTCCAGGGCGTGCGATGCGTGTCGATGCGCGGCACATGCAGCGCCGCATCGTGCGTGGCAGGCCCCTCGTCCGCCGGCACGGCGCGCGGCTCCTGCGCAAAAAAAGCTAACAGCACCGCGCCTGCCGCGCTGCGCAGGTCCCACCACGGCATGCCGGCAGGCAAGGCCGTGTAACAATCGAGTCCATAGTCCTCGCCGTGCAGCCGGAACGCGCCATCGAGCACAAACAGTTCCGCCAGCGCCGCGAGACAGAAAGGCGGCGGCTGGCTCCCGGGCGGCAGGCGCCAGAGCACCGAGCAGGCGCCGGAACCGGCGTCGCGGCTCAGGATTTTCACCTCGGAGCCGTGCCAGGCGGCGCCGGCAAAAGGCGCCGCAGTCCAGGGCAATTGCTGGGCGTGCAGGAACTCGATGTGCGGTCTCGGCATGGTGAACTCCCTGGGCTGCCAATGCGTATCATGCACGTGTAGCATGCTGCGCCGCATGGCGAGCGGATGGCAATTCTGGATCGATCGGGGCGGCACGTTCACGGATGTGATCGCGCGGCTCCCGGACGGCCGGCTGCGCGTGGAAAAGCTGCTGTCGCAGTCCGCCGATCACGGCGAGGACCCGGCCGTTGCAACCGCGCGCGCCTGGCTGGCGCCGCACCCGGCCGATGAAATCACGGCTTTCAAGATCGGCACCACGGTAACCACCAACGCGCTGCTGCAACGGCGCGGCGCGCGGGTCGCGCTGCTAACAACCCGCGGTTTCGGCGACGGCCTCATCATCGGCGGTCAGCATCGGCCGGATATCTTTGCGCTCAACATCCGCCGCCCGGCGCCGCTTTACCAGCGCGTCGTCGAAATCGACGAACGGCTGTCGGTCGATGGCGACGTGCTGACAGCGCTGGACCGTGAGGCCGTTAGCCGGCAATTGCAGGAACTGCGCAACCTGGGCATCGACAGCGTCGCCATCGCGCTGCTGCATGGCTGGCGGCACAGCCGCCATGAGATCGTGGTCGCACAGCTGGCACGTGACGTTGGCTTCGCCGAGGTCAGCGTCGCGCACGAGATCTGGCCGCAACCGCGCTGGGTGCCGCGCGCCGCGAGCACGGTTACCAACGCCTACCTCGCACCGCACCTCGACCGGTACGTGCGCAAGCTGACGACAGAAGTCGCGAGCCTGCCCGGGCGGCCGCAACTGCATTTCATGCAGAGCTCGGGCGGCCTGGTCGCTGCGCACGGCTTCCGGGCGCTTGCGAGTCTGCTCTCGGGACCGGCAGGCGGCCTGACTGGCATGGCGCGCCTCGGCGAACTGGCGGGCCTGCCGCGCCTGATCGGTTTCGACATGGGTGGCACCTCGACCGATGTCTCGCTCTACGACGGTGAACTGCCACGCGCCTGGCAGCGCGAGGTCGCCGGCACGACCGTGACATTTCCACAGCTCGATATTCATACCATCGCCGCAGGTGGCGGCTCGGTTGTCAGCTGGCGCGATGGCCGGCTGTGCGTGGGCCCGGAGTCCGCGGGCGCCAACCCGGGACCCGCCGCCTATGGCCGGGGCGGTCCTGCGACAATGACCGATGTGCAGCTGGTGTTAGGTCGCCTGCAGGCGGAATTCCTGCCACGCAAGTTCGGCGCGGACGGCGCGCAAGCCGCAAGCCGCGCAGCCGCCGAGGCGGCGCTGGCCGCTCTGTGCCGCAACAGCGAGTCGCCGCAGGCGCTGGCGAGCGCGGCGCTGCAGATCGGCGTTGAATCCATGGCCAACGCGATTCGCCATGTCAGCACCGCGCGCGGCCGCGATGCCGCCGACTTCACGCTGTTCGCATTCGGCGGCGCCGCCGGCCAGCATGCCTGCGCCGTGGCCACGAGCTGCGGCATCCGCCAGATCCTGCTGCATCCGCTGGCGAGCGTGCTGTCCGCCTGCGGTATCGGGATCGCGGACTGGCTGGTCGTTGAGCGCGAAGCTTGTGGCCGGGCCTGCGATGCGGCCGGGGTGGCGGACGCGGGCAGGCAGTTGCAGGCGTTGCGACCACGCGCCCTGGAAAAATTGCGCCAGCAGAATCTGGATCAGGGCGAGTCGCTGCTGCAGGTAATCGCCGAGCTGCGCTTCGGCCACAGCGAAACGCAGGTCGATGTCAGTTTCGGAACCCTGGCGGCCATGCATGCCGAGTTCGGCGAACGCTGGCAGCAATTGTTCGGGTATTCGGTGGACGCGGGCCTGCTGACGCAGCTGCATATCGACAGCGTGCGCGTCGAAGCCCGCTGCCGGCCCACCGTGCCACCGCTGCGGGAGGCGGCCAGCGACGCCGCAGTACCGAAGCTGCCCGCGCACGCTCAAGTCTGGATCAACTGCTGGACCACGGTGCCAGTGTTCGCGGCGCAGCAACTCACGGCGCCGCAGGCGGGCCCCGCGCTGATCGTCGATCAACATACCTCGCTGGTTCTGGAACCCGGCTGGACGGTGGAGCGGCGCGCGGACGGAATCTTGTTAGCCACGCAGGTAGGCGCCGCACCGTCAGCGCTATCGCCGCAGCAGGCGCCGGGCGCGATCGGCGCTGACCGGCTCGATCTCTTCAATAGTCTCTTCATGCACGTGGCCACGGAAATGGGCACGGTCCTGCAGCGCACCGCGCAGTCCGTCAACATCAAGGAGCGGCTCGACTACTCCTGCGCGGTGTTCGATGCCGCCGGCAACCTGATTGCCAACGCGCCGCACATGCCGGTGCATCTCGGTTCCATGGGCGCCAGCGTCCGGGCGGTGCTGGAAAATCACCGTGCCGACATGGCCGCCGGCGACGCCTGGCTGCTCAACAGCCCGTACGCCGGCGGCACACATCTGCCCGACATGACGGTGGTCTCGCCGGTCTACCTCGATACGCATCCGGGCAGCGGGCCGCCCGATTTTTTTGTCGCCGCGCGCGCCCATCATGCCGATATCGGCGGCATCACGCCGGGATCGATGCCGGCCTTCAGCCGCAACATCAACGAGGAAGGCGCGTTGTTCGAGGACTTCCATTTGTTAGCCAGGGGGCTGCGCGACACCGCGGGCCTGACGCGGCAACTGACTGCCCCACCCTGGCCGGCGCGCAACCTGGCGCAGAATCTCGCCGACCTGGACGCGCAGCTCGCGGCCAACGCCTGCGGCGCCCGCGAACTGCAGCGCGCCGCGCGCCGCTACGGCGGCCCGTTGCTGGCCGCGGCAATGCGCGCGGTCCAAGACAATGCCGCGGAATGCGTACGCCATGCCATTCAGCGGCTGCACTCGGGCGACTTCCGGTTGCCGCTCGACAACGGCGCCGTGATTCAGGTGCGTGTCGATATCGACGCCGCAGCACGCCGCGCGCGCGTGGACTTCACCGGCAGTTCATCGCAGGCCGACCACAATTTCCATGCGCCGCGCGCCGTGGTCGTGGCCGCGGTGCTGTACGTGTTCCGCACGCTGATCGACCGCGATATTCCGCTCAATGAAGGCTGCCTCGCGCCGCTGGAACTCATCATTCCTCCCGGCAGCTTGTTAGATCCGCAGCCGCCTGCCGCCGTGGTCGCCGGCAACGTCGAGACCTCCCAGTGCATCGTCGATGCGCTGTATGGCGCGTTAGGTGCGCTGGCCGCCTCGCAAGGCACCATGAACAACCTGAGCTTCGGCGATGCAACGCTGCAGTATTACGAAACCATTGCCGGTGGCGCTGGCGCGAGCCCGAATGCGGATGGTTGTCCCGCCGTGCAGACCCACATGACCAACTCGCGTCTGACCGATCCGGAAATCCTGGAAGCGCGCTTTCCGATTCGCGTGCTGGAGTTCTCGGTCCGTCGCGGGTCGGGCGGCGCCGGCGCGCACCGCGGTGGCGATGGCGCCTGCCGTCGCCTGCAATTTCTGGTGCCGCTCAGCGGCGCCATGCTGGCGAACCGGCGGGCCACGCGGCCGTTTGGACTGGCGGGCGGCGAAGATGGCGCCGCGGGGATCACGCGGCTGCAGCGCCGCGACGGCCGGATTGAAACCCTGCCGGCCTGCGCGTCATTCGAACTGCAGGCGGGCGATATCCTCGAAGTGCTGACACCGGGCGGCGGCGGCTTCGGCGCCAAATAGCGATTGCCGGGCATCAGGTCGCTCAGCTACATTGCGCGGCCCCGGTTTTCCGGGTTTCCCTGACAGGCAAACAATGAATCCCGGCGAACCCACCAACACAGCGCAGCAACTCGATTGGACCGCGCTCTCGGAGACCGCGCCGCCCAGCGCGGTCCTCGGACACTGGCGGCGCGCCTCGCGCACGGCGTTAGGTCGCTGGCTGTTTGCCCGGATGGTGTGCCGCAAGGCGCCGTATTTCGGCACGATCAGGCCGCGCATCCTGGAACTGGCGCCCGGCATTGCCCGCGTCAGCATGACCAAGCGCCGCAGCGTCGAGAACCATATCGGTTCGGTGCATGCGATCGCGATGGCGAACCTGTGCGAACTGGCCGCCGGCATGGCAACCGAGGTGAGCGTTCCGGCCACGCGCCGCTGGATTCCGCGCGGCATGACCATCGAGTATCTCAAGCGTGCCGACAGCAGCGTCGCGGCGGTCGCGCGCCTCGCCACCAAGGAATGGAATGGCCCGGCTAACGTCGCCGTGCTGGTGTCGGTGACCGACGATCAGGGCCAGGAAGTGGTGCGTGCAGTCATCACCATGTACGTGTCGCCGCGACCCGGCAACTGAACGGCTCAGCCGGTGCTGACGATACTGCGCAGCAGCGCGGTCTCGATTTCCTGGGTCACGCGGATGCCGGCCGTCGCCAGGCGGTTGACCGACACCTGGCGAATGCGACTCGACCCTGACTGATGGGTCAGCAACCAGGCGTGGTAATCGCCGGGACGCGAGGCCGCGATCCCGAACAGGATGTGCAATTTTCCGGCGGCCCGCGCCTCGGCGTCATTGAGGCGCCCGTCGCAAATGACAAAGTAAGCCTCATCGGGTGCCGCTTGCGGGAACGCGCCTTCCTGGTACAGCGCTTCCAGGAACGCTTCGACCTGGCCGCGCACCCGCAGCCAGGTGTCCTGGTCGTTCTTCTCGAACACGGTCCAGCGCGTGCCCTGTTCGACGCTCGCGGTCACGAACAGCGCCAGGCGCCGCGCCCGCAGATAACGCCAGTCGTTGGTGCCGGAGTTGCCATCCGCCAGCGTGCGCGGGCCGAGCGTGTCGGCGGCATCCGGCGCGACGCGCACCGCGAGGAACGAATTGATCGAGAACTGCGCCAGGCGCTGCCGGTCCGTTTCACCAACATTGCAGCCCGGTCGCATGTTAGGCCGCAGCACCAGCTGGTCGTCACGCTGCACGGACCACAGCGGCAGGGTCGCGTCGCTGCGCGCCAGCATGCCGGCGACCGCACCGCAGTTGGCGAACAGCTCGAATCGTCCGCGCAGGCGGTCGAAAGCTAACAAGCGGGGAAAATACATGGCGGCGTTGTCGGCGCGCAGCGGCCACTGGCGCGCACCGGCGATGGCCTGCTGCGCATCGGTCCAGCTCGCCGGCGGATCGACCAGCAGCATCGCGTGCCGCAGCCGGCAGATACGCGTCGCCACCAGCCAGGTGCTGAGGCCGACATCCTGTTCGCGCGTCAGCGGCGGAATGCACAACATGCCGAACGGCGGCGCGCCCTGCAGCGCAAACAAGCCGGAATGCGCGGCCGCGGCGCCGATCACGTCGTAGTCCGACAGCGGCTGGCCGTCATCGCCATCGGTGTTGGCGTTCACGTAACCCACGACCGCACCGCTGGCCGCGGCGGGCGTACGGTTGGGACGCTGTGCCGGGACCTCGCCGTGCACGCGCGCCAGGCGCGATTCCGTCAGCGCTTCGATCACATGCCTGCTGGCGCCCGGCTTGACGCTGAGGCGGCGAAATATTTCCTGGTCCTCAACCCGTTCGGAATTCGCCGCGCGGGTCCGTTGCAACACGAGATTGAAACGGTCCGGTTCATTGGCGGCGATACCGTCATAGTCGACTGACGCGCGCAGAAACTCGCGGGTCCCGGGCCAGAGCCCGACCAGCGTGAGCCGCGCAGCGCCGGCCGGCAGCGAAATCGTCGGCGGCCGTCCGCCATTGGCAACGCGGACGATGATGGCCTGCCGTCCGCCATTGTCGAAATACTGCTCGATTGCATAGGACAGCGTCGAGGGCTGCCAGACACCGCCGAACACGTGCTGATATTCGGCGAAGCTCACGATGCTAACAGGCGTATTGACAGGACCCTTGAGGGTGCGGCCGATAAAGGCGGTCGCGGACACGGCGGCACGCGCAATCGCGTGCTCCGGTCCATTTTGCTCGGCAATTGTTATTCCGGAGAGGGCTTGATCAGCCACATTTCACCTGTCGTCGCTGTGCGAAGGTTAGCACAGCAAGCGCGCGAGCCGCAGTCCCCCGCATGCGCCGTGCGCATCGTTAGTTGCGAACGATCGGATCCAGCGTGGTCTGCAGCACCGAGAAATAGCCGGGCCGGGCGATTTCATAGACTCGCGCCGCGAACTCACTGCCGGCGGCGGTCTTCATCAGCGCCTCATAGAGAGGTTTCACGAGTTTGCGCCGGCCGATGGTAGTGAGATATTCCTCGAGCCTTGGAAAGGCCGGCTGGTAGCCCGCGCGAATCGCAATCAACAGCCAGCTGTGCGCAATCTCGGCATTGCGTTGGCCGGTGAGCTTGAACGCTGCGTCCAGCTCGGCCATCTGCGCGAGCGGCAGTTTCGCCGGCATGTTGTTGAGGAAATGCAGCCACTCAAACGTGCTCCATGCCGCGACCGGCAGCGCGGACGCCGCAAGCTTGCCGGCCAGCCACTGTTGGCGCGCAGCGTCGACCCTGGCGAAGGCATCGGATGACGGCAGCACCGCGCTGCGCGGCAGGCCCGGTGCGTACAGCCACTCATCGAGCTCCGCCGTGGAAACCAGGTCCGGCCGGGCAGCTAACAAATTAGTGAGCAGATAGTCGCGGAATTGTTCCGTGGCGATGCTTTGAAACGCAAAATGGTCGAAATACCCCTTGAGGAACTGGTCCAGCGCGTCGCGCCCGACCTTGGCCTGCAGCCAGCCTAGGAACAGGCGCCCCTTCTCATACGGTATGTCGTTGGAGCCATCGTCCGGATCGCGGCCACGCAGGTCCACGGCCAACACCGTCAGCGGTTTATCCAGCGTCCGCATAGTGCGCTGCAGCGCTTGCAGGCCCAGCGTGTCTTCCATGTCGCGACGTTTGTCGCCATACAGCACATCGATAATCCGGCGCTCGAGGAAAACCGTGAAGCCCTCGTTGAGCCAGAAATCGCGCCAGGTCGCGTTGGTGACGAGGTTGCCCGACCAGGAATGCGCCAGCTCGTGCGCGATCAGGGATACCAGGCTGCGGTCGCCCGCCAGCACTGTCGGCGTGATGAACGACAAGCGCGGATTCTCCATGCCCCCGTACATGAATGCGGGCGGCAGGATGAGCAAGTCGTAACGATCCCAGCGATAAGGCCCGAACAGGCTCTCACAGGCCTTGACCATGTTTTCGGTTTCGGAAAATTCCGACGCGGCAGCTTCGACGACTGACGGCTCGGCGTACACGCCGGTGCGTTCGCCGATGGCACGAAATTCCAGCTTCCCGACGGCCAGCGCAATCAGATACGGCGGGATGCGCTGCGGCATGGCGAAGCGGTACACATTGTCGGCCGACAACTCCGGGTGATTGTCGGCACTCATGACCGCGCGCAGCCCGGCCGGCGTGTGAATCTCCGCGTTGTAGGTCACGCGCACCTGCGGCGAATCCTGCAACGGAATCCAGCTGCGGGCGTGGATAGCCTGCGATTGGCTGTACAGAAACGGGTCGGTCTTGCCCGCTGTCTGTGCCGGCGTCAGCCATTGCAGTCCGGACGCTTCCGGCCGCGTCTGGTAGGAAATACGCAGCGCGAAGTTGCGCTCGCGGTGCCCGGTCGGCAGATCGATGGTCAGCGCCTGACCGAGCGTGCCGACCGGTTCACCCAGCGCGAACGGCAGGACCTGCTGCGGCCGCCCATCTGCTAACAACCAGATCCTGCGGATGGCAAGATCGCGAGTATCGAGCACCAGCGTGCGGGCGTTGTCATCCAGCCGTTCCACCTTGAGATCGACCACGCCGGACAGGCGCTGCGCGGCGAAATCCACGTCGAGATACAGATCGACGTGCTGGACGCGCATCTGCGCTAGATTGGCCAGGGAGTGATAGTCGCGACCGCTCTCCGGACCACTGTCGGGGCCGCTGGCGGGCGCTGACGCGGCCTGCAGCGGCTCTGCGGCGAGGCACAGGACCGCAATCGTTGCTAACGAAATTCGCGCGGAAAATATTCGCATCGCCTGCTCCATGGCCGCTGGACGCTCAGGTTCCAGTCTTCGGGGGCGTCGCTGCGTCGTCTTTCTTCTCTTCGGTAATCATGCTGTTGAACGTTGCTTCATCGACCTGGTTGTTAGACACGCCATCCCAGGTTGCGCCCAGCGGCACGGCATTGCGAACGCGCGGCGCAGCCGCGACCACCGCTTCGACCGTGGCGTCCGCGCGTGAAACGGATACCGGCACGCCGTAGGGATCATGGGCATGCTGGGCGATGAGCGGGTAATCGACGGTCTGCTTCGCGGCTTTCAGCTGCGCCAGCACTTGCTTCGACATGGCCTTGTCGATCAGCACGCGCTGCTTTTTCTTGAAGTCGCGTGGATCGTCCTCCAGCACGTCAAGGGTCTGCAGGTAAAGTTCGCCGTCTTCCATGCCGAACAAATACGGCTGGTTGACAACGGTGACTTTCTCGCCCACCTGCACCATGTCGAAAATGGGTTCGATGTCTTCGGGATACAGGCGGATGCAGCCGTGACTCGAGCGCAGCCCGACACCGTACGGCTTGTTAGTGCCGTGAATCAGGAACTGGGACCAGCCCAGGTACATGGCCCGGTTGCCTAACGGATTTTCGGGGCCCGGGCCGACTTCGGGCGGCAGGATCTCCCCGTTTTCCTTGTGCTCGGCGCGCACTCCTGGCCCGGGCACCCAGACCGGATCTTTCTTCTTGCGAATGATTTTGGTCGTGCCCTCGGGCGTCGACCAGCCGACCTTGCCGATGCCGATCGGGTGCGTGTAAACGACCTGTGGCTCGCCCGGCTTGCGTTTCGGGTAGAAGAACAGGCGCATTGCAGCGACGTTGATGACGATGCCCTCGCGCGGCGCGTTAGGCAGGATGAAGCGCGAGGGGATGACGATCTCGCGGCCATCTCCCGGCAGCCAGGGATCGACCTTGGGATTGGAGCGCACCAATTCCTCGTAGCCGACATTGAAACGGCGGGCAATGTCCGACAGCGTGTCTTCCTTGCGCGCCTTGGTCACCACGACCTGGCCGACGATGTCCTGGGTGTCGTTTGCCAGCACGAACCGGTGTGTTGGCTGCGCCAGCGGCGCCTCGGCGAGGGGCGGCGGCGGCGGCGGCGGCGCCTTGGGCTTCTGCCAGGGGCCTCCGACCAGTGAACAGCTTGTTAGCAAGGCGGCCGTCAACGGCGCGACCAAGGTGGCACGAATCAAAGGACGCATATTTGATGGGGTTACCGGGCTCATGGGCCGGGGATTATCGCACTGATTCGGGGCAACGCTAAAGCAGCACAGCCTGATCCGGCTGCTCATTGCGATCGCCGCGCGCGTCCGGAAAGTGCTGCTGCAGCAGCCGGCCCACGGCCATCACGCCAGCCACCGAACCCTCGCGAAAACGCCCGGCGCGGAAATGGTCTTCCATATTACGGCAGACAGCGGCCCACTCGGCTGGCAATACGCGCGCGGCAATGCCGCGGTCGGCGACGATTTCCACGGCGTGGTCGGCGTTCAGCACATAGATGAGAACACCGTTATTGGCCGCGGTATCCCAGACCCCCAGAAACCCGAACACCTGCAGGGCACGCTGCCGTGTGCTGAGCCGGTGCCACAGCTCCGGCAAATCGAACGCCGTTTCGACGGCAACGCGGATTTCGCCGGAGTGGCGCGACTCAACGTCGCGAATCGCGGTCTCGATGGCGCCCAGCACCTCGGCATCGAAGCGCCGACGCGTCGCCCAGTCGGTCGCAAACAGATGTCGCAAGACGCGCAGGAATTGCATGTTCACCAACTCCCCGAGGCGCCACCGCCCCCAAAGCCGCCGCCGCCACCGCCAAAACCGCCACCGCCGCCACCAAAGCCGCCGCCGCCCAGGCCACCGCCACCCCAGCCGCCGCCCCAGCCACCGTGGCGGGGCCGGCTGGACCAGCGGTTGCCGCCCACCGCGCCCATCACCAGCGAGAACAGGAACGCCGCGATAGCCGCGCCGATCGACACACCTAACAACTGGGCCAGGGTCCAGGCGACATAGCCCGTCAGGCCGCCGGCCAGCGTCGAACCTAACAACCGGCCAAAGATGGCGCGCAGCACCATCGAGCCCATGAACACGGCAACGAACAGGAACGGCAGAAAATCGAGCAACCCGGAGGCGCCGCCCTTCCACCCTTCATCGGGCGGCGGCAGGGCTTCGCCATCGACCACGCGGATCATCTGGTCGATGCCCGCATCGATGCCGCCGGCGTAATCGTTCTGCCGGAACAGCGGGGTGATGGTTTCGGTGATGATGCGTTTGCTGATCAGGTCGGTCAGCGCGCCTTCCAGGCCGCGCCCGACTTCGATGCGCATGCGCCGGTCGTTCTTGGCGATCAGCAGGATCGCGCCATCGTCAACCTTGGCGCGCCCGATCTTCCAGGCATCCGCGACCCGGATGCCGTATTGCTCGATTTCTTCCGGCTGGGTGGTCGGCAACAGCAGCACTGCGATCTGCGCGCCCTTGCGCTCCTCGAAGGCCCGCAGTTTTTGTTCGAGCTCCGCCTGCTCCGCGGCCGTCAGCGTCCCGCTGGTGTCGGTGACGCGCGCTGTTAGCTCGGGAATCGGCTGCAGTTCCTGGGCGGCCGCGACGCCGCCCAGCAGCAGCAGCGCCAGAACCGCAGCCCAGCGCGCCAGGGTTGTCATGACGGCGGCTGGCTGCTCAGTTCGCAGGTGCGGGCTGAGCCGGCGCGCCGGGTTTCGAGGTATCGAAGCTGACCACCGGCGGCTTGGAAATCGCGGCCTCGTTCTCGACCGTGAAGCTCGGCTTGATCTTCATGCCGAACACCATCGCGGTCAGATTGGAGGGGAAGCTGCGCACCGTGGTGTTGTAGGTCTGCACCGCGGCGATGTAGCGGTTGCGCGCCACGGTAATCCGGTTCTCGGTGCCTTCAAGCTGCGCCTGCAGTTCGAGGAAGCTCTGGTTGGACTTGAGGTCCGGATAGCGCTCGCTGACGGCGATCAGGCTCTTGAGCGCGGTGGTCAGCTCGCCCTGCGCGGCCTGGAATTTCTTCAAGGCCTCGGGATCGTTGATGGCCTCAGGCGTCAGCTGGATCGAGGTCGCGCGCGACCGCGCATCGGTAACCTCGACCAGCACGCGCTCTTCCTGCGCGGCGTAGCCTTTGACTGTATTGACCAGGGCGGGGATCAGGTCAGCACGGCGCTGATACTGGTTTACGACCTCGGACCAGGCGGCCTTGATGCCCTCGTCCTGGGACTGCAGGTTGTTGTAGCCGCAGCCGCTCAGCACCAGGGTACCGACGATTGCCAGGAAAATGCCACGCATGAAATGCTCCTTCGATTTAGCCCTGAACGTGCGGCGCCTGCCGCGGCGGTTACCAGATTTTCACACGCTCGGCCGGCGGACGATAGAGCTTGTCGCCCTCCTTGACGCCGAAGGCCTCATAGAATTCGTTCAGGTTGCTGGCGGGCCCATTGACGCGGAATTCTGTCGGACTGTGCGGATCGATGGTGAGTCGCCGCAGGGCTTCATCAGCGCTCCGGGTATCGGTCCAGATCCGCGCCCAGCCAAGAAAGAACCGCTGCATGCCGCTGTAACCATCGATTAGCGGCGCCGGCGCGCCCGCCAGCGACAGCTTGTAGGCCTTCAAGGCCACCGCGAGTCCTGACAAGTCGCCGATGTTTTCGCCCAGCGTCAGTTCGGCGTTGACCGGCTTATCGCCCAGCACGCGGTACCTGGAAAACTGCCCGATCAATTGGCTGGCGCGCTGGCGGAAACGGGCGGCGTCGTCGAATGTCCACCAGTCGCGCAGGTTGCCGGCGCCATCGAACTGCCGGCCCTGGTCGTCGAAACCGTGGCTGATTTCATGGCCGATCACCGCGCCGATCGCGCCGTAATTGACGGCATCATCCGCATCGGGATCAAAGAATGGCGGGTGCAGGATCGCGGCCGGAAACACGATCTCATTCATCGGGTGGATGTACCAGGCGCCGACGGTTTGTGGCGTCACCGGCCACTCGCCGCGGTCCAGTGGCTTGCCCAGCTTGTTAGCTTGGCGGTCGAGTTCGAATTCATTCGCGCGCCGGATGTTGCCCACCAGGTCGCCGGCGACGATCTCGAGACCGCTGTAATCCCGCCAGCGATCCGGATAACCGATCTTCACCGTGAAGCTTCGCAGCTTGTTGCGCGCTTGCGCCTTGGTGGCATCGCTCATCCAGTCGAGCTCATCGATACCCTGCGCAAAGGCGCGCAGCAGATTGTCGACCAGCAGCTTCACGTGCACCTTGGCCTCGGGGGTGAAGCTGCGCTCCACGTAAAGTTGCCCGATCAGTTCGCCGACGCCGCCATTCATGGTCTGCAGCGCGCGCTTCCAGCGCGGCGACTGCTCTGGCACGCCAAGCAGAGCCTTACTGTGGAAATCAAAATGCAGCTGCTCGAAGTCCGTTGCCAGGTATGGCGCCCATCGGTCCAGCACCTGCAGCCGCAGGTAGTCGCGCCAATCCGCCAGCGGAGTGCTGCGGGTCAGTTTGGCCAGTTCCTGCACGTAAGCAGGTTGACTGATATCCAGCGCCTGCGCCGGGATGCGCGCCGCCGCCAGCAAGGTCTGCCAATCGAACGTGGGCGCAAACGTCTTCAGCTCGGCGAGCGTCTTGCGATTGTAGGTCTTGACCGGATCGCGATTCTGGACCCGTGACCATTGATGGTTGGCGAGCCGCGTTTCCAGCGCCTCGATTCGCTTGGCTGCGGCTGCGGCATCGCGCTCACCGGCGGCAGCTAACAGCGCCGCCACGTACTTGCGATACGCGGCGCGATAATCCACATATTTCTGCTCGGGCCGCAGGTAGTAGTCACGGTCCGGCATGGTCAGGCCGCTCTGGTAGGTCCCGGTCAGGTACTGCGTCGAGTCCGCGTAGTCCTGGCTGACGTACAGCAGCAGCGGCATGGAAACTCCCATGCGTATCGACCGGCCCATGTATTCGAACAGGTCGCGCGTGCCACGGATCGCGTCGATGCGCCGCAGCTCGCCCGCAATCGGGGTGGTACCCAAGGTTGCAAGACGGGTGGTATCCATGAAGCTGCGGTAGAAATCGCCGATCTTCTGCGCCGGCGTGCCCGGCGCCGCCTTGGCGGCCGCGGCG
The DNA here is from genome assembly GCA_031414335.1 of Gammaproteobacteria bacterium. Classification (GTDB taxonomy): domain Bacteria; phylum Pseudomonadota; class Gammaproteobacteria; order Steroidobacterales; family Steroidobacteraceae; genus UBA964. The sequence continues at coordinate 238,678 of JANNVI010000006.1, read as the reverse complement.
GCTTCGACCACGGCGCGCACTTCTGCCTCGGACTGGTCGGCCAACAGGTCGAAACTGCCGTATCGCGACCGATCCGCCGGCAGCGGGTTGTTAGCCAGCCATTTGTTGGCGACGAACCGGTACAAATCGTCCTGCGGCCGGACCGAGCTGTCCAGAATCGCCGGATCGATGCCGGAGCGCAGCGCCGGAGCGGCGGGAACCGCGGGTGCGACCGGAACCTGGGCGGGTATGGCAGCGCTGAAAACGGCAACCACCAGCAGCGTTACAAGATTCTTCATGACCGGCAGTATATGTCAGCAGCCCTAACAAAAAAAAACCCCGGGCCTTGCGGCTCGGGGTTGAAATGCGGACTCACAAAGGGGAGGAAGTCCGCTAGGGGATGGTTGACTGCGGCCTACTGCAAACGGGCCCAGTGCAGGATCCGGATCTCTTTCGAGTCCAGCTCAAAATTCCGCGCCAGCAACTGGCGCAGCTCGCGCGCACCGCCCTGGCGGTGCTCGATCGGCCTCTCGAGCTCCACCACACCGCACCACTCGTCCGAGTTCCGCGCCTGCTCGGCGGCGGTCACGAAATGGGTGTAGTACTTGTTGCTCATGGAAGGAAAGATTAGGCCGGTACAATGGCCGCCGCTGTGACCCCCTACACATCCTGCAAGCTGAAAATTTCACGATTGGACTTAATGTGAGCCGCTACCGTGCCCCACAGGCCGTGGGTTCGAAGTTCATCACGCCGGCCGGGTTTGCCCGGCTGAAGGCCGAACTGGACCAGTTGTGGCGCGACGAGCGGCCGCGCGTGACCCAGGCTGTCTCCGAGGCCGCTGCCCAGGGCGATCGCTCGGAAAACGCCGAGTACACCTACGGCAAGAAGCGCCTGCGCGAAATCGACAGCCGCGTGCGCTTCCTGCGCAAGCGGCTCGACGGCATGAAAGTGGTGGACCAGCCGGCAAGCGACCCAAAGCGGGTTTTCTTCGGCGCCTGGGTGACGCTGGAAGATGAGTCGGGCGCTGAGTCCCGCCATCGTATCGTGGGACCGGACGAATTTGACGCCGCCCCGGGCTACATCAGCATGGATGCGCCACTGGCGCGCGCCCTGTTAGGCAAGCGGCTCGACGAGGAAGTCGGCGTGGAATTGCCAGCGGGAATGCGCCGGTTGATCATCACGGATATCGAATACCTGCCGCCGGCTGGAGATGGCTCAGCATGAAACTGCAGAATCAGGTTGCGATCATCACGGGCAGCAGCTCCGGCATCGGCCGCGGCGTCGCGCTCGCGTTCGCGCGCGAGGGCGCGGCCGTGGTGGTGAATTATCCGGACGAAACCCAGGCGCAGGCCGCGCGCAGCGTGCTCGACGAGATCACGCGCGGCGGCGGCAGGGCCATTGCGGTCCAGGCGGACGTCAGCGTGGAGGCCGATGCCGATCGGCTGGTCAGCGCAGCGCTGTCCAGTCTTGGACGCATCGACATTCTCGTCAACAACGCGGGTATCGCGGCGGCGGCGCCGGTGCAGGACATTCCGGTGGAACAGTGGGACCGCGTGATCGCCGTGCATCTGCGCGGCACGTTCCTGATGACCCGTCGCGTGCTGCCGTTGCTGTATGCGCAGGACTCCGGTTCCATCATCAACACCGCGTCGCAGCTTGCTTACAAGGGCGCGCCCGGCTTCGCGCACTACACGGCGGCGAAAGCCGCGATCGTTGCCTTCACCCGTACCGTGGCGCTGGAAATCGGGGCGCGCAACGTGCGCATCAACAGCGTCGCGCCGGGCGCGACCAGGACCCCGATCCTCGCCGACGTGCCGCCCGCCCTGCTCGAGCAGATTCGCCTGGCCATTCCCGTCGGCCGCATTGCCGAGGTCGACGACATCGTCCCGACCTATGTGTTCCTGGCGAGCCAGGACGCGCACCATTACCAGGGGCAGACCTTGAGCCCTAACGGCGGTGACCAGTTCCTGTGACCCATCCTTCATCCGGGACCGCTGGACGCGCCGACGGCGCTGCGCAATTAGCTCCCGCGGCGCCAGGATTGACCTTAGACTTTGCTGCCAGTCGATGGCCCCTATGCAGCCCGCACCAGACGCCAAACCAGATCCGGCACACGCGCGACCGCTTGACGCGCTCAAGGTCGGTGCGGAGCAATTTGCCGGCGAGCCTTGGGCCAACCAGGTCGGCTTCTGGCGTCTGGATGTCGAACGCGATCGGTTTCAATGGTTGAATGAATGGTGCGAACGCCTGGGCATTGATCCCTGTAACGGAGCGAACCACGCCGAGCGCTGGAATGCGCAGATTCACCCCGACGATCTGCCCAATACCGGTAGCTTCGAATTGCTGACTGCTGACAAAGCGCAACTCTATGAAGCCGAGTACCGCCTGCGGACGTCGGCCGGGGATTGGCGCTGGGTATTGAGCCAGGGCCGCATCGCCGAGGTCGATGCGCGTGGCGGCCCCAGCGTCATCATCGGGCTTACCATCGACATCGATGACCGCAAGCGCGCGCAGCTGGCCTTGCAGGAACGCGAGCAGCAGCTCGCGCTGTCGGTCTGGGGCGGCGAAGTGGGCCTGTGGGAATGGGACTACGTCAATGACACCTGCCGCTGGCTCAACGACTGGTGCCGAACCCACGATTTTGACGAGTGTTCCAGCCCTGATCACCACGCGCGCTGGAAAGCCAACACGCATCCGGATGATCGCCAGCGCGTGGACAAAGTCGATGATGAATTCAAAGCGTCCGGAACCGACCTTTGCGAATATGAATATCGCCACCGCACGCGGCAGGGCGAATGGCGCTGGCTGCTGGAGCGCGGACGAATCGCCGAGCGCGGAGCCGATGGCCGTCCCACGCGGATCAGCGGCGTATGTATCGACATTACGGTGGGAAAAGAAAACGAGCGCAAGCTGCGCGAGTACCAGGAACGCTATTTTGCCGTCGTCCAGCGCGTTCCGGGCTATGTGTTCGAGTTACGCCCCTCGCCGGATGGCCTGGCCACCGTAAGCTGGGCCAGCGATGGCCTGGAAAAAGTCTTTGGCGTCGATCTCAAGACCTACCGTGAGCTCGGTGGCTGGCGCCGCTTTGCGTTTGCCGAAGACTACGAACGCAACATCGAAGTCCGGCGCGCAATGTTGCGCGGCGGCTCGACCGAACAGCACTGGCATGTGCAGAATATTCGCGGCGAGGAGCGCTGGCTGCACGCTTTCTACACGCCGTTCCTGGACCCATCCAGCGGCAAGGTCGACATGATTCTGGGTGTCGCACATGACCTAACAGAACGCGTGCTGCTGGAGCGCCAGGTCCTCGACGCAACGCGCCAGGAGCAGCAACGCATCGCCAATGACCTGCATGACGGGCTCGGCCAGGAGCTGACCGGCATTGCACTGATGCTGCAAAGCATGGTGCCGAGCCTGCGCAACGTGGCGCCAAACGATTCGCAGCAATTGGAGACCGCGATTGCACTGGTGCGCGAAGCGATCAGTAACACCCGTTCGATCGCGCATGGCCTCGCGCCGATTGCCGCGGCTCCCGGGGCGTTCGTAGCCGCGCTGCGCACGCTCGGTCGCAGCAGCCAGCACCCCGATTCGCCCGCGGTGCTGGTGCAGACAACGGGCGACGCACAAGTCACGGTGCCGGTTGAACTGGCGACACAGCTGTATCGGATCGCGCAGGAAGCCGTTACCAATGCGCTGCGACACAGCGGCGCCAAACGCATCGAGATTGCCGTGGACTTCGGCGCGGACCGCTCAACGCTGGCGATCACCGACGACGGCAACGGCATCGATGCCAACCGCCGCCAGTCGGCCGGGCTGGGCTTGCAGGCCATCGCCTATCGCGCCGAGGTGATCGGCGCAACTCTCGAGGTTGCGAGCGCCGGTCCGCACGGCACCCGGGTCCTGTGCACGTTTGCAATGCCGAAAACTACGCCAGCCGCGCGCTGACAGCGCAGCGACGCAATATTCGGCCGCCAGGGCCGGTCTGACAGTCATGGCCCGCATCATTTCCGGTTTGTTGTTCGCCTGCATTGCAACCACCTTGCTGTTCGCGGGCGCCCGGCTGCTCACGCCGCTGGCACTGGCAGCGGGCCCCGCGGTCGCGTCCAACACGCAGGCTCCCGAATTTCCGCACACCCGCGAGTCCAGTTGGCTCAATTCGCCGCCGCTGACCCTGGCCAGCCTGCGCGGCAAGGTCGTGTTGTTAGATATCTGGACCACGGACTGCTGGAACTGCTACCACTCGTTTCCGTGGCTGCGCCGCGTAACGGATCGCTTTGCCAACCACGGCCTGGTCGTGATCGGCGTGCATAGTCCCGAGTTCGAAAGCGAAAAAAACCGCGCTGGCATCGCCGCGCGCCTCGCGCAGTATCAGCTAACAAATCCGCAGATGCTGGATGACGATTTCGCCTACTGGCGCCGGCTCGAAAATCAATACTGGCCTGCTTTCTATCTCATCGACAAGCAGGGCCGCATCCGCCAGCTGCTGGTGGGTGAACAGCACGTCGGCGATCGCGCGGCGCGCAACTTCGAAGCCGGGATCCAGGCGCTGCTCGACGAACCGTTAGGCCAGCACAACTAGCCACACCTTGCCGTACAATTCACGGCATGACGCCCAAATCGCCGTTCGCCGCTAACCCGGCGCTGCTGCAGGATGCAGCCAATCGATCGCTGCAATACCTGGGTGCGCTCGGCGAACGCGCGGTCGCGCCCTCGCCCGCCGCGCTGCTTGCGCTGGCGCGGCTCGATGAGCCACTGCCGCAACAGTCATCCGATCCGGCTGAAACCCTGGCGCTGCTGGATGAATTGGTGTCACCCGCGACCATGGGCATGGCCGGGCCGCGCTTCTTCGGCTTCGTCATTGGTGGCGCGCTGCCGGTCACGGTCGCAAGCAACTGGCTGGCGACGGCCTGGGACCAGAACACGGTGCTGCAGCAGGCCACGCCGGGCGTGTCACGCCTGGAAATCGTCGCGCTGCGCTGGCTGCTCGAGCTGCTGGATCTGCCACGGGAATCCGCCGGCGCCTTCGTCACCGGTGCGACGCTGGCGAACATGACCGCGCTGGCGGCAGCACGGCACCGTTTGTTGGCAAACCTGGGCTGGTCGGTCGAATCGCAGGGCCTGTTCGGCGCCCCGCCGCTCACCGTCATGGTCGGCGAGGAAGCGCATCCGACGCTGTTCAAGTCGCTGGCTTTGTTAGGACTTGGCAGTGAACGTGTGCGGCGTATCCCGGTCGACGCGCAGGGCCGCATGCGCGTGGATGCACTGCCGGCCATCGACGGGCCGACGATCATCTGCACCCAGGCCGGCAACATCAATTCCGGGGCTTTCGATCCGATCGATGCCATCTGCCGGCAGGTCGCGGGCAGCGGCGCCTGGGTCCATGTCGATGGCGCCTTCGGATTGTGGGCGCGCGTATCGCCGCGCCTAGCCCAACTGGCGCACGGCATTGAACGCGCCGACTCCTGGGCCACCGATGCGCACAAGTGGCTCAACGTACCGTACGACTCGGGTCTCGCTTTCGTGCGCGACAAGGACGCGCTGCAGGCCGCCATGGCCATCAACGCCGCCTACCTGCCCGCAAATCGCGCAGGCCGCGATCCCAGCGATTTCACGCCCGAGCTGTCGCGCCGCGCGCGCGGTGTCGACGTCTGGGCTGCGTTGCGTTCGCTGGGACGCGCGGGCGTGCGCACGATGATCGAACGCAGTTGTGACCAGGCCGGTCTGTTTGCCGAGCGCCTGCGCGCCGCGGGCCACGAAGTACTCAACGATGTAGTGCTGAATCAGGTCGTGGTCGCCTTCGGCGATGCCGATAACACGCGTCGTGTCACCAAGGCGGTGCAGGACGACGGCACCTGCTGGTGCGGCGCCACGGTCTGGAAGGGTCGTACCGCGATGCGCATCAGCATCTGCAACTGGTCGACCACCGACGCCGATGTCGAACGCAGCGTGGCGGCCATCCTGCGCGTGGTCTGAGCGCGCATCAACCCGGCGCGGCATTTGCGGCGCCGCGGTCAAAGGGCAGGATCAGGTGTCGGTCGCACGCGCTGCGCGTGCCCTTTGACCACGCCACCGCAACCTCGGCGTCAGCGACGATGCGCGTTCAGACCACGCGCACGTTCTTGAACTGCCACGGATCGGTCTTGTCGAGATCCTCGGCAAACAGCCGCTCGCGATCCGTCAGCGGTGTCCAGTCCGTATACGCGCCCGTGACAGTGCCGAGATAGGGCCGCATGATTTCCAGCGGCCTGCGGAAATCCATCTCGTCCGGCTCGACCAGCCCGGAGTTGGGGTTTTCCATCGCCCAGATCATGCCGGCGAGGCAGGCGGACGTGACCTGCAGGCTGGTCGCATTGTTGTACGGCGCGAGCTTGCGTGCCTCGTCGACTGTCAGCTGCGAGCCGTACCAGTAGGCGTTCTTCTTGTGACCTGCTAACAAGACACCGAGCTCGTCGATGCCTCCGGGTGCAATTTCGTCCATCAGGATGCGTTTGCTCGCCTGCAACTGGTAGTTCTTGCCGACGAACTCGTGCACCGACAGCACCGCATCATCGCAGGGGTGATAGGCGTAATGCGCGGTCGGGCGGTAGACAATCTGCGCGCCGTCTTTCACGGTGAAGTAGTCGGAGAGCGAGATCGCTTCGCCGTGGGTAATCAGAAAGCCATAGAAATTGCCGGACAGCGGGGTCCAGGTGCGCACCCGCGTTGCGCAGCCAGGCTGGGCCAGGAAAATGGCCGATTGACTGCCAAAATCATGGCGCCGACCGTCGCGCGGAAAATTTTTCTCGTGCGTGCCCCAGCCGAGCTCCGCCGGCTGCTGTCCTTCGCTGACAAAACCGTCCACCGACCAGGTGTTGACGAATTCGTCAGGCTTCTTGCGCACCGGTGAGACCTGGGTGTCGCGTTCGGCGATATGGATGGTCTTGACACCGACTTTCATGGCGAGCCGGGCCCATTCCAGCCGCTCCTTCGGATTGCCGGAATCGATACCGAGATCGCCCGCGACGTTGAGCAGCGCCTGCTTGACCAGGTGCTGCACGAATCCCGGATTGGCGCCATGCGTGAGCACCGCTGTCGGTGCGCGCGCGTGACCGGCGCGCAGCGCGAGCGCTTCTTCGCGCAACGCATAATTGGTACGACGCGCCATCGGCAGGCCCGGATCGGTGTAGCCGCCCGGCCACGGCTCGATACAGGTATCGAGATACATCGAGCCCTTGTCCCAGCAGAATTTGACCAACGCGATCGACGACACGTCGACCGAAACGTTCAAGACGAAATCGCCACGACCGATCAACGGGTCAAGTACGCGGCGAAAATTCTCGCGCGTCAGCGGCTCGACAACGTGCTTGATGCCGTACTTTTCCGCCTCGGCCTTGCCCTTCTCATCGGCCGTCACGATCGTGATGCGGCTCGGCGGAATGCCGATGTGGCGCAACACCAGCGGCAACGTACCCTGCCCGATGCTGCCAAAGCCGACGAATACGATTCGTCCCGGAAAGTCCAGGTACTTGATGTGTTCGGTCATAGTGACTTCAGTTTAACAACTAGCGCCAATGCGGTGGATAGGCCCGCTCATAGCCAGGCAGGGCGGCAACGCGCAACAGCCATCGATCGAGGGCCGGGTAATTTGCTGCGGTCGGCAAAAAGCGTCCCGACAGCTCATGCGCCTCCGGCCGATTCAGTGCCCGCAGCAACAGCATGATCCACGGATAAAGCACGAAGTCCGCCGCGGAGGGAGCGTCGCCCACGATCCAGTCCAGCTTCGACAATCGCAGCTCGATGGTGCGTGCTTCGCGCGCGGCCAGGTGGATCGCGTTGGTGATGTTCTCGCGGTCCCTAACGAAGCTGCCGGTAAAGATCGCCTGCGTAATTCGGCCGAGGTCGGCTTCGGTATAGGCCTGAAATTCATTGATCACGCGCATGATCACGCCGGCTTCCTCGGGCGTGCGGCCGAACAGGGGATGCTCGGGATATTTCAGATCGAGGTAGTAGAGAATGGCCAGGGACTCGAACACCACGTACTCGCCATCCTTGAGCACCGGCAGCCGCCCGCGCGGATTCATCGCCAGCATCTGCGGCGACTGGTGTTCCTGCATGGACATGTTGAGCAGATGGCTCTCGTAATCCAGGCGCTTGTGTTCCAGCGCCAGCATCACGCGCCAGGAATAAGGGCTGCCGCTGCCCCACCAAAGTTGGATCGCCATTCAGTCTCCTTTGACCATTGTAACGGCAGCGCCTGTGCGCAGAGAATGGCAGCATGCACCGTACTCTAATTGACTGTGACACGCTCGCTCTGCACCTGGGCGCCCCGGACTGGCGCGTTTTTGACTGCCGCTTCGACCTCGGGAAACCGGACCTGGGCGGCGCACAATACTGGCAAGGGCATATTCCCGGCGCGATTTACGCACATCTCGATCGCGACTTGTCCGCGCCGGTCACGCCGACCAGTGGCAGGCATCCGCTGCCCGACCCGGCGATGCTCGCGGCGCGCTGCGCGGGCTGGGGAATCAGTGCCGGGACCCAGGTTGTCGCCTATGACCAGGGCAATGGCATGTATGCAGCGCGACTGTGGTGGCTGCTGCGCTGGCTCGGGCATGAGCACGTTGCGGTACTGAATGGTGGGCTGGCCGAATGGACCCGGGTTCCGTCGCGGCCCATGAGCCGCGATGTCGTGACGCTGTCGGCCAACCCGTTCGCGGCGCGGCTACGCAAGGACTGGGTTGTTAGCACGGAGCAACTCGCGCCGCTGGTCGGGGCCGGCCTCAGCGGTCAGGCGCTGTGCGACGCCCGCGGCGCCGACCGTTTTGCCGGACAGAACGAAACCATCGACCCGGTCGCCGGGCATGTCCCGGGCGCGAGCAACATGCCTTTTGCCGGCAACCTCGGGCCGGACGGGCGCTTCTTGCCGCCCGCACAACTGCGCGAACGCTGGGCGACGCGGCTGGCAGGCCCGGCGCAGGCGATCATGATGTGCGGCTCGGGCGTCAGCGCCTGCCACAATCTGTTAGCACTCGAGCACGCGGGATTGTCCGGGGCCAGGCTTTACGCGGGCTCTTGGTCTGAATGGATCCGTAATCCGGCGCGGCCTGTGGCCACGGGGGCGGAGTAAGACACGCGCGTTCGCTGGGATCACTGCGCTGAGGCTCGCGGTCGCGCTCCAGCTCGCTCATCGCAGCGATCACAGAGAACCCGCCCCTCTCCAGCACCCGCGGCCACCAGCCGCGCCGCAGCGCGGGCCTGTTAGGAGTCTGCGCGGCGCGCGCTGCGTGCGGGCTTGCCGCGAGCGAACTGGAGCGCGCCGAGTGAGGGCGTCGGCCGCGAGCTCGATGAGCGTGGATACTCGAGGTGAGCGAATCCTGTCGAGCGGCCAGACCGAACGAGGGTACCCGCAGGGCGCGCGACCGTGAGCCTCGCTGCGAGCCCGCACGCAGCGCGCGCCCCACTAAATCCCAGCAAATCCGCGTTGCAGCGGCGCGCCCGCGCCGTATACTCGCGCGCCATGAACCTTCCACAGGAACGCGGCTGGTCCGTCGCTGACTCTCGCGAGCTCTACCATGTCGACGCCTGGGGCGGCGGCTATTTTTCTGTCAACGACACAGGCAATGTCGTGGTGCGGCCGGACCAGACGCCCGGCCGCGAAATCGACCTGCTGGAAGTCGTGCAGGGCCTCAAGGCGCGCGACCTGTGGGCGCCGGTGGTGGTGCGGTTTTCGGGCATTCTCGCGCACCGCCTCAAGAGCCTGCACGACGCATTCGCGCAGGCCATTGCCGAGAACGATTACAAGAATCGCTACACCGCGGTTTTCCCGATCAAGGTGAATCAGCAGCGCCTGGTGGTCGAAGAAGTGTTCCGCTACGGCAAGGAATACGGCTTCGGTCTCGAAGTGGGCAGCAAGCCCGAGTTGTTAGCTGTCATGGCCATGACCGAGGATTCGCCCGAGCGCCTGATCGTCTGCAATGGCTTCAAGGACGACAGTTACATCGAAGCGGTGATCCTCGCGACCAAGCTCGGCCGCACGATCATTCCGGTGGTCGAGAATTACTCCGAGCTCGGACTCATCATCAAGCATGCGCAGAAATACGGCGTGCGCCCGCGTATCGGCGTCCGCGTGAAGCTGGCCAGCGAAGGCTCCGGCCGCTGGCGCGATTCGGTCGGCGAGAAATCCAAGTTCGGCCTGTTCGTCACCGAAATGCTCGACGCCCTCGAGCAACTGCGCGCAGTAGGCATGCTGGACTGCCTGAAGCTGCTGCACTGCCATGCCGGCAGCCAGTTGCAGGACATCCGCCGCGTCAAGGATGCGATCGATGAGCTGGCGCACATCTATGCCGAGCTGAAACAACTGGGCGCGGGCCTGGAATACATCGATGTTGGCGGCGGTCTGGGCGTCGACTACGACGGCAGCGGCACCAACTACCAGTCGTCGATGAACTATACCCTGGCCGAATATGCTAACGACGTGGTCTATCGGGTGGCGCGGGTCTGCAAGACGCGCAACATCCCGGAACCGATCATCGTCAGCGAATCCGGCCGCGCGATCGCCGCTCATCACAGCGTGCTGATCTTCAACGCGCTCGGCAATTCGCAGCTCGACAAGTTTCAGGTCAATGCCAGCACCGAAGAGGATTTCAAGAAGCGCGGCGAGCTGCCGCAGCCGGTGCAGGACCTGTTCGATGCCATGCGCAGCATCAGCGAGCGGCGGGTGGTCGAGTGTTATCACGACGCACAACAGGCGCGCGAGCAGGCGCTGCAGATGTTCAAGCTGGGCCTGCTGTCGCTCGAGCATCGCGGCCTGACCGAGCGCCTCTACTGGGTGATCTGTGCGCGCATCCGGGACTTGTGCCGCAAGATGGAAGAATGCCCGGAGGAACTCGACGGCCTGGAGTCGGTGCTCTCGGACATCGTGTTCTGCAACATGTCGGTGTTCCAGTCGCTGCCGGACAGCTGGGCGATCGATCAGCTGTTCCCGATCATGCCGATCCATCGATTGGCGGAGTGCCCGACGCGGCGCGCCGTGCTGGCTGATATCACCTGCGATTCCGACGGCAAGATCGACCGCTTCGTCAGCCATCGCGAGGTCAAGCGCACGCTGGAAGTCCATGATTTCAAGGAAGGCGACGAGTACTACCTGGCCGCGTTCCTGGTCGGCGCCTACCAGGAGACCCTCGGCGACCTGCACAACCTGTTCGGCGACACGCACGTGGTGCACATCCGCCTCGAAGAAAGCGGCGGCTGGTGGATCGAGGAAGTCGTGCTCGGCGACACCGCTAACAAAGTGCTCGAGTACATGGAGTATGACGTCGAGGAACTCTACCCGGCGCTGGCGCGCGACTGCGAACGGGCGATCCGCGAAGGCCGCATGACGGTCGCCGAAAGTCAGGGCATCAAGCGTTTCTACGAAGGCGAGTTGAACGGCTACTCATACCTGGAGTAGCCACATGAGTGCGCCGCTGCCCGGATTTTTCACCAGCGCCTGGTCGCGGACGCCGAGCCCGGGCACTTCGAGTCTGGTCCTGCCAACGACGACATCCGCGCCACACTTCGCCGCGGCGACCATTGATCCCGCCAGGTCGCGCACCTCGAAAATCTGCGCGAGATAACCGATGTTAGGCGCGTGCGCGGCCGGTTGCAGGTCCTGACACTGATCGAGATAGTTGAGCGGTTCGGAGACGGCGATCTTGCCGAACATGTGATTGCCCTGCATGAAGACAATTTTCGTCCGCCCGCCCTTGGGCAGGCGCAGAAACGCGTTGACGTGATCGGCGCTCATGACATCCTCGAATAACCGACCCATGCCACAGACCCTTTGGTAGAAATCGCAGGCCCGCGCCACCGAACGTGTGACGTGCGAGGTCGTCACGACCGGCGTGAATCCCTGGCGCGTGTACCCCGTTTGCTCGACGTAGGCGCGCATCTGGCCGATGCGCGTGCCGGGGTCGCGGCTTGTTAGTTCGACGAGGTTCATGGCCACGCCGTCCGGGCCGTCGAAGACCACTTCGATCGGATTGCCGACCCGGGCGTTGAGGCTGTGCTGCGTGGGCTCGGTCCAGAACGAGTAGCCGAGCGCACGCAGGCGCGTCACGGCGGCACGCGCGTCAGCGGTATAGAAATTGAGATTCGCAAGCCCGATCACCTGCGAGCTGGGCACGGCCTGCACCAGCCCGCGCGCGGTGCCGGAAAATTCCAGCAGCAGTACCCGTCCGACCACGCAATTGTTAGCTGCCAGGAGGCAGCTGCGCGCCGAACTGCCCGCCGGCAACTGCCAGAACCGTTCGAAGTCGGCGCCCGACCAGACGGCGACCGGCCCGGCGTCGAAACCGATGCAGTCAACGTAGAACGCCAGACTGGCCTCGAGCGAGCGACTGCCGACCACCGCGACCGCAAGCGGACTGCCATCCGGTGCAACGATTTCGCCCATGGGTTCCACTCCGACCGACGCCCTGCAATCGGTCCGAGCTTCCGGCAAGCGCGTCCCTGAGGCAAGCCCCGGACGGCTTCGCACCGCAGCTTGGCAGCGGCCGCCTGCGGCGCTCGCGTGTCACTCTGAATCTGTGGCAGTCTCAGAGCCTGTATGAACGCCGCTATGCAGGATCGTCCCGGCAACGCGCCCCTGACGGTGCAGGAAAGCCGTGATTTTCGGGCCTATCATTCCTTCCTGCGCGCCGCGCGCAATTTCGCCGAGCAGCAACTGGTTGGCCAGATGCACGATCAATACGAACGCGCGATCGCCGCGAGCGGCAAGCCGCCACCGGCGGACTGGCGACAGGCGCAGGCGCTGCTGGCGCCGCTGACCGAATACCAGTTCTACAATTTCCTGTATCGCAACCTGCAGCGCTTCAAGTACCACCGCCCGACGTTGGGCATTTTCGCAACTGTGGACGCGCAACGCCAACGCCTGAGCCAGGGCCTGGAGACCGCGGCGGCGACAGCTAACAAAAACGAGCTGCGGCTCGACCCACAGCTGGTCGAGCCTGATTATTTCCGCTACGTGCCGTTCCACCAGCACACCGGTGGCGTCACGCACGATATTCTCGACGGCATCTGCTACGAAATCGGGCGCCGCACCACGGTGCCGTCGCATGCCGACCCGAACGGCATTTACCGCATCCTGTTCGACGCGCTGCCAAAGCGCGAATACCAGCGCGTGCTTGACTGGGGCACGGGGCACGGTGCGGCGCTGATCACCTGGCAGGAGCTGCATCCGGAATCGGAATGCCACGGCGTCGACCTGTCGGCGCCCTGCCTGATGCTGGCGCACCAGCGGGCGCGCGAGCGCGGCATGACGCTTCACCTGTCGCAGCAGGACCTCGTGCGCATGGACTATCCCGATGCACATTTCGATCTGATTTTCTTTAATTTCATGCTGCACGAACTGCCGGCGACGGAAACGCCGGCACTGCTGCGCGAAGCAGCGCGGATCCTCAAGCCGGGCGGCCTGTTTGCCGGGCATGAGTTTCACCTGCGGCCCGATGATCCGTTTCAGAACGTGCTGCAGCGATCCCATGCGTTCACGAACAACGAGACCTATGCGACGCCCTGGTACGAGTCGCCGATCGAGGAAATGGCGCTGGCAGCGGGATTCACCAAGGCTGACAGCCAGACGTTCGACCGCCTGAACCGATCGGTGGTCCGGGCTGGCAAGGCGCCTGTCACCCCCAACCACTGGAATCTCTATGTGTTTGAGCGTTAGGACGGAACATGCCCGCTGAGCCGTTTGATCCGCCGCTCGCCGGGCCCGTGATCGGCCAGGAGCCGGACTTTCTCCGCGCGCTGCCGATGGACAACGCGGTCGGCGCGATTCTCGCATTGAGCGCCGAGATCTATCTGTTGCGCGAGCGGCTGCAATCACTGGAAGCCGAGCTGACGAGCCGCAAAGTCCTGCCGGCCGGCGCGGTTGAAAACCACCAGCCGCAGTCCGACGAAGCGCAACGGCGCCAGGACGACCTCGCGGCTTTCACGCACAGGGTCATGTCGGAATTGGTCCGGGATCGCAGGCCAGTGTCCGAAATCCACCCGGATGTTGCACAGTACCTGAAGACTTATGCGCAATTGAATACTGAAGGCAAGATCACCTAACACCGTCACCCAACAGGAAGAGTCATGAAATCGAAATTGAAGATGTTGTTCGCCACTGGCGCCGCCTGCGCGACCATGTTATTGGGCGCCGCACCGGCGGCCGCCGTGAAGACACAACGCATCGACCTCGGTACGCCGGAAGGCGCAACCCAGGCGGCGCGCAAGGTGCAGTGCTCGCTGACCGACGGCGAACCCAGCGTGTACTACTTCCACGGCGAGGCCTTCAGCCGCGTGCCGGGTGAAGCGGATCGCAAGCTGTTCAATGTCGAGGGCATGAACATCCGTACCTGCACCTCGAAGACCGAGGACAAGAAAGGCACGGGCTGGCGCCTGCTGTCGCGCGAAGTGCTGCTCTACGTCGATCACAAGACCGGCCAGCCGCTGCGCAAATGGGTCAATCCCTGGACGGGCGCGACCGTGGATGTGCTGCATGTCGCCAACGACCCGGTCAACCAGCGCTGGATGTTTCCGCGCGATGCCGACGGCAATCCCACGCCGTTTGCGAAATTCACCGGCACCATCCAGGGCGATAACTGGTGGAACACGTTGACGGTGCCGTTGTTCTACAGCAATCCGTTAGCCGGTGATTACCAGAAGTACATCGGCGGCACCTACCACGCGACCGAGATGTTCAATTTCTTCGGCAGACTCGATGACCTGACCGATCCGAAGAAACCCAATGCAGCTGTCAACGTGGCCTGGGTGCGGATGTCCTCGTGGTTGCCGTGGATGGAGATGGGCGACCGCGCAGGCCTGTTCTACATCAACGCCGCCGGCCGCAAGCTCGACAACTTTGCGCAGCTGCCCGATGTGATCAAGAACGAGATCGCGGCCAGTTACCCGGATTACACGCGCGCACCGCCGCTCGATGACACCCGGCCCAACGAAACCAGCTGGACCTATTTCAAGAAAAAAGTGCCCCCGCCGACCGCACCCGCGCGCTAACGGAATCGATTGCGGGATTCTTTGTTGCGTTGCAGCAGAGAATCCCGCCGGGGGTTTGCCCGAGCCGATTCCGGGGGGTAACATCCGGCCCGTTCATGCTCCGGTTTCAATCGGGGCATGGCGGGTGCGAGCTGCAGGCGCCTGGCGCCGGTAGCCCGCGATTTAGTTCGTACGCGAGCATGCGTTGTTAGCTTTGCTGAACGGCGCCGCTGTTCGTATTTTTTTGAGAGTGTCTGGATGACGACGATCTATGTGGGCAACCTGCCCTTTTCCGCGACCGAGGCTGATATTCGTGTGCTTTTTGAGCGTCACGGCAAAGTTGACTCGGTAAAACTCATCAATGACCGTGAAACTGGCAAGCCCCGCGGCTTCTGTTTCGTTGAAATGCCGGGAACCGAAGCGCAAGCGGCGATTCAGGGCGTCAACGGTTATGAAATGAACGGCCGCGCGCTGCGTGTCAATGAGGCGCAAGAGCGCCCACGTGGTCCCCGGCCAGGTGGTCCACCACGCCGCTGATCCGCGCTGACGAAAAAACGGTAATTTTGGCAGCCTCGCCCAGTGCGGGGTTGTTCTTCTGATGGACGAACGACGCAGCCTCGTTAACCTGCCGCGCGCCGAACACCTGATGCGTGCCGCAGGTGTCGAGGCCCTGGTGGCCGTTCACCCGGTCAACGTCTATTACTGCAGCGGCTTCTGGTCAGTGCTGCACAAAATGGGTTTTGACTTCGCCGGAGCCGCCGTGCTGCCGCGCGAACACTCCCGCGGCGCCGCGCTGATCGCGTCGGCCTCGCAACTCTGGCGACTGTCGCTGCGCGAACGTGACTATCCCGAGCGAATCATTTCAGTCACGGGGCCGGCGAACAGCCGCTCGTTGCATAGCCCGGATGCGCCCGGCGTGCACGCCACCGCGTGGCCGGTATCGGCCCAGGAGACCGACTGGTCTGCGATTCAGCGCGGCTGGATCATGGCTTCGCGCGCCGCGGCCGGCAATGAGGCCGCCACCACCATTCATGGCATCGCACGGGCGTTGCACGCGGCGGGCCTGACCCAGGCGCGCGTGGCCACTGATGATCCGCGGCTCGCCGGTTTGTTAGCCGTCGCGGGCCTCGAGGGTGTCGAGTGCCGTTACCTGCCCAATCTGTTCCGCCGTTTGCGCATGGTGAAGAGCGAGGTCGAGCTTGGCCTGATGCGCGAAGCCGCGCGCCGTAACGCGGCCGCGGCAGTTGCCACCGCGCGCCAGATCACGGCCGGCATGACAATGCGCGACATCGAAACCCAGTTTCGGATCGAAACCGCGAAACGCGGCACCGAAACGGTGTTCGTCGTAGCCGGTGGAACCGGGCTGATGCCGCACGGCGAAGTGCGCCGCGGCGAGCCACTGCTCATTGACGCGGTCAGTCACTACCAGCACTACCACGGTGATTTCGGCCGTACGGTCGTCGTTGGCGAACCGAGCGCCGAGGTTCGCCGCCGCGTTGAGGCCCTGCGCATCGGCTGGCAGGCGTCTTTCGAGGCCTTGCGACCCGGGCGCAAGTACTCGGAAATCCAGCGGGCTGGTCTCGACGCGATCGCCCAGGCAGGCTACCGCTATCTGACGGTGGCACACCCGCACAGCGTCGGCCTGCAGCACACCGACGAGCCTTTTCGTGACGACAGTCCGTTCGAGCTCAAGGACGACATCGTCCTGGAGCGAGGCATGACCCTGACCGTGGATTTTCCGCACCTCGACGTGGGTTTTGGCGCCTGTCATCTCGAAGACCTGGTCGAAATAACCGCCGACGGCGCACGGCCGCTGGCCGACATGGACGAGCCGCTGATCGTGGTCTGAAGGCAACAGGCTGGCGGTAATTACTGCACAAGAATCGCGAGGCGCAGCCTGTTCTCTCAATCTAGAATAGTCCCATGAAGCTAACAGACACGCATATGCGGGCTGCGGTGCTGGCGCGCGACCCGGCGATGGACGGGCGTTTTTTCTACGGAGTCATTACCACCGGCGTGTATTGCCGGCCGCCCTGCCGCTCGCGCACGCCAAGGCCGGAAAATCTGCGCTTCTTTGCCAATGCCAGCGCCGCCGAGGCTGCCGGTTTCAGGGCCTGCAAGCGCTGCCGGCCCGGCACTCCTGGCAACGCGATCGACCGGCCGATCTTCGCAGTCGCGCATTTTCTGTTAGCCGAACCGGAAAGCGTGGCCGGCCTCGCGGCGCTGGCGCGGCGTGCGCATATGTCGCCGGCACACTTCCAGCGGCGCTTCAAGCAGGCCCTGGGAGTTTCGCCGCGAGAATTTCAGCAGGCAGCGCGCCTCGGCCGTCTCAGGCAATTATTGCGTGGCCGCAGCGAAATCGGCCGCGCGCTGCTCGATGCCGGATTCGCCTCGCCGAGCGATGGCTATCGGGCCGCGCAGCGCGCGCTCGGCATGACGCCAACGCAGTTTCGCCGTGGCGGCCAGGGCGAAGACATTGAATATCTCGCGCAGCGCTCGACGCTCGGCTGGTTGATGATTGCCGCGACCCGCAAGGGAGTCTGCTTTGCACAATTCGGCGACAGCCAGGCGGTCCTGCGCCAGTTGTTAGCTACGGAGTTCCCGCAGGCGATGCTGCGGGATGCCGGCAAGTCCGACCCCGGTTCGCGGCTGCGCGCGTGGATGGCGGCGCTGGTGGCAACCGTTGGCCAGGGTGCGCCGCTGTCGCGCATACCGCTCGACCTGCGCGGCACTGCGTTTCAGATTCGCGTCTGGGGCGCGTTGCAACGCATTGCGGTCGGACAGACGCGTTCGTACGGCGCGGTCGCGCAAGCGCTGCATGAACCACGTTCGATTCGTGCGGTCGCATCGGCCTGCGCGCGCAATCGCGTTGCGGTGCTGGTGCCCTGCCATCGCGTGCTGCGCGCCGACGGCAACCTCGCCGGCTATCGTTGGGGCCTGGCGCGCAAGCGCGCGCTGCTCGAGCGCGAGGCGCAACCGGCCGGCACTACCAAAGCTGTTTGAGTTTGCTGCTGATATCGAGCTTGTCGCCGGAAACACTGGTGAGATCGCCGTCACCACTCTGACTGCCGTGGAACGTGATCGCTTCCAGTGACTTCAGGACCTTGTCGGTGATGAAACGGCTGCGACCGCCATACACGTGCGCGTCGCTCTGCGGCGCCTTGCTGGTAATCGGAAAGCGCAGCGGGGAAATCAGGCACAGATGGTCCCTGGCACGTGTCATGGCCACGTACAGCACGCGGCGCTCTTCATCCAGCAAGTCCGGTCGATCGACACCGAATTCCGAGGGGAAACTGCCGTCCACGACATTGATAACGTAAACCGCCTGCCACTCCATGCCTTTGGCGGAGTGCACGGTAGAGAGCACCAGATAGTCTTCGTCCTGCAGCGCCTGGCCGGCGAGATCCGAGCTGGCCTGCGGCGGATCCAGCGTCAGCTCGCTGATGAAGCGCTCCCGGGTCGGGTACTGGATCGACAGCAACTCCAGCTGATCAAGGTCGCCGATGCGGGTGTGAAAATGCTCGTACAGCCGTTCGAAGTGCGGTTTGTACCACTCGCGCACCGTATGCAGCTGGCCGGACCACGGCCGCTCCGGCTCACTCAGGGCTAACAAAAGATCGACGAACCTCACCCACGCCTGCTTGCTTTCGGGTGGCGGCACGAATTCCCGGAGGGACTTGAAGTCGCGGTTGGCGGCGGTGAAAGCCTCCAGCGCCTTGCGCGCGCTGACCGGCCCGAACCCCGGCAGCAGCTGCAGCACCCGGAAGGCCGCGACGTCGTTGCGCGGATTGTCCACCCAGCGCAGGACAGCTAACAAATCCTTGATGTGAGCCGTTTCCAGGAACTTCAGGCCGCCGTACTTGACGAACGGTATCTTGCGCTTGGTCAATTCGATTTCCAGCAGATCGCTGTGATTCGAGTTGCGAAACAGCACCGCCTGCGAACGCAGCGACATCTGCTGCTCGCGCCGCCGTAACACCTCGTTGCAGATGAACTCGGCCTGCGTGCTCAGATCATCGGTGGTCACGAGCTTTGCCATTACGCCATCGCCGCGGCCGGAAATCAGGTGCTTGCGGAATTGCCGCGGTGCGTCGGCCATCAACGCGTTGGCGGTGTTGAGTATTCCCTGCGTGGATCGATAGTTCTGCGCCAACGCAATGATTTCCGCCTTGGGCGTGAAGCGATCCGGAAAGCCAATGATGTTATCGATCAGGCCACCGCGAAAGCTGTAGATCGCCTGGGCGTCGTCGCCGACCGCGGTGAGTCCCTGCCCGTCCGGCTTCAATGCATACAGGATCTGCGCCTGCAGGAAATTGGTGTCCTGGAATTCATCGACCAGCACATGATCAAAATTCTGGCTCAGGTGCCTGCCGAGCCGCACGTCCTGCATCATGAAATACCAGTAGAGCAGCAGGTCGTCGTAATCGAGCAAGGCCAGTTGTTGCTTGCGCTCGACATAGGCGCGGAACAGCTTGACCAGGTCCTGTTCCCAGTCGACGCACCATGGAAACTGTTCGGCCAGCGTCTCGGTCAGTTTCTTCTGCGTATTGATGCGATGCGAGTAGATCGCGAGGCAGGTGTCCTTGCGGGGAAAACGCTGCGTCTTCTCCGCAAAGCCCAGCTCGGTACGCAGGGTGTCGAGCAGATCCGCCGCGTCGCCATGATCGAGCACGGTGAATGAGGGATCGAGACTCAAATGCCTGGCATAGTGACGCAGCACGCG
Organism: Gammaproteobacteria bacterium; assembly: GCA_031414335.1. Classification (GTDB taxonomy): domain Bacteria; phylum Pseudomonadota; class Gammaproteobacteria; order Steroidobacterales; family Steroidobacteraceae; genus UBA964. The sequence goes on along the minus strand of JANNVI010000006.1, from coordinate 218,982 downwards.
ATTGCCCATCGCGTGAAACGTGCCGGCCCAGGTCAGGCGTTGCACGAACTGCTGCGCCTTGTCACCTAACACATCACCGGCCTGGGTCTTGATGACATCGCGGGCCCGCTTGCGCATTTCCTGCGCCGCGCGCCGGCTGAAAGTCAGCAGCAGCATGCGCGCCGGATCCACGCCATTCATGGCCAGATGCGCGACGCGATACGCCAGGGTATTGGTCTTGCCGGTACCGGCCCCGGCGATGATCAGCAGCGGTCCGGCGCTGACGCCGGCGCGATCCGGCAACACCTCGCCATAGGTCGCAGCGCGACGCTGGGCGGCATTCAGGAGATCGCTTTTTGGCTGGACAACAGCGGCCATAGTCGCCGAGTTTACGTAACGTGGTCGCAGCACTCCATGGGCAACTTGTGGCAGCCATCACAGAACAGTTGGCAGTGGGGCAGGCATTGCCGGATGATGCGACCCGCGTCGCCTGCCAGAAGGCCAGTCAACGGAGCCCTTGGACCATGTCGAAACGCTATCCCTCGCAAGCCAGGCACCTGACCGCCCTCAAATTACGCACCCCGAAGCGCTCTGAACTCCCCGCCGACCTGCGCAAGTACTTCGCGGTCTGCGACGAAAAAATCGGCTTCCTGCCCAATGTGCTGGCGGCCTACAGCTTTTCGGAGCCCAAGCTGCGCGCCTTCATGGGCATGTACAACGATCTGATGCTGGAACACTCCGCACTCAGCAAGCTGGAGCGCGAAATGATCGCCGTGGTCGTCTCAGCCGCCAACCGCTGTTACTACTGCCTGACGGCTCACGGCCAGGCGGTGCGCCAGATGTCCGGCGATCCGGCGCTGGGAGAATTGCTGGCAATGAATTATCGCGCAGCGAAGTTGCCGCGGAAGCAGCGCGCCATGCTCGACTTCGCGCACAAGATGACCGTGGCGTCAGCGGAGGTAGGCGAGCCAGACCGCAAGGCGCTGCGGCGCGCCGGATTCAACGATCGTGCGATCTGGGACATTGCGGCGGTTGCGTCGTTCTTCAACATGACCAACCGCATGGCCACGGCCGTCGACATGATGCCTAACGAGGAATATCACGCCCTGTCCAGATAGCGAAGTCACGCTAGCGCTTCAGGTCAGCTGCAGCTTGGCGAGGTGTTCGCCGTGGATCATGGTACGAACGAGACCATGCAACAGGGTACCCGGATAGCCGGGCTCGATCCTGCTGACCCCCTCGAGTTCCTCGAGACCCGCGGCGTCGATCGTGAACTCCGCCGCTGCCAGCAACTCGTCCAGCTGCTTCGGGTTGCGCGCGCCGATGATGGGGATTACGCCGCCCGGCCGCTGCATGAGCCAGCGGATCGCGACCTGCGCGGGTGTGCGGCCAAGTCGCGCGGCCACTTTCTGCACGCTCGCCGCAATGCCGAAATTACGGGCGTTCATGATGTTCCGGCCCCAGACGCTGGTGGTCAGCCGGCCGGCCGGCTGCTCGCCGCCATCAGCGCGGTACTTCCCCGATAGCAGACCGCCCGCCAACGGACTCCAGGCGGTGATCGTCATGCCTAACGCGGCGGCGCAGGGCAGGAGCTCGCGCTCGAGCGTGCGCTCGGTCAGGCTGTACTGCAGTTGCAGCGCGACAAAGCGCGTCCAGCCGCGCAGCTCGGCGACAGTCTGCGCACGCGCGACCACCCAGGCCGGCACATTTGAAAAACCGGTGTAGAGAATCTTGCCGGCGCGCACCGCGTCATCCAGCGCCCGCAGCAGTTCATCGAGTGGCGTATACAGGTCCCAGGCATGCACCCAGTAGAGATCGAGATAGTCCGTCTTCAGCCGGCGCAGCGACGCGTCCAGCGCCTGCTGCAGGTTCTTGCGCGAGTTGCTGCCGGCGTTGATGTCGCCGGGATTGGTGCTCATCGTGAATTTGCTGGCGAGCACGACCTGGCTGCGTTCCGGGGCGATCAGCGGCGCGAGAATTTCCTCGCTGCGGCCCTGGGCATAGATGTTCGCGGTGTCAATGAAGTTGCCGCCCAGTTCGCGGTAGCGCGCGTAGACGCTGGCCGAGGTTGCGGCGTCATCGCCGAAAGTATCGACCGCACCGAAAGTCATGGTGCCGAGCGAGATGTCGGAGACCTTGAGGCCCGACTGACCTAACAAACGATAGTTCATGTGCGCTCACCTGCCGTCTTCAATAGCGGCTCGAGATCGGGCACCAGCCGTGCCCAGGCATCGTCAGCGTTGCCTCCGGTGTCATGCACGATACGCGTGCCGGGCAGATCGAGGAAGTCGCTGCCGGGTCCGGGGCGTTGCGCGCTGCGCCGCTGGAACAGGCGATCGAGATGCCCGGGGTGACGCTCGGCGCGCGCGGCGCGCTGCTCGAGCCGCTGCAGGCGCGCCTCCTCCGGCAGCCGGCACAGCACCTGCGTGACCCTGCAGGGCCGGAGAGCTAACAAAGCCAGCAGCTTCGGTTCGTGCTCGCCGGCGCGAAAATTGCCCTCCAGCAGCACCTCGCCGCCCGCCCGCAGGATCTGCCCGGCAACGGCGAACAGCGCGGCGAAACTGGCATTCGACAGCATGCCTGACCAGCGCGGCTCGCCGGTCCCCAGGGTGTCGAACAGGATTTCCTTGATCGAATCCTTGCCCAGCAGGACCAGCGCGAAACGTCCGGCAATCCTGGCGGCAACTTGCGACTTGCCCGCGCCTGGCGGGCCGCTGACGATGACAAGTCGCGCAGGAGACATGCGAAGATTGTACGCGGTCGCGCTGGCCGGACTGGAGTCCCATGCTGCTCAACAAACGCGAAGTCTTTTCCGGCCGGGTGGTGCGCCTGAATGTGGAAACAGTACGGTTGCCTAACGGCCACACCGCGGAGCTGGAAATCGTGCACCACCCGGGCGGCGCCGCTGTTGTTGCCGTGGACGACGCGCAGCAGGTGTGTCTGCTGCGGCAATTCCGGCACGCCGCCGGCGGGTATGTGTGGGAATTACCTGCCGGAAAACTCGAGCCCGATGAGCCGCACGCCGTGACGGCGGCGCGCGAACTCGCGGAGGAGGCAGGCCAGGTCGCCAAACGCTGGAACTACCTGGGGCATTGCATATCCTCGCCCGGCGTATTCACCGAAAAAGTTCATGTCTACCTGGCGCGCGATTTGACCCCGACAGCGAGCGCGACCGAGGCTGCGGAAGTGCTGGAGATCTACTGGGTGCCGCTGCCCGAGGCACTACAGCGCGCGGCGGCCGGCGATATCGTCGACAGCAAGACCGTCTTCGGCCTGTTCCGCGCCAGCAATCTGCTAAATTCGGAATCGATCTGAGGAATGTGATCTGCATCACAGTTCTCCCAGCAAGTGATTGGCGCTACAGCAAAAAACTGAATAAATCGGCGGATGAGTGATGACGATGGCAGCAACGCGGGCGGCAATCGTCGCAGGCTGTCCCGTATCGTCCACGACAGTCGTGGCAACGCGCGGGTCGAGTGGATCGACTTGCCGGCCGAAGACCTGATGCTGGAGCCGCGCCTCAGGCTGAGCCTCGAAGGCGACCGCCCCCGACCCGCTGTCGTGCCGCTGCCGCCGGCTATGCCGGTTCGCAAGAAAACCGACCTGCGTAAACTGAGCGAGTGGATCAAGCTCACGCGCGAAATCGAAGAGCGCAAGAAACGCGAGTAATCTGGCAAGGCTGGTCAGGTCAGTTCAGCGCTTCGATCAGCGCCAGTTTGCGCGACATCGGCCAGCGATAGAAGCGCCGCAACTCACGCAGCCAATCCTGCCAATCGCGCTGCCTCTGCAGGCTGCGATCCAGGCGGCCGCAAAAACGCGCGGCGCCGCGGGTCGCGGTCAGATAGCGCGCCGTCGATTGCGCGGGCAGCCGGGGATCAAGCTGAAACCTGGATGAGAAAAGCTGCGGCAGGACTTCACTCGGAAAGCGCCCCGGCGCCTGTACTCGAAGGACCTCGAGGCAGCTAACATACTTGTCGACTTCGGCCTGCAATTCCAGCTCGAGCAGCGATACCGGCCGGTCAAAGCCGGCGTGATACGTCAGATACTGAAAATGGCTGACACCTTCCAGGGCTGTCAACCAGTCGGCGAGATTTTCGGCGCTGAGATGCCATGGTTCGCTGCCGGTCGCCAGCCGGGCTAACACGGCAGCGTCGACAAACAGTGAGAGATAGACAGTATCGCCTTCGCCGCTCACCAGCAGCTGCTCCTCCGCCGGCAAGGCGCCCTCGGGCAGCAACGCCCGGTCAGTGAGCAGGAAATCCTCCACCGGATGCCGGATCGGCGTGTCGTAGATCCGGCCCAGCATCGACTGCATGACAGCCAGGTTCATGGCGTCAAAAGGCCTTAGTGCGCCGGCCCGTTCAGGTTGCAGTCGCTCGGCACGATGCCGGTGTCACCTAACAGACGGCGCGCGCGCTGGCTGCCGGTTTTGAGCCAGACTTCGTACAGGCGCAGCACGTCGCGGTCGGAACGCGTGCAATTGCCGTCCTGTATCTCGTGCAGCACATCGACCAGCGGCTGGAACTTGCTGGCCAGCTCCGCGAACACCCGGCTCAGCGTCTGGCGGCGGCCAACACTGAGCGTCTCGGACAACACGGCGTAGGCGCGACCACCCATCGCGATGTGGTAGTCGATATCGATCAGCTTGCGCGCAAAGCCATCGGCAAAAAACCCGGCGACGAACAACGACACATCGCCCAGGCGCTGCAGGCCGCGCTGGCGGGCGGCTGGGTCGGCGGCTTCGAGCGCTTCGGACAACATGACGACGAGGGGCTTGAGGCGCGACCCATCGGGTGTCGCGTCGAAAAGCTGCTCGCTGCGCGCGTATGACGTCAGCAGGCTGACGACATAGTGCGCAGTGTCATCCTCGACCTGCAGGCGTTGATGGCCGAGCGCCGTCTGCACGGCGTCACGGAAATACTCCTGCAAACTCGCAACGGGAACGACGGTCATGCAGTGGCCCTCCACCACTATTACGTACGCCAAACCGTCAGGCTTTAGTGATCCAGTTCAAATCCCGCTAAACTCGCTAACAATATGAACAAGGAATTCAGCGGCAAGTCCGCTTTGGTCACGGGTGCGGGGCGGGGAATCGGCCGGGGCTGTGCCCTGGCGCTGGCTGCCGGCGGGGCCAAGGTCACCGTGGTTTCGCGCAGCGTGGCGGAGCTGGAGTCGGTCGTTGCCGAGATCCAGGCCCGGGGCGGCGAGGCGCGCGCCATCGGCTGCGATGTCACCAAAGACGCCGAACTCGAGCGGCTCTTCAGCCAGCTGGATCGCTGCGATGTGCTGGTCAATAACGCCGGCGGCAATCAGCCGGAACCATTCCTGTCGGTCGAACCCGGGACACTGGATCGCCTGCTGCAGCTCAACGTACGGTCGATGTTCCTCTGCGCCCAGCACGCCGCGCGGCTGATGGTCGCGCAGGGTGGCGGGGTCATCATCAACATGTCCTCGCAAATGGGCCATGTCGGCGCAGCTAACAGAACGGTCTATTGCATGACCAAGCACGCGATCGAGGGCCTCACCAAGGCCATGGCGGTGGAACTCGGACCCAGGCAGGTACGCGTGAATGCCGTGGCACCCACGTACGTCGAAACGCCGCTGACCAAACCATTTCTCGCGGATGCTGCATTTCGCAGCGAAGTCACCGGCAACATCCCGCTCGGCCGCATCGGTACGGTGGACGAGGTCGTGGCCGCGGTGATGTTTCTGGCCTCGCCTGCCGCCAGCCTGATCACCGGCGCCAGCCTGCTGGTCGACGGCGGCTACACCGCTCGCTGACGCTGCGCGGTCGGAACGCGTGAGCTAGTTGTCGCGGCGCGGATTCGCGAGCCCGCGCTGCGCGGCCGGTCGCGCCTCGATGCGCTCGCGCCAGCGGGCAACCGCGGGCCAGGCGTCGAAATTACCGATGGTCGGAATCCGCAGCGCCGAATTGGTCCACGGATAGATCGCGATGTCGGCGATGCTGTAGTCCGCACCTGCGATATAGGGTCCATTGGTCAGCGTTCTGTCCATGACACCTAACAATCGGCGCACTTCACTGCTGTAGCGCTCGATGCCATAGGGAACTTTTTCCCGAGCGTAGATCGTGAAATGACCGGCCTGGCCGAACATCGGACCGACGCCCGCCACCTGGAACATCAGCCACTGCAATACCTGGTAGCGGGCGGCGCCAGCGGCCGGCAACAGCGGACTGGCGGTTTTTTCCGCGAGATAGATCAGGATCGCGCCCGACTCCCAGACCGTCAGCGGCGCGCCACCCGGGGCCTCCGGATCGACGATCGCCGGAATCTTGTTGTTAGGGTTGATGGCGAGGAATGCGGGCGACATCTGCTCGCCCTTGATGAGATCCACTAGATGGATGCGGTACGGCAGCCCCAGCTCCTCCAGCATGATCGAGATCTTGTGACCATTCGGAGTAGCGTGGGTGTAAAGTTCGATCATGAGTAATGCAGTCGGCGCGATGCGCGCCATTACGGTTGGAATATCCGATCTTAACGCTGCGCTCAAACTCTTTCACGATGTGATGGGTTTGAAGATCGAGCGGCGTGAATCGCTGACGCCGGAGCGACGGCGATTCTACGGGCTTGGCGCTGCTGTCCAGGGCGAATGGGCAGAACTCAGTTGCCAGTCGTATCCGATCGGCAGGATGCGCCTGTTGCAACTGACGCCGACCCCGCGCGAGGTCGTGCGCCTCGACACACAAATGGGCGGGCCCGATTCACCGCCATCCATCGGCCCGAAAGCCATCGATTTTTACGTTCGCCCGCCGATCGAAACCACGCTCGCGGAAATGACCGCCGCAGGCTGCACTGCGCGCTCGCGGCCGATTCGCTATGTGATCGGCAACACCGAAAGCGAGGAACTGGTGCTGTTCGGCCCGGACGGCGTACCACTGCTGCTGATGATCGGCCATCGCCACAACCCGACCTCGATGCGCGCCGGCACGCCGCAGGGAAAATACAGTGAAGTGCCGACCATTTCCGTAGTCGCCGGCGATCTCGCGGCGACCCGCCGTTTCTACGCGGATTTGTTAGGTCTGACAGCCTTGGTCGATACTGAAGTGGCTCCGGAGTATCGGGATTTTGCCTGCACCCTGGTCGGCATACCGCCGGGATCCCGGATTCATTACCTGATGTACCAGGACCCGAACGAGCCCAGCGGCAAGATCCTGCTGGTGCATTTCTTCGAGCTGTCGACCCGGCGCGTCGCCGGGCTCATGCATCCATCGCGGCTCGGGGTTGGGCTGTACACCCATGACTGCGATGACCTGGATGCACTGGCCGCCAGGCTGCGCGCCGGCGGTGCCCCCATCGAGGCGGACCCGGCCCGCGTCGATGACGAAAAACTGATGCTGGTGCGCGGGCCTAACGGCGAGCTGTTTGAATTCAGCGAACGCGGGGCAAAGCACTGACCAGGTCGGCCAGCGTTGCCAGCACCACATCTGGCGCGGTGAATCCCGCGGGCCAGTCGCGCGCCGGGTCGCGGCGCATCCAGGCGGTGCGCAGGCCAAGTTTTTGCGGGCCGGCGATGTCGTGATCAGGGTCGTCGCCGACGTACAGCACTTCGGTCGGCTGGCAGCCGCTGAGATCCAGCACCTTTTGAAACGCGCGCGGATCGGGTTTGGCGTAGCCGATCAATCCCGCATTGAGGCTGAATTCAAAGCGCTGCGCCGCGTCGATGCGCCGGATGTCGGCATTGCCATTGCTGAGCGTCGCCAGCCGGAAACTCCGGCCTAACACGTCAAGCGCCGGCAGCACATCCGGATAGAATTCGACCCGGTGCCGCGCCGCGATGAAGACCTCAAACCCCTCGCGACCGACCGCCGCTGGCAGCCCCTGCGCGAGCGCGCAGCGGGCGAGCGCCTCGATCCTGAGCCAGGTCAGGTCGTGAGCCCGGTCGGGGTGCTGACGGGCCAGATCGAATCGGGCTTCGCGCAGCAAGTCGGGCGAAACAACCGCAGCGAGCGTGGAATATTGCGCTTCCAGCCACTGTTCGACCGCTTGGTCCGCTGCCCGGATCACCGGCTCTATGGGCCAGAAAGTATTGTCGAGATCGAAGCAGATCAGGCGCAGCTGACTGAACATGGCAAGCCTGTAAAAACGGGCGGGCAGTATAGCGGCTGCTAGAATGCCGCCCATTGTTTTTACGGAGTTCGCCATGCGTGCCATCACTCTTGGTTTTCTCGCGCTTGCATTTCAGGCGGTGCCAGTCGCCGCAGCTGCCCAATCCCCGGCGGCGGACCAGCCCTTCACGCCTGACCTGATGGTGCGCATGCGGCGGCTTTCCGACCCGCAACTTTCGCCCGATGGGCACTACGTCGCCTACACGCTGCGCGAAACCGACCTCGACGCCAACCGCGGCCGCACCGATATCTGGTTGTTAGATCGGCGCACTGCAGGGAGCGCGCCGCGGCGCATGACGCAGGATCCGGCTAACGACAGCATGCCCCGCTGGAGCCCGGACGGCCGCGGCCTGTATTTTCTGTCCGAGCGGTCGGGTTCGGCGCAACTGTGGCGCCTGTCGCTGGACGGCGGCGAGGCGCTGCAGGCCAGTGACCTGCCGCTGGATGTGACCAGCTTCAAGATCGCCCCCGATGGCAAGCGGGTGGCAGTGACACTGAACGTGCTCCCGGATTGCGGCGCAGACCTGGCCTGCAGCCGCGACAAGCTCGCCGCGCAGGCCAAGTCCAAGGCGACCGGCAAGCGCTTCGACCAGTTGCTGATCCGTCACTGGGATACCTGGGAGGACGGTACGCATGGGCGACTGTTCACGTCGTTGTTAGGCTCAAACGGCAAGCTGGGTGCGCTGGCCGATGTGTCTGGCGGGATGGCGGGCAACCTGCCATCGCGGCCGTTCGGCGACGACGCGGAATACAGTTTCAGCAACGACAGTCAGCGGCTGGTGTTTTCGGTGCGGCTCGCCGACCGCGGCGAAGCCTGGTCCACCAACTTCGACCTGTATGAAATGGCGGCCGACGGCAGCGGTGCGGTTCGCAATCTGACCGCCGGCAATCCGGCCTGGGACACCAAGCCGGTGTTCCTCGCCAACGGCGACATGGCCTACCTCGCGATGGACCGTCCCGGTTTTGAGGCCGACCGTTTCCATGTGGAAATCATCGATGGCCGCACCGGTGAGCGTCGCGCACTGACCCGCGCCTGGGACCGGTCGGTCAGCACGCTGCGCACCACCAGCGACCGGCGCAATCTGTTAGCCATGGCGGATGACATCGGCCAGCACTCGCTGTTCCGGATCGACGCGCGCAGCGGTGCGGTGACACGTTTGTTTGCTGATGGCTATATCGGCGAAATCGCCACGGCTGGCGACGACATCATCGCGGCCCGCGCCAGTCTCGCGGGCCCGCCGGACCTGTATTTGTTAGCCGGCAAGGGCGCGCGACCGGGCGAACTCGCCGCCAAACGCCTGACCGACGTCAATGCCGAGCTCGCCACCGGCGTGCGCATGGCGGATTTCGAGCAGTTCAGTTTTCCGGGAGCGAACGACGAGACCGTCTACGGCTATGTCATGAAGCCGGCGGGTTTCGTAGCCGGCAGGAAGTACCCGATTGCGTTCATCGTGCACGGCGGCCCGCAGACGAGCTTCCAGAATCTTTGGAGCTTCCGCTGGAATCCGCAGGTGTTTGCCGGGCACGGCTACGCCGTCGTGTTCATCGATTTTCACGGCTCGCCCGGTTACGGCCAGGCATTTACCGATTCGATCAGCCAGGACTGGGGCGGCAAGCCGCTGATCGATCTGCAGAAAGGCCTCGACGCCGCGGTCGCGCGCTATGACTGGCTGGACGGGCAGCGCGCCTGTTCGCTGGGTGCATCCTACGGTGGCTTCATGCAGAACTGGATCGCCGGCCACTGGCCCGAGCGGTTCAAGTGCATCGTCAATCACGCCGGCATCTTCGACAACCGCAGCATGTACTACACGACCGAAGAACTGTGGTTCAGCGAATGGGAAAATGGCGGCACCTATTACGACGTGCCGCAGAATCACGAGGCGTTCAATCCGGCAGCGAGTGTCGCCAAGTGGCGCACGCCGATGCTGGTGATTCATGGCGAACGCGACTATCGCGTGCCCTATTCACAGGGTCTCGCCACATTCACGGCGTTGCAGCGCCGCGGCATCGAGAGCCAGTTCCTGTATTTCCCGGACGAAGGCCACTGGATCCAGAAGCCGGCTAACAACCTGCTCTGGCATGCCACCGTGTTTGAATGGCTGGACAAGTACCTGAAGTAGCCGCGCAGCGCAGGCGCACGGATCAACCGTAGTAGGTGCGCCACTCCGCCTGGTAACGCAGGCCCAGCTGCAAAATGCGCGTCAGCAGTTCATCGTAGCCGGTGCCGGCGGCGAGTGCCGATTGGGCCAGGTCCTCGCCTTGCGCGAGGTTGGGATTGGCGTTCGCTTCCAGCACGAAGACGCTGCCATCCGGCCGTATGCGAAAATCCATGCGCGCATAACCGGAGAGCCCCAGCGCGCGATAGATGCGGCGCGCCAGCTGGTCGAGCCGCGTCAGGATCGCGCTGTCCAGGTCGTCAGCCGCCCGGGTCGCTATGCCATGCTTCTGCTGGTAGCGCTTGTCCCACTTGATCTTGCGCGTCGCAATCGGCGCCTGCCCTTCCGGCAGACTGCCAAAACTCAACTCCCAGGGCGGATAGCGCGTCAAGCGGTCGTTGCCTAACACGCCGACATACACTTCGCGGCCGTCGATGTACTCCTCGACCAGCGCGTCCGAGCCAACCTGGTCATGAATGAAGGCAACGCGGTCGCGCAGGTGACCAAGGTCCGCCACGATGGAGGCTTGCGATATGCCAAGGGAGGCGTCTTCGGTCGCCGATTTCACGAACAGTGGATAGCGCAGTTTGCGCGGCACATGCAGGCGCGCGCCGCGCCGGAACACGGTGAACTGCGGCGTCGGAATGCGGTGATACGACAACAGCTGCTTGCTGAGCGGTTTATCGCGCGACAACAGCAGGCCGCGCGGATTGCAGCCCGTATAGCGCTGGCGGCTGAGCTCAAGGAACGCGACCACATGCTGATCGTAGGTCACGATGCCATCGAATTCCTCCAGCAGATTGAACGCGATGTCCGGCCGCCAATCGGTCATTACCGTGCGCAGTTCCGTCAGACTGTCGAGCACCCCAACCACCAGCACCTCGTGACCCATGGCCTTGAGTGTCGTGATGACGTCGATCTCGGTGCGCATTTCATCGAGCGGCGCAGCCGCAACACCGCTCAGGTCGTCCGGCGGCACCAGACTGGCGTGAGCCACAACCATGATGCGCAGTGATTTCATAGATCGAGTATCGGACTTTGTGTCAGGAAGTAATTGTGCGTCAAGCTCGCGAGCATCCAGCGCAAATTGCGCAGCGTCTCGCGTCGCGAACCGCGCTGATAGAGGCGCGCGCGTCTCACGCGCTCGGCGACCTTGCGCAGTATCTGGTGTGCGGTATAGCGATCAACCCCGCAATCGCGCATCAGCTGCCGTATCAGGTCTTTCTTGGCCTGTTGCAGGATGCTGCGCGCGGTTGCCGTGTTAGCACGGGGCCGTTGCGCCACAAACACCCGCTGCAGCAGCTCGTCGATGCGACCGCGCCGGTGATGAATACGATTCAATGCGCGCTGCCGGTAGTGCTGCGCGAGCGTGCGCCTGTTCTGCGCCAGGGGTTCGACGGTCAGACGCCTGCTCACGACCGGCGCTGCGCCCGCAATTCCGCGCATCAACTCATCCACCAGCGTCAGCTTGTGCATCGCTGGCCAGTCGGCGTAGGCGCGTCGCCAGGAACGACGCGACTGCAGCCAGACCGCAAAGGTCTCGGCGAAATCCTCGGTCGGGTGCGCCTGCGCGTACCAGTCGCCGAGGTGATGCACATAGCGCCGGCTGCCCGGGCGTGCCCGGTAACGGTTCGGATAGGGCAATGAGGATGGGCCAAAAACTTCGCGCCAGCGGCTCTGCCGGCGCAACCGGTAGGCGTTGTCAATGGCATGCCCCGCTTCATGACGCAGTATGCGCATCAACCAGTTGCTGTTGCCGCCCTCAACCTGGCCCGTCATCGCGCGCTCGAGCCGTGCGAGGCGCGGATGCGCCAGATAGAACGGCACCGCAAAACCGGGCACACCGTCCGGTGAAAACCATTCCTCCGCGAGCCATACGTGTGGCGTGAAACGGAGGCCGCGCGCGCGCAGTTCGCGCTTGAGGCGCGCGATCGCCCGACTGACATGGCTGCGCTCAAGGCGAATCGGCAGGTCACAAAACCGCAACTGCAGCAGATCCGCATCCGGCAGCGTTGCCAGTCGACGGACGGAAAGCGCTGCGCTCACGCGGGCACTCCCGCCTGCGCGGCCGCAAAAATACGATCGCCGAACCCGGCAATGGTCTCGCGCATGGCTAACACGGCGAGCCAGTCCGCGGGAATCGCCGCGGCGCCAAAGCGGGCGCCGGCAATCTGACCGACCAGCGCGCCGGTCACGTCGCTGCGCCCCCCCAGGTTCGCCGCGGTCAACACCGCGTCACGGAAATCGCGGGCGCGCCACAGCGTCCACAGCGCGCACTCGAGGATATCGAGCACGTCACCCGCCGGATGCAGTTCCTCGTCCCGCATCGACCTGAACCGGCCGTCGACGATTTGCTCCAGCCGCGCGGCGTCCGGGCCCGGCGGCACGCCAATTGCCTTGCGATCCAGTGCTAACAGACTGGAGCGGTCCAGGCCCGCCAGCGTTCTCTGCAGGACCAGCGCCGCGCAGCGCATCGCCGCCAGCACCAGCGGCGCCTGGTTGATGGTACGCGCGGCTTCGACCGCGCGCGTCAAAGCCAGGGCCGGATCCGCGTGAAAATACAACAGCACCGGTGCGATGCGGCCCAGCGACTCCGGGTCCAGTTGCTGGGGATCGTGTGAGCCGGCGAAAATCTGCCGGCGCCAGCGCGCCGCGCCCAGCGCCCTGGCGGTGTTAGGTTCGATGCCAGCACACTGACCGGTGGCGGCAAGGTATCCCCGGGTCTGCCAGCGCTGATAGCGCGCGACCTGATCGCGCGGATCGAAGGCGGCCGTGGACAGCAGGCTGTCCGCAAGGCAGAGCGCCATTGCCGTATCGTCGCCCCAGGCTCCGCGCGGCAGATTGGCCGGCCCGCCGCCGGTCATGCCGGTGACCGGCGCAAATTCGCCGCGCGCCAGGCCGTGTGAGGCAGCCGCGACCGCCTCGGCAACCGCGAGGCCTAACATGGCGCCGGTAAAACGCTGTTGCAGGCGCGGCTGTGACGACGGGGGCATCGAGATCTCGACCGGATTCGCGATACTGGCCGCAGCGGTAGCGGGATTCGGGCCGCGAAACTTCACCCAGTCACGCACGAATTCGGCCTGCTGCGCAGTCTCCGGAACCGTTGAATAGTCGAACGACCGGGCGCTCTGAGCCCAAAGCAAATTCAACTTCTCGAGAGCGCCCTGCGCACTCAGCCCGCCGTCCGCGAGCAAGCATGCAATGGTCGTGCCGGTACGCCCGATTCCTGCGCGACAGTGGACGTAAACTGCGCGGCGCCGGCGCAAAGCATCCGCAATGACGGCAACGATCTCGTCCATCTGCTGAAAATTTTCCGGAATCCCGTGATCCTTGATGGGCCGCCGTTCGTACTCGGTCGACAAGGGCAGATTCGGATGATAAGGCGGCAATTCGCCGGGCGCCGTCAGATCGACAAACGTGTCGATACCGGCCTGCAGCAGGCGTTCGATACGCGCGTCGGTCTCTGCCAGGACATTGCTCGCCGGATACTCCCCGGCGAGCAGCCGCCCCGGCACGACCCAGTAGCTGTTAGGCAGGGGTACCGGGCCGCGGCTGTCTTGAGTCGTATCAGGCATGCGGCTTCAAAGCGCGCGGAAATCAAACAGGCTGTTGTCTGCAAGATGGCTCGGCGTCACATTGCGCAGGCTGGAGAAAATGGTTTCGGTACGCCCCGGATTGGTGCGCTCCCAGTCCGCCAGCATCTGCTTGATCACGACGCGTTGCAGGTGGTCCTGCGAGCCGCACAGGTTGCAGGGGATGATCGGGAAATCACGCACCCGCGCGTAGCGTTCGATGTCGCGCTCGGCCACGTATGCCAGCGGCCGGATGACGACATGACGGCCGTCCTCGCTGCGCAGTTTTGGCGGCATGGTTTTGAGGCGACCGCCGTGGAACAGGTTGAGAAAGAACGTTTCGACGATATCGTCGCGATGATGACCTAACGCGATCTTGCTGATCTTGTTCGCGGACGCAAATTTGTAGAGCGCGCCTCGGCGCAGGCGCGAACACAGCCCGCACATCGTTGCGCCTTCCGGAATGACGCGCTTGACGACACTGTAGGTGTCCTGCTCGATGACATGCCAGGCGACACCCAGCGACTCAAGATAGCGCGGCAGCACATCAGCGGGAAAATCCGGCTGCTTCTGATCGAGGTTCACGGCGATCAGCTCGAAGCGCACCGGGGCGGCGCGCTGCAGAGACATGAGCAGGTCGAGCAGCGTGTACGAATCCTTGCCGCCGGAGAGACAGACCATGACCCGGTCGCCATCGGCAATCATGCCGAAATCGGCGATCGCCTTGCCCACCAGGCCGCGCAAATGGGCCTGCAGTTTGCGAAAGTTGTTAGACGGCCGCGTCCGAGCGCGCGGCTTCGGCATTGGGACCACGACTTCTGTGACGGGCATGTCCATGAGTGCCGCGAAAATCAGGCAGCGGCGCTGCTGGGCGTTATTTCGCCGAGGTATTTGTGCTCGAGGTAGCGCAGTGCCGCCGCGGCGCCCAGCGGCTTGCCGGTCGCCTGGACCAGCAGCTCGTTCGTGGAGTAGCGCGAACCGTGTGAATACAGCTGCGTGCGCAGCCATTCGAACAGCGGCTTGAATTCGCCACGCGCGACCTGCCCGTCAAGATCGGTGAGATCCAGGCGCATGGCCTCGTGCAGCTGGGCGGCAATCGCAGCGCCCGCTGCATAGGATGGAAAATATCCGAACGCGCCCACCGCCCAGTGAATGTCCTGCATGCAGCCTTCGGCATCGTTTTGCGGCCGAACTCCAAGGCGGCGCTCGGCGGCGTCGTTCCAGGCCTCAGGCAGGTCGCGTACCGCGATCTCACCGCCTAACAGGCGCTGCTCGAGGTCATAGCGCAGCATGATGTGCGACGTGTACGTGAGCTCGTCCGCAGCGACACGAATCGAGCCGCGCTGCACGCGGGTCAGCAGCCGGTACAGGTTGTCGGCTTCCCACTCCGGACCACTGACAGCGAAATGTTTCTCGAGCAGCGGCCGCAGCCACAGCACGAACTCGCGGCTGCGGCACAGGATCATTTCCAGCAACAAGGCCTGGCTTTCTTCCAGCGCCATGCCGCGATCCTGCCCAACCGGCTGGTTGTGCCAGGCGGCAGGCAAACCGAAACTGTACATCGCGTGGCCGACTTCATGCATCGACGCTAACAAGCCGCTGAAAGGATTGGCGCCGTCCAGTCGCGTCGTGATGCGTACGTCGCCGGGCACGCCTTCAGTGAAAGGATGGTTGCTTTCGTCGAGGCGGCCACGATCAAACGGAAAGCCGAAGGCCTTCATGACATCGGTGATGAAGGCGCGCTGCCTGGAAGGCGCAAACCGCCCCTGGATGGGAAGCACCGGCCGCGACTCCTGGGCCGCGATGGCCTCGCGAATCATGATCGGCAGGCGCCGCTGGTAAGCCTTGAACAGCGTGTCGATGTCGGCGCTGCGCAGGCCGGGTGTAAATTCCTCGGCGAGGGCATCGTAGGGGCTCAGGTTGAACGCCTGGCCGAGCAGCGCAGCCTTGTCGCGCACCAGCTGGACGACATCCTGCAGGTGCGGCGCGAACACGGCGAAATTGTTGCTACTGCGCGCCTCGAACCAGCGCACCTCGGCGAGCGCTATGACTTTTGCCAGGCGCGAGATCAGGGTGGCTGGGGTCGCAATCGCATGATCGCGTTGCCGGCGCATTTCATGGAGATTGGCGGTCTGCCATTCATCCAGCGCGCTGGCATTCGCCTGGGCGCGGTCCAGCAGGCGCGCGACCTTGGGCGCGGTCAGCAACGTGTGGTACTCGGTCTCGAGCGCGGCCAGCTGTTCGCCGCGCAGTTCGGCGCTGCCGCGCGGCATCATGACGGCGGCATCCCAGCGCAGCAGCGCCAGGGCGCCGCGGAAGGCGTGCAGGCGCTTCCACTCTTGTTCTAGTTGTTCGTAGGGGGAATGCGCCATGGTGTCCCATTGTACCTTTGGGAACCGCAACTGGCCGGCAAGCGCACTTATATATCTAAATAAATCAAATACTTATCGAAGAAATCCCCGGTTGACAGTGTCAGCCCGGCGAGGCGCCAGACTGAGCATTATGTTAAAGCGTTGAGCCTTCAGTTCGCGGCAAAAAACATCGCGATCGAGACACCGATTCCGATCGTCCAGACGAGCGAGCGCAGCAGGGCGAGGTCCGCGAGGTAACAGGCCAGGTACAGAACACGCGCGGCAATGAATATTTCGGCCAGCAGATCGACCCGCGCCTGCGGCGCGTGCGCGAGGTGCGCGGCAAACACGCCGGCGGCAAATACCGCGAGCGCCTCCCAGGAATTCTGCTGCGCGGCATTGGCGCGCGCGCGCCAGCCCTGCAGGCGGCCGAGCCAGTCGCGAGGATTCCGATTGTCGTAACCAGCGCTGCCCGCCTTGGCAATGCCGGTACAGATGATAGGAAAAACGGCCGCGATCGCGACACACCAGAGTGCAATAGTCATGGGTCGATCCTCTTGTTAGCTTTTTTTACTGACGGCGGCCTGGCCCGCCTCGGGCACGGCTCCGGCCGCGCCGCCCGCACGATCGCGCAGCTTGTCGATCAGGCGGCTCAGGTATTCCGGCGAGCGGGTGTTCTTCGCAAGCAGCACGTACAGCGACGGCACTACGAACAGGGTCAGCGACAGCGCGACGAGCGTGCCGAAGAACACGGTCGCGCCGATCGATTGCCGGCTCTCGGCGCCAGCGCCGCTCGCGATCATCAGCGGAATCGCCCCGGACGCGGTGCACAGACTGGTCATCAGCACCGGCCGGAAACGGATCGCCGCCGACTCGATCACCGCCTCGACGTACTCAACCCCGCGATCACGCAGCTGGTTGGCGAACTCGACAATGAGAATGCCGTTCTTGCAGGCGATGCCGATCAGCATGATGGCGCCGATCTGACTGAATACGTTGATCGATGAACCGAACAGCCACAGACCCAGCAAACCGCCACTGATCGCCAGCGGCACCGTCGCGAGAATGATCAGTGGGTGGATGAAGCTCTCGAACTGCGCTGCCAGCACCAGATAAACGATCAGCAGTGCGAAACCGAAGGTAAGCCAGAGCTTGCCGCCAGTCTGCTTGAGCTCGCGCGATTCGCCGTTATAGGCGATTTGCACTCCCTCGGGAACTTCGCTGCGGATGGTCTTCTCCAGGTACTTGAGCGCCTCACCTAACGAATAACCGGGGGCAAGGTTCGCCGAGATCGTGATCGCGCGCATGCGGTCGAAACGGCGCAAGGCAGCCGGGCCGGCGGTTTCCAGCACGCTAACCAGCGCCGACAGCGGTACCAGCGCGCCGCTGCGATCCGACTTGACGTAAATGTTGCCGAGATCGCTGGGGGTCGCGCGATCTTCCTCGCGGGCCTGCAGGATGACGTTGTATTCCTCGCCGTCGCGCAGGAACGTGGTCACGATGCGCGAACCCAGCATCGTCTCCAGCGTGCGGCCGACATTCTGCAGCGACACGCCGAGATCCGCCGCCTTGTTGCGATCGATCCGCACCTGCAACTGCGGCTTGCGTTCCTGGTAATCTGATTCGAGGTTCAGGATGCGGGGGTTCTCGGCGTTGACGCGATCGAAGACCTTGTCGCGCCAGGCAGCGAGCTGGTTGTAGTCCGTGCCGCCTAACACGACCTGCACCGGCTTGCTGCCGCCGCCGATCGACAGGCTCGGCGGCTGGATCACGACGATGCGCACACCGGCAATGCCCGCGGTGCGCTGGCGAATACGCTGTGCGATCTGCGCTGAAGTGTCCTCGCGCTCGCTCCACAGCGCCAGTGGCATGTAGAGCGTGCCGACGTTGACATCGGTCTGCATGCCCCAGGACCCGGAACGCGCGATGACCCGCCGCGCATTGCCGCGGCGCAGCTCGTCCATGCCGATGACTTCGAGTTCCCTGAGGTATTTGTCGAGGTTCGCGAGGCTCGCGCCCTCCGGCGCCGTCACCATGACGGGCAGCATCGCGCGATCTTCGAGCGGCGCATATTCCTGCTGCAGCTGGAGAAACGGCAATGGTTTTCCGAGCACCAGCAGCGCAATCAGTGACGTCGTGACAGCACCCGCCGCAATCACAATCGCCAGCGGCCTGCGGCCCTGCAATGTGCGGCGCAGCCGCACCTCATAACCGCCGGCAAAGCCGCGGAAACCGTTGTCAAAGGCCTGCGCAATCGGCAGCCGGTGTATGCCCTTGGCAAAAAGTTTGGAGGACATCATCGGCGTCAGCGTCAGCGCGATCAGCGCGGAAAACGCCACGGCCGCCGCGACTGTGACGCCGAACTCGCCAAACAGGCGGCCGACATTGCCCTGCATGTAGGAGATCGGCACGAATACTGCAATCAGTACCAGCGTCGTGGAGATGACCGCGAAGCTGATTTCCCGGCTGCCGTTGATGGCCGCCAGCAACGCGGGTTCCCCGCCCTCGACGCGGCGCGCGATGTTCTCGAGTACGACGATGGCATCGTCGACGACCAGGCCGATGGCGAGTACCGCGCCCAGCGTCGTCAGCGTGTTGATCGAATAGCCGAGCGACAGCATGACCGTTGCCGCCGCCATGATCGACACCGGTATGGTCACCGCAGGAATCAGCGTCGCGCGCACCGTGCCCAGGAACAGATAGATGATCACCAGCACGATCAGCATGGTCTCAACCAGCACCGTCACCACGTTTTTCAGCGACTCCAGGATGAACACAGTGAAGTCGAGATTGATCTCGATATCGATGTCGGGCGGCAGTGTCGGCTTGATTTCCGCGAGCGCCCTCTTGACGTTATTGGCTACCTCGAGCATGTTCGCTTTTGAATTCGGGATGATGCCGAGACTGAAGCCTGGCAGCCCGTTGGATCGCGAAATCGACCGCTCATCGGCAGCGGCTACGCGCACGTCGGCTACTTCGGACAAGCGCACCAGGTAACCTTCCGGGCTGCGCCCAATCACCAGGTCGCGGAATTCCTTTTCACTGGTCAGCGAGGTGTTAGTGCGCAGCGTGAACTCGCGCTGCTGCGACTCGATGCGTCCGGCCGGCAATTCGATGTTTTCGCGACGCAGCGCAGCCTCAATGTCGCCGACCGTCAACTGCCGCGCCGCGAGGCCCTCACGATCCAGCCAGATACGCATCGCATAACGCCGGCCACCGCCAGCGCTGACCGACGCGACACCGGGTACGACGCTGAAACGGTCCTTGAGATAACGATCCACGTAGTCCGTCAGCTCCAGCACGTTGCGCTTCGTGCTGTTGGCATTCAGATACATGATGACTTCCATCGAGTCGTCAACCTTGGTGATGGTCGGCGCCTCGGCATCCTGCGGCAGGCGTTCCTGCACGCGCGAGACACGCTCGCGCACATCGTTAGCCGCGGCATCGAGATTGCGATCAACGGTAAATTCAAGGTTGATGCGCGAGGCTTCATCGCGGCTCGCCGAGGTCATCTTGTCGAGACCCTCGATGCCAGCGAGTTCATCTTCGAGCACCTGCGTGATGCGGGACTCGATGACGTTAGCCGATGCGCCGCGATACACAACGGCGACATTGACCACCGGCCGCGCAACATCCGGATATTCGCGCACCGTCAGGCGCAGCGCGGCCATGATGCCGAGAATCAGCAGCAGCAGCGCCAGCACGGTAGCAAACACTGGCCGCCGGATCGACAGTTCGGAAATCGTCATGTCGCGCTCCGTGCACCTGTATTGCTACCCGTCGCTGTGGCGCCCGGCGATGGCGGCTGCGAAGTCGCGACTTCAGCCGCGGCAGTGTCGCGCACCGGCCCGCCATCGCGCGCCTTGATGGTGCCTTCGACAATGATCCGTTCGCCAGCGGCGAGCCCCGCCAGCACCTCAACACTGCCCGGTTGGCGCGCACCGATCGTGACCTCGCGTTTGCTGGCCACGCCGTCCCGCACAATGAAGACATACTGGCTGCTCTTCTCAGGCACCAGCGCTTCTTCCGGAATCACCAGTGCGGTGCGACTTTCGCTTTCGAGATCCACGGTCATGAACAGGCCGGGACGCAGGGCACCGTCACTGTTAGGTACCAGCGCCCGCACCGCCACCGACCGCGACGTGGGATCGATGCGCGAATCGACACTCGAAACCCGGCCGGTAAAGACCCGACCGGGATACGCATTACTCTTGGCCTTGACCGTGAGCCCGTCGCGCAGGCTCGCCACGACATTCTCCGGCACCGAGAAATCGAGCTTGATGATGCTGGTGTCATCCAAGGTCGTAATCAAGGCACCGGGACTGATCAGGCTGCCAACGCTCACCTTGCGCAGCCCCACGCGCCCCGAGAACGGTGCACGGATAACGGTGTCTTCGAGCCGCGCGCGCGCCGCCGCCAGCCGCGCCTCGTTAGCCTGCTTGGTCGCGACCAGCTGGTCGAACTGGGACTTCGAAACCGCCTGGGTGTTGAGCAACTCCTTGCTGCGCTGATACTGCGAGGTGCTTTCCGTGAGCGCCGCCTGAGCCACGGCCAGGTCGGCGCGCGCCTGGGCGCTGTCCAGTTCCACCAGGATCTCGCCCAACTGTACGGACTGGCCGTCGGTAAAACGCACCCGCGACACAATGTTCGACGTCTTGGAGGTTATGTTGACCGCTTCGTTGGCCTGCGCGGTGCCGACCGCGGACAGCGCCCGCGTCAACAGCGCGGAGCGGACCGGCGCCGTAACTACCGGTGTCGGAGTATTGAATCCGCCACCCTGCCCTGGAGCCGCGCCGGGTCGAGCGGCATTGCCGCCTCGGGCGGCCGCACCTGCCGCGCCTGGCCGGCCGCCGGTCATAGACGCAGGCGGCCCCCCGCCCGGTGGGCCGAATCCACCGCTGGGCTTATTGGCATGCTTGGTCGCATAAATGGCCCAGCCGGCGCACAGGACCGCCACCGCCAGGCTCAGGGTAGTAATGCGGTTGCTGCGGGGCTCGGACATACGGCTTCATTATTGCATCGCCGCACTGCAACATGCCCGCGCTTGCCGGAACTAAAAGCGCGCCGGACCACGTGCCAGCCGTCTAGACAGCTGCTCTGGACCTTTCGAACAGCCCGGTCGCCAGCGCCGTGCCGGCCAGCACCACGCCGCAGAACAACAGCAGCCGGCCGCCGACGCGCTCGCCGAAAAACAGCGCGCCCCAGAGGATGCCGAACACCGGAATCAGGAAGGTCGTGGTTACCGCGCGCGCCGCGCCGACGTTCTTCAGCAGGCGAAAATACAGCACGTAAGCGGTCGCGGTACACAACAGGCCTAACACCACAGCTGCAAGCCAGGCGCCCGCAGTCGGCGGCGTGGCCGGCCAGGCTAACAACGCGAGCGGCGAGAGCATGATCGCGGCCGAGCCAATACTGCCAGCCGTCAGCACGGTCGCCGGCAGGTCGACGAGGTAGCGGCGCGTGTAACAGACGGCGAGGCCATAGAGGAATCCGGCGCCGAGACCTGCCAGCACACCCAGCCACGGAGGCCCATGACCTGTGTGGTCGATGGTGCCGAAACCGACCGTCTCGAAGACGATGGCGCCGACACCCACGAAGGCCAGCAAAATGCCGCTCCAGCGCTGCAGGCTCAGGCGCTCGCCCAGCCAGAAGCGTGCGATCAGCGCGCCGAAGATCGGCGTCGTGGCGTTCAGCAGTGAGTTGACGCCGGCCGGTATCAGCAGCGCCGCGAACGCAAACAGCGTGAACGGGATGGCCGTGTTGATCAGGCCGAGCAGCGCGAGGCGCCGCCAGTTGGCGCGCAGCTCACGGCCGACCCGCCATAGCAGCATGACCACTACGGCGGCGCTGATCAGGCGCACCGCGATCAGCGCCAGCGGCCCGAACTGCGGCGCGGCATAGCGCAGCAGCGGAAACGAGCCGCCCCAGATGGCACCTAACAAAACGAGATTGGCGATATCGATCGGCCGCATTGCCGCTAGCATAGCTGAGCCAACCCTTTATCATATGGCGCCATGTCATCGGTGAGCCTGCTCGGACCCCAGTTTCGAACGCCCAACCTGCGCGGCGTGGTCGCGGCGCTTGGGCTGCAGGGGCCATTTGTATCCATCAGCGCGGGCTGGCAGGAGCGCGAAGGCGAGCTCGACGAGCTGCGCGCCCACCTGGACGCGGATGTGCATGACCTGCGCATTTACGAGCGCAGCGAACGTGTATTCGAACAGGACACGGTGCTGCGCGGCGAGCACCGGCAGCGCCAGTCTGACCTGCAGGAGATGCGCGAGCTCTATCAACTGCAGCTCACGCATGCCAAGGACACGGCGCGCGAGCTGTTCGAGCGCGACGGCTCGCCGGCGCTGCTGCGGCGGGCCCGCCGCCAGGCCATCGCCGCCCTGCACCGCCTGGACCACGCGCACCTCGCGGCCATCAGCACCATCCACCGTGAGTTTGCCGCCAGGACCAATCTGCCGGACCGGCCGGCCGTAGCCAGCGCGGCGGCACAGATTGGCCGTTACGTTCAGCAGGCTAACGCCGTGTTCATCGCCGGCGGTCATGTGGCCGTGCTGCTCAACCGGCTGCGTTTGTTAGGAGGCGCGGCGCTGTTCGCGGACAAGCCGGTCGTGGCCTGGTCCGCCGGAGCCATGGCCCTGACCGATGTGGTGGCACTGTTTCATGACTCGCCGCCGCAGGGCCGCTCCAATGTCGAGGTCTTTGACGCAGGCCTGTGCCTGGTAAATCGCGTGATCGTTCTGCCGCATGCCGCCACGCGGCTGCACCTCGACGACGCGGCGCGGGTACGTATTCTTGCCCGGCGCTTCGCGCCCGCGCGCTGCCTGACACTCGATACCGGCGCGGAGCTGCAATTCAGCGACGGGCATTTCCTGAGCGGCACCGGCAGCCGCCGGCTGCGCCGCGACGGCAGCCTCGCGGAAGTGGACACCTGATGCACGCGGCCCTGCGCGCACTCACCGCCCATGGCACGCCGGATGAGGCGGCGATTGTCAGCTTTCTGCGCGCGTCAAAATTTCCGCTGATAGCCGCAGACGGCGTCACGTTCGTCTACTCCGGCGACGCCGAGTCGGTGCATTTGCGCTGCTGGATTTCCGGGCTGGCGGCGGCGCAACCGCTGGAACGCATCGACGGCACCAGCCTGTGGGCGCGGCACCTGGAACTGCCGCCGGGGTCGCGCCTGGAATACAAATTCGAACGGCGGACCCAGGGCAAGAGTGAACTGATACTCGACCCTCTGAACCCGGTGCAGGCGGCCGACCCGTTCGGCGCCAATTCCGTTTGTCAGGCTTATGGCTACGTTCGCCCGGACTGGACGCTCGATGACCCGCAGGCGCGGCACGGCACGCTGGAAGAACTGCAGGTCTCGAGCACGGCGTTAGGCGGCCAGCGGCGCGCGCTGGTCTACCTGCCAGCACGCTTCCGGCGCACGCGCCGTTATCCGTTGCTTATCGTGCATGACGGCGAGGACTACTTGCGCTTCGCGTCGCTGCGCACCGTGCTGGATAACCTGATCCACCGCCTGGAAATTGCGCCGCTGATCGTTGCCTGCACGCATTCGCCCGACCGGCTGCGTGAATACGCGGGCTACGAACCGCATGCGCGTTTTATCGTCGAGGAGCTGCTGCAAAGCCTGCGGGTGCAATTTCCGCTGGAAGACACGCCGGACACCCGCGGCCTCATGGGCGCCAGCTTCGGCGGAGTCGCCAGCCTGTACACCGCCTGGCGCTACCCCGGCATGTTCGGCCGCCTGCTGCTGCAGTCCGGGTCTTTCGCCTTCAGCGATTTTGGCGAACACAAACGCGGCGCTGTTTTTGATCCGGTAGTAAAATTCGTCAATCAATTTCGGGCGGCACCCGGTCTGCCAACCGAGCGCGCCTACGTCAGCTGCGGCATTTACGAGTCTCTGATCTACGAGAACCGCTCGATTCTGCCGCTGCTGCGCGACCGCGGCATCGAAGTACGCTACGAGGAAGCGCGCGACGCCCATAATTGGGAAAACTGGCGCGATCGCCAGCGCGCGGGCCTGTCCTGGCTATTCCCAGGACCCTTGTGGATGGTGTATGAGTAAGGCTTAAACGGAGTACCTGCAGTGGCCCACCTAACAAGAAAAATCGGTCTGTCCCTTGGCGCGGATATCTGCTGGCCGATCTGCTTCGAAGAAATCCTCAAGCGCCTGCAGCTGAAGATTTCCTGGCGCGGCGACACGCTGGATTTTGCCGTAACCCGCGTCACCATCGAGCCCTTCGACCTGAAGCAACCGGTCAAGTACGACGTGGTAGTCGATCGCCTGACGCACTGGTATCACACCAGTCGCGAGTGGATCAAGAAATCGGTGCTGCTCAACGATCTGTACGTCTACAACAACCCCTGGTCCCTCCAGGCTAACGAAAAGCACACGACCTACTGCGCAATGATGCGGCTCGGCCTGCCGATCCCTGATACCTGGATGGTGCCGCCGAAGTCGTATAACAAGACCGCGGATCTCGAACCCACGCTGCAGCGCTACGCGCAATTGTTCGACCTCAGCGCCATCGGCAAGAAACTCGGTTATCCGCTGTTCATGAAACCCTATGACGGCGGCGGCTGGAAGGGAGTGACCAAGATCGACAACGATGCTGCGCTGAAAGCGGCATATGAAGCCTCCGGCACCGATGTCATGCATCTGCAGGCCGGTATCATTCCTTTCGATCGTTTCGTGCGCTGCATCGGCCTCGGTCCGCAGACCCGCGTGATCAATTACGATCCGGCCGCAGCCTTGCATGATCGCTATCGCATGGACCGAGATTTCATATCGACCAGCGAACAGCGCATGCTGGAAGACATCACGCTGACCATCAACACCTTCTTCGGCTGGGATTTCAATTCCTGCGAGGCGCTGCTGAAGAACCACGCCTGGCATCCAATCGATTTCGCCAACGCCTGCCCCGATTCGCAGGTCACGTCGCTGCACTACCATTTTCCATGGCTGGTGAAAGCCAACCTGCGCTGGGCGATCTTCTGCGCTGCGACGCAACGCAAGATGCGCAAGAACCTCGACTGGGAGCCCTACTTCGACGTCGCGGCGCGCGATCTCCCGCCCGCCGAGAAGCTAACAGAGTACGCGCGCATTGCCAGGGGCCGGCTGGCGGCCGCCGAGTTCGAGGATTTCTGTGGCAAGCACCTGGCGCATTTCGACGAGGTTGCCGACGCGTTTTTCGGCACGGCGGAGGCCAAGGCTGCGGTACGGCGCAAAGTCGAGACGCTGTTCCCGGCGCACGAGTGGGATTCTTTCACGGAGCTGTTCTTCTCGCGCATGCAGGATTGGCGCAGGCAGGAAGGCCGCGCCTAGGGAAGCTCTGCACAGGTAACGCGAGGCGCGTTAGGCCGCAAATGCCCGGATACAAGGCGCGACCGACGCAGCATGGTAATTCCATGTAAGGAGGGAGCAACGCAGTAGCCGGGCATTTGCGGCTTAACCCTGTGGGGCCGGACGGATTTTTCCTCTGGCGGCGTCACTCCTCGCTCATGTATCTCGATACACATCACTCGTCGTTCCTTGCCAGTGAAAAAATCCGTCTCGGCCGCACCCGCGTTACCTGTGCAGAGCTTCCCTAGGGCTTGTTGAACGCCGGGTCGGTCAGCGACTCCAGGAAGGCGCGCAGCTCGCGCTGCTCACCGGCTGTTAGCTCGCGGGCCGGCAATCGCTGATCCCGGCCACGATGCTGCGCGATCTGGCCGTAGTGGCGCAGCGCCGCATCCAGGCCGGCGAAGCGGCCGTCATGCATGTAAGGCGCCGTCAGCGCGATATTGCGCAGTGTCGGCACCTTGAAATTTCCGGCGCCGAGTCCGTTGTCCGCCAGCGCCGGCGGACCGGTTGCGCCACTCGCGTCGCGCCACGGGCCGGCCAGGTTGATGCCGCTGTGGCAGCGCGCGCAGCCAACCTTGGCGGAGAAGTACAGATCCATGCCGCGGCGCGCCGCCGGGCTCAGCGCCGCGTGCTCGCCGCGATACAGGTAGCGATCAAATGGCGAGTCCGCGAAGATGAGCGTGCGTTCGTAACAGGCGATCGCCTTGATGATGTTAGGCATGGTGACCGGTTGCGCTTCACCCGGAAACGCGGCGCGAAACTGCGCGCGGTAATCGGACCTTGACCGCAGCAGCGCCACGACGGCCTGCTCGCGACCGTGCAGGCCCATTTCCAGCGGGTGCTCGTTGAACAGCGGCTCCAGCATCTGCGCTTCCAGCGGCCGCAACTCGGGCTTGATCCAGCCGAGCGACTGGCTGTAGGCGACGTTGACCAGCGACATCGCGCCGCGGTCGGTAAGCTCGCCGGTTGCGCCGGGCGAGCGCGGCCTGCCATCGGTGAAGGCCCTGGCCGTCTCATGGCAATCCGCGCAGGCCATGCCCCCGGTCACCGACAATTTCGGCTCGAAGAACAGCCGCTGACCGAGCGCGCGTTTCGCCTCGCTCATCGGATTGTCCGCGGGCACGAAAGGCTCGGGCATGCCGGGTGGCAGGCGCCAGGTCCAGGATTCCGCGCCGAGCGTGACCGCTAACAGACACGGCGCAGCCAGCGCCGCATAAAACCACCTCAAGGATTCAGCCCCGAATGGTTAATTCCAGCCGGCCGCCGACCCCACGCGGCTGAGCGCCGCAGTCTGCTGCGCGAGTTTTTCGCGTTCCGTGATCCATGCATCCAGCGTATTGAGCTGCTCGGCATTGGCATTGCTGCCCGCGCGCTGCGCGCCCGACCAGGTGCGTATCGCAGCTAACAACTTGTCAGCGAGCGCACGATTGCGGCCGAACAGGTCGAGGTAATCGCGCTTGGCGTCGTCGACGCGATTGAGGCCGAGGTAGGCATGCCCCCGGTATTCCAGCGCCTCGGGAAAGCCGGCCTTGAGCCGCAAGGCCTCGTCATAGGCACCGAGTGCGCCGCCGTAATCACCGGTCTGCCGGCGGCAGTACCCGACATAATTCCAGCCTTCCGCCAGTTGCGGATTGCCTTCCACGGCGCTTTCAAACTTTTTCAGCGCGCTGGCATAGTCTTTTTGGGCTTTCTTTGCATCAGTGCCCGCCTGATCCGCACGCTGCACCAGCTTGACGCCCTCGTTGTACAGGCGCAGCGCCACCGCGACAGGATCCTGGGTTTCCGCTTTCGACATGGCCGCGCCGCCGGCCGGCGGACTCGCGGAGCCCGTACCGGCACCCGATGCTAACGGCGCCGCAGCAAGCGCCAGGGCAATGCACAATGGTTTATAGATGCGCCTGTTCACAGAACCTCCATGCCTTCACGACTGCAGGCTGATAATCGTGCGCCGACAATTGACGCTGTGCAAGCGGGACGACAAGATGCGCACCCATGAGCGAAAACAATAAAAAAACCTGGAGCTGGCAGACGCCGCGGCTGCCCGAACCGGCGAGGGTTGTCCGTTGGGGGCACTTCGGGACCCCCGTGCTGCTGTACCCCACCGCCGGCGGCGACTTCGAAGAAGTCGAGCGCTTCAAGCTGGTTCACGTGTTGGGCGATTTGATCAGCCAGGGCCGCATCAAGGTCTACTCGATCGACAGCGTGGCTGGCAAGACCTGGCTCAAGGGTACCGACAGCCCGGAGTATTGTTCCAAGGTCCAGAACCTGTTTGACGCCTATATTTACGAAGAAGTCGTGCCGCTGATTCGCCACGACTGCGGATCACCTGACATCGAGGTCATCGCCACCGGCGCCTCGATCGGCGCTTTCAACGCCGTCGCCAGCATCTGCCGGCATCCGGATGCGTTCAAGCTGGCGATCGCAATGAGCGGCACTTTCGACCTGTCGAAGTACCTCGACGGCAAGATCAATTCGGATTTCTATTACTCATCGCCGCTGCATTACCTGCCGGGGCTCGCGGACGATCATCCGCAGATGGCGAAGCTGCGGCAGCGCTTCGTGTTGCTGCCCACCGGCGAAGGCGACTACGAGGACCCGGGCGAGAGCTGGCGGATCGCCAGGCTGTTAGGCGCGCGCGGCGTGCCTAACAGGGTGGACAGCTGGGGAGCCGAGCACCATCACAACTGGAACACCTGGCGCGCGATGCTGCCCAAGTACCTGGGCGAGGTGACCTGAAAAAAAGGCCGCGCTGGCAGAGCCGGCGCGGCCTTTTATCGATCAGAACGCCGGGATGATCAGACGGCGCGCTTGCGACGACGGATGCCAATACCCAGCAGGCCGAGGCCTAACAGCGCGAGCGAAGCCGGTTCCGGAACGCGGGTGATCAGGTCCTGGCGATCGCAGGCGAGACCCTGGCAATTGGTGCCGCGAGTATTCGTGAGCACCAGCAGGCCGTCGGCCATCGGGCCTTTGCCATCTAGCAAATTGAGCCAGCCCTGCGCGACCGTGCCTACCGCGCCGCCAGCGTTGTTCAGAACGAAAGAACCCGAGGTCAGAAGGCCATTGCGGTCGCCGTAAGAGAGCTCCCACAGCGCAACCTGGAACGCGGCGGCGTTGATGTCACTCGTATAGGTGTTCGTCGGGTTCGCGATCTGACCATAGAACCGGCCCCAGAGTTCCGAAATGCTGGCCGCATCATACGGGCCGCCGGCGTTGCCGCTGGCCGAACCGACCTGGCTGGCGGTGTAGGGATTCAGGAACGGGGTCAGGTAAACATCCGGCTGCAGACAGAAGCTCAGGAACGGAGTCCACGCGTCTGCGGAGCCGAAGTTCCGATAGTCAAGAGCGAACACGCCAGCGCTGGTTCCGACCGTGCGCGCCGACGAAGTGCCTGCATTCAAGGTAAATGTTGCCGAGGAGAAATAGCCGTTGTCAGGGCCGTTAGGCGTGAAGGCCGTGCCGGCCTGGTTGCTGACTTCGTACTGCGAACCAGCAACTATGGGGCCTGCCTGCGACACGCTCGCGAACGCCAGAGCGACAACTGCAGCAAGGTAGGGAGCCATCTTACGAATCGACATTTCTCTTACTCTCCGACATTTAAAAAGGGCGCCACATGGCGCTGTTGCGGTATCTATATGCAATCGGCGGGCCAACTTTGAAAAGTTATTTAAAATCAGATGGTTAGATGCGTGGGTGCAGCGTTTCAGGCGATGCGCCCGGGATTACCCAACAGGACTGTAAAGTTTTCCGACGTCAATTCAGCGGGCTTTGGTGCAATGCGTCGGAACCTGAACGGGACGCTCTACAGGATGTGAACTGGATCCTGTACAAGCCAGGTTATGTCACATGCCAAAGGGCCCACCCCAGCTTTTTCGCCATTTTCGTGTAAAGAAACCCGACAACAGCGCTTCGGCGACTACCTACAGACAACTTATGTGCGGGCGATGACCATGCAAATGGACAGCCAGCATGCCAATCAACAAACGGGAAGTCATTGTCGTAGGCGCCGGGATCGGCGGGCTGGCGGCCGCGCTGGCGCTGCAGCGCGCCGGACAAAAAGTGACCGTGTTCGAGCAGGCCGAGACGCTCGGTGAAGTGGGCGCTGGGCTTTCGATCAGCCCCAACGGCGCGCTGGGATTGCAGTCGCTCGGCGTCATGGACGAATTCCGTCGCGTCGCCTATGCGCCGGACTATCAGCTCGTGCGCCATTATCAGAACGGACGGATCCTGGCGCAGGTGCCGCGCGGCGATCGCCTCGCAGAGCAATATGGCGAACGCTATTACGTCGTGCATCGCGCCGACCTGCACACGCTGCTCGCCAAGGCGGTGCTCGCTAACGATCCGCAGGCCATCAGGACCAATCATCGCTTTGTCGATCTGAACCAGGACGATCAGGGCGTGTCCGTCGGTGTTGCAAGCGGTGCGTGGCACCGCGCGGCTTGCATGATCGGCGCTGACGGCGTGCGCTCGCGGGTACGCTCGACCCTGTTCGGCGCGGAGGAAGTCAGGTTCACCGGCTATGTCGCGTGGCGCGGTCTCGTGCCTATGGACAAGGTGCCGCGCGAGGCCATGGATCCGCCCTCACAGGTCTTCATCGGTCCGGGCCATCTGGTGAACCGCTATCCGGTTCGCAACGGCAAGCTGCTGAATTTTGTCGCTTTCGCGGAACGCTCCGGCTGGATGGAGGAAGGCTGGAGTATCCCGGCTGACAAGCGCGAACTCGCCGCGGAATTCAGCGGCTGGCATCCGTATGTGACGGACATCATCGCCAATGCGCCGGAGGAAAAGCTTTTCAAATGGGCGCTGTGCGCACGCAGTCCGCTGATGCGCTGGGTCAGCGGCCGGACCGCCCTGTTAGGTGACGCGGCGCACCCGATCCTGCCCTACCTCGGCCAGGGCGCGGTGCTCGCGATCGAAGACGCCGTCTTGCTGGGCCGCGCCTTCGCGAGCAGCGAGGACATCGCACAGGCCCTGGCGCGTTATGAGGGCGCGCGCGTCGGTCGCGCACGCTTTGTGGTGGAACGGTCAACCATGCAGGCGCCGCGCTTCCAGAGTGCCGATCCGGATTCGTTTCATCATGACGTGCCGGTCGATGAAGCACTTGGGCTGTTCGACTACAACCCAGCTACCGTGCCGGTTTAGAGGCGCCTACCGAATCAGGCCGCGCAGCAGCAGGTTGGGCAGCGTGGAAGCGTCCCAGTCTTTCGATGCGCGCCCGAGCCGCACGATCACGAGCTGCTGCGACGGGATCGCCCAGATCGTGCGGCCACCGCCGCCTTCCATCCAGATGACATCGTCGGCCGCGTAATCCTCGCCATGGCGCACGCCCTGGCCGGATCCCTGCTGATACTCGCGCACGCCGGCGCGCGCCTTGCCGGCCCAGAGCTGCAAGCCATACAGCGGATTGGCCTGCGAGCCGCGCGCCATGTCGGCCACCCAGCCTTTCGGCAGTATGCGCGTGCCGTCGATGACACCATCGTTGGCTAACAACATACCGAGACGCAGAAAGCCGCGCGCCGTGGCGCGCATGCAGCAATAGACCGCCGGCATGCCGTTCGCGCGATCCATGTAAAGCTCCGCCGGACCCGCCGCCAGCGGCGTCCACAGCAGCTTGTCGACCAGGCGTTCGTAATCGTCTTCAAGCGCGCGTTCGAGGATCACACCCGCCAGCTGCGCATTGGCGTTGGACAGCGAAAAACGGAATCCCGCTTCATGGGCCATACGGAACGACAACGCCGTGTGCGCGAAATCACTGCCCAGGGACAGACGGGCGTTCTTGCCGAAGTAATTGCGCGTCCCGGCGAGCCAGCGATCCACAAGACCCGCGCCCGCAGGAGGCGCAACCGCGTTCAGCGGAACTTCTTCGAGGCCGCTGACGTTCTGCAGCAATTGCCGCAGCGTGATCGCGCCGCGTGGATCGCGGGCCCACTCGGTCAGGTACTCGTCGAGCCTGTCATCCAGGCTCAGCTTGCCATTGAGAACCGCGAAACCGGTCAGCATCCCAGACAGGGAACGCGACATGGCGCGCCCGGAGAACAGCTGGTCCGGTTTCATGCCCTGCCAGTAACGCTCCAGCACCAGTTTTTCGCGATGTGTCACCAGCAACGCGACTGAATTGTTAGCTTCGGCCCAGGCGGCTGCCGCCGCCAGCGCCCCGGGTTCGATCGATTGTGTCGCCGGGTCCTGCGTAAGTAACACTGCCGCCGCAGGGCCGCCAATGCGCACCACGGGCTGGTAGAAACTGTCCGGCCATTCGCCGCTGTCCGGCAAGGCCGCGAGGCGCCAGCTGCGCTGCACAAACGGCCAATCCGCCAGGCCAACACCAATGGCGCCAGACACCACCACCAGGGCAAGCATCGCCAGGACTAACAAGAAACGGCGGCGCAGGTCGTCGAGGATCACGGGCACTCAACCTGCGTAGAGCTGCACGTCAGTGCCAATCCGGTCCGCCAGCGCGCAAGTGGTCTTGAGATCCGGGTGACGCAGCATGATGAAGCCATCGGAAACCAGGGTTGCCTTCCAGTTGCGCCGCCGGGTGCCGGGACGCAGCAGGCTGTCCCAGACGATGGTCGATCCATATTGTGCGGCGAATTCATCGAGCCCCACGATGCGCTGAATGATCCCCTGTCCCAGCGCGCGCTTGTAGATCGTGGCAACGTTGTACTTGCGTTCGATCTGCGCATCAAAACGGCCCTGAGTGACGGCGCGGGCCCACTCGCGATAGACGTCGAAATCACAGGCAAAATTCATCTGGTCGACCTGGTGCGCGCCGGGCGGGCGGCCGCCAATCTCGCCAAAAACCACCTCGCCATCGGCCTTGCGATACCACTCCATGTGCGTGAAGCCGGTTTCGAACCCTAACGCGCGGATGACGTCGAATCCCATGCGCACGCCACCGGCGAGATCGGGCGCGTCCGGATCGCGCAGCGCGATGACCTGCGGGCTGATCCATTCATTGCTGCGCGCGATCAGTGGCCGCGGCCGGTACCAGGCCACGTTGTAATAGGCGATGCGGCCATCGATGGTTACGGTATCGAATGTGAATTCCTCGCCGTCGACAAATTCCTCGACGCTGACCTCGGCCACATGCGTCAGTTTCGCCAGTGCATTTTCCAGCTCCGCCGCGTTGTTGAGACGGTAGGTGTCGGCCGAACCCGCCCCGGCAATCGGCTTGACGATGATCGGATAGCCGATGCGCTGCGCCGCTTCGCGGCATTCGTTAGCTGTGCGGCAGGCCGCATGGCGTGGCGTGCGAATGCCGGCGTCGTCCAGCACGCGCTTCATGGCTTCCTTGTCGCGAAACGGAACAGTCTTCGCAACCGACATGCCCGGCACGCCCAGGCCCTCGCGCAACTCCGCCGCCAGCAGCATGCCCGGTTCCCACAGGCATTCGACCCGATCGAGCGTGTGGCCGCCGAGCCAGCGGCGGATCTCAGGCAGGACCGCGGCCGAATCCCACAGCGACCGCACCTGCAGATAATCGCGCAGGCTGCGTTTGACCAGTGTTGGCAGCGCGGCCGCCGGCTGGTCACCGATGCCGTATACGGTGGCGCCCACCTCGGCGAGGCCACGGGTGAATTCCGGCATTTCGGCCGGGTATCCAGGTGAAATCATTAAAACGCGTGACATGGCGACTGCATAGCCTACCGGCAATTCGGCGCGTGTAAACTCGGGTGATGGGTTTGCGTATCGCCATGGTCGCCTCGGAGGTCACCCCGTTCGCCAAGACCGGCGGGCTGGCCGACGTCGCGGCGGCGCTCTGCAAGTACCTGCATGGTGCGGGCCACGATGTGCGGCTGTTCATGCCGTTCTACAGCCGCATCGACCGCGCGGCACTGGAACTCACCGCGGTCGAGTCCCTGCAGCAGCTGCCGCTCGAGTTTGGCGGCCACCGCTACCAGTATTCCGTTCACAGCGTCCGCCTGCCCAATTCCGACGCCCGCGCGTACCTGATCGACTGCCCCGCGCTCTATGGGCGCGCCGGCATCTACACGGCCGACGTCGACGAGCACCTGCGGTTCCTCGCCCTAACAAGGGCGAGCATCGAGTGCTGCCAGCGCATGGGCTGGGCGCCGCAGATATTCCAGTTCAACGACTGGCATACGGCGTTCGGGCCGTTGCTGCTGAAATCCGCCTATGCCTGGGACCGGCTGTTCGCGGCGACGCGCTCGGTGCTGAGCATCCACAACATTGGCTACCAGGGCGTGTTCGGCGCCGCCAGCGCGGGCGACCTCGCGTTAGGCGACAAGTCCTATCTGCTGCATCAGGACGACCTCGCCCATGGCCGTATCAATTCCCTGAAGCACGGCGTGATGTACGCCGATGTCGTCGCAACCGTCAGCCCAACCTATGCGCGCGAGATCCTGTCGCCGGAATATGGCATGGGACTGCAGGACGACCTGGCGGTGCGGGCAGCGCAGGGCCAGCTGGTCGGCATCCTGAACGGCGTCGACTATGACGACTGGGATCCGCGCTGGGATCAATGGCTGCCGCGCCACTTCGGGCCATTTGAACTCGAAGTGAAGGCCGGACTGAAGAAGGAGTTTCTGTCGAAGCTGCGGCTGAAACCCAGGGCCCGGACCATGCTGTTAGGCCTGGTGAGCCGTTTCACGGTGCAGAAGGGTTTCGACCTGTTGTTCGATACCCTGCCGCCGCTGCTTGCCACGCGTGACTTGTGTTTCATCGCGCTGGGCAGCGGCGAGGAACGCTACGAACAATTCTTCACCCACCTGCAGCGCCAGTTCCCGGAGCGCGCGGTCTTCCATCGCGGCTACAGTGACGAAATGGCGCACTGGATCGAGGCGGCCAGCGATGCCTTTGTCATGCCGTCGCTGTACGAACCCTGCGGCCTCAACCAGATGTACAGCCTGCGCTATGGCACCATTCCCATCGTGCGGCGCACCGGCGGCCTTGCCGATTCGGTGCAGCTGTTCGATCCGGCGGCTGGCGACGGCACCGGCATTGTTTTCAACGACTACAACACCACTGCGATGAGCTGGGCGCTGCGCACCACGCTCGATCTTTACCGCCAGCCCGCGCTCTGGCAACGCATGGTGCAAAACGCGATGGCGCAGGATTTTTCCTGGCATCGCCAGGGCCAGCTCTACGTCGATCTGTACCAACGCCTGGTGGGACCGTCATGAACGTCATCTTCATTGAGCCCGCTTTTCCCTACTACCAGCGGCAATTCGTGCGCGCGCTGCATGCGGTCGGCGCCCGGGTCATCGGCATCGGTGAACGTCCGCTCGAGGCCCTCGGCGATGAACTCAGGAGTCAGCTCGCACACTACGAGCAGGTCCAGAGTGTCGTCCACGAACCCAGCTTGTTAGCTGCCGTGCAGCGCATACAGGGCCGGGTGTGGATCGATCGCCTGGAAGCCACGGTGGAGGCACACATCATGGCGGCCGCCGGGGTGCGCGAGCAATGCGCCATTCCCGGCACCAGCGTGCGCACCGCCTGGCTGTGCCGCGACAAGCCCACGATGAAGGAAGTGCTGCGCGCCGCGGGAATTCCCTGCGCACAGTCGACCAGCGCCGACTCGGCTGCAGAAGTGCGTGACTTCGCGGCACGGGTCGGCTTTCCGTTGATCCTCAAGCCGCGCGCCGGCGCCGGCGCCGCGGGCACGACGCGGGTTGCCGACCTGCTGGAACTGGAGCGCGCGCTGCCGGAGTACCAGCTCGAGCGCGGCAACTCGATTGCGGTCGAGGAATTCATCGAAGGCCACGAAGGATTCCTGGACACCATCGCCATCAACGGCGAGGTCGCGCACGAGTTCATCAGCCACTACTACCCTAACGTTCTCGAGGCCATGCGTGCCCGCTGGATATCGCCACAGATCATAGCGACCAATCGCGTCGATGCGGGTGGCTATGATGAACTCAAGGCCATGGCGCGGCGGGTCATCA
Source organism: Gammaproteobacteria bacterium (assembly GCA_031414335.1). Classification (GTDB taxonomy): domain Bacteria; phylum Pseudomonadota; class Gammaproteobacteria; order Steroidobacterales; family Steroidobacteraceae; genus UBA964. Next base: position 183,539 of record JANNVI010000006.1, on the reverse strand, counting down.
AGGCGCTGGACATCGGCACTTCCGCGACCCACATGGAATGGTTTTACGGCCCCAGGGGCCTGAAGTTCTCGGAGATCGGTTGCCGGCCGCCGGGCGTGGGTCAATGGGACGTGTACGCGGCAGCTAACGATTTCGACATCTATCGCGAGTGGGCCATGGCCTTGGTACACCAGCGCATCGGTCAGGCGCCATCGCGGCGCTACTCCTGCGGCATGATTGCGCTGCGACCGGATCGGGACGGCAGGATTCGCGGTTACGACGGCGTCGAACGCATCGCGCGCGAATACGGCGATTGTGTGGTCGCGTCCCATCTGCCACCGCCCGGGACGCCGACGCAGCCGGTCGAAGGCGGCTACATGGCGAACGCGTGGATGCGGGTGCGACACCCGGACTACGACACGCTGCGCGGCATCCTCAATACCATCGGCGAAACAGTCCGCGTTTACGCCGCCTGACAAGCCGGGTCAGTTCCAGAGCCTGCCTGCACCTGCGTAGCGTCGCTGGTAGTAGTTGTCGCCCAGCAATTCACTGCGCACCGGCCGGCCGCTGCGCGGCGCGTGCACAAACGCGCCGTCGCCAACATAAATGCCGACGTGATCTACGCGACCGGACCCAATACGGAAGAACACCAGATCGCCGGGCTGCAGCTCATCCGCCGGCACCGGTTCCGCGGCCTGTTGCTGCTCCTGCGCAGTGCGCGGCACGGTGATTCCAGCCTGCCCGAAGACATAGCGCACCAGGCCGCTGCAATCGAAACCCTGCGGCGAATCACCACCGAAGCGATACGGCGCGCCCAGCTGCGACTCAGCTAACGCCGCGATCCGCGTTCCGGATTCATCCGGGCCGGAAGGCAAGGTGCCACGCGTGGTACTGCAGGCCTGCAGCAGCGGCATGATGCCGAACAGCAACGCCAGTCGAATCGAATCGTGAAATCGCACGGCGTCGATTGTAGCCGTGTTAGCCCGCGGCGCTGGCTGTTCCAGGATCAACCGCTCCCAGGCGTATCTGCAGCAGCTCGGTAACCTGAGCTACCGGCATCGGGCGGGCAAGGTAGAACCCCTGGGCGATATCGCAGCCGTGCTCGCGCAGGAACTGCATCTGTTCTTCGGTTTCGACGCCTTCGGCGACCACTTCCTTGCCGAGCGCATGCGCCATCGTGATGATGGTCTCCGCCAGCGTCGCGGATGCTGGATTGACCGGCACCTCCTCGAGAAAACTGCGGTCGATCTTCACCGCGTGGATCGGATGCAGGCGCAGGTAATTCAGCGATGAATAACCGGTGCCGAAATCATCGAGCGCGATGCGGACCCCCAGCGCCGCGATCTGCAGCAGCGCTGCTCCGGCGGCGTCCTCAGCTAACACGGTCTCGGTCAGTTCCAGCTCCAGCAACTCTGGCGCGATCGAGAACTTGTCGAGCACCCGGCGCACGCTGCGCGGAAATTCCGTATATTTCAGCTGCTGCGCGGAAACATTGATTGATACCCGCGGCGGCGCAATGCCTTGTTCCCGCCAGGCGGCGAATTGCGCGCAGGCGGCCTCCAGGACCCAGCCACCGATGTCGACAATCAGGCCGGAAGCCTCGGCAGCCGGCACAAACTCCTTCGGTTCGCGGGTGCCATCGCGCGGTGTGTGCCAGCGCAGCAGCGCCTCCAGGCCCACCAGCCTGCCGTCGGCCATGTCGAACTGCGGTTGATAGAACAGTGCAAACTCGCGGCGTCGCAGCGCGCGGAACAGGCCGCTTTGCGTCGGGTCGCTCTGCGAGATCGCCAGCTTGCGATCGAAGAACACCGCGCGGCCCCGGCCCATGTCCTTGGCGCGATACATGGCGCCGTCGGCGTTGCGCAGCAGGTCTTCGACCGTGCTGCCATCGTTAGGAAACATCGCGATACCGATACTGGCCGCGACGAACTGATCGCGGCCGCCGAGATTGACGGGCTGGTGCAGTGACTCGATGATGCGTTCCGCAACCAGTGCCGCCGACTCAGGTTCGTCCACCGTCGGCAATATGATCGTGAACTCGTCGCCCGCGAGGCGCGCAACCACATCGCCTTCCTTGACCGCGGCGCGTAGTCGTTGCGCAATGATGCCGAGCAACTGGTCGCCGGCCGCGTGACCGACCGTGTCATTCACTTTCTTGAAATGATCCAGATCCACATACAGCAGTGATCCGGAACGCCCGCTCGCCAGCGCTGACTCGAGCTCTCCGGCGAGGCGCTCGTTGAACAGCACCCTGTTAGGCAGTCCGGTCAGCGGATCGAAATGCGCCTGGCGGTACAGGCTTTCATCGCGCGCCGAATTGGACAATGCAATCGACAGGCGCGCCGCGAATTCCGTGCCGCGTTTAGCGTAGCGCGGATCCGGCGGCGGCGGCTCCTGAAAACCAATCGCCAGCAGCGCCGTGAGCTTCTCCGACGTGCGCACCGGCCAGACCCAGAAGTAGTGATTTCCCAGGTCCTGCAACGGCTGCAGGAAACTGTGGCGCTGCTCCTCGCACCTGGCGACGGTGATGCCCTCGCGCACGCTGGCCAGGTACTCCAGCATGGCGGCGTCCATCGTCACGCGCGCCACCGGCAGGGAACCGCCGCTGTCGGCGGTCACCATGACGCGGGCGAATTGCGCAGAATCGGTATCCAGCAAGGCGAGTCCGACCGACCGCGCGCGCATGACGCGCTGCACCCGGGTGAGGATCGCATCCAGCGCCGGTTCCAGCGCGCCGTTGGCAAGCAGCAGCCGGTCGACTTCTTCCAGGGCCTGCAATGCGCTGATCTGGTCAGCGACGCTCAACCCAGCCAGCCGCACGTTTTCGGCCAGCTGTCCGAGCTCCGGCGGCATCGTCGAGTTGCCAGCCACGTAGTCGGAATTGCCGATCTGCAGGATGGATTTCTGCAGGTCTGCGAGCGGCAGCAGGTAGCGGTCACTGAACCAGGCCGCCAGCAGCCCGGCCGCCGCGATAGCTAACAAAAATGGCAGCCAGTAGTCGGACAACGCGTTCAGGCTGTCCATCCAGGATGACTGCGTTTCCGCAATCACGACCACGTTCCAGGAGGCGGCATTGCTGAGGCGCGCCAGATTCGGCACACGCCAGTAGGTGCCGCGCCACTCATGACCACCGGCCTGCCACGAAAGACGGTTGTCGGACTCCTTCAGGCTTGCAGCATTCCAGTCACGGGTATTCGCGAGTACGGCGGCGCCCAGCACTGAGCGCAGGTTGTCTGGCAGCGAGTCCGAACCAAAGAGCCACTGGCCATTTGAGTCGATGACTGCGACCCGATTGCCGGCTTCGCCGAGATCCTGCCACAGCCAGTTGCGATCCAGTTCGAAGTAAGCCCACTGTGAACGCGTGTCGCGCAGCGCCCTAACAAGGTAGAGCGAAATATCATGACCGCCGTTACCGAAGGTCGCGATCGAGGTATCTTCCCTGCTGCGGGACATGGCCGGCGGGAAAGACCGGTCCTGGGCGTCGGCGGCAGGCTCGGTGGTCACCGACACATTGCGAAACGGTGCTGACAACGCAACCTGCTGGCGCCAATAGCTGCGATCCGCGGCTGCGACCGATCGTGAAAACGTCCAGGCGCTGGCCTCCGCCGCCGCCAGGCGCGCGCCGATGGCGCTGGCAAACGCCCGGCTTTCGACCGCCGATCGTTGTGACAGGCGCTCCGGTCCTTCCGCGCCTGCCTGCCACATGCGAGTCGCGGCCGCAATGATCAGCGGCAACAGCACCAACGGCAGCAAGACTGCAAACAGTCGCCGCGCTATCGGTCCGGAGAGCGCATTGGTCAATCGCGCGATCATGAGATCCGGTCCGGGGGTTCCTGGCTTAGAATGCAAGGCAGCTATTTAACGATAGGCCGCGAGTTCGAATTGAGCGATGCTTCACTTATCGTGACCGGCAATTTGCTGCCCCTGCATAACCATGTGACCTGGATCACAGGTCCATGAATCCAGAACCCGGGACCGTCATGGACCTGCGACCCGCCGCGCCGTCCAGGGTCCGCGCCCGCGCCTGGATGCTGGCTTTCTGGGTGCTGGTCCTGCTGAGCGCGAGCCTCTATCCGTTCAATTTCTCGGCGCCGCTGTGGCACAGTCATTTCGCCACGCTTGCGTTCGATCGCTCTCTGTTAGGTCATTCGACCCGTGCGGACCTGCTCAGCAATCTGCTGGCTTACCTGCCGTTCGGACTGCTGGCCGCGCTGCTGCTGGAGAGACTTCCAGGCTGGTTGCGGCTGACACTGGCCACGCTGGGCGGCGCAGCCCTGTCACTGAGCGTCGAAACCCTGCAACTGGGCATCAGCATGCGTTTCGCGAGCGCAACAGATTTCCTGGCTAACAGTGGAGCGGCGGCCGCCGGGGCGGCCGCGGCGCTGGTCTATGCGCGCGCGCCCCGACGCGGCCTGGGAGCGCGCCTGCGGCCATTGACTGACGGTCCGGTAGTGCCGTTGTTGTTAGCTGTCTGGGTCACAGCGCAGGCGGCACCGTTCATCCCGCGCCTGCGACCGTCGAGAATCATCGCGGTGCTGGCGAATTTTCCACAATGGGGCCTGCTGGATGGCGCCTTGCTGCGCAGTGTTGCGAGCCTGGCGGTGTTGTCGGCACTGCTGCGCGCGCTGGTCCAGCCCGAACTGCTGTGGGGGGCCTTCGTGCTCGCGGTACTGGGCTCGTGGCTGGCCGGCATCCTGTTCCTGCAACACAGTCTTACCGCAAGTGATTGCCTGGCGTTCCTGTTAGTCCTGCCGTTGGTCGCCTGGGTGCGAAGCCGGGACCGGAACACCGCCCACCGGGCCCTGTTCTGGATCGTCGCCGGCCTGTTGCTGGTTGGCGCGCTGCTGCCGTGGGACTTCACGCCGGCGATGCAGCCCATTCAGCTCGCACTGTTTTCCGACGCCAATGGTTACGAAAATATCCCGGCCAGGATTTTTCTTTTGATCGGGGCCTTGTGGCTGGGATCCAGCAGCCAACTGGGGCTGTGGCGGGCCGCGGTCGTGATGCTGGCGGTTACGCTGTTCGCGGAACTGGCCCAGACATTTTCCAGCATTCGTGAGCCTGATCCCACCGACCTGCTGCTGCTGTTGTTCGGCCTGCTCCTGCTATACGCCGCGCGCCGTGTTGACCAGGCGCATGTTGCACGCTAGCTTGCCCGCTTTCAGCCACCGCCCAGCGTAACCTAGACTTCCGGCCCGGGCTGCTGCGAGGCTCCCGGGCCAACTCATTCGGGAGATTGCATTGTGACCAAGACACGCCTGCAGATTCTGTTTGGCTTCATTCTTCTATCGCTGCTGCTGTTTACCAGTTTTGCGAGCACGCAACAGTCGGTCATGGCCTGGCAGGGCCTGATCCGCGAACCCGACCGCTGGTGGACCATGGCGACGCTGATCGACGCCTACTACGGATTCATCACGTTTTACGTGTGGGTCGCGTACAAGGAAACCGCCTGGCTGAAACGAATTGCCTGGTTCATCGCCATCATGGCGCTCGGCAACATGGCCATGTCGGCCTATGTATTGTGGCAGCTGCGCCAGCATCGCAGCGGCGAGCCGCTGGCCGGCATCTTGCTCAGACGCACCGCGGCCTAACAAACATGCCCGGGTGGTGGCGGCGAACGCTGGTCGATCCGCTGCTGGCGTTGCTGCGCCAGGGCGTGGCGCCGCGCGCGCTGGCGCTGGCGGTTGCGCTGGGCGCCGGCATCGGGATCTTCCCGGTCCTCGGGATCTCGACGCTGGCGCTGACCGGGCTGGCGCTGCCGCTCCGGTTGAACCTGGCGGCCATCCAGCTGGTCAATTACCTGGTGTCGCCCCTGCAGCTGCTGCTGATCATCCCGTTTCTGAGGCTTGGCGAGTGGCTGCTGGGCGCCCCGCCGCTGCCGATGACCTTGGAACAGGGCATCGGCATGCTGAGCAACGGGATCTTGCAGGCGGTCAGCGCGCTGTCGGGCGCCATTGTCCATGCGGCAGTGGGCTGGTTTGCGGTCATGCCGCTGGCAATACTGCTGCTGTATCGTGTGCTGGCGGTGATCATGGAAAGTGCAGCAAGGAAGCTCAAGTCATGACGATCGGCGATTTTTCAATGCGCCTGCTGGAAGCAGACCGGGTTCCCGACTGGCTGATACGCCGGCAGATCCGCGCATTGGTTGCCGACCGGTTGCGCGAGGAGGACCAGCACGATCCCGTGCGGCAGCAGGAACGGCTGATGAGCCTGGTGCGCAGCCTGCGCGGCAGCGAAATCGCCATACACACCCGCGAAGCCAACGAGCAGCATTACGAACTGCCGACCGAGTTCTTTCTCAAGGTGTTAGGAAAACACCGCAAGTATTCGTGCTGCTGGTACGACAGCTTCGCGATCCCGCAGGCCGCGGCCGGACTGGATGCGGCCGAAGCAAAAATGCTGGCGTTGACCGCCGCACGCGCGCAACTCGTGGACGGCGAGCAGATTCTCGAGCTGGGTTGCGGCTGGGGTTCGCTGTCGCTGTGGATGGCCGAGCACTACCCGAACGCCCGGATCACCACGGTTTCCAATTCGCGCACCCAGAAGGAGTTCATCGATGCCGAGGCGCGGCGCCGCGGCTTCGGCAACCTCAGCGTCATCACCTGCGACGTCAATCTGCTGAGCTTTCCCGCAGGTACCCAGTTCGATCGCGTGGTTTCGGTCGAGATGTTCGAACACATGCGCAATTACGAGGTCCTGCTGCAAAGGATCGGCAGCTGGATGAAGCCGGCCGCCACGCTGTTCGTGCACATCTTTACGCACCACCGTTTCGCCTACCCCTTTGAGGTCCGCGATGCCAGCGACTGGATGGCGAAGTATTTCTTCACCGGTGGCATCATGCCCAGCGACGACCTGTTGCTGTACTTTCAGCGCGATGTGCGGCTCCTGGATCACTGGCACGTCGACGGGCGTCACTACCAGCTGACCAGCGAGGGCTGGTTGCAGAACATGGACGCCCGGCGCGCCGAACTGATGCCGATTGTGGCAGCTACCTACGGCCCGGAACAGGCGACGCGCTGGTGGGTATACTGGCGCGTCTTTTTCATGTCTTGCGCGGAACTCTGGGGCTACAACGAGGGGCGCGAATGGATCGTTTCGCACTATCTTTTCCAAAAGCCGGGCTGAAACCCCTGCTCGCGATGGCGCTTTTGTTAGGCGCCGGTGCCGGCCTGGCCGTGTCCGACGCCGACCGGATCCAGGCCTACAAGGATTTTCGCAGCGTCTTTGATGCCAGGAAATACCCCGAGGCACTGCCGCTGGCGGTGAAGCTGGTCACGCTGACGGAGCAGCAACTGGGCCCCGAGGACAAGGCGCTGATCAATCCGCTGACCAATCTCGGCACGGTCAATTTCCGCCTCGCAAACTACGATCCCGCCGAGACCGCTTTCAGACGCGCGCTGGCGATCGCCGAGGCAACTGCAACCGCTGGCGCAGATCCGGCGCTGATCATGCCGCTGCACGGACTGGGTGAAGTTTTGTTAGCTACGAGGCGCTACGACGCCGCGATCGTGGTCCTGGACCGGGCGGTGGCCCTGACGCGCAACCTGAAGGGCCTGTACGATGTCTCGCAACTGGCCATACTGCCGTCGCTGATCGAGTGCTACAGCGCGATACAGAATTTCGCGCTCGCGGAACAGCAGCAGCAGTATGCGTTTCGCATCGCCGAAACTGCATACGGCCGCGACGACAAGCGCCTGCTGGGGCCGCTGGATCGCTATGCGCGCTGGTATGAGTTCATGGGCCGCTACACCACAGCGCGCGTGCTGCACGCTCGCGGCCTGCAGATTGCCGAGAAAGACGGCGGCCAGACCTCATTGCTGGCGGTGCGCCCGTTGCGCGGTCTCGCGCGCACCTATCGGCTCGAGTACATCTACGGGCCCGAAGAGGTCACGCAGGACCCGGCCCAGCCTTCGGAAGCGCCGGGCAATAGCCTTACTGCGGGGCGCCTGAATCCGGACGGCGAAAAAGCGCTGCAGATCGCCATTGCGACGCTCAACAAGCTGCAGCCCGACGGTCATCAGGAACTGGGCGAAACGCTGGTCGAACTCGGCGACTGGTATCTGATCGCAGGCGCCGCCTCCCGTTCCAACGACGCCTATCGGCTGGCCTGGAAGCAGTTGAACATGGCGGGCGCTGCGAACCAGATCGAGGTGCCCAAAGCGCTGGCGTATCGCGCAACGACAAGCTCGACGCTGCGCATGCGGCCGGACAAACCAGAAGACTACGACACGCGCACGGTCGAAACACGCCTGACCATCGACGCTGAGGGACGCGTGCGCGAGGCTGTCAGCACCGCCTCCGACGCACCGGATGTCAGCGTGAAGGCGGTACTGGCCGCGCTCAAGCGCGCGCGCTACCGTCCCAGGATTGACGCAACAGGTGCAGTAGAAACCAAAGAGCTGCCGTACATGGAAAAAGTGTACGTGCGCAAACCCGCCGCGCCGCCGCCCGCCGAGAAAAAAAGCTAACGTGCGGGACTGGGCGGCTGCAGGCCGATCTCGCGCACGCGCTGCGCGAGAAATTCCCCGGCGGTGATAGCCGCGTAACGCGCGCCCGCGCCGCCGCATGACGGCAGGCAGGCTAACGACACCGAATCGTGCGGGTGCATGAAAAACGGCATCGAATAACGGCTGACACTGGGACCCACCGGATTCACGACCCGATGGGTCTTGGCGCCGATGCGATCGTTGGTGAGTCGCGCGAGCATGTCGCCGGTGTTGACGATCAGCTGGCGGCTATCGGCGACCACCGGGCGCCAGCGGCCATCCGCATCACGCAGTTCCAGGCCCGCGCCACGCGCCGCGACCATGATGGTGATGAAATTGATGTCCTCATGCGCAGCCGAGCGCAGGCTGCCGGGCGGTATTTCAGCGCTGAGCGGCGGGTAGTGAATGACGCGCAATACCGAATTGCCCTGCGCGACCCGCTCGGCAAACCAGCCGGGCGGCAACCCGAGGCTCGGTGCGAGCGCCTCGAGCAGGAGCGCGCCCACGGCATCGAGCTCGCGGTACAGGGCCAGGAATGCCGGCCTGAAGTCGGGCAGCTCCGCGGGCCAGCTGTTAGCAGCGAAGTCGCCGCTGCCGGGCACATCACGGCCGACCTGCCAGAATTCCTTGAGGTCGGGGGCCGCGTGGTCTTTCGCATGCTCGACGCCAAATGGCGTGTAGCCGCGCAGTCCGGCAATGTACCGGCTCTTTTGCGCATCCGGCAGCGCGAACAGCCGCGCCGCGAGCTCGTAGGCATGATCGAGCAGGTCATCGCCGATGCCGTGGTCGCGGACAATCACAAACCCGAAACGCTGCCAGCCCGCGGCGAGCTGTGCGCCGAAGGCGGCACGCTGCGCGGCGGACTCCGCGCGCGCCTGCGCCAGGCTCAGCACCGGGACGGTGTCATCGGTCATAACCATCGCGCCGGATGCTAACGCCCTGCAGCTAACAACGCCAGTACTTGCGCGCGGGTCGGCAAGGCAGGTTGTGCGCCGGCCCGCAGCGCGCAGGCGGCGCCGGCCGCGCAGGCGAACTGCAAGGCAGCCTCGGCAGCCTGCCCTTCCAGCAACGCGACGGTCAGCGCAGCGACAAACGCATCGCCGGCGCCGGTGGTGTCGAGCGGCGTGATCGCGGGTGGTTTGGCGCGCGCGATCTCCCGGCCGTCGCGCCACAGAACGGCGCCACCAGCGCCCGCGGTGACAGCTAACATGCCGCGCCGGGCCTGCAGGCGCGGGCCGTAGAATTGCGCCTCAAGCTCGTTCACGATGACAAGATCGGCACGCTGCAGCAGGGCCGGCGGCAGGTCAGCCGCGGGCGCGAGATTCAGGACCAGCAGCCCCTGGCACTGCGCGGCCGCGCGCTCCAGCGCGGCGATGGGCACTTCCAGCTGGCAGATCACCGCGTCCGACGGCGGCAGCACAAACGTGTTGCCTAGTGCGCGATTCGCGCCTGGCGCCACCACGATCTGGTTTTCGCCGCTGGCGGCCACCGCGATCAGGGCGACGCCCGTCGGCAGGCGCGGGTCCACGAGACAGTGTTCGAGATTCACGCCCTCGGCGCGCAACAACGCCAGCGCCGCGTCGGCGTTCGCGTCGCGACCGACCGCGGCGAGCAGGACGACCTCCGCGCCGAGCCGCCGCGCGGCCAGCGCCTGGTTGGCGCCCTTGCCGCCCGGATGCTGCGCCAGCACGGCATTGGTCACGGTTTCGCCGGGACGCGGCAGCCGCTCGCCGGTGGCAACGATATCGAGATTGACTGAACCTACGACAGTAATCTTCGCCGGCGGACCTAACACAGGTGCGCCAGCCGCTCGTTCAGCAGCGCGAACACGCCGTCTTCATCGGCCTCGGTCAGCCATTGCACGTGCAGCGCCCGGCCGTGATCAGCGCGAAACTCCACGGCGGTCGCGCCCAGTGTCAGCGGCGAGGCGACCTCGACGTCCACGGCTGCCGGCCGGCCGACGAACAGGCGCGGCTGCAGCAGCCACGCAATCGTGCAGGGGTCGTGCAAGGCGGTCGCCACGCCGTGCGCGGCGTTAGGTGTCAGGTGGTTGGCGAAGTCGAGCAAATCAGCGGCGAACTGCGCCACCGTCCCGCCGAGCGCACGCACCGCGGCAACGCGCTCCGGGCCGGCACGCACCTGGTGCGTCACATCCAGTCCGCACATCACCACCGGACAGCCGGAGCGCAGCACGATGGCGGCGGCATGCGGATCCGCATAGATGTTGTACTCGGCGGACGCGGTGATATTGCCGCCGGCGCTGCGCGCGCCGCCCATGACCACCAGTTCGTGAATACGCGGGACGATGTCCGGTGCCATGCGCATGGCGAGTGCAACGTTGGTCATCGGGCCGGTGATCGCGATGCTGACAGAACCCGCCGGATGATGGCGCAGCGTGTCGATGATGAAATTGACCGCGTGTCCCGCGGCCAGCGGCACCCGAGGCTCGAAAATGTCGACGCTGCCAAGCCCGGATGCGCCGTGAAAATGGCCGGCATCCACCGGCTCCCGTAACAGCGGCCGGTCGCAACCGGCGTGCACCGGGATCTCCTCGCGGCGCGCCAGCTGGCGCACGATGCGCGCATTGCGCGCGGTCAGCGACGGGCCGACATTGCCGGCAACCGTCGTGACACCTAACAAATGCAGTTCGGCCGGCGAGGCGAATGCCAGCAACAGCGCGATCGCATCGTCAATGCCGGGATCGCAGTCGATCAGCAGCTTGCGCGGGCTCATGGCGTCATCGTGACCAGATATAGCGCGAAAGTCCCGAGCCAGTGACCGCCGCTGTAGTGTTCGCCGGTAACCCACGGCAATGCGGCGCTGGTATGCGCGGACGCATTGCGCAGCAGCCTGGCGCGCCGGGGATCGCCCCCCGGCAGCCCTGCGGCCATGCCCTGCAGCATCCAGGCGCGGCTCAGATTCAGGCCATCGAGGTGCGCCAGCTTGGGATCTTCCCGATCCGTGACAATCGCGGGCTGCAACCAGCGCGCATCAGCGCGCTGCAGCTGCGGCAGGAAACCGCTCAGCCACGCGGCAAATTCACGCGGTGCCAGCACCCGGCGCATCAGGTCGGCTTCGGCGAGGCATGGCGACAGGAAGTCCTCGCCCGAGGGTTCGTAGCTCATCGGGCAGCCGCGGTCCTGCAGATAGAATGCGGTCGCTCTCGCGTCCACGAGCTGGCGCATCTGCGGCTGGCCGCGCGCGACCGCCCAGTCGCGGACCAGTCCCAGCGCGAATGCTGTCTGGCTGTGCTCGCCGCTGCGCACCGGATAGTTCAGTTTCGGCAACCACTCGGCCAGGCGCGCAGCCACCGCATTTTCCAGCGGTTCCAGATTGCGCGCCCACTGCGCCGCCTGCGGATCATCCCAGCGGCGCAGTTCCGTCGCCAATGCTAACAACCAGGCGAGGCCGTACGGGCGTTCAAAGGACGCGCGGCCATCGCCCTGGTAGTAAAGCAGCTCGGCGGCGATATTGCCCGCGCTCAGGCTGCGCTGCAGGGCCGCACGGGCGTCGGCCGCGAAGGCTGCGGACGGCCAGCGCCGCGCCGCGCGCGCCAGCAGCCAGTGTCCGTGCACGGCCGAGTGCCAGTCATAGCAACCGTAGAAGGCCGGGGTCAGCAGGCGCGGCGGCAGCGCGTCGCGGTCGCTGTTCATGCTGTGGCCGATTTTGTTAGGGTATTCCTGGTGCACGCAGGCAAGTGCCAGCGTCACGAACCGGCCGGCCGCGTCGGCCGTCACCACGCCGGCTGGCGCCTCGACGGCAGCGGCCTGCACCAGTGGCAACTGCAGGCCAGTCGCAAGCACCAGAAGAGCGGTCCGGCGATTGCACAGGCGCTTCATGAGCACAGACTAACGCGCCGCGCGCCAGCTGATCAAAGCTGCAACCGCCAGCAACGCCGCACCGAAAAACAGCGCCAGACCCGGCACCGCCGGTTCCATGACCAGGCCGAAGCTGAAGGCATTGGTGAAAATCAATGGTCCGATAATGCCGCCAATGGCGCGCATGGAGGTGATCGCGCCCTGCAGTCTTCCCTGCTCCGACGGGCCCACCTTGTGACTCATCATGCCCTGGATCGACGGACCGGAAATGCCCCACAAGGCCTGGATCGGTACCGCGGCCAGGAACATCCCGCCGACTGGCGCGAGGCCGTACAGGGTGAAACCGACCACGCCGGCCAGCAGCCCGGCCAGCAACGCGCCCCGCTCGCCTAACAACCTGCCGAGCGGACGTATCAGGCCGCCCTGCACCACCGCCGTGGCAACGCCGATCGCGCCCAGAACAAAGCCGACATCGCGAGTCGTCCAGCCGTAGCGCTCACCGCCGTACAGCACGAAGGTGCTGGGCATGACATCGTGCGAAATCGCGAATAGCAGGAAGATCACGGACAGAATCAGCAGGCCGGGATGAGCGGAGAGCAGCTTGAGCGCACCCAGCGGATTGGCCCGGAACCAGTCAATCCGCTGGGTGCGTCGCGCGGGCGCCAGCGACTCCGGCAACACAAACACGCCATACAGGAAATTGGCCATGCACAGTCCGGCAGCGACCCAGAACGGCATCTGCAGCGAAATGCCACCCAGCACGCCGCCCAGTGCGGGTCCGGCAACGAACCCCATGCCAAACGCCGCGCCCAGCATGCCGAAGCTGGCCGCACGCTTTTCCGGTGGCGTGACGTCCGCGATATAGGCGCTGGCGGTCGAATAACTGGCCGAGGCGATGCCGGTCACGACTCGCGCCGCAAACAACCAGGCCAGTGAAGTCGCGCTGGCGATCATGATGTAGCTGATGGCAAGTCCGAAACAGGAGAACAGGATGATCGGCCGGCGGCCAAAACGGTCCGACAGCGCGCCTAACACCGGTGCGGCGAAAAACTGGATCGCCGCGCCGAGGAATCCCAGCAGGCCGACGATGCGCGCGGCCGAGGCGGTGTTGCCGCCCTCGAACAGCTTGATCAGGTTGGGCAGCACCGGAATGATGATGCCGAGCGCCAGTACATCGAGCACCACGGTGACGAAAATGAAAATCAACGTCGAGCGTCGCGGCTCGGCGATCCCGGTCTGGGTCATGCCTGTCCCCGTCGCTTCAGTTAGTCAGGTCTTTGATCGGAACCGCTTGGATGAACGCCAGGGCGTCCACGGCGTTGCCACCGGCGGCCTGGGCTAACAACGGCTCGCCCTTCTGCAGCTGTTGCGCCAGCTTCTGCTCGGGAAACTGCACCATGAACTTGGCGGCAGCGTCGCGCATCGCATTGCCGGTGGCTGCGATCATGGGCTCAGTGGTGGTCGACATGACGCCGCCGACGATGCTGTTGCCATAGCCGGTCAGCGAATAGGAATCGACCCGCTCGCCCGCCGGGTTGTAGACATGGATGCGGTATTGAATGGTGGCCGCGTAGTAGTTGCTGCCGGTATCGCGCGCCGTCGCGAACGAGTACTGCTCGATCCGTGGCTCAAAAATAACCGCCAGGCCTTTCGCCGCCTTGGCCTCCTCCAGGGTCCGGAACTGCTGCGTGCTGGCAAAGGCTGCGCTCAGGGTGTCCATGGCAAATTTCTGGTGACCGGGACCCAGGCTGACTTCCCAGGCGACGCCGCCGCGCGTTTCCTGGTGCTTGTAATCGAGCATGTCCTGCGCGACCACCACGCCGGCCTTGAGCGGCAGCTTTTGAATCAGCGCGCGCGGCAGCGTGGCAGTCGGCGCAACCTTGATGCCGCCGCAGCTGGCCAGCAGGACGGCTGCCAGGACCAGAAGCGTCCGGTAAACTAACAAACAATCTGGTCGGGGCGGCATGCGCTCAGTTGCCCGTGATGCACTGGCCGTTGAAGGTAATGGCACAGCTTTTTTCGTTGGTAATGCCGACGAAGGTGCCGTTGTTCTGCTCGCACATGGACCTCATTAGGGCAGCAAACCGAATATTTGTAAATGGCGCCATGTTGCCCTCGGGGAAGCCGATCGCATGGATGCGGACACGCCGCCGTCCCTGCTCGTCGGTCTTGTTGACCTTGGTGACACTGTCTATGGCCGCCTGGATAGAGCGGCCGGTGAACTCGTCCCCCATGACATACAGGCTGATGCGCTTGTCCGGCGCCCAGTAGGTGCGGATCGCTATTTCAATGCCGTCTGAGGGATCCGAATCGCTGAACGGCTGCCAGGTCTTCATGCGCTCCACGATCTGGGCACGCTGCCGCGGACTGTCGGTCAGCCAGGTGCCACGGGTGCCGCCGAACATCTCCTTGCCGTTGTCATCAAGGATCTGCAGTCCCTTGACCTTCGGATAGATGTCGAGCACTTCGCGCATGACCGTATTCGCCGTGTCCCAGTGCGCGCTCTGCATGCTGCCCGAGGTGTCGACCACGAAGATGATGTACTGGCTGTCAACCGGAATGCCGCCGACCGCGTCGGTGCGGATGCGCCGCCGTTCGCGCGACTTGGCTAACAACTTCGCCTGCTCCGTGGACAGGCTCTGGAATTCGGCGGCCAGTGCCGATTCAACGATGTTACTGACCGAGGAATCGGTGCGCGAGGCCTTGTACTGGCCCTGGATGCTGGTCATGTCGCCCGCCGCGCGCGCCAGGTTCTGCTTCGCCTTCAGCAGCAAATCCACGCGTCCCTGCATCTGCCGGTCGAGCTGGTCGGTCTCGCCGCGAATTTCGAACAGCTGCTTCTGCAGATCCAGCAACTGCTGCTCCATGTTCTTGCGGCTTTTCTCGATCACCACCGGCTCGCCGAATTCCGAAATCACCAGCAGCAGGATGATCGCGCCGAAGCCGCAGCAGATGCAGTCGAGGAACGACAGGCTGAATACTTCGGTATCACGGCGGCGAAGACGCGTAGCCATGGTGTCAGGGCCAGTCCCTGGAGGGCATGATGAAAGCGCCGCCGGTACGGCGCGCCAGGCTCCAGAAGCGGTACGGCGCCTGATTGTCGCCGATCATCGGCATCAGCACCACATCGGCCGGGGCCAGCTTGCCGAAAGCCTTGGCTGCATCATCAAAAAAACGCATGCGCGCCGGCGTCGCCACCAGTCTCGACAGCACCGGTGGCGTCGCGCCCTGTGTCGGCAGGCCGTCGGTGATAATGATGATCTGGTCGGCGGTCGGAATCAGGCCGCGCGATGCGGTGAACGCGTTGATCAGGCTGGTGCCACCCTTGGGCGTCAGGCTATCGAGCGTATCCATGAGCTTTTTCTGCTGGCCGGCATCGCCGCCGCTCAGCCACGTGCCGCGCGTGTCTGGCAGGACCGGGCCGGCGCTGGTGTTGAAGCCATAGACCTGGTACTGCTTGCCGGTCTGCATCTGTCCGGTCAGCCAGTCGACGATTTCCAGCGAGCGCCGCCACTTGCGCGCCGCGCGCCGCACCGCCTCGTTGCTGTTGCGCAGTCGGATCACTTCGACGACGTCCTCATCCATCATGCTGGCCGAGACATCTAACAAAATGAGCACGCGGCGTCCCTTGATGGTGAGCCCGGTGATGTAGCGACGCGCCGACGTGACCTTGCCACCGCCCTGCTGCTCGACCGGCGGCGGCTCTTCGACCACCGCAGCCTGCAGACGGCGCGTACCTTCCTCCAGCGCGCGCAGATCAGCCTTCAGCTTTTCGATGCGCGCACGCCGCGCCAGGCTGTCGGCCGTGAACACGGCGCTTTCCTCGCGCTCGCGCTGCAGCGTCTCCAGCAGCCGCGTGGCGCGTGAACTGGCACTGGCCGTCTCGCTCTGGGTTTTCTGCAGCGTGTTGCGCAGCACCACCAGATTACGGGTGCCGTTGATGACTTCCTCTTCGAGCTTACGCACCTCGCCGGTCAGGTCATTGGTACGGCGAATCCGCTCCAAACCAGTCTGCGAAACGATGATGGTGTAGAACAGGACCACGGCGCCAAAGCCGCAGCAGATGACGTCGAGGAACGACAGACTGAATACTTCAAGCTTGCGGCGCCGCACGATCGCTGTCTACTGCAATCAGGTTGAGCTCGATGCCCGGATCGCCAATTCGAATTGTATCGCCGGCGCGCAGTCGCACCCGTCCTGCCACGCGCTCGCCATTGACCTGCGTGCCGAAACGGCTGTAGTCGACCAGCACCACCGCATCCGCATCGCGCCCCAGGCTGCAATGAAATCGCGACACGCCTGCCAGGCCATCGGGCAGGACGATGCCGCGATTGGCCGGGTCGCGACCCACTTCGATACCGCCGCCCGTCAGCTGCAGGGCCTTGCCGCCGTACAACACATGCGTCGGACGCGCCTCGCCGGTGCCGCCAACACCTAACAAGTGGCTGTCAGTCAGCGCCAGCAGTTGCGGTTGCGCGTGCACCGGCAGGCGGCGCAGCAGGCGCACGCCCGCGGCCGCCACTTCATCGTCAGGCAGATTGCTGGCCGCGCAGGCGGCGAAACCATCCGGAATCACGCACAACTCGCAGCCGGCGAAAATTTCCAGCGAATCGCGCAGCCCGGGTAATTCGGCCAGCGCCTGCGGGACGACAATAGTCAGCGCGGCGCCGGCCGGCCGCAGTTCATGCAGCAGTCCCGCCAACTCGCGATACAGCGGCTGCGCCGGCGTCGCAAACTGATCGCGGCTGAGCGTCACCTGGTACTGCTCCCCGGCATGCTCGACGCGCACGGTCGACTCGCCGGTGCGTGCCGCGGTGCGGGCGAGTTGCGGCAGTGCATTCAACAGACTACGTTCGGTGGCGACATCATGCAGCGGATCAAATCGCGTGCGCCTGACCATCGCATCGCTGACCAGGTCGAGCCACAGGTCAACCAGGGTCAACAAGCCGCCGCGTTCGCCCACCAGGACCCGGCGGCGCTGTGCCACTGGTCCGCTGTCGGTGGCGATGATATCGACCCGGGCAACCGCCAGGTGCAGCAGTCCGAAATCGACCACCAGCGTGCTGCGTTGCGAACCCAGCGCGGCGGCACTGACCGTCGCGGTGTCGATGAAGGCTGCGACGTTGCGGCCTTTGCCGCGCAACAGTCCCAGCAATTGCCCGAGCGCCGCGGGCTCGAAGCGCGGTGGCGTGGCAATGCGCAGCGCGCCGCTTGCGCCCTGCAGCCGCGCGTCGAGATCGGCATCGACGGCCGCCATGATCTGCGGTCCGGGCCGCCGCGCCGCGGCGAAATCGTACCAGTGCCGGACCGAATTGCTGTCGCGGCGCGCGCCGGCCGGCGCAGCCCCGGCACTGCCCTGCACGACGCCATCGGCCGCCGTGGCCAGCGTCCGATCGTCGAGTTCCAGCGCCCAGTTTGTCATTTGCGTCGTCTGTTAGCCTAACGGGACTGCATGTTGCGGATGATCGCCTGGTCGAGATAGGTCTCGCTGTCCAGCACCAGCCGCTCCTGCAGCAACTGCAGCTGCTGCAGCAGGAACATCAGCAGGATCGACAGCAGCAGCGCGATCAGCGTTGAATTGAACGCGACACCGAGGCCCTCGGTAACGCCCGAAATATCGCCGGTGACCGCCCGGTGCGCCTCGGCCAGCGCGTCGCCGATGCCGCGCACGGTGCCGATAAAGCCGATGGCCGGAATGGCCCAGGCGATATAGCGCAGCATTGACAGCTCCGAATCGAGACGATCAGCCTCCGACTGGCAAATGCCGTGCGCCACGGTGGAAACGTCCTGGACATTGCGGGTTGCGCCGAAACGCGCCAACGCCGCCGACAACGCGCGCGGCACCAGCATCTGTCGCTGCTCGGGCGGCAGCGCATCGATTTGCCGCGCGTACTCCCGCGTGTCCTCGGGCAGGATCTTCAGGCCCTCCGGAAGTTTCAGCACACCGGCGTCCAGCACCTGGCGCTCGCGGCTCTGGCGCAGGCCCTTGTAGCCGAGCAGCGCCAGCGCCCACAGCAACAGGATGATTTCCGATTCCTGTTCGTAGTCCTTGACGACCACATAGATGCTGCGTTCCGACACATAGCTGCGGTCGCGCGCCTGCGCGGCGCGCTGCTCCACCAGGATTGCCTGCGCAGTCGGTCGCACATGCAACACGTAGATCGAATGCACGATGGCCACGCAGATCGCGAGCGCGATCAGGCTGAAGACAAATTCGTTCGAGTTCTTGCGATTCATGGGCGGCGGTTCCGTTTCAGATGTCGATCGGAAAGCTGATGTCAAAATCGGCGGTGCCGCGCATTTCCGGCGGCAATTCAATCTGCTTGTCGCTCTCCGGCGCCGGCAGGAATCCTCCGTTCGGATCCTTCCTGTCAGCCTCGGTCGGCTCGTCCGCGCGGCTGTCGCTCGCCGGTGCTGTAGCCGGCGCTGGTGCCGGCGCAGCGGGGGGTGTTGCAGGCGTTGCTGGTGCCGGAGCGGTTGGCGCTGGCACAGCGGTCGCTGGTTGTTCTGCAGAAGGCTTCTTGATCGGAGCATCGATCGACAGGGCCACCAGCGACCCCAGCGACAACAGTGTTAGCACTGCAATTTGAAACCAGGTGGTTTTCATTCGGCATACCTCGCAATCCGGAATCCAAGATCATCGCGCGCCGATTCGGCGGACTCGCGCGCCGCCAGTCGCAGGCCGGCCGTCGTCGCGGTGCGCCAGCTGGCGCCACGCACTGAAGCCGCGCGGCCGCTGTCGGGGCCCAGCGGATCGGTCGCGGCGCTGGTGTCGACGTAGGACGAATAACGGTCGTTGACCCACTCTGACACATTGCCTGTCATGTCATAGAGGCCCAGCGCGTTAGCTGCAAATTTTCCGACCGGCGCAATGGTCGGATAGTCGTCCCGGTAGTCCGCCAGCTGAGCCGCGCTGGCGTTGCCGGTTTCGGCGCCCGCCAGGTTGGCGACACCCGCGGGCCACGGCAGGCTGTTGCCCCACTCGTAGCGCCTGAGGCCCTGCGGCGTAAAGCGCGCCGCGTATTCCCATTCCGCCTCGGTCGGCAGGCGATAACCGGTGGTCACCGGTTTCTTCAGCACGAACCGGCCATCCTTCGATTCGTAGGCTTCCGGCAGGCCCTCTTCCTTGGACAGCCAGTTGCAATATGCCGCGGCGGCA
Source organism: Gammaproteobacteria bacterium (assembly GCA_031414335.1). GTDB lineage: Bacteria > Pseudomonadota > Gammaproteobacteria > Steroidobacterales > Steroidobacteraceae > UBA964. The sequence goes on along the minus strand of JANNVI010000006.1, from coordinate 164,097 downwards.
TCAAAGGTGACCGCGGTGACCGGCTGATTGTCGAGATCGATGCTCTGCTTGCCGATGAACCCGGACTGGTGATCGGCGCGAAACCGGCGGAATTCGCCGTTGCTGACTTCGCGCACCCCAACATAGAACGCGCGTGAAAAAGTGACCCGACGCTGCACTTCGTTAGGTCTGCGGCCCTGCTCGCGCCGTTCACTGCCCATCACGAAGCTGGTTGGCTCCACCAGCCGCAATGCGCCTGCCAGCCGTCCGGTCACCCGGGCCGCAGGCGGCTGCCAGTCGGCGCTGCGGCCCTCGGGTACCAGCCGATAATCGAGCGTCCGCGCGACGCCGGCCGCGAGGTCCACCTGGGTCGCAAAAGTCTGCAGCCCGGACTTGCGGATTTCCACGGCGTGGCTGGTCGCGGTCAGCTCGAGCGTCTGCGGCAGTTTGCCGCGGGAACTGCCATCGACCAGCAACTCGGCATCGGCGGGTTCGCCATTGATACGCAGCGCCACCAGCACCGGGGCCAGCTTGGCGCGGAACGCGAGCCGGGCGGCAGGTTCCGCGCGCACGCCGCGCGACCACGGCGCGTAACCCGGCCGGCTGACCGCAATCTCATAGCTGGCACCAGACGGCAAAGCGACCGACACGGGCGTACGCCCCTTAAATACACCGCTCACGGTTACGTCCGCGCCTGCCGGTTCCGACTGCACCAGCAGGTTCGCATCCGGAGCACCTAACGTAATCGGCCCGATGCGGGCGGTCTGCGCGGCCGTTACGATGACGCTGCTTTCCCAGGCCTTGGCGCCGGCCGCGGTGATGCGCACGCGGTGCACACCGGCGGGCACATCTAACAAGGCCGGCGCCGGTCGTGCGGGCTGGTCATCGACGCCGACCATCGCGCCCGGCGTCGCAGCATCGACCTGCAAGCGGCCCCAGGAGCTGCGCAGCGGTATTTTCAGACTCTGCCGGACACCGCCGCCCTCAACATTGAGCCTGGCGACAGCGTCCAAATAGCGGTCCGCGCGCACGGTCAGCGTGCGCGCACCCGCGCGGATTTCCAGGACACCCGGTGCCCGGCCGGCCGGCTCGCCGTCGACCGTGACCTGCGCCCGGATGCCGCCGGTGTCGATGGCAACCAGGCCGGGCAGCCTGGCGAGACGCAGCACCTGGGTCTCGTTAGGCGTCGCCAGCACGGTGAATTCGCGCTCGAGCCGGTAGTAGCCCGGCTGTTCGGCGCGCAGCCGATGCTTGCCGGGCAGAACGAACAGGGTCGTACCCGACTGCCAGGAGAACAAGGCATCCGCGGCGCGCACCCGCGCCTCGCGCGGCTGCACATCCAGCGGCACGCGCTGCAGGCGTGCTAACAACCCGAACACCAGCGCGAGCACCAGGGCGGCGGCAACCGCCCACCAACGCCACTGCGACCCGATGCCGCTGGCCGGCTGCGCCGCCGCCTGGGCGGCACCACGCGCGGCGCTGCGCGCGGCTTGCGCGCCCGGCGTCACGTCGCTGGCAATGATGTCGACGTCGCTATCGTCGTCCTGTTCAGTGCGACTGGGCGGCGGCCGCAGCGGTGCAACCGTTTCGTTGCCTGCGAGATGACGCACGGTCAGATGCAGCTCCGCCGGACCGATCGCAACGACCAGCAGCTGCGCATCGCCCGCAGCCAGTACATCGCCGGCACGCAGTTCACGAGCCGCGCTGCCTAACAATTCAGCATTGATGCGCGTGCGCCCTTCGGATAACGGGCGCACCGCCCACAATCCGCCGTCGAACTCGAGCCGCAACTGCTCGCCGTCGGCCGCGCCCGGCACGATGACGCGGGCACCCGGGCCGCCTATACCAATGGGCGCGGCCAGACGCCGGGCGCCTGCCGGTTCATCGACGTGAACGAATGCCGCAGCGGCCATGGCGAAACTCAGATCGTGTCTGTGCAGTGCAATTCGAATGCCGGGTTGCCGTCGCCCGGCTTGACCACGAGTGCGCGGCGCACATCGCGGTAACCGTCGCGTGTGCCCGTCAGCGTGTATTTGCCGGGCAGCAATTCCAGCTCGCGGCGCGCAAAGCTACCGAGCGCGCCAACTCCGGACAGGCTCAGCATGGTCTGGCTGTCAGATTCCAGCACCAAACGCACCGGCTTTTCATACTGCGGGACCAGCGACTCCAGGCGCAAAATCTGCGAACGCAGCACCGGGCCGGATGGGGTCGTTGCTCGCGCGTTGGTCAGTAATGCTTGGGTTTCAGTGCGCACGGCGGGACTCGAAAGTCGGTCGGGTTGATCGATAAGACCCTGCAGCCGGCGCGCAAGTTCCACGCGCGGCGTGACGCGCGCCTTGCCGGCACGGGCGAACTCAACCGACGCATCGTTCTTCAGCACCGCGTTATAGGCAGCCAGCGCGTCCGCCCAGCGTTCACTGGTCTCGAGCTGCAAAATGCCCTGCTGGTCAGTGGCCAGGCTGATACCCGTCTTACGGCCCTCCAGCTGCGCGAAGGCCGCCGCGACCTCGGGCGCATCCGGATTCAGTGCGCGGGCGCGCTCCAGCGCGCTGCGCGCGTCGTCCAGTTTGCCGGCGCGCAAGGCCGCCAGGCCACTGCCCAGGGCGCTCTGGAACTCGCTGGTGCCCAGCGCTCCACGCGCACGTGCCAGGCCATCGATGGCGCGCTTGAGGCGCGGCTCAACCCGCAACACGGTGGTATAGCCTTCGGTCGCTGCGCGGAACTTGTTTTGCGCCAGGTCGTTGTCCGCCTGCACCAGCACCGGCAGCAAAGGCAGCAGCTGGGTGCTGCGCTCCAGGCCGAGTTTGGCGTCGCGATCCGCCGGCTTGAGTTTGAGTGCGAGTTCAAACGCGGCGCGCGCGCCTTCGATCTGGCCGTCCTGCAGCGCCTGCTCGCCCGCAGTCATCTGTGCCTTGTAGGCCCGCGGCGCGAGGTCCGCCACTTTCTGCAAACGCTTGAGCGCGACGTCCAGCCGATCATTCGCGATGTCGTCCTTCGCGGCTTCCTGGGCGGCTACCGCGTCCAGGCCCAGCGACTTGCCGGCGGCAAAAGCCGGTCCCGCCCAGACCGCGGCCTGCTGGGTCTCCAGCTGAGCTAACAACTGGTCGAAAGCCTTGCGACGCTCGGCGAATGTCTGCTCGCGCGCGGCGCGTTTGGCCTCCAGCTGCGCGGCCGCTTCAGCAGGATCAACGGCTGCAGCAGGCGACTTGCCAGAAGCGGCGGCGGGCGGCGCCTTGACCAGGCGCGGCAACAGCAGGAATACCGCAGCTAACAACACGACCGCGGCGCCGACCGAAACCCAAAGCCAGAGCTTGCGCCGCGGCCGTTGTTCCTCGAGCGCCTGGTTCGACCCCGTGTCGCTGCCGCCCTCCAGGACCAGCGTCTCATTAACGGTGTCATCGAGAGCAATGGATTTTTCGGCTGCCGGCTGCCCGCCGCTGTCGGCAACATTCTCGAGCGTGTCCTGCAGCGCCGCGCGCAGGCCTTCCAGCACTTCCTCCATGGACGCCGGCCGTCCCTCGGGCGACTTGGCCAACATGCGCATCACCAGCGCGTCGAGCCGGGGCGGCAGCGCCTGCGCCGCCTGCAGCGGCGGCACCGGCTGCCCGACCATGATCTTGCGGTCGAAATTCGGATAGTGTGGCGGGTAGCCGCTCAGCAATTCATAGGCCAGCGCGCCGAGGCCGTAGATGTCGTCCTGTGGCGATGCCGGCTCGCCTAACAACTGTTGCGGACTGGCGCTGAACGGTGAACCAGCGTTAGCCGACTCGTCGCCCTCGGACAGGCGGGCGGCGCCGAAATCGGCGAGCTTGATCTGGCCCTCATCGTCGACCAGCACATTCGCCGGCTTGAGGTCGCGGTGAATCACGCCGCGCGCATGCGCATGTGCCAGCGCGCCGGCAATGTCGAGCAGCATCGGCACGATGCGCAGGTAGCTCTCGCCGCGCAGGCGGCGCAGGTCGCCGGTCGCCAGCTGCATCGGTAACAGCGTGAACTGTTCGTCGCGCAGAGGTTGGTAAACTTCCAGAATCGATTTGTGGCTGAGGCGCTGCGCGATGTCGTATTCGTGCTGCAGCAGCTCCCAGGCCGCGCCGGAATGCGCCAGTTGCGGAAACAGCACCTTGATCGCGACCGGCGAGTCGCTCTGCGTGTCCTGGGCGCGCCAGACCTCGCCATGACCGCCCGTCCCGATCTTCTCGAGCAGGACAAAACGATCTAACAACCGTTGTTCCGGGACGAGACTCAGCATGCCACTCCGTATCAGCGGCCAGGCCGCAAGCCGCGCGGATTCGGCGGCGGGTGGAATTCTACTGTTTTGGCGGCGCGGTCGCAGCAGCGTCTGGGGTGACCGCCGCGGTGCCTGCCGGCGCCGGCGCTGCCTGCGGTGCAGGCACCACTGCAGGCACTACTGCGGGCACGGCTGCGGGCACGGCTGCGGGCGCGGGTGGCTGCATGGTCGGCGGCGGACCGCCGCTCTCGCTGCGATACCATTCCGCCAGCAGCTTGCGCCATTCGCGGTACTGTTCCTCAGCGGTGCCGGTCAGCTTCAGCATGCGGCCTTCGACCTCAACCACCTGGCCCTTGGACTCGTTTTCAAATGACCGCGCCAACTCGCCCAGGGCTTCGGCATGCACTTTGACATCGCCGTACTTCTTGACGCCCGAGTAGATCGCCGCCACGCCGCTGCCGATGCCGATGCTGCGCGCCGTGTTTTCCGCAATCTGGCAGTTGTAACTGTCGGCCGAGCATGCCTGGGGCGCCAGCACGCTGGCGAGAATCACAGCGGCGCCCAGTCCGATACGCGTGCGGGCTGCATTCTTGGCCTGCTGAACCTTGTCCATTTCATCGAAACTGGCGCGCCGATACTGGCCATACGGTTCGGACAATCGGTCATAAAAACCGCCGTAGTACGTATCGAACGTGTCGACCACATTCAAGTCACGCTCGCGCACCTGCGCGACCCGGTTCATGACCGGATCGTTGTCCGCCGGCAGGCGCGTGACGCGCAGGATGCCCTTGGCATCCGCGGCAACATAACCGCCGGCCTTTTCCGGGGTGATATCAGCCGCAAAACGCAGATCGGTGACCTGGCGGATCTCGCGGCGCTCCGTTGCGCTCAGGCGGTCCCGCGCAGCTAACAAAGCGTTGGCCACCGCCGCGTACACGTTCTCGAAAGGATCACGCAACTTCAGGGCTGCATCGGTCTTGTAAGCGCCGAGATCCGCGACCGCTTCGGAACGCAGGCCGTTGATCCAGATACGCCCCTGCGAATCGCGCGCGTCGATGACGATGGCCAGATTCATGCCGTTTGATTCAACGATGCGGCCGGTGACGATCACATCCAGAAATTGCACCGCATCGGGCACGACGCGCACCGCACCCCATTGGCTGGTGGACTCCAGCGTGGCGCGCAATTTCGCCGGGATCCAGCGGGCTTCCGCCTTGCGCAGGTCGGGGTAAATGCCCTTCTTCGCCAGCTGCTCGGTATCGAGGGGGGCATCGGCGGGCGCTGCCGGCAGACCCGGATCGAAAACCCGGATACCAATGTCCAGCAGCTCCGCAGCGGCGATTTCCTGTTTCGCCTGCAGCACCTGCACTCTGGGCTGGGGCCGGATGTCGCTGGTCACGCAGGCGCTGCTCGCGAGCGCCGCCAGGCTAACAAAAATTAATTTCCGCATGCTCATAACCTATCCGCGCGAATTACGTTTGTAGTCTTCGTATTCCTTCCAGAGCTTTTCCTTGAGCTCCGGATCGGTTTCCTGCTCGGCGGCGCGCCGCAGGCGACGGGCGACGACATCGTCATCACTGCCCTGGCCGGAACGCGGATCGGCGCCGGCGCCCGACCCTTTGCCGCCGGCTGATTCACCGCCCTGCTTGTCTTTCGAGCCCGCTGCGCCACCACCGCCGTCCTTGTCGGAACGCAGGTCGCCCTTGCGGCCCTGGCTGCCGCCACCGGCTTCAGCACCGCCACCCGCAGCACCCGCGCCACCGGCGCCGGAATCCGAGCCGCTGGCGCCACCGCGGCCGCCTGATCCGCCGCTCTGCTGGCGTTCGTCCCGTTCCTTCGCAACGCGTTCTTTTTCCTTCTGCAGCTCGCGATCGAACTCACCCATGGACTGATCCATGCGCTCGTCAATCTTGCCGCGCTTTTCCTCTTCGGTTTGCGCACTGCCACCGCCCGCAGTCGGGATGGAAGGCAGGCTGATGCCGCCGCCGGCGCTGCCTGCTGAACCTGTTCCGCCGGCGCTGCCACCACCGCTCATGCCGCCATCGCTACCCTTGCCGGCGCCGCCCGCCGTCGGGATGGATGGCAGGCTGATACCCCCGCTAACGCCGCCGCCGGAACTACCTGAACTGCCGGAGCTGCCGCCGGAGCCGCCGCCGCTCTGCGTGGCGCAGGCTGTTAGCAGCAGCGTCGCAACAATGACTGTGAGTACCGGCTTTTTCATGTTGGGATACCTGACAGGGAATTCATGCTCAATTGCTCGACGCCGCTGCGGCCTCGGGATTGCCCTGGAAAAACACGCGTAACTGGTCCGACATGCGATCGCAGGCGGTGCCTTCGACGCGCGCGATGAACGGCAGCGGCACGATGACTCCCACCATGGCGCTGGTGCCATGGACCTTGGTGTCGATCGACCCGGCGGATTTCGCCAGCTTCATGTCCCAGACCGTTGCCTCGTAGTTGGACTCTTTTTCCCACCAGCCAAAGCCGACGCAGCCCGCCGCGCCCGGCGCCGCGCCGCAGGCAATGCTACCGCCGCCATCGGTCTTGCGGGTCGAGCCGTCGAGCCAGACGACATAACGCACGCCGCTGGTCGCAAACTGTTCCGCGACGCCCGGTTTTGTTAGCAGCGCGGTAATGGCCGCGGGCCGGCTGGGCGCCGTCGAAGGCTCAAACCAGGGGAACATGTCGTCGACAAACTGGTTGTTATCGCGCACCGGGATGGGCTTGGCGCCACCCGCAAGCTTGCGCCCCAGGCAGTCCATGAATCGGTCTTCGGCGCCGGCGCCTTCAATTTGCGGCTTGGCGAGGATCACGATGGCCTCGTTGCCGACGATCTGGCTGCCAGTTTCGCGCGTTTCCGCGACCCGGGACTGCACGCACCCGGTAACGGACAACACCAGCACGGCGAGCGTGCTGCTTCGCAGCATCCAGTCGATGGAATTCCCCATAACGATTGAACAACGCATAACGGCCTCCCGCGTTGACCTGAGTATGCCACGGGCCGCAGCAAGCTCTGGCGTCGTCTATTTATCAGGGACCTGCGGCCCGCTGACTAGTTCCGCGGCTGCGACAATTGAGCCGGAAATCGGTCCATTTTGCGCAACATCGGGAACACCAGCATGCACGCGCCGACGGCCGCCGCGCAGGCGAGGCCGCCGATAACGACGGCGGGCACCGTGCCCCACCACTTCGCCGTCACGCCTGATTCAAATTCGCCCAGCTCATTGGATGCGCCAATGAACATCGCGTTGACCGCGCTGACCCGGCCGCGGATTTCGTTGGGGGTCTGCAGCTGCACCAGCATATGGCGCACAAAAACACTGACCATATCGCCGATACCCATCAGGAACAGCAGCAGCAGCGACCACCAAAACGAGGTCGAGAGCCCGAACAGCACCGTCGCCATCGCAAACAGGCCGACGCCGCCAAACAGGTAGCGCCCGACGTGACGGTTGAGGGGCCGGAGTGCGAGCCACGCCGCGGTCAGCATTGCACCCACACCGGGTGCGGCGCGCAACACGCCAAAACCAATCGGCCCGACATGCAGGATGTCCTTGGCGAAGATCGGCAGCAGCGCGACCGCGCCACCTAACAGCACGGCAAACAGGTCGAGCGTGATCGAACCCAGCACCGCTTTGTTGTGCCAGACGAAACGCAGGCCATCGAAGACGTCGTTGAGGCGCCATTCGCCATGCGTGTCGGTCTTCTGCTGCGCCTTGATGCTGGCCATCAGCAGCACGACCACCAGCAGCAGGCTGAGGATGATGCCGAGACTGAGTTCGACGCCGCGTCCCTGGAGCAGCGTGTCGCCGAGCGCCAGCGTCAGGCCGCCGACCGCGGGGCCAGCGATCACAGCCAGCTGAAACAGCGTCGAATTGAAGGCGACCGCGCGCGGAAACACCTGCGGCGGCACCAGGTTCACGGTCATGGCCTGGCCGGTCGGCATCCAGAACGCGCGCCCGCAGCCAAAGATCGCGAGCGCCATGAAGATAGGCCAGCTATGGCCCTGCCATTTCAGGCTGATCCACAACAGCGCGAGCACCGCTGCGGCCTCGATGAGATAGGCAAAAATCAGCACCCAGCGCCGATCGACGCGGTCGGCAACCTGGCCGGCCGGCAGGACCAGCAGCAGGAATGGCAGGAACTGCGCCAGGCCGACATAGCCCAGGTCGAGCGGATCTCCTGTTAGGCGATAGACCCACCAGCCGACCGTGACACCTAACATCTGCCAGGCGATGGTGGCGGCAAAGCGTCCGAGCGCGTAGCGGACGAAGTCCCGGTAGGCGAACAGTTCTTTCAAATGCATCCGAAATTGGCTACGCGCATGGATATATTTTCGGAGCAGCGCGCCGAACTGCTAGTTTCGGGGGCAGTTGCCACAGGGAGCGGTATTGATATGGCCAGCCATAAGATCACACGCCATTTTGCCAGCATTGCCGACGGCCGGTGGGGCGCCCGCCAGGTCCATTACCGGCAGGTCGGGACCGGCCCCGCGGTTCTCTGCCTGCACCAGTCGCCACTGTCCTCACGCGACATGCTGGCCACCATGGAGCGCTGGCAGGGCAAATTCACCTGTATTGCGCCGGATACGCCGGGCTACGGCCTGTCGGACCCCCTGGGCGTGCCGCAGGCAGAAATGTCGGACATTGCCGATGCGGTCATCGAATTCATGGACGCCATCGGCCTGGAAAAGGCGGCCACCTATGGCTTTCACACCGGCGCGATGATTTCGGTCGCGGTCGCGCTCAAGTATCCGGATCGGGTCAGCTGCTGCACCGCCAACGGCTATGTCGTGCAGACGGAAATCGATCGCGCCGACTTCCTCGCCAATTACCTGCCAGCATTCGTGCCGCAGTGGGACGGCTCCCACCTGACCTGGTTGTGGTCGCGGATGCGCGAGCAGACGATTTTCTTTCCCTGGTATCGCAAGACCCTGGCGGCGCGCATGGGCATGGACGTGCCATCGCCCGAGGCGCTGCACGCCGGCCTGTTAGATTTTCTGCGCGCCGGCGACGCCTACCGGGTCGGCTATCGGGCCGCGTTCACCATGCGCAGTGCCGAGGCTGTCGCGGGACTCAAGGTACCCGCGCTGATCACCGCCACCGACACCGATCCGCTGGCGCGCGACCTCAAGCGCCTGGCGCGCCGCCCTGCTAACGTCGCGGTGCAGCCGGGCGGCGACGGCAACGCGACGCTGGACCTGTGCGCCGCCTTCATCGCCCGGCACAAGGCGCCGGCCGCAAAACTGCCCGCGCACACGGCACCGCTCGATGGCCACCTTTGGTCAGACTACGTCGCTGTGCCGGGCGGGCAATTGCGCGCGCGTCGCAGCCTGAGCGGCAGCGGACGGCCGATCGTCGTGCAGCACGATGCCGCGAGTTCAGTCGACATCATCGAACCGCTGGCGCGCGGTTTTGTCGGACTGCGGCCGGTGATCGCGCTCGATCTGCCGGGCCACGGCGAGTCCACGGCACCGCTGCCTGGCGGCAAGGTCACGGTCAACACGTATGCGAAAGCGGTGTTAGCTGCGCTCAAGACGCTCAAGGTCGACGAGTTCGATTTCATCGGCACCTGGGGCGGCGGCCTGGTCGGCCTGGAAATTGCGACGCTGGCTCCAAAGCGCCTGAAACGCCTGGTGATGGCCGATGCGATGTACCACAGCCCGGAACTTCTGAAAGAGCTGAAAGCGCATTACACGCCCGACATCAGACCCGACGCGCATGGCGGCTATCTGCTCGAAGCCTGGCACCTGATGCGCGACCAGGGCCTGTTCTGGCCCTGGTTCAAGCGCCAGAAAGCTAACATCATCCGCAAGCCGCCCTATCTCGACCCGGCGATGATCAACAAGCGCGTGCTGGATCTGTTCCGTTCGCAGGGCAACTGGCGGCGCGCCTACCAGGCGCACTTTGCCTATCCGATCCGCGCCCGGCTCCGGCAGAACAAGGTGCCAACACTGGTCGTGTCGCCGTCCTGGGACCCGCAGTTCGAGGACGGTGAGCGCCTGGCGCGGGACTTCCCCGGGATTCCGTTTCGCAAGGTGCCGGATGATTTCGCGGCCTGGGGCGCGGAGCTGATGCCATTCCTGAATGCCTGAGGCGACGTAGCGGGAGCAGCCATGAAATTATCGATCTGCTGCGTAGTGTTGTTAGCCATGGGTGCTGGCACCGCCCCTGCTGTGGCGCAGTCGCCCGCCGCGGAAAGCGGCGCCATCGCGATTCCGAATCCGCGCCAGGGCTATGAAGTCACCGAGATCGCGCCCGGCTACTACAGCCTGCGCCATCACGCCAACCGCAATGTCTTCTGGGTCACCAGCAAGGGCGTCATTGCCACCGACCCGGGCGACATCGAGCAGGCCCGGGTCATGCGCGAGGAAATCCGCAGGATCACGCCGCTGCCGGTGAAATACGTGATCTACAGCCATCAGCACTGGGACCACGTGATCGGCGGCGCGATCTTCAAGCAGGAGGGCGCGAAGTTCGTCAGCCACGAAAAATGCGCGGCGCAGTTTCGTGACCTGCCTAACAAGGACATCGTGATGCCGGATATCACGTTCACGGGCGACAAATACGTGCTGCGCCTCGGCGAGCGCCGGATCACGCTGCGCTACCTCGGGCCGAACCACGGCGATTGCCTGGTCGTGATGACGCCTGACAACGTCGACATCCCGTTTATCGTCGATCTCGCCACGGCGGGTGGCATGCCGCTGCCCTATATCTCGGATTACTCGCTGCATAACTGGGTGCGCAGCCTCAAGGAACTCGAGGGCTGGAGCTTCGAGAACTATGTCGGCGGCCACGGCGTGCCGCTGGCGCCGAAAGCGCGGCTGCGCGAACGGCGCGAATACCTCGAAGCGCTGATGCAGGAGACCAAGCGCGAACTCGACGCCGGTACGCCGGGCGACCAGATTCCCGACATCGTCGCGGAACGGCTGCGCGGCCGATTCGAACAACTGCGCGGCTTCAACGGCATCGTGCGCGACAACGTGCGCCGCACGATCACCTACTACGCGATGGGCTGGTAGCTTGCGACCAGCGGGCGCGGGATCGGACCCGCGATCTGGTTTTTCACGCGGGGCGCTTGCCCTGCCCGGTCACGACCACGAACAGCAGCGTGCAGGACTCGCGCCAGCGATTGACCCAGGTATGCAGGTTGCCGCCCTGGATCAGCGTGTCGCCCGCCTTCAGAATCAGTTCGCGATCCTGATCGAGCTTGAAAGCGATCTTGCCGGACAGGATCGCCATGTAGTCCAGGGTCGCGTTGCTGTGCAAGGGAATCGCCGGCGCGCGCGTGCCGCCGGGCAACTCGGCCAGATAGAAGCTCGTGCCGGAAAACCCTGCGCGATAGGCATTGCCGGCGGTCGCGCCCAGGTCCGGGCCAAGCGGCAGGCTGACCGGAAGGCCGGAGGATTCCCACAGCCGGGTGATCTTCGTGCCGCTCATTTCAAAGCTGTTAGAGGCGGCGCCGTCCTGCAGAACCACGGTGCGGCCCGCGGCGTCGTAGCTGGTGACTACGCGCCGCACCTCTCGCCAGCCGCGCGACCCGCGTGTCGGCTTGCCGGCATCGGCTCCCTGCGCGGCCTGTGCTGCGGCGGCCATGGCCGGGATCGCCAGCGCCTGTCCTAACAACCTGCGGCGCGAAACCTGTTTCGTTCTTGCATTCTTGCGCATGTGAATTTCCGTGTAGACGGTAGCAGCAGCCCTGACTCAGCTTTTTTCGGAATCCGTTTTGGCGGGTGGCGGGTTGCTGGCGGCCGATTGGCTCTGGTGATTGCCGATGGCCTGGCGCGCACTGCGCGCCAGTTCCTGGCCTTTCTGCTTGACCTTGCGCAGCCATAGACGCGCCCACGCGAATTCCAGCCCGAGAATGCCGAGGCCGATCGGTATCACGACAAATGCCGGGCCGGGCAACACGATCATGACGATGCCCACGATCAGCACGGTGAATCCCGCCACTGTGATGACGATGCGCTTGGCCCAGCGATAGGCGTTGTTGGCAGTCATTGCTCTTTATTCTAACCCGGCTGCAGCTGCCGGTCCTGCCAGCGCGCTAACAATACCTGCGCGATAACTGCGCCACAGCCCGCCATGAACATGTCCCACTGGGTGTCCCAGACGTCGCCCTGGGTACCGAGAAACGCGTCGGCCTGGCCGCCCATGATCACGGCTGTCCACCATTCGAGAAACTCATAGCAGACGCTGATCGCCAGACAGATGCAGACCACGATGAAGAACAGCCAGCCACCGCGCCGCAGCGGCGTGCGGCGCAGTAGCACCTCGCGCGCAATCATCGCCGGCACGAAACCTTGCGCGAAATGTCCGACACGGTCATAGGGATTGCGTGCCAGGTCCAGAAGTTCCCGGGCCCAGTCACCGAGTGGCACCAATGCATAGGTGTAGTGCCCGCCTAACATCAGGATCGAGGCGTGCACGGCAATCAACAGGTACAGCATCGGGGTCAGCGGAAACCGCTGGCGCGTGAACCACAGCAGCGGGAGCGCAATGACCACCGGGAACACCTCGAGCGCCCAGGTCGGCTGGTCGTGGGGCGCGACTCCGGACCAGACCAGGCCCAGCACGGCGATGCCGAGCAGAAACCACCAGACCATCCCGGAACGCGCATGCAGGCTGTTGCGATCGATTTCAAGCATCGAGAAACTCCCGCAGGATCGCCGCGAACTCTGCCGTATGCAGGTCGAGGAACCCGTGCCCCCAGTCTGGCAGGTCCAGGATACGGCCATTCTTCAGCAACGGCCTGGCGCGCGGCGTGTACTCCACCAGGTCGTCATTGGTATTGATGACCAGCACCGGCTGCGTGACCCGGGGCAGCGTCGTGTCGTAGCGGAAATTGAACGCGGCGCGATGACCCCAATGCCGCACCTCGCCGCCGCGCATGTGATCCGGGTAATAGCGCATGACCATCTCGGCCGTCTGGCCCGGCCCGCGCCAGCGCATCAGTTCGTTCCAGTACTGGGTGAGGTGGCTGCCGTCCTCCGCGATCTGCATCGGCGCGAATTCGCGGTGCATCTGCGCCGCCTCCTCGGGCGTGTAGACCGGCGTCGAGATCAGCACCAGGTGCTTGATCGCGTCCGGCCGCTGCAGCGCCAGCTCCAGCGCGATCTTCGAGCCGGTGTGGTAGCCAAGGCAATCCGCGGTCCCGAGACCTAACAAATCCATCATGTCGCCCATCGCGGCGGCGTAGTCGGCGATCTCCGGTGGCCGCCGCGGCGGATCGCTGGCGCCATAGCCGGGCGTGTCGGGCGCGATCGCGAACCGGTCCCGGCCCATTTCCACCAGCAGGTTCTCGTAGATGGCGCCGGAGACCGGACTCAGGTGAAAGCACAGCAGCGGCCGCCGCGCGCCCGTGGCCGCCGCGCCCAGCGGCGCGGCCAGCCGCAGGTGCAGCTGGCCGTAGCGTGCATCGAGGTACTGGCGGCGGATGGGCTGCATGATGGCGCTCAGGGCAGCGCGCGCAGGTCCTCTTCGAGTTTGTTAGCTAACAGGTTCTGGTAGTAATCGCCATCGGCGACCTTGCGCGCCGCGGCCAGGAAGCCCAGCATCTCCTGCTTGTCCTTGCGGACCTTGCAGTCCTTGAAATCGCCGCGCAGCACGTAGTAGACAAAACCGAGCTGGCCCGCGATGCGGTTCTGCTGCGCCGAGCGCCGTATCAGTTCCGCGCCGCGGCAGACATCCTTCGGCTGCTGGTTCATGCCGGTCAGCGACATGTAGCCGATCACGAACAGCGCCTGCGGGTAGTTGGCCGCGATCGCAGTCTCGCGATTCGCCAGGCCCTCGGCGCCGCGGCCGCTGTAACCGAGCGTGCGACCTAACAAATAGTTGAGGCGCGGATTGGCCGGATCGGCCTTGACGGCCGCACGGCAGGCTTCGATCGCGCGCGGCAGGTCCATCTGCGGCTTCTCGAGCCCGGGCGCGACGTGGTAGGGATCATCGCCATGCGAGGCGAGGCGATCGCATTCCGTAGGCACTTGCGAATATTTCGACGGATCGAACGGCACGACCACTTCGGCCGGCATCGCCGCCGCGGCCAGCGCATCGCGCCGTGCCTGCAGCTTGCGCGTCGCGGATTCCATCCGGCCTTCGGACTCGCCGTACGGAATTTTGCTGGTCGAAATACTCAGGTAGTGCTCCAGCTGTTCGTCCGTCAGCGTGAGCCCGCAGGCTTTGAAACGGCCATCCAGGTAGCCTTCCACGAGGTAGGCACCGGTCCACGGATGCTCGAGCGCAATGGACTGCTGCCACAGTTGCGCGGTGCGACAATCATCGTGGGGCGCCTGCGTACCGTCGTAGAACACATAGCCCAGCACGAAGATCGCCTGGCGATAACCCAGCGCCGCAGAGCGTTCGAGTTCGAGAATGGCAGCGGGCGTTTTCTTCTGATAGTAGAGCACCCGGCCTAACAAGTAGTGCGCGCGGGCGCGACGGTCGTCCTGGGCAATGACCGCACGGCACACGGCCTCGGCCTTCGGCAGGTCGATGTCCTTGCGTTCGAATCCGGGCAGCACCTTGTCCGGATCCGAAGGATGCGATGCGATGCGGTCGCAGTCGGTGATTTCAGCGCGCGCGGAAGTCGAAACCAGGCCCAGCAGCGCCAGCAGAACCAGCACGGAATAACTTGTCGATTTCATGGTCAGTTCCCTCTCTCTGAGCCGGTATTCTGCGCAGAAATTCGCGAATTCACCAAGCCGTTTTCCGGGTGCGACCATTGCGGCGTCGCCCCGGCATTGCGCTAACAGGGACAGGAAACCACATGCGCCGGGTAACCGCGACTATAATTGCGGGCGGCCAGTTCGCTGTGCCGCTGAGGGGCGTGCTACATGCAGGTCGCGAGCGACGCGAAATCAACCGTGCTGCGCATCGGCGAATTCCGGATCGAGTCTGCGCTCGATGAAGTCTCGCGTGACGGTACTGTCACCAAGCTCGAGCCACGCGCGATGCGGGTACTGGTCCATCTTGCCGAGCACGCAGGCCAGGTCGTAAGCGTTGATCAGCTGCTCGATGCCGTCTGGAAAGACGTCGTCGTCACGCCAGACTCCGTATATCAGGTGGTCGCGGGGTTGCGCCGCTCGCTCGGTGACGATCCGAAGTCGCCAACTTACATCGCCAACGTCCTGCGTCGCGGCTACCGGCTGATCGCACCCGTGACGGCGTGGACGGAGGCCGCCGCGGAACGGCCCGCAGCGGCAATTGCCAGCAGGCGCCGGGCCTACCTGTCGGTCGCAACCGCTGTCGTCGGCGCTCTGATCGCTGCCTGGTACTGGCGCAGCCTGCCGAAGCGCCTCGCGCCAACGCCAGTGGCGACCGCGGCGCAACAACCGTCGGTCGCGGTGCTGCCGTTTCTCGATCTCAGCGAGCGGCACGACCAGGCATATCTCGCCGACGGTCTGTCTGAAGAACTGATCGACATGCTAACAAGAGTGCCGGAACTGCAGGTCCCGGGACGCGCTTCGTCATTTTACTTCAAGGGCCGGTCCGCAACGGTCAACGACATCGGCAAATTGCTCAAGGTACGGTACCTGCTAGACGGAAGCATTCGCAAGTCCGGCAGCACGCTCAGAATCACCACGCAGCTTGTCCGGGTTGATACCGGCTACCAGGTCTGGTCAAAGACTTACGAGCGTCCGCTGGATGACGTGTTCAAGATCCAGGATGAAATCGCCGCCAGCGTGGTGCGGGCGCTCAAGGGCTCCTTGCTAACGCCCTTGCCGGCGAACGCGTCGCGCAGTTCCAGTACCGAGGCTTATGAACTCTTTTTGCGGGCGCGCGCGCTCGAACGGAGCGCGGGCGAAGGCGACATCGTCCTCGCGCAAAATCTCCTGGCAAGAGCCGTGGCGCTCGACCCGAAATTCGCGGCCGCATGGGCGGATCTTGCGAACGCGCTCACCGAGGATTTCGGCTGGCACCAGCAAAGGGACGAGCGCGGCTGTCAGCGCGCTCGCGAGGCGATCGGGCAGGCGCTCAGGCTGGATCCGCTGCTGGTCAATGCGCACACCATCAATTCCTGGATCGTGACGGTTTGCGATAACGATCTGGCGCGCGCCGAAGCCGAGGCCAGGCGCGCGGTGGAACTCGGCCCTCAGGATGCGCAGGCGTGGAATCACTACGGCGTCGTGGCGCGACAACTGCGGCATTTTCCCGATGCCGTTCGTTATGGGCAGGAAGCAGTGCGCCGGGACCCGCTGCAGGTCTGGAATTATTTCCAATTGTCCTGGGCCCAGGGCTTCATGGGGCAATTCGCCGACGCCGAGGCGTCGTTGCGCCGCGCCATCGAAGTTGACCCGACAGTCGCAGGCATTCATGGCTTGCACGCCAATTCGCTGCTCGCATTGCGTCAGCCCGCCGCGGCCCTGAAGGAACTGGAGCTCGAAGGCGACGACCAGTTCCGCCAAATGACATTGCCGTTGGCGTTGGACGCGCTCGGGCGCCATGCGGAGGCAGAGCGCGAGATGAATGTATTCGTGCTGAAGTACGGCAACCGGGATCCCTGGTCGGTGGCGGAATTTTATGCGTGCAGAGGTGATTTCGACCATGCATTGCAATGGCTCGAGCGTGCCGGATCAATGCACATGATCGACGACGTGCCTAACAGAATAGCCTGTTTTGCCAAGCTGCAGTACGATCCGCGCTATGCAGCGCTGTACCGCAAGTGGGGTAAGCCGGTCGAGCGGATCGACCCGATCCTCGAGCGGCTGCATCGCTCACCGTGACATGCGCTCCCGAGTCGGCATCGTCGTTGCATCGATCCTGGCTGCCAACTACGCCAGGAGCGCCGAGTCGCCGTCAGTCTCGCTGGAAGAAGTCATTGTCACCGCACAACGGCGCAATGAAAACCTGCAAACCGTCCCGGTCAGCGTCCAGGCGCTCGACA
Source organism: Gammaproteobacteria bacterium (assembly GCA_031414335.1). Taxonomy (GTDB): domain Bacteria; phylum Pseudomonadota; class Gammaproteobacteria; order Steroidobacterales; family Steroidobacteraceae; genus UBA964. Next base: position 147,008 of record JANNVI010000006.1, on the reverse strand, counting down.
GCCTGAAACTGCAACAGCTGCAGGTGAATGGCTTCGACAGTTACGCCAAGTACCTGACCAGCCTTGCGGCGCAGACGGGCGGCCCTGGTCAGGAACAACTTTATATCCGGGGCGTGACCACCGGCACCGATGGCCTGCGTGTCGGGTCGCAGCCGCTGGTCGGCGTGTATGTCGATGAGATGCCGGTCGCGACGATCGCTGAAAATCTGGACCTGCATATTTACGACATGGAGCGTATCGAGGCCCTGTCGGGACCGCAGGGCACCTTGTTTGGTGCGAGTTCGATGGCCGGCACGCTGCGGCTCATTACTAACAAACCAGATACCGCCGCAATGTCAGGTGCGATGGAATTTACCGGTAATGCGTTTTCCAAAGGTGACGCGGGTGGCCTCGTCCAGGGTTTCGTCAACATCCCGCTGGCAGCTAACACCGCGGTCCGGCTGGTGGGCTTCGCGCAGCACGACGGCGGGTATATCAACAACGTCGTCGGGCCGCCGCAGATCTTTCCGACCTCGGGCATCCCACACAACAACGCCGCGCTTGCCAGGCAACGCTTCAATGACGTCGACACCGTCGGCGCGCGCGCGGCTCTCAAGATCGACCTGAATGATCGCTGGACCGTTACGCCAAGTGTCATGGCGCAGCGGCAGAATTACGACGGCACGTTTTTCTACAAACCTGCCAGCGGCGACCTGAACGTGTCGCGCTACGGGCCCGACGGCAATCGCGACCGCTGGTGGCTGGCCGCGCTGACCATCCAAGGCAGGATCTCCGAATTCGACCTGACCTATTCGGCCGGTTACCTCAGCCGCCATGTCGACAACACCTTCGACTACTCGGATTACACGTTCTACTACGATGTCTACTACTCTCAGTCCGCATATCCGAGCTACTTCGGCGACAATTTCCGCGACAATTTCGGCAATCTCATAGCCCCCGCGGAACGGGCGGTACTCATCGACCGCTTTTCCAAACAATCGCAGGAGCTGCGGATTTCAACGCCGGCCGAGTGGCGGTTGCACGGCGTCACCGGGCTATTTCTGCAGCGCCAGGCGGACGAGATACGCAACGAGTTTTATATTGCGGGACTTGCCGACCGTTACTCGATCAGCAATCTGCCGGGTATGCAGTACCTCAATTCACAGCGCCGCACGGACCGTGACCGGGCGATCTATACCGACTGGAGTTACGCGCTCACCGACCGGCTGACAGCAGCGGCCGGCGTGCGCTGGTTTGCCTACGACAACACCGTGTACGGTTTTTTTGGCTACAACGGCCGGCCCAACTACAACGGCGCCACCGCGCCGAGCGGCGAGCAGATCTGTTTCGCCGGCACGCAGACCACCGGCACGCTGTGGCCCTGCGTCAACATCGACAGCCGGGCCACGGGTTCCGGCGAGACGCACCGCGTCAGCCTGACCTACCAGTTCGATCCGGATCGCATGATCTATGCGACAACTTCCACCGGCTTCCGGCCGGGCGGCATCAATCGCGTCCGCACGCGACCGCCCTATCAGCCCGACTATCTGACTAACTTCGAACTCGGCTGGAAAACGCAGTGGTTCGACGACCGGCTGCGGTTCAATGGCGCGCTGTTCTTTGAGCGCTGGAAGGACACCCAGCTGGCACTCTTCGGGCCTAACGGTATTGTCGAATTGACCAACGCCGGCCGTGCTGAAATCAAGGGCGTCGAGGCCCAGCTCAGCTGGCGCGCGACCAGCCGGCTTACGCTGTCGGCCGGCCTGACCGCACTCGATGCGCATGTCACGACCAATGTCTGCACATTTCCCAGCCCCTCGCAGGCCTGCACAGAACCTAACATCGTGCGCGCCCCGGACGGCACCGTACTGTATGCGCAGCCGAACACAATCCGGGCGCCATCGGGCGCTCGCCTGCCGATATCAGCAAAGTTCAAGGGTAACCTCACGGCGAGGTACGAATTCGGCTGGCGCGGGTTTCCGGCGTATCTGCAAGCCGCCATGGTTGGTCAGAGCAACGTATTTCCGGCAATCGAAACTGGGTTCAACACGCTGGTGGGTCCACAGCCTGCCTATGCGAGCACCGACCTCAGTGCGGGCCTGACCCGTGCACGCTGGCAGGTGGATATAGCACTGCAGAATGCCTTCGACCGGCGTGGCGAGATGAATCGGTTTACCGCCGTCAGGCCAAGCATCTCCACCACCCTGTTCCTGATTCCGATAGCGCCGCGCCGGATCAGCGTTACGGTCGGCCGGAAATTCTAGTTTCGCGACTCGGGCAGGGCGATGCGACCCTTGAGCGCCTGAAAGCGCGGATCGGACGCCAGGTTTTTCAGGCACTCGATACGATTGGGCAAGTCATTGAAGACACCCTTGCTGTTCGCAGCCCAGACAGTGAGCCAGCGAATGGCGCGTTCGGTGTCGTGCCGGCAGGCATAGAACTCCGCGATCGTATCGGCCGCGGCGTCACCATATTGAAGCTCGACAGCCGCGATGGCCCGGTCGGCATCGCCCGTGCGACCAGCCGCATCCAACGCCAACGGCATCACCAAGCCGCGAAATTCCGGATCGGTCTCCTGTTCCGCCATCTCGACCGCCTCGGCGGGTTTGTGGTTGGCGAGCAGGATGTTGGCGAGTATGGCATGCAGACTTGCAGCTTCAGGCTCGATCTCGACAGCGCGGCGGTAGGACATTTCAGCCTGCTCGAATCGCCGCGCGGACATTTGCACATCGCCTAACACGGCATGACTCCAGGGATTGAGAGGATCTGCAATGACCGCACGTTGCGCCAGCTTCAGCGCCTGATCCAGTCGACCGGCGGCCTGCGCCAACCACGCATAGGCGCGCAGCGTACCCGCGCTGCCGGGCGCAATTTCCAGAGCTGTCGTCAATTGAGCTTCGGCCGCGGGAAGATTCTGGTCGCAGGCCTGCAGCACCTGTGCCGTGGCCTGATGCGAGACGGCCAGGGTCGCATCGAGTTTCAGCGCCCGCTCCGCGGCGGACTTGGCGCGCCCGCACGCCGCCTCAGTCGGCGCGCCGCGGTAGTCGAATGTCCAGATTTCCACCAGCGCGAGTGATGCCCAGGCCGAGGCGAATCCGGGATCCAAAGCCAATGCCGACTTCAGTTGCATGGCAGCCGTCGAATAATCTGCGGCGCCAGCCTTAGTGATGGCCGACGTTGCCCGCATATACAGCGTGTAGGCCTCGATGTTGGCTGTGGGCACGCGTTCCGGCCGGTAGTGTTCGATGAGGGACAATTTCAAGACCTGCACGACGGCGCCGGCAATCTCGTCCTGGACATTGAATATGTCGGTCAGCGGCCGGTCAAACGTGTCGGACCACAGCTGGTCCTCGCCATCGCCACGCACGAGCTGCGCCGTGATCCGCAATGTATCGCCGGACTTGCGGACGCTGCCCTCGAGCACATAGGCAACACCGAGAGCCCGGGCGATTTCCGCCACGCGCAGCTTCCTGTCTTTGAAATAAAAGGACGACGTCGTGGCCGGTACCTGGAGGCCGTGGATTTTTGCCAGCCGGGTACTGATTTCCTCAGTCAGGCCATCGGCGAAGTAAGCCTGATCCTTGTCGCGGCTCATATCGACGAACGGCAGTACGGCGACAGAGGTCACGGTGGCGGCTGGTTTCTTTGCCGCAGGCGCTGGCGGCTTGGCAGCCTGGAACTTCCAGACGGCGGCAGCAGCGATGCCCAGGATCAGGACGCTACCTAACACCACCCACCGCCAGCGTTGTTGCGGCGCGGCCGGTTCCGCACTGGCGGGCGCAGGAGGTGGAACGGACTCGCCCGAACTCTCGGCCCAGGGCGACACCGGCGCCACCAGGCGATAACCCCGGCGCAGCACGTTGGCGATGTAGGCGTGCTCTTTGCTGTCGTCGCCAAGCGCGCGCCGCAATCCGGCGACGGCCTGGTACACGGAGTCGGGGGTCACGACCACGTCCTTCCAGACGGCATCCAGCAGCTGATCGACACTGACGACCTGGCCTGCGTGCCCGGCCAGGCAAACGAGCACGCGCATGGCGCGCGGTTCGAGTTTTACCGTCGTTCCGGCGCGCGAAATTTCGTCCAGCGCGGGGTCGACGCGCCAGTCGCCAATTCGCAGCACACCGTTGTCTGCCGTGCCCATTGAGCCGCTTGCGGTCGCCATAACCAGAAAAACACCCCGCTTATCTACGGTTTTACCGACCTCCGGGTCGTCTTCAACACAGCTTCGGCGCGCCCTCAGCCCTTGTTCAGTACGCCCTCAGGACCTGGCGGGACTCGCCGGCGCAACTTAGCGCCGTCGATTCACTTACCACGTTTACCCACAGGAGATTATCGTATGAACACCTCAATCCGCTGCATTACCCTTCTCGGCTTGTCTGTCATCGGTTCGGGCGCCGCCCTCGCCGGCACCCCCGACATCTCGACACCGGACGGCGCACGTGTCGCCCGTGCCCAGCTGGCGGAGTCGGCCCGCCGTCTCTGCAACCAGACCGCCAACAATCTCGGCGTCCATGACCCAAAGAGCCAGGCCGCCTGTGTCGAGGAGGCCATGTCGGCAGCCGTGCGACAGGTTGTAGTCACCGAGGGAGTTGCACCCCGTTACAAGCGGCGGGCGGCCGTGTCGCTGGCCGATCTTGATCTGTCGACGCCGGAGGGCATGCGTTCGGCCGAGGATCGACTGCACAAGACGGCGCAGCACCTGTGCTCTCAGGTAACTGACACCTTCAGCCGCTCCGCGTACTCGGACTACATGAGCTGTGTCAGGCAGGCGCAGACAGACGCCTGGCGCCGCGCCACGACTGATGCCCAGGTTGCGACGCGCACTAACAAGACCGCGCCCTTGCCGAAGCCGTAGAGCCGATCTGTTTGACTGTGTCTACCAGCGGCGGCCGACGTGTGCGAGGATGCAATGCATGCCTGCACATCGTCGGTCGCCGTGGGTTTTTGCAAGCGTCCTGCTTCTGTTAGCTTTAGAGGCTAACGCCGCCAGCAAGCAACCCGCCAGCATTACCAGCGGCGGCCAACAACGCGAATACATCCTGGTGACCCCCGATTCCGCAGCGCCGGGTCCAAGACCGCTGGTGTTGTTGCTGCACGGCCACCTCGGCACCGCCGCCAATGCGCTCGGCGGCGGCATGCGGCCTTCGCCGCTCTCGGTCTGGAACGATATCGTCGAGCGCGAAAAAATACTGGTGCTGGCGCCGCAGGGGCTCAAGGGCTCGGACAACCAGACCGGCTGGCGCGATTGCCGGCGCGATGACACTAACAATCCTCGCATTGACGATGTCGCGTTCATCAGTGCGGTGGTACGCAAGCTGGTGGCGGAAAAGCGCGCCGACCCGGCGCGCATTTATGCGATGGGCATGTCGAACGGCTCGATGATGAGCCTGCGGCTTGCGCTCGAGATGCGGCCGGCGCTGGCCGCGATCGCCGCGGCATCGGGCACCATGGCGGCGCAGTCGGACTGCGCGCGCGCCACACATCCGGTATCGGTGCTGATAATTCATGGCACCAACGACCCGCTGGCTCCTTACCAGGGTGGCACGGTCGGCAAGCGCAACACCGATCGCGGCTCGGTGCTTAGCGTCGAGGCGACGCGCGACTACTGGCTGCAGGCTAACAAGCTCGCGGGCGTGAAGCCCGCGTCGTTCGAGTTTCCGCACAACGGCGACGATGCGACGCGCGCAATCCGGGAAACCTGGGGCGAGGATGCCGGACCGCAGGTCGTGGTGCTGACCATCCAAAATGGCGGCCACGTCGAGCCGAGCCTGCGCTTTCACTACGGCCGCTTCTACAGCCGGATCGTCGGCGTGCAGAACCGCGACCTGGAAAGCGTCGAAGAGGCGTGGTCGTTCTTCAGGAACAAGACGGCCAAGTAATAATACCGTCGTCCTCTCCGCCCAAAGTGTGAACCCGGCCTCACCCGCTCCGCGATCGGGTGCCTCGCGCCGCTGCCGGCTGCATCAAGTTGGCCGCGGCCAGGCCGATAAATGGGTGCCCATCCAACCCAACGAGCGCCATGCAAGCCCCCCCGACCCCGATCGATGAAACCCAGCGACTGCGTTCGCTGACCACGCTGTGCATCCTCGACACCCTGCCCGAGGAGCGCTTTGACCGCATCACGCGGCTGGCCTGTCGTGCGTTCGGCGTGCCGATCGCGCTTGTCAGCCTGGTGGATCGCGAACGGCAGTGGTTCAAGTCCAAGCAGGGTCTCGGGGCCTGCGAGACCAGCCGGCAGATTTCGTTTTGTGGTCACGCGATCCTGCGCGAAGGCGCGTTCGTGGTGCCGGACGCGTTCCTGGATGAACGCTTCCGCGACAATCCGCTGGTAACTGGCGCGCCGCACGTGCGCTTCTACGCCGGCCAGCCGATCCATGGTCCGGACGGCTCGCGCATCGGCACGCTGTGTCTCATCGACCACCAGGCCCGCGAGTTCTCCGCGGACGACGTCGTCACGCTGGCCGATCTCGCGGCGATGGTCGACCGCGAGCTTGCCTTGCTTAGCCGCGCAGCGACCGATGAGCTGACCAACCTGTCGAATCGCCGCGGCTTCGCTACGGTCGCGAAGCAGGTGCTGGCCTTGTGCCGCCGCAATCAACAGCCCGCGGTGGTCGTCGGCGTTGATCTCGACAATTTCAAGTCCATCAATGACGACTTCGGCCATGAGGCCGGTGACCACGCGCTGCGCGTCTTTGCGAAACTTCTGTATTCGCATTTTCGCGATTCTGACGTGGTTGCGCGTCTTGGCGGTGATGAATTCGCGGTGCTCTGCAGTGCCACGACCGCGGCGCAGCTGGCGGGCTCGCTCGAGCGGCTTGCTAACGAATTCACGGCGTCGGCGCTGAAGCGCGACTACCCGAAACTGAACTGGAGCTTCGGGCTCGCGGAGTACCGGCCCGATTACGAAGAAACGATCGACGACCTGCTGCGAACTGCGGATGCGCGCATGTACGAGGCGAAGGTCGATTCCAAGCGCCGACAGCAACAGGGCTGAACGTTTCGGGGTGCGCCTGCTGTCAACTGCGGGGCATGTAACGCGCGACGATCGCCGCAACCTCCCCGGGGTGGGTGCGGCACAGGTCCACATTGCAATGCGGCATGTCGAGATAGGTGCTGCCCGCGGGCAGTAGTTCGCGCGAGCGCTCGGTGAGCTCGATGACATCATCGCGCGGCGCCAGCGCAATTACCGGATGCTTGAGGCGCTTGAAAGCGGCCTCGGCATCATAACGGAACACGGCTTCGTAGGCCTGCCCCGGCCAGGGTGCTAACAGATAATCGACGTAGCGACGCTGCACGTCGGGAATGTCGAACGGCGGTTCGCGGTACTGGAACCGCGCCTGCCAGGCCGGCAACAGGTGCGAGCCGTCCTCGAGCGGCGTTACCCGCATCTTTGCGAAGGTCTGCAGGCCCGCGGCCATTTCCGGCGGATTGAAGATCGGAATGGCGATCATGCCCAGATGCCGCACGCGCGCCGGCGCCTGCAGCGTCATTTCCAGCGCCTCGAGCGCGCCGGTGTGCATGCCTAACAAATCGATCTGGCCGCGGACGCCGAGCGCGTCCAGCGCCTCCCACATCGCCGCCGCATAAGCCGGCAGGGTCGGGGTCGCGGGTGGCGCGTCGGAAAAACCATAGCCGGGCCGGTCCGGCGCGATCGACGGCCGGCCTAACACAGGCTGCAGGTAAGTCCACATCTGGCTGGAGCGTGGCGACATGTGCAGCAACACCAGCGGCGGCCCGCCCTGGGTCGGGTCGCCGCCCTGCAGGCGCACATGCACCTGGCCCAGCTTCGTGGCGACGATACGGCGGACCTCGGTACTCACGTCGAAGCGCCTGCAGATGCTGGCGTGCTCGCGTCGTGCCGGCGCACGAATTCGATCAGCGGCGCTGCCACGGCGGCCGGATCTTCATGATGCATCATGTGACCCAGCCCTTCGAGCCGGGCAACTTCCAGCGTCCTGATGCACTTTTGCATCGAGGACACATCGTCGTCGCGCTCGAGGCGGCTCAGATATTCCGAGCCGCTGGCCAGCACCATCAGTGTCGGTGCGCTGATCTGCCGCCAGCAGGCCTCGGCTTCCTCGCGGCGATACAGCACCGGATTGACCAGACGGTGCCAGGGATCGGCGGCGATCTCGACGCCACCGTCCGGGCCGGGCCGGGTCCAGGCCTGCGCGATGAAGGCCGCGCGCTCCGCAGCTAACAGCTTGTTGCGCTCCATGAGTTTGCGCGCCAGCGTGTCCGCATCCGGGTAGCGGCTGCGCGGCCTGGGTCCGGCCTGCGCCGCGTTCAGCCATTGCACGTAGCGCGCCGGCGCGTCGAACGGCCGGGTCCGCGGCAGGCCGAAGCCCTCGAGCGAGACCACCCAGCGCCAGCGCTCGGGGCGTACGCCGGCATGCGTCAGCGCAATATTGCCGCCCATGCTGTGACCGATGACGCGACCCTGCGCCCCCGCCGGCAGGTAGTGAGCTAACAGCGCGTCGACGTCCGCGAGATAATCCGGAAACCAGTAGGAATGGCCCTGGCCATTGCTGCCGCCGAAGCCGCGCAGGTCGGGCGCGATGAAAGACCAGTCATCCGGCAGGCTGTCGACCAGGAACTGGAAGGTCGCGCCGCTGTCCTGGAAACCGTGCAACAGGAGAATGCAATTACTGTCGCCTGAACCCCAGCGCGTGACCTGCAGGCGCAGGCCGCGCAGGTCGAGCATTTCGCGGCGCGGCGCGCGGCGCGGCTGGTAGGGTTCGATGCGCCCGGTCACAGCGCTCAGGCCCCGAGAAACAGCCGGAACGCCGGGTTGGCCGTCTCGTCGGTGAAGGCGTAATGCAGGTCGTTCAGATGCGCCATGAACTCGGCGCGCTCGGCGGGCGGCACCTGGATGCCAGCTAACACGCGGCCATAGTCCGAGCCATGGTTGCGATAATGGAACAGGCTGATGTTCCAGCGCGTGCCGACCGCCTGCAGAAAACGCAACAGCGCCCCGGGCCGCTCGGGAAATTCAAACCGGTACAGGAGCTCGTTCTCGATGCCGCGCGCATGGCCGCCGACCATGAAGCGCACATGCAACTTCGCCATTTCGTTGTCGGTCATGTCGGTGACCGCGTAGTTCCTGGCGCGCAGCTCGGCGACCAGTTGATCGCGTTCGGGGCGCCCGCGGCTGAGACCGATGCCGACGAAGATCTGCGCCGGGTGTTCCCGCTCGAAGCGGTAGTTGAACTCGGTGATGCCGCGCCGGCCGATGGTGCTGCAGAATTCCATGAAGCTGCCCGGACGCTCGGGAATTTCCACAGCTAACAAGGCCTCACGCTGGGCGCCGAATTCGGCGCGCTCGGCCACGTGCCGCAACCGGTCGAAGTTCACGTTGGCGCCGCTGTTGATCGCGACCAGCGTGCGGCCCTCGAGCTTGTCGCGCTGCACCAGTTTCTTGAGGCCGGCGACCGCGAGTGCGCCGGCCGGCTCGACCACGATGCGCGTGTCTTCAAAAATATCCTGGATCGCGGCACAGATTTCATCGGTGTCGACCAGCAGGACTTCATCGACGAACTCGCGCGCCAGCCGGAAAGTTTCCTCGCCGATCTGGCGCACCGCAACGCCATCGGCGAACACGCCGACGCGATCGAGCGTGACCCGCTGGCCGGCGCGCAGGGCTTCGTACAGCGTGGCCGCATCCGCGGGCTCGACGCCGATCACGCGGATGCGTGGATTCAGGTACTTCACATAGGTGGCGATGCCGGCGATCAGGCCGCCGCCGCCGACCGGCACGAGTATCGCGTCCACATCGCCACCGGTCTGGTGCAGGATTTCCATCCCGATCGTGCCCTGCCCGGCAATGACGTCCGGGTCGTCGAACGGATGCACGAATACCAGGTTGCGCTGCCGGCCTAACACGGCGGCCTGCGCGGCCGCGGCGTCGTAGTCGTCGCCGTGCAGGACGATTTCGGCGCCCAGCGCCGCGACTGCCCGCACCTTGATCTGCGGCGTGGTTTCCGGCATCACCACCACCGCGGGAATGTTGCGATGCTTTGCGGCCAGCGCCACGCCCTGCGCGTGGTTGCCGGCCGAGGCGCAGATCACGCCGCGTTGCGCCGCGGTGGCCGACAGGTTCGCGATGCGGTTGTAGGCGCCGCGCAGCTTGAAGGAAAAGATCTGCTGCAGGTCTTCGCGTTTCAGCAGCACCTTGTTAGCCAGCCGCTGCGACAGGCGCGGCGCCGGATCGAGCGGCGACTCGATCGCGACGTCGTAGACCCGCGCCTTGAGGATGCGCTCGATGTAGGGATCGGGCGTCACGGACTAAGGTGTCGCCTTGACGGTTTCGCGCGCGAAAGCCGCGTAGACGCGATTGACGAACTCATCGCGCTCGGCCTTGCTGCGCGCCTGCTCATCCGGCGACGGCTGGTGCTGCTCGATCATCCCGGTCGTGACCTTGCCATGGGCTGTTAGCAGCTGCTCCATGATGCGCTGCCGCTCGCGCAGCACCCAGACCTCGGCGCCGAGTTCCAGCGTGACCGCAATCAGGTTATCGATCGCGGGATTATCAAAAAATGCGGGTTCGGGCGCCGGCACCGGCGCCCTGGTGTTGGGTGGCGTAGACATACGCCGTGAAGCTTAGCGCGGCCGGGTCATGAAGCGAAACCGGGACTTGCCGACACGCACCACGTCGCCGTCGCGCAGCAGATGACGCGAGACGCGGCGGCCGTTCACCAGCAGACCATTGGTGCTGCCCAGGTCCTCGATGACGGTCTGGTTCGGCCCCGCCATGACAGCCGCGTGATAGCGGCTGACAAAACGTGCCTCCACCTGGATATCGTTGTCGGCGGCGCGGCCGATGGTGACGCGGCGCGTCAGTCGATGCAGTATTTCGGTATCACCGTCGATCAGCGCCAGGAAGCGGGCGGGTCCTTCGGCGAGAACCTCTTCGCTGATGTGCGCGGTTGCGGTGGGGTCCATTTCGTCTGCGTCCGATTCCGCGTTTACGTCCTGGCCGCGCGCATAACGTAACTCGGCCTCGAGCGTATTGATCTGGTCCTCCGCCGCCTGCAGGTCGTGCTCCAGTTCGGCGATGCGCTCCAGCGGCCCGTGCTCTACCGGATCCGCAGGCTGCTCCACATCAGCCGCCCGACGCAGGCTGGTCACCAGTTCGTCGACCGGCATGTCCGGCGCGCGGCGCGGCGCGAAAGCCAGCAGGTTGTCCGGCACTGACGGCGGCAAGGTGGTCGAACTGCGGGCTTCGAGACGTGCCGACAGCTCGGCGACCTGGCGCTGCAGTTCGCTGACTGCGGATTCGGCGTGCCTGACGCGTTCGCGGCTTTCAGTCTCCAGCGCCACGAGTTCCTGTTCACGCGTTGCGAGTTCCAGCGCCCGCGTTGTTAGATCTTCGGGCTGACTGGCCGGGTCTCGGCGTCCGGCGGCGGGACGCAAAATCGGCAACGCGCCCGTCTTGTCGCCGTTAGACGACAAGGCTTGAGCGGCGTCGTTGTTATCACCCGATGGCCCCATCCCGCAGTGATAACCGAAATCCGCCTGCTTCGCCAGTGGCGTCAGTAAACTCTACGACCTCAATAACTATGCGCAATGTGTACATATTGATGGCGGCCCAGGCTCTGGCGGGCTGCAGCAGCATCGTGCTGGTCACTTTCGGAGGCATTGCCGGCGCGCGCATTGCTCCTTTCCCTGAGCTTGCCACCCTGCCCTTGAGCCTCTCGATTCTCAGCATGGCGGCCATGTCCCTGCCGGCGGCCCTGATCATGCAGCGCATCGGCCGCCGCAACGCCTTTATCGGCAGTGCGCAGCTCGCCGCGCTTGCGGCCCTGGTTTTTGCGGTTGGCGTCGCCCAGGGCAGTTTTCTGCTGTTATGCCTGGGCGGCGCGCTGATCGGCTCTAACATGGCATTCGTGCAGCAATACCGCTTTGCAGCAACCGAGTATCTGCCTGCCGAGCAGGCCGGCGTCGGCGTGGCGACGGTCCTGCTCGGAACGCTGGTGGCCGCCATCATCGGTCCATTCACCGGACAACTGGTGCGCAACCTCGGCGGCTGGCGCGAGTACACGGCGAGCTATGTGGCGTTAGCTGTGTTATGCGCCAGCGCCGCAGTTGTTCTGACGCGCCTGGAACCGGCACGAGTGCTCACAGCCACCAGCAAACGCGGTGGCCGGCCGCTGGCGCAGATTGTCAGGCAGCCGGTGTTCATGCTCGCCGTCCTGACCGCCGTGGCCGCCAACGCGGTGATGAGTTTCATCATGACAGCCACCCCGATCAGCATGCATGAGTTCGACGGGTTTTCCGGTGGCGAGACCAGCACGGTCATCACCGCGCACCTGATCGGCATGTACCTGCCTTCCCTGTTCACGCCGCTGCTGGTGCGGGTGTTAGGGCTGCGGGCGATGATGCTGGCCGGCATCGTCGCGATGATTGCCTGCGTGGTGATTGCGGCCTTCGGCGGCCAGCACTTCATGCACTATTTCTGGGCGCTGGTTTTGTTAGGTATCGGCTGGAACCTGATGTTCGTGGCCGCGACCACGCAGCTGACCTCGACCTACCAGCCGGAGGAGCGTTTCCGCGCCCAGGGATTCAACGACCTGGCGGTGTTCGGCAGCCAGGGCCTGGCGTCGCTGGCCGCGGGCGCCGCTATCCAGGGCGTGGGCTGGATCCAGGTCAATCTGCTGACCTTGCCTTTGTTAGCCCTGGTGGCGCTGTGCCTGCTGGTGTTCAGCCGGCGAGAAACTCGCTGAGTTCCTTCGCCACGACCTCGGCTGCCACGCTGAAGAGGCCGTGGCCATGGTCAGGCAAATCCTTGTACTGGGCGTTTTGCAGGATCGAGCGAGCGCGCTGGGTGGCTTCCCACAGGTCGTCCCTGGGACGCAGCACCAGCGTGGCCTGCTTGATCTGGCTCAGCCGCTCGCGCGCATGGTAGTCCATGACCGCGCTGGCGCCCCACCAGGCATTGGGGCCGTTGTGCAGCTTCTCCGCAAAGCTCGCGGCTAACATCTCGAGCGTGACACCCGGTCCGCGCCACTGCTGCGAATGCTGCCACTCCTTGAGCAGATGGCTGCCGTCTTCGAGCACCGGCAACGGCCAGGGTGATTTCTTGAACGCCGCGCGTTCCGAATCTTCGAGCACCGGCACCGCCACCAGCACCAGCTTGCGCACGATCTCCGGGCGCGCCAGCGCCACTTCCGCGGCAATCAGGCTGCCCGTGTGATAGCCGAGCAGGTCGATTTTGCGAAACCGCATCTGGTCGATGAAATCCAGCATGGCGCCGGCATAGTCCGCGACACTGGGCGCCGCAGCGGGCGGATCCGAGGCGCCAAATCCGGGTGTGTCGGGCGCATATACAGGGCGCTCGCGGCCCATGATTTCCAGGAACTGATCGAACACTCCGCCCGACATCGGGCTCTGGTGAAAGCACAGCAGCGTGGTGCCTTCGTCAAACCCGCCGCCGCCGGTCGGCATGGCATTGCGCACGTGCAGCTGCCCGTAGCGGCATTCGAAGTAGGAGCGTCGCAGGCGCGGAGCCGGGGGTGAAGCGGTGGTTTTGGGCATGTGCCAAAATAGTTTACCAAGCGGCCCGACCGCAATACATCCCGAGGGTTTCACGATGAAAATTTATGGCGGCTTCGCTTCTCCCTATGTCGCGCGCGTTGTCATGGCGGTTCGCGCCAAGGGCATCGACGTGCCACTCATCTTCCCCGAGGGCGGCATCAAGACACCCGCGTTCCTGAAAATGAACCCCATGGGCAAGATGCCGGTCCTGGACGACAACGGTTTCGCGGTCTCCGAATCCGCCGTCATCCTCGAATACCTGGAAGACGCTGGTAGCGGCACGTCGCTGCTGCCAAAGGAACCCCACAACCGTGCCAACGCCCGGCTGATCGCCCGCATTACCGATCTGTACCTGATGGCGCAGACCGGCGGCTTTTTCCGCAACATGAATCCGGCGCAACGCAACCAGGCCGAGGTCGACGCGTCGCTCGCCGGCACGCGCAATGCGATCCATTATCTCGATCACTACACCTACGCCTCAGGCCATTACCTCTGCGGCAAGGAAATCAGCATCGCCGACTGCACGCTGCTGCCGTCGCTGCTGATGTTCGTGAAGTTTATGCTGCCGGCCTTTGGCGAAACCGACCCCCTCAAGGACGCGCACAAGCTTGCGCGCTGGTTCGGCGCGATGCAGGCGGACGCCCAGTGGGGCCCGTTCTGCAAGGAATATGGCGAGGCCTTTACGGCATTTATCTCCGCGCGCCGCGGCTAACAAAAGCATGCACGGCTGGTGGGTCGAAGCCTTCGGCGGCATCGAGGCAATGCGCTGGACCGAAAGGCCGGCGCTCGAGCCCGGACCCGGCCAGGTGTTGGTCGCGGTGCGCGCGTCCGGCATCAATTTCGCAGAGACGCGCATGCGCGCCGGAACCTATGGCGGCCAGGCCCTGCCTTTCATGATGGGCATGGAATGCGCGGGCACGGTGCGCGCGTCAGGTCCGGGTGTCACCGGCTTCCAGGTCGGCCAGCGCGTGTTTGGCCGTGCGCGCGGCGCGCACGCGACCCAAGTGTTGTGCGATGCCGATCATCTGCTGCCACTGCCAGACGCACTCAGCTTTGAAGAAGGCGCCGCCATTCCGGTTGGCTGGCTGACCGCCTGGCATGCGCTGGTCACGGTGGCGGCGGCCGACGCGATCAAGGGCAAGCGCGTGCTGATCGAGGCGATCGCGAGCAGTGTCGGCAGCGCGGCGCTGCAGATCGCGCGCTGGCGTGGTTGCTGGGTCGCGGGCACGGCGAGCCGCGATGATAAATGCCAGCGCGCGCTAGAAGCCGGCGCCGACGCGGCCTATAACTACAAGACCTCGAATCTCGCCGACTGCGTGCGCCGGGATACCGGCGGCCATGGGATCGATGTCGGCCTGATGACTATCGGCGAGGAAACCGCGGCGTCGTTGTTCGATTCCATGGCCCATGAAGGTCACATCGTCATGTACGGCAGCACCGGCGGCCGCCAGGTGTGTTTCAACCTCAACATCGGCACGCGCAACCTGCGCCTGTCGGCGATGAGCATTTCCACCAGCGCGCGCTTTCTGCCCGAGACCATGGTCAGTTTTCGCGAGGTCGCGCTGCCGCTGTTTGCTGACAAGACACTGCGCGCGGTGGTCGATACGGTGCTGCCGATGAGCGAGCTGCCGCGCGCCCATCGCATGGTGGATGAGCGCACGCATTTCGGCAAAGTGGTGCTGGTTAACTGACTCACACCGGCACGGTGACGTGCTTGCCGGCGAACACGGCCTGCCAGTTCTCGATTTCCGTCATGACCACGTCGTCGACGGCATGCGCCAGGTCGGAGACGCGCTGGTAGCGCAATTCCGAATCCGGCGCGGCTAACAACACGCCGATGCGGTCGTTGATGGCGTCGAGCTTCGCCGCGGTGACATTGGAAATCGCCGCGAAGCGCTCGAAATCACCGAAATAGCGGATGCCCGCGAATGCGCCGCCCAGGGTCGGAAACAGCACGCCGAGGAAGGTAATCGGCTTGGAGGCGGCGCCCGCCCAGGCCGCTGGCCACCAGCCCAGGCTGCCGCCGGCTTTCAATACCAGGTAGGCGGCGACGGCCACGATCGCGAGCTTGAACAGCAGCACACCAAAGCCATCGAGCCTGTGATGCACTTTGGCCAGCCGGCGCGCCTTGTCGCGATGATAATCGCGTTGCGACACCACGTGATCGCGCAGCAGGTCGCGCAACGCGCTGCGCAGGTAGCTGGTTGAAACCGCAATCCGCGGCAGGCCCAGCTCGCGCAGCGTCTGGCGCGCGTACCACTCCGGCCAGGATGTGTCGGGGCCGCGCGGCCAGCGGCCGGCCGGGCGCGCACTACCTAACAACAGCAGGATCGGTGCGTGCCGCAGGTATTCCGCCACGCGCCGCGATTCAAACCAGCGGCCATGCCAGCGGCGCCGGCTGGCGACGGCGGTCAGCGTGAGAATTCCCGACAGCAACAGGAATTCGAGCAGCGCGAACCACCACTTGTGCGGTTCGGCGCCGAACGGCAGCCATAACAGGCCGCCAATGATAGCCACCGAGGCAAGCAGGAAATTCGCGACCATGCCGCCGCGATACGCATCCGACAGGTAGGTTCCCATGCCGTTAGCCCAGGCAAATCGCGGCAGCACCGACGCGATCAAGCGGGATGCGAAACCGCTATCGCCGTCCGGCAGCGCGCCGGCAGCAGCCGCGAACCTGGCGCCACTGTGCGCTGCAATCCGCTCCGGCGTTTCGTACTGCTGGCGCAAGCTGCGCAAACGGCCCGCCCAGCTGTCGCTGCCAAACAGGGCTTCGATGCGCCGGTAGGCATGCAGCAGCGGATTGCTGCGCGTGTGCCAGTGCTCGCTCTGCAGCGCATCGACGCCGGAACGCGCCACCCGCGCCTGGCGCCGCACGGCGCCGGGCATGACGGGCACCAGCGCCTGCGTCACGAGTTCCTGCAGGTCGGCAGCGCTGGCGAGGCCGGCCTGCGGATCCGAATCCAGGATCGCCAATGTTTCCGGCGTGCGCAGGATGCGCCAGCGATCGGGCGCGCGCGCGTCCACCCACACCACCGTGGTGCCGACATCCAGCGCCGCGGCGATCGTATGCGCCGTGCCGCCGACCGCCGCGCCTGACAGGCCGTCCCAGACGGCAACCAGGAAATCGCACTGCTCGATCATGACACGCGCCGCCACCGCAGCCCGCTCACTGACAGCAATATCGCAGGCGCGCTGCGCGTCCGCAGCGGCGCCGTCGGCCAGGCTCGCCAGCAGCAGGGATGCGATGCGTGCATCCTGCTCGGCGAGCTCAAAAAGCTGTGTGCCTGTGCAGGCCGTGCGCAGTGCCCGGGCGCGAGCTAACACGGGCGCATCCCGCACCGTATCCTCGCCTGCCAGCAGCGCAGCCGCATCGGCGGCCGACGCCGGCCGCGCATTGACCGCAATGTTCAGCGCTACGCCGAAGGGCAACGGCGCGGTTACTTCCCAGTGCCGCGCCTGCGCAAGCTGCAGCGCCTGCTGATCGCCGCCCGGCGCCAGCAGCGTGCACAGGCGCGTGCGCGCGATCCAGCCCGAGGACAACATCGCGGCCTGCGCGCGGCTGGCCTCTTCCAGGCCGTCGAACAAGCGCGCCAGCGCCTGCTCGATCTGCGACTGGTTGGCGGCGAACGTGGGATTGAGGTCACGATGCCCGGTAAAGCCGACGCACAGTCGCACCGCCGGCGCGGCAAACGCATGTTGTGTCGGAACCGGTGGCGTCATAGACCCGCACACAATACCAAGTCGTGCGGGTTGCTGTGGCACCGCCCGCGGTTTAAGCTGAAATCCGATGGCTGCGCTCTAACGCAAACGCCGGAAAGAAAATTGTGTCAGCGCCCGATCCCATGCAAGTCAATGTATTCCTGAGCTACTCGCGCGAGGATCGCTCGCAGGCGGAAGCCGTGGTGCGGGCCCTCGAGGCACGCGGATGCAAGGTCTGGTGGGATGGACTGCTGGTTGGCGGGATAGCATTCGCCAACACCACGGAGCAGGCACTGGAAAATGCCGCCGCGGTGGTCGTGCTGTGGTCGAAAATTTCGGTCGAGTCACACTGGGTGCGTGACGAAGCGACCCGCGGCCGCGACCGTGGCTGCCTGGTTCCGGCGACGCTCGACGGCACCATGCCGCCGTTAGGCTTTCGCCAGTACCAGGTCATCGACCTGACGCGCTGGCGCGGCAAGAACGACGCGCCTGAGATGGATGCCATGCACTACGCCATACGTGCCGCCGGTGGCAGTGCCGACGGCGCGCCGCCCCGCCCGGCACAGGCGCCGCGCGCGGCGTGGTCGCGCCGCAGCTGGTTGTTAGGTGCCGGTGGCGTGGGCGCCGCGACGCTGGCAGGCGCAGGATGGTTCTGGTGGCGGCGCACGACCCCTGCCCCGGCGGTTGCCAGTCCTAACAGCATCGCCGTGCTGCCGTTCGCAAACCTGAGCAGCGATAAAGACCAGAGCTATTTTTCCGACGGCCTGACCGGTGAAATTCGCGCCACGCTGGCGCGCAACCGTCGCCTGGCCGTAATTGCGCAGGTTTCCTCCGAGGTGGCAGGTGAAGGCCAGAAAGATGCCAGGCGCATGGCCGCCGACCTGGGCGTGGCCTACCTCCTGAATGGCAGCGTGCAACGCTCCGGCGACACGGTTCGAATCGCGACCGAACTGGTCGAAGGCCAGGGCGGCTTCAGCCGCTGGGCGCAATCCTTCGACCGGCCGATGTCTAACATTTTCGCGGTGCAAAGCGAGATTGCCGCGGCCGTGGCCAGCGCGCTCGGCAGTACCCTGACTCCGGGCGCCGCTGCGGCGGAGCCGGGCGCTGCCGCACCACAAGACTCCGGCGGTACCACGAACGTCGCCGCCTTTGATGCCTACCTGCACGGCCGCGCACTTTACAACCGCTCGGAAAACGAAGCGTCCGATCGCGCGGCACTTGCGCAGTTCGACGTCGCCATCGCGCTCGATCCCAGGTTTGCCGCGGCACACAGCGCGCGGGCGCGCGCCTTGCTGTCGATCGCAAATCAATACGCGCGCGCCGATCAGACCGCCGCACTTTACGACGCGGCCAGCCAGGCGGCAGTCGACGCAACCACGCTCGCGCCTGGGTTTGCGGATGCGCAATCGACGCTCGGATTCGTGTTGTTCCAGGGACGCCTCGATATCCGCGGCGCGCGCGAGGCTTACGAGAAGTCCTACCAGTCCGGCGCCGGCGACGCGACCGTGTTAGGTCGCTACGCGCTGTATGAGGCGCTGATCGGTAACGCCAACGCCGCAGCGCCCGCGATGACGCGCGCGGTCGAACTCGACCCGCTGAATCCGCTGGTGCATCGGTCCATGGGCAGCGTGCTGTACGCGGCGCGGCGCTACGACGACATGGCGGCACCGCTGGAACGCGCGCTGGCTCTGAATGCGAAGGTTTCGCGCGTGCACTCGGCGCTGGGCAACATGCTGTTGCAAGCCGGCCGTACTGCCGCCGCACAGAAGGAATTTGCCCGCGAACCCCAGGCCATGTCGCGGCTCACCGGCCTTGCCATCGCACAGCACAAACTCAACCTGGCGGCCGAATCTAACAAGACCTGGCAGAAACTGCTGGCCGACCTGGGCGACAGTGCGCTGTACCAGCAGGCGCAGGTCCAGTCGCAGTGGGGCAACAAGGATGAGGCCATGGCGCTGCTGCAACGCGCCCGCAAGCTCGGGGACTCCGGGCTGATATATGCGCAGACCGATCCCTTGCTCGACCCGCTCAGATCGCTGCCCGCCTTCCAGCAATTGCTACAACAGCTCGGTTTCGACTAGGCTAGCGCACCCCATTTGGGGAGGGAGAAAACACATGACTACAAAAACAATCCTGTCGACTCTGATCCTGACATCGGCGCTGGCCCTGGCCGCGTGCGCCAAGACCGAAGCTCCGGCCCCGGCGCCGGCGCCAGAACCCGCGGCAATGGCCCCGGCTGCCGCGCCAGCCCCGGCTCCGGCCGCTGACGCGGCTACAGCACCTGCTCCGGCGCCTGCTGCCGATGGCTCGAAAGTCGGCGGGCAAGGCGGCGGTGAAGGACTCAAGCCGTAAATAATCAGTCTCTGGCAGGCGGCGACCGGTTTCACGTCGCCGCCTGCCAGAAGTCTGTGACGGTTCCTAGGGCTGGCGCGGCCTGATCGTATTGTCAATCCATGAACTGTAGGCCGCGACCCGCGTGTACACGCCGGGCTGCTTGTCTCCGGTGCAGGCCTTCAGGCCCCAGCTAACAATGCCGACCACCACCGGCTTGCCGTCCTTGAACACCACCGGCCCGCCACTGTCGCCGCGGCAGGTCTTCTGCTTGTCGGCTCCGGCGCAGAAAACATTGGCGTGAATTTTCCCGGGTCCATACTCGGGCACCCGCGCGCAGTCAGCTCCGCTGACGACATTCAGGTCAACACGCAGCATCACCGCATTCGGCTTGTTGCCATCCACGTTCTGATTCTTGCCCCAACCTGTCACCGTGACTGGCTCGTCAACTCCGGGCGGCGGGCCGCGGTGAAAAGGAATCTCCTTGAACTGCACGGGAGCAGGCGACGATTGCGTAGCGCTGGCGGGCACGATGTGCAGCAAAGCGATGTCGTCGAATAGCGGTAATTCCGGATCCTTGTTATTGGCAAACCCCGGATGCACGACGGCACGATCGACCTTGAAGATGATGCCCTTGTCTCTCGATATATCCGTGGCGCCGACGCGAACGTTGAAAACCGTAGCCCATTTGTTGTTCACGCAATGCGCGGCCGTCAGGACCCAGTCGCGCGCGATCAGCGCCCCGCCGCACCAGTGCTGCAGCTCCCACAGCTCCTTGCCCTTGCGCGCCCAGTCTTCCCATTTGTCGGCCGGGTAAGGCAGGAATATCTCGACCTGCCAGGGAGCTCCGCCATCCTTGACCTGCTGGCCGCCGTACGACCGGCCGCCGCTCGTGTCCTGGGCGCCCGTGTTGTCAGCATTCTGAGCGCCGCCAGCGCCTGCTGCCTGCGGATTTTTCGGCGGTCGCGCAACCACCGGCAACTCCGGCGGCGGCCGCAGGAATTTTCCATCAGCCCCCTGGGCCAGATCCCGTGCCTGCCCGCCGCCCTGATCGTTATCGTTACCGGCATCCGTATTCCGGTCCTCATCGCCGGTGTCGTCGTCAGGCTCGTCCACGACCACCCATGCGTCGTCCGCCTCTTCCGATTCGTCATCCACAGCAATCGCGTCATCGGTTGGATCGTTGTTAGGCGCATTGCTGTCATCGGCGGTCGCGGCGGCGCTGAACAGCAGCAGGACCGGCCAAAGCAAATGGATTCCACGCATGTCTGCAATCCTCAGGGTATTTCAATCTCGGTCATTTGCTCGCTGGTGTTGCCGGCAAGGTCTTCGATCATGAAGCCGACCTGGTAACGGCCCGCAGGCAGCCGCACCTCCTCCACCTTGATGTCATCGACACGATCCAGGCGCAGGACCTTGTCCGCGTCGCTGTCGACTGTCAGCGTTTCTTCGCCCCTGGCATCGATCATGACGTACACCGGCCGCAACTGGTCGCCCGCGCCCAGGTTGATCTCGCGCGGCCCATGCGCAGTCTGCTCGACGGCGTATACCAGCTCGCCAGAGACGTCTTCACCTTCGGCAGTGAAATCCAGCAGAAAACTCAGCGTGACATCCAGCCACTCCGCGGTGCCATTGAGGTGCACCTGGGCCGGCACACCCGCCCAGTAGACGTCTTCTTTGTCATCGACCTCTTCGAACTCGGTAATCGGGCAGATGAATTGATTGTCGCCATCGCTGATCGCAAACCACTCGCCGTCCCAGTCCTGGGTGAGTTCGCCGGCATCCGAGACTTCCACCGGCAGCGACCCGATCATGAGCCGGGCATCGCCCTGTGGAATTGCGACGATAAAGCGGACATTGTCGATGTCGTCAGCGCTCAGACGCGCCGTGATTTTGGCCGATTTGCCGCTGGCGAGTTCCTCGGTGTCGGATTTTACGGGGCTGATTTGCGGGTCGGTTTTGTCCTGCGATTCAATGCTGGAATATTCCTGCAGGAATGGAAACCAGCGGTTGCTCTGCGCAAAGCCGGTCTCGTTGTAAGCGGTTTCGCCGCGCGCCGTGAGTTTCTGGCGGTTGGGCGGAAAGAAGATCGACAGGCCACTGGCGTTAGGGCGCGCCTGGCCGTGTATTTCGTAAACGACGGCGCTGCGCACCGCCGCCTCGACGCCGCCGGCCGCACGCTTGCTGGCGTCGTCCCTGACCATCGCCGCCACGTTCTGCGCGAACTGCCGCAAATCATAGACCAGGGATCCACCGCGCGCGCCGGTTGAGCGACCGTATTCCTCGGTGTCGCTGCGGGCGCGCGCCAGAGATACCCACGCGGCGCGCCCGCCGCGCGCCAGGTGGGCGCTGGTCGCCGCCGATAACGCCTGGACCGCGCCTTCGACCGCCGGAATTTTCGCAAGATCAAGCAGCGACAGCGTGATGCCCTTGGCCTGGTCGTCGCTGCCGAAGGAAGCGCGATAGCTGTCGATGATCATGCGACCTAACACGGCGCCGTCCGAACCCGGCGCGCGATTTGCGGCGCTCAGCCAGGCCGTGTAGTCCCAGCCTTCCACCGGTTCGATTTCCTCGGAGGCGAGCAGGTACTTTGCGAACGGCGTCAATGCCGCCGCGACCTCGAGATTGGCCATCACACAGGCGTCGAAGCCAATGAGTTCCAGCTTGCCGTGCTTGGCCACCACGTCCTGCAGCACCGAGGCAATTTCCAGCAGCGTCAGGGTATCGCTATCGTTGCTTTCATCGACTGCAACTCCGGGCCAGGCCATGCCGTGATCGCCGAACACCAGCGCAAAATGCTGCGCGGGGTAATCGCGCATGGTGGATTCCATGAAATCACTCAGCGTGGCCGGATTACCCATGTTGGCCTCGCTCTTGTCAGCCAGCTCGCGCAACTTGCCAGGTTCAACGTACAGGAGTTTCGCACTGGTCCAGTCCGGCAGATTGGCAACGCTGCTGTTAGTGTATTTTCCGTCGCCCCGCGGATGCCG
Organism: Gammaproteobacteria bacterium; assembly: GCA_031414335.1. Classification (GTDB taxonomy): domain Bacteria; phylum Pseudomonadota; class Gammaproteobacteria; order Steroidobacterales; family Steroidobacteraceae; genus UBA964. Next base: position 124,473 of record JANNVI010000006.1, on the reverse strand, counting down.
GTCCGCCAGCACCACGACATTGACCTGAGCGGTGCTGCCCACCTTGAGCATCTCCCGCAGGTCCTGCATCTGCGGCGCCTCGAGGTCATTGTCGGCGTCCAGATAGATCATGACGGTCCAGGCCGCGGGCGCCGCCTGCGCTGCGGCGACCTGCGCGCCACAACTCAAAGCTAACAAAGCGACGATCACGAAGCGAAAGCAGTAGTCCATGAATTATTTCAGCCCAGGCGGATGATGACTTTGCCGTCGCGCTCGACGCCGGTGAGGGCCGCGCGCTGGCAGGCCGCAACGATGTCGTCCAGTCCATAGACGCCCGCGATTCGCGCCTGCAGGGTGCCGCTCGCCATGCGCTCGGCCAGGCGGGCATACATCGCGCGGACTTTCGCCGGCGTCCAGTGCTGCTGGAACTGGCGGCCGAAGCTGACGCCCACGAGACGGATGTCATTGCGGAACATCAGGTAGAAGTCGAGGTGACAGGGTTCGCGCGACATCGCGCCGTAGCTGGCGACCGTGCTGCCCGGCGCGAGGCAGCGCGCAAGCCGCTGCGTCGCCGCCCCGGCCACAGCGTCAAACGCGACCTTCGGCGCGACCCCACCGGTAGCGCCCGCGACCCGTGCCGGCAGATCATCGCCATCCAGCAGCACGACATCGCCGCCCAGGGCTGTTAGCTCGGCAACCAACTCGGCGCGCCGCACCACGTTGACGGTGCGGATGCCACGCTCGCGGGCGAGGCGGATCACGTAGCGTCCGCAGCTGGAATTGGCTGCATTCTGAATCAACCAGTCGCCGGGCGCGAGATTGCCGTAGTCCGACAGCAGTACTTCGGCGGTGGCGCCGTTGACGACTAACAAGGACAACTGGATCGCGTCGCCGGGCGGCGCCGGCAGGCAGGCGACTGCCTTGCAGCGCACTTCCTCGCGAAAGGTCCCGCTGCCAAGCGCGGCAAACACGCGGTCACCCACGGTGTATTCGCGCACGCCGCGGCCGCAACGGGCAACATGTCCAATGCCCTCGAACCCCGGCGTGCGTGGCAACGGCGGTTGAAATCCGGGCGACCCGCGTATGGTGAACAGGTCCGCGATATGCAGCGCCGCGGCTTCCATGCGGATGACGACTTCATCGTCCTCGGGCATCTCAGGCGGCAGGTCCACGACCTTGAGCACCTGCTCGGGTGGCCCAAATTCGAAATGTCGTGCTGCTCTCATTACGCTAGGCTAACCCACACGGGCGGTAAAATCACCGAGGTTGTCATGACACCACTGTTCCCCAGAAGAGCATTACTCCAGACGTTAGGTGCCGCAGGAACCGTTGCAGCCCTGAGCGCCAGCGCCGCATCGGCCAAAGCACGAAGCAGCGGACCGCTGCGTTTTGACTTCAACAGTCCCAACGACAGCATCGAGGCCTTCACGCGTATCCGTGGCGACGTGTCGGGCAAGCGCGTGTACACCTATACCCGTGGCCGCGTCTATGTGGTGCAGCCCGGCCAGCCGGCGACCCCGTTCCTGGGCTATGAGTCCGGGCTGGTGGACGAATACCGCGCCCAGGGCAACGCCGTCTATCTGCAGACCCGGCGCGAGATGATGCACTTCATCGATCTCGAATCCGGCGGCCTTGCGCAAAACGTCGCCAATCCGATCACGGGCCGGCGCAATCGGCCGATCAACGGCCTGGTCGGCCCGTTGAAATTTGCGGTTACGCCGCAGGGCATTGCCTTCAACACGCACGACCCCGCGCAGGCGCCGGGCAAACCGTTAGCCCTGCTGTGGGAAACCCGGCCGGCATCCACCATCGTGACCATGGAGACGCTGCGCCGCTACCGCAACTCGCAGCAACCCGCCGAGTGGCCGACCGTATCCACCGGCGAGTATCGCTGCTACGAGGATTTTCTCAGCTACACGGTCGACACCGTCGCGCTGCATGCGCGCCGCGCGGCGAGCCTCGATGCGCAGTTGTTCTACAGCGGACAGACGGATCTGCAACCCTGGATGCTGGTGGGCCAGGCGCCCGGCCACAACCTGTGGCATGCCACGGGATTCAAGACCTCGCGCTTCGACGATCTGCCGGCGGAGTTCGTCAAGCTAACAAATAAACTGCACCCGGGACTGTGGGATGACCCGTTCGGTTACACCGAGAAGACCGTGTCATACGAAGATCAATTGCGGGAACGCCTGAAGGATGCAGCATGAGCCGGATCACGCAACGCACATTCATTCTTGCGTGGGCCGCAAGCGCGCTGCTCCTGAGCGCGTGCGCCACAACCACAGGTGCCCAACCGCCCCGTCCACCGGCACCCGCAGCGGCTGCGGGCGTTGCGCGCTGGTTCGATCCGGAATCGCTGCATCTACTGGCCTTGCTGCCACCGGTACCGGACGCCGCAGCCACTCGCCGCGAACTCGACCTGCTGCTGGAACGGCAGGCACAGCGCAGCGAAGCCGCGTGCCGGGCGGCGGACCAGGACGCGAACAAAAAGTTGTCGCGATTTGCCGTGGCGTTAGGTCTGCAGGCCGATGCCATGGATCCGCGCCTGGAAGATGCGGCGCGCATCCTCGACGACTTGCGCACGCTGCAGGAACGGATTACCACTCGTGTCAAGGACGCGACCAATCGGCCGCGGCCTTTTCGGCAGGACGCCCGCGTGACGACCTGCATCGAGCGACCGACGTCGGATTCATATCCGAGCGGGCACGCCACCTTTGGCATGGCCGCCGCGCTGCTGCTGGCGGACATGGTTCCGGAGCACCGCGCCGAGCTGCTGGCCCGGGGCATCGAATATGGAGAACAGCGCGTGGTTGGCGGCGTGCATTTCCCGAGCGACGTGGCCGCGGGACGCACCGCGGGAACGATTATCGCCGCTTTCCTGTTAGCGTCGCCGCAGTACCAGAAGGAATCCGCCAGCGCGCGCGAGGGTTTGCGGGCCGCGCTCGGCCTGCCACCGACGCCGCGGCAACAACACTAAGCGCCCCGGTCCGTCGCACGGCGCTACAATCGTGCGATGTCCCGATCCGCCTGCCTTTTGATCATCGCGACCGCGGCGCTAGGTGCCTGCGGTCGCAGCAATACGGAATTTCTCCCCGGAACGGTTGAGAGGGACCGGATCGAGGTCGGGGCCGAAACCACTGATCCGATCGTCGAACGGCGTGTTAACGAAGGCCAGGTCGTGAAGCGCGGCGAAATCCTGCTGGTGCAGGACACGATGATTGCGCGCGCACAAATGGACGCCGCGCAAGCCACCGTGGCCCAGCAGAAGGCGCAACTATCCGAACGCACCGCCGGCGCCCGCAGCGAAGATCGCGCCGCCGCGCGGGCACGGGTCGATCGGGCGCGCGTACAGCTGCAGGTGGAAACGCGCGAGTGGCAACGGTTGAACGAACTGGTCAGCCAGAAACTCATCAGCGAATCCGCGCTTGCCAGGCAGAAAGGCCTGAGCGACGCCGCAGCCGCGTCGTTGCGCGAGGCCGGGCAGGCGCTGGCCGCGCTCGAGCATGGCACCCGGCCGGAGCAGATTGCACAGGCGCGCCAGTCCCTGGAACAGGCGCGCGCGCAGCAGCGCGAACTGGCGGCAAGCACCGGGCGGCTCACGGTGGCGGCGCCGGTGGATGGGATCGTGGACGCGCTGCCTTATCAGATCGGCGAGCGACCGGCCAGGGGCGGAGCGTTAGCAGTGCTGTTAGCCAGCGGTGCGCCGTTCGTGCGCGCATACCTGCCGGAACCAAGGCGCGCGGGCGTCAGGGTCGGAGTGCGCGCCCGGGTCCATGTCGATGGCGTGAGCACGCCTTTCGACGGCGTGGTGCGCTATGTGTCGAGCGAAGCCACCTATACGCCGTATTACTCTTTGACGGCCGCCGATCGCGGGCGCCTCGCCTTCCGCCTTGAAGTGACCTTGTCAGGTGATGCGGCGAAGTCACTGCCCTCCGGCGTGCCGGCGGACGTGGAATTATTGCCCGCGAATTCGCCGTGACCGCAACAGCAACCGACGCGGCGATCGTCGCCCGCGGACTGACCCGGCGCTTCGGTGCGCTGACCGCGGTGGATCACGTCGATCTCGACGTGCCACGCGGGCGCATCTACGGTTTTCTCGGACCTAACGGCTCTGGCAAATCCACGTCGCTGCGCATGCTTTGCGGCCTGCTGCGGCCGAGTGCCGGCAGCGCCACGGTGCTCGGATTCGATGTCGCAAAGTCGCCGGACGAGGTGCGTCGGCACCTGGGATACATGACGCAGAAGTTCTCGCTCTGGGACGATCTGACGGTGGGCGAAAATCTGCATTTCATGGGGTCGATTTACGGACTCGGAAAACAGGCGTTGCAGCGCCGCATTGACGAGCTGTTGGCTGAGTATTCGCTGGCCGGCCTGCGGAACCAGCGTGCTGGCACCATGAGCGGCGGTCAACGACAACGGCTGGCGCTGGCGGCCGCAACCATCCACGAGCCGGAACTGCTGCTGCTCGATGAGCCTACGAGCGCGGTCGACCCGCAGAGCCGGCGGGACTTCTGGGACCGGCTCTTTGCATTGGCCAATGCAGGCACAACGGTATTGGTTTCCACGCATTACATGGACGAGGCGGAGCGCTGTCATCGGCTGGCGATCCTTGCCGAAGGCCGACTGGTGGCGGAAGGAGCGCCAGCCGACCTGATGGAGAACATCGCGGCCGATGTGCTGCGACTGGATCGAGACCCCGGCGTGGCGCTGCGCGCCAAGATCGCCGCGCAACCGGGCGTGTTAGGTGTCGCGCAGATCGGCGCGCAACTGCGCATCATTTGCGCCAGGGGAGCCGGGCAGGAACGCGCGCGGCTGCACGAATTCCTGCTCGCCGCGGGCGAAACCACGGCGCTGGAGCCCATTCAGGCGAATCTTGAAGACGTGTTTGTCGTCGCAACTCACGCGCCCCACAATCGGGCGGCCGCATGAACGCCTGGCGCCGCCTGTACGCAATCGCCTGGAAGGAAGCCACGCAGTTGCGCCGCGATCGCCTTTCCTTTGGCATGATCGTGGGCCTGCCGCTTGTGCAGATGCTGTTGTTCGGCTACGCCATCAACTTCGATGTCCGCGGCCTGAAAGCGGTCGTCGTCGACGAAGCTAACACGACGGCGTCCAGGGATTACATCGCCGCACTTACCGCGACACAGGTCGTCGGCCGGCCGCGCGCGCTGGCCTCCGGCGCCGCCGCCGATGCCGCGCTGCGCGCGGGCGCCGCCAGCGTCGCGATCCTGATTCCGGGCGATTTCGACCGCCGCATCCAGGGTGGCGCGCGCTCGGCCGCGCAAATCATCGTCGATGGCGCGGAGCCCAGCATCCAGTCGGTGGTGCAGGGGCTGGTAGCGGTACCGCTGAACGCGAGGCACGGCATGGTGCAGAACAACGCCCGGTTGGTCGAGGTACGCACCTACTACAACCCGGAGCGCCGCACGGCAGTGCAAATCGTGCCGGCACTCATCGGCGTCATCCTGTCGGTCACGATGGTGTTGTTTACCTCCGGCGCCATCGTGCGCGAGCGGGAGCGCGGCAACCTCGAGCTGCTGATCGCGACGCCGGTCGGGCGCACCGAGCTGCTGGTCGGGAAGTTCCTGCCCTACGTCGCGATCGGGCTGGTGCAGACCACGCTCATTCTGTTAGTCGGCCGCTGGCTCTTCAATGTGCCTATCATCGGCAGCCTGTTGCAGCTCTATGTCGCCGCGTTGCTGTTCGTCGGGGCGTCACTCGCCCTCGGTTTGCTGGTGTCGACTTTTGCGCAGACGCAGTTCCAGGCCTTTCAACTCGCATTCATGACCATGCTGCCGTCGATCCTGCTGTCAGGTTTCATGTTTCCCTACGACGGCATGCCGAAGCTCGCGCAGTGGATTGCGCAGCTGATCCCGCTGACGCATTTCAACATCCTGGTGCGCGGGATCGTCCTGCGGGGGGCCGATCTTTCGGAACTGACCCCGCAGCTCCTGAAGCTGCTGGCGTTCATGCTGGCGATGTTCGGCATCGCGCTGCTACGCTTCCGCAAGCGGCTCGACTGATCAGCGCCGCAGCGGCGGCCGGGCCGCCAGCGCCGCCAGCATTTTCCTCGCGGCGAAGTGCCGGTAACTCTGCTCCGCCAGCGCCCGCAACTCGTTTTTGTTAGGCCTGCCGCCGGCGAGTGACAGCGCGATCCAGCCGTTGTGGCCGGCATAGGGCGGCACGTGGAAACGCGGATCGAGCGTCATCATGGCCTGCTGGTCGATGCCCACCCAGAACGAGGCGACGAAGCCGCCTTTCTGGTGATAGAACTGCGCAAAGGTCTTCTTGCCGGCACGCCACACCGGAAACCCGAACTGCGCGCTTTTGTTAGCTTCGGGCAGCGACAGGCAAACGTCGTCCAGCAGCGCGCGCAGGCGCCGGGCCGCGGCGGAATACATCGGATCGAGCTCCGCCAGCGTCAGCCCCACGGTCGGCGGCTCGATGACCGCGGGTTTGCCGAGCCGCGCGAGCAACCGCGCCGGCGCTACCCTGCGATAGGCATCCTGCACCAGGGCGCCCACGCGCTTCCAGGAAATCCCATGGTCGAGGCGCACGCCGATCCAGCCTCGCGGGCCCAGGTACTGCGGCACGAAGAAATGCTTCGGCTCGGCACGCACCAGATGATCCTGCGTAGCGGCATCGGATGCGAGCCAGAAACCGATCCGCTCGTCGCCATGATGATTGACGACGAACATCGCGAACACTTTGCCCTTCACGATGCGGAAATTCGGGCTGCCGTGCGACAGGATTTCCTCGGTTTCCGGCAACCCGAGGCACGCTTCGCTGACTGCGTCGCGCAAAAGCCTGCGCTTGCTGGCCATGACTGACGCCGCCCGCCGTTACAGAATGCCGCGCTTGCGCATGCGCTCGATTGCATCGAGCTGGCGTTGCCGGAAGAAGCTGCGGTCCGGGACGATGACCCTGCTGCCATCCAGCAGGCCGTTAGCACGGCGCAGGTCGGCGCTGGCGTATGAGCTTGCGAACATTTCCAGCGCCTGGCGCGACAGCATGTTGCTCATCGCGGGCTTGTGCCGGTAGGCACGCAGCCCGGCCATGTCGAGCGAAATCTGCGCGACCGAACTCTGGCCCACGCCGGCGACGACCATCTGGTTGCCGTGGTAGTCGATGATGTCGGAAAAGCCGTTGCTGGAATCCTCGGGCACGTCGATGCCACGCAGCCTGGCGTTGTTAGCCGAGACCACGTAGGCGAGATTCTCCAGCGCCCGCGCGCGCCGCGCGATCTGCTTGATGGTCAGCCTGGGCGACGCCACTTCGCTGGTGTTGTGCAGAAAAACCTCCGCGCCGCGGATGGCCAGGCAGCGCGCCACTTCCGGGTACAGGATCTCCTCGGAGGCAATGGCGGCTAATTTTCCCAGCGGCGTGTCAGCCACCGGAAAGACCTTGTCGATGCCGTAGATCTCGAGGTACTTGTCCCAGACGTCATGCGGGGTCGGCGCGAAAATGGAGATGAGCCGGCGGTAGGACAGGATCCGCCTGCCCTGGTCGTCGAACAGCCAGCAGCACTGGAAATAGAGCTCCGGGAAATGCGGGTCCACTTCGTAGCTGTTGCCGCAGAGATAGACGCTGTTAGCTTTCGCGACAGCCGCGAGAGCTGCGTACTCCGGCCCGTCGATCGCGAGCGCCGCCTTGTCACGCCACTCCGCCAGCGTCTCGCCCCAGGGCGCGCCCTGCAGCGTGTACTCGGGCAAAACGATCAGCCGCAAATCATCGCCGACCCATTTCTTCGCGCCGGTGATCGCGGTGTTGATGCGTTCTATCGACGCGCTCATGCGCGCGGCGGCCGCTTTGCGCTCCTTGTCCGGGTGCACGCCGTCAACATCGATCTGCAGCGCCATCGCGGTGTAGCGGTCAAGTCGGGTGGTCATCTGGCAGTCTCCGCGCTCAAGGGTTGGCCTTCGCATAACTGCGCGCTTCCAGTTGCTGCGTCACGATCGGCAAACGGCTGCCGTCGGGGTCGAAAAAGCAGCCGGTGTCGGCCGGCGTCAAACGGTCGATGACTCGAAACAGCATATCGGCACTTTGCGCTGCCGTCAGCGCGCCGGTGTTACCGGTGGCGCGAGTCTGCACCCAGCCCGGATGCGCACAGGCGCAGGTGATGCCCCGCGCTGCTAACGCCAAGGATAGCTGAAACACCACCTGGTTCAGCGCCGACTTGCTGGCCCGATAGCCGACGAAACCATACGAGGGCTTGGCGCCGACCCGGCTGCTGATCGCGAACATGATCTTGCGCCGGCTCGCGGCCACGTGCGGCGCAAAACACTCCGCGAGACGCATCGGCGCCTGCGTGTTGATGCGGTGATAGCGGTCCCAGGCGGCGTAGTCGGTGTGACCGAACTCGCCGGCGGTGCCGCCGGTCGCCGCGGCATTCATCAGCAGCACGTCGATGGCCCGGTTTGTTAGCTTCAGGGCCAGCGCCTCGATGGCGGCAAAATCCCCGACGTCCAGCGGCAGCTTTTCGATCCGGGCACCGTCCTGGCCGCGGCGCGCGGCATCGAGCTCCGCCGCGTCCGCCGGGTCACGGCAGGTGGCCAGCACCTGCCAGCCGGCGGCCGCGAACCGGGCCGCCAGCGCCGCGCCCACACCGCGGCTGGCGCCCGTAATCAAGACCGTCGGCATTGCGTGCGGCTCGCTCATCGGACCATCATGTTACCCGTTTTGACTGCAGGCTCTGCATGCGTCCGCATATCGAGTTCATTCAACACCAGTGGCTGCCGTTCGAGCCAGGCGTGTTGCCGCATGCACGACCCGATCTCGACGCGCGTGTCCTGTCGCGCGATACCGAAAGCGGCGCCTGCAGCCTGATCCTGCGCTATCCGGCCGGCTGGTCGCGCGGCGCGGAGTGCCTGGAGGTCGACGAAGAAATAATGGTCCTCGATGGCGCATTGGAAATTGATGGTGTTAGCTATGGCCGCCACGACTACGCGCACCTGCCGCGTGGCCTGGCGCGCGCCGGTATGCAGAGTGGCGGCGGCGCGCTGGTGCTGACATTCCTTTCCGGCGAGCCAGTGGAGCGGCGCCCAGGCGCCAGCGACCATGATCCCACCCGCCTGGTGCGCCACATCAACACCCGCACGCTGCCCGCACAGATTGGCCCGCGCAAGCACATGCGCAGCGAAGGCTTCAATCACGGCGGCACCGTGCACAAGCTGCTGTTCGATGACCCGCTCACCGGTGACAAGACCTGGCTCGCCGGCCTCGGGCCCTGGTGGCATTGCGAAACCCAGGAAACCCATCCGGTCGCCGAGGAAGAGTTTGCGCTGGCGGGCGACATCCACATGCCGAATGGCGTGCTGCGCGAGGGCGGCTATTTCTGGCGCCCGCCTGACATCGCACACGGCCCGTTCGGCACCATCGGCGGCACGGTGCACCTGTGCCGCGGCAAGGGCGGACTGTATTCGACTGTGTTTACGCCTGCACCCAAACCATTTGCGTGGGATCCGCTTTATCGACCCATCGTCCCGGAATCCTATCGACGCTGGATTCCGCCGGAGCTGCTCGCCGCTGCAGCGCGTTAGCCGCCGGAGCGCTTCGCGGCGATTCCCTGCTTGGCCAGTTCCGCCACCACGGTGTCGCGATGCTCGCCATGAATCTCGATGACACCATCGGGCCGCAGCTTGCCGCCGGCGCCACAACGCTTCTTGAGGTCTTTCGCGAGCTGCTCGCGCAGGCTCCACGCGAGTGTCAGGCCGGTCACGACGGTAACGCCATGGCCGCCCTTGCCCTGCGTCTCACGCGCGACGCGCACTTTGCTTTCCACCATAATGCCCGCCATTATCCACCGAGGAAACCGGGGTTGCAGCATGTGGCAGCGTTTGACAGCCTGGATCGCGCGAAGCTCGGGAGACTGGCGCCTGGTGGTCGGCGTCGGACTCTGTCAGATGCTGCTGCTGGTCGCGATGCTGCAGATCGGCAAGCCCTTCCAGCTTGATACCGGCTACCCGCCATTCGACTTCCAGAGCACGCTGACGGTTGCCGACATGGAGCAGCAGCTGGCGCACTACACGCCCGCTGCGCGGCAGCTGTACTACGGCATGTCGGCCATCGATTTTGTATTCCCGCCGCTCGGCGGCCTGTTCTGGGCGCTGCTCATCGGCGCCGGGCTGCGCCTCGGCTGGCCGGAGTTCTGGCAGCGATCTAACAACAGGAGCTGGTTGCTGCTGCCGTTCATCGGCGCACTCTGCGACTGGTCGGAGAACCTTGGCCTGCTGGTCACGATCAGCAACTACCCGCCATTCGAGCGCGGCTTTGCAAGCTTCGCGGTACTCGCCAAGCACGGGAAGAACCTGACGATCAGCCTGACATTCACGATCGCAATCGCTTTGCTGATCGTGGGCGCGTTGCGCTACTGGCGACGGCGACGGGCGTCGTGAGTGGTTCGCCGGCGCGTTGCGTCAGCGCCTGAGATTGCCCGGATTGAGGCGATCGCCCGGATCCAGGGTCTGCTTGATCGACTGCCAGAGCTGCCGCGCCGCGGGCGTCAGCCGCGATTCGTACGCATAGGTTTTCGCCATCTGCACATGCACGGCGCCGGCTTTCGCCAGCGTAGCCACCAGTCCGTCGCGCAATTCGCGCGCGAATTCCCGCGCTGCCTGATTGGCGGGCCGGTCGCGGAACCGGGCGGCGCTGGCCGCATCGAGATGATCAAGATGCAGTTGCGACACCTCGTCGGTCCAGTAGAACGACGGCTCGAGCACCACGAATCCCGGCCGCGGACCTAACATGTAGCTTTCCCAGATGCCGAGCGCATTCATGCGTGCGCGCTGCGATTCGAAAAACGCCTGCACCGCGGCGGCGGCGGATTCGGCGCGCGAATATGGCAGCATCGCGTTGGTCGGCACCCAGCGTTCGCCCTCGGGCCCGAGGAAGCCGCGCACCGAGTACGGCTTCGCCGCAAGCGCCATGGGCAGGAGATTGGGAATCTCGCGCCCTTCCATGGCGCCCGCGGCCCGCAGCAGCGCGAGCGAGTCCTCGACCGCGCGCTCGCTGACCCCCTCTGCGGTTACATGCAGCGACCACTGCACGCCCTCCATGAAATTGCGGCCGGCCGCCGCCATCTTCATCGCATCCAACAAACCGCCGCCGACGCCGCCCTTGGCGATCGCGACGTTAGCCAGCGTGCTGATGGCGTCCTTGAAGCCGACCCGCGGCGCGTTCTGGCTCTTGCGCGGATCCAGTCCCATCATCCGGCCGGGCAGTCGCAACTGGCTGCAGGCGACCATGCCGCGCATCAGGGCGCCAAAGGTGTCGTAGGCGAAGGACAGGTAACCTTTGGCGCGCGGCAACGGCTCCAGCGCGATGGTCGCAGCTGTCTTGATGGCTAACGAACCGCCGTCGGCGATGAACAGGCCCGCCAGATCCGGGCCAAAATTGCGGAAAAACGGCGCCATGCCGGCTGCGGCGGAGCCCGTCGTAACCACCGCGCCGTCGGCGAGGACGAGCTCGAGACTCAGGATGCCGGACATTTCGTCCGCGGTGCCTTGTGACAGCGCACCGCCGACGGTCGAATAAATACCCGAGTACGGCGGCTTGAACACCGGGCGCAACCCCGTGCCCTGCAACGCCTCGGTCAGCGCCATCCACGGCGAACCCGCTTCGACGGTAACGTACTGATCGACCAGGTTAATTTCCCGCACGCGGTTGAGGCGGCGCAGGTCCAGCGTCACGCTGTTAGCCTGGGACGGCACGTAGCCGCCACTGTAGGACATGCCACCACCGCGCGGCACGACGGCCATGCCGGCACCGGTGGCGCAACGAACCACCGCCACAACTTCTTCCACGCTGGCTGGCGCAACGACGGCGGCCGAAACCGGCGCATCCGGCCAGAAGAAGATATCGCGCGAGAAATAGGCCCTGGCGGCGGCGTCTACTTTCACATGCGGTGAACCGACGATGCCGGAAAATTCGCTGATGCTCACCAGGAAACTCCCTCGTCAACAGCGCGCGCGATGGCCTGCAAATGCGGCGGCAAACTCGGCCGGTACTCCGGACGCCAGGAAAATGGCGCAGGTTCCGCGGAAAACTGGTTGGACAAGGGGCCACCTGACACACGAATGAACAGGCAGTAACCGGTCTCGCTGCCCGCCGGGCCGTGCCACTGCCCCTCGCGCCAGAATGCATAGCCACCGGCGCTCATGCGGCCGACGTCGCCAAAAACGTAGCTGCCCGACAGGGTGAACAGTTCCTCGATCACCGGATGCGTGAACTTGCCGGGCATGATCACCGGCGGTGGATGCTGCGGCATCGCGCAGTACAAAAACGACTGCTCACCGCTCGCGGAATCGCGTCGCAGTATCTTGCTGGCAATGCCCGGGCTCAGGGGTTTGCCGGTCACGCTGCCTGCGGCTCCGTGTTGCCACGGTAGCGCGTACGTATCCTCGATCACTGTCGGCGGCTCCGGTCGAGCCGGCCCGGTCATGACCAGTGCCACCGCGCCGGCGCGGCTGCGCACCTGGCCGTTCTGCTCACTGCTCGCGGCAAGCCTCAGGTAGCCGTGCGAACCTAACAAGACGGACGGACGGCCCGCTTCCTCCAGCGTCCAGTCGCCCTGCAGCATCAGCATTTCCAGGTACTGGCCGGGGCGCGACGCCCACGGACGCTGGAAGCCCGCCGGAACGCGGACCACTGCGGTGACCGACTCGTCGTCAGAGTCACTACTCAGGATTTTCAGTTGCACGCCCGGCGCGGCGAGCCAGCGCAGGCTGCCGGCGGGTTCGGCCCAGGGAACGCACTGCGATTGAATGAAGCAGATATGAGGCCGGCTCATGGTTTACACGCCCTCAACTGCCGGGCCTGAATTCCGCCATGTCGCTGAATACATCCAGCGTCGTGATCAATCCACTCTGCAGGCCGAAGCGATCTATGAAGCGCACGCCCTGAAAAGCGCTGCCGTCCAGCCAGGTACCCGACATGGTGCCGAAGCTGTAGACAACAGCCGAATCGCCATTGAAGCTGACGTCAAATCCTTCGATGTGCTTGCGGACCGCGCCCTGGCGCGCACGGCTGTGCGCGAAGAAATCCTCGAGGCGGGTGAAGCGCTGATTGCCCGACACGGTCATGACAAAGCCCGGTGCTAACACAGTCTGCAGGCGCGGCAGGTCCCGTGCGGACATCGCGGCAAAAAAATCGCCGGCCACCTGGCGCGCGCGTTCCGCGGCCGCACTCACGCGGTGACTCCCTGCAACTGGCGCGATTCCAGGTTCTGCACCGCCGCCCGGTACGCGCTCAGGCCGAACAGCATCGTGGTAGTCAGGATGCCGCCGACAATGAATGAGACCACCGCCATGGAATAGCGCACGCCGGCGGTGCCGAAGACGTGATCGTTCAGTGCGCCAACCAGGGAAGGCCCCAACAACAGGCCAAAGCCATTGATGAAAATCACGTACACGGACGTCAGCCGGGCGCGATAGTCGCCCGGCGTCATGTGCAGCAGCGCGGCAGCGCCGGCCGGCGTGCTGGCCGCACCGGCCAGCGTTGCCGGCACGAGCACGATCAATGCCAGCAGCGGCGACGGCATCAGCACCACGGCGGTCGACAAAAATACCATCGCGAACAGGCATCCGAGTGCGGTGCGATATGGGCCGTCAGACTGGCCGCGGCGAAAATAGCGGCTGTTGAGCCAGCCGCTGCACCAGGCACCTAACGGACCGAAGATCAGCAGGATCCAGCCATAGCTGAAGGCGAAGTCCGCGACACTCCAGTGCAAGGTCCGGGAGAACATCGTCGGCAGCCATTGCCACGCGTAACCAATCAGCGGCGAGGTCACCTGGCCGACGCAAAGCAGCAGGTAGGCCGGCCAGTACGCCTTCAGATACTCGCGCATGGCGGGCCAGCTCGGTCCGCTCTGGCTGAGCCGTTCGCCGCGCGGCGGCTCGCGCACCAGCAGGATCAGGATCGCCACTACCAGTCCCGGCAGTCCGGCGGCGACCAGCACCATCTGCCATGAGGCCAGCGGGCCGACCACGGGCAGCTGGTAGCCCGGGCGCGCCTGCATCCAGGACACGATCAGACCACCTAACAAATAGGCGATGCCCATGCCGAAAGACACGCCCATGTTGAAGACGCTGATCGCGCGACTCTGCTGCTCGCGTGGAAACAGGTCCCCGACCAGCGAATTGCCGGCCGGGGTGAGCGCCGCCTCGCCGGCACCGACGCCGAAGCGCGCCAGTTTCAACTGGTCGAAGCTGCGGGCCAGGCCGGAGAATGAGGTCATCGCACACCAGAACAGCATCGCAATGCCGATGATGTTCTTGCGATTCCGCCGGTCCGCGAGCCAGCCAAACGGCAGGCCGAACAGCACGTAGAAGACCGCAAACACCGGACCTAACAGAATACCCATGTACTGGTCGCTGACCTGGAACTGGGCTTTCACGGGATCCACGACCATGGTCAGGATCCAGCGATCCAGCAGCGAAAACGCATACGCCAGCGCCAGCAGCGTCACCACGTACCAGGCGTAGCGGCGCGAATGCCGCGGCTGGTCAATAGGCGGCATTGGTCACTTCCAGCCCCAGCGCGTGCTGGCCCCACATGGTGCCGCACAGATCCCAGGACAGCCCCAGATGCGCGCCCGCGGCATGCGCGTCGCGAAAGGCGCGCTGCATGTGATTGTCGAGGTAGATACCGCGGCCGCCTGCGACCGTGAACAAGCGATCCACCGCCGCGACCAGCAGTTTTGCGCAGTAAGCCTGGTTGCGCCGCACCTGCAGCCGCAATGCGACCGGGACATCGCCACCGTGCTCGACGGCCTGCATGCACTCGCGGCAATCGGCGTGGATCAGGGCGCGCGCCGCGTCGATGTCCGCCGCCGATTCTGCAATCTTCATCTGCACGATCTGCTGGCCGGCGGCGCTGGCGCCGGTCGTCACCAGCTTGCGCTCCCGCGCACCGCTCAGCGTCAGTTCCAGCGCGCCCTGGGCGATTCCCAGCAGCGGCGCGAGGATTGCGAACGGGTTGAGCGCAATCAGGGGCAGGCGGAACAGCGGCGCTTTGTTAGCTTCGAGGCCCGGGCCCCCGCCCTCCTTCAGCTCCTGCATCGACACCGTACGATGTTCGGGAATGTACACATCGGTCAGCTCGACGTCGCGGCTGCCGGTGGCGGCCAGGCCGGCCACATGCCAGGTGTCGATCACCTGGCACTCGGCACGCGGCAGCAGCACGCAGATAAAGCGGTTGACACCGCCTCCCTCAAGCGGCGGCGCGGTGGTCGAGAACACGCACCAGTCTGCGCAGTCGATGCCACTGACAAAATTCCAGCGCCCAGTGACGCGGTAGCCACCCGGCGCCGGCACGGCCCTGCCATTGGGCGTAATCGACGAGGTGATGAGCGCGTTGCGCTGGCTGCCCCAGACGTCGTCCTGCGCCCGCGCGGAAAACTTGGCTAACAACCAGGCGCGCTCGGCAGTCACGCCGAGGATCCAGGCGGTGGACCCGCAGCCGCGCCCGACGGTGGCGACGATGTCGACGAATTCGGGCATGCCGAGCTCGAAGCCGCCAAAACGCCGCGGCTTCTGCAGGTCAAACAGCTGTGCCGCCTGCAATTCGCCGATCGTCACGTCGGGTACGCGCCGCGCGAGCTCAGCGGCCTGGGCACGCTCACGCAGCCGCGGCACTGCGTCGCGGGCACGTTCCATCAGAGAGGCGTACTCGGCGTTCACAAACGCAAGAGTCCAAGTCTTGCCGGGCCAGGTCAAGAAATAACGTGCGCCCGCAGCTGAGTTGCTCGCGTGGCGGAGGCATAATGCGGCCCGTGGCCATGAAACCCCGAATCGCGGTACTCGGCAGCGGCACCGCCCGCCTGGAATTGCCGCCGCACTTTTTCGAGCGTGACGACGCCGAGCCGTGGGCCGCGCCGGTCAGGTTGTCGGCATTTGCACGCACACCCTACGAACGTCTGGTCGTCGATGTCGGCTATGTCGATGCCGCCCAGAAAGCGGCGCCGACGGCGGATGCGATCTTTATCAACTCATTTGCCGACTACGGCATCGATGCGATGCGCGCGGTGCTCGACATTCCGGTCGTCGGCGCGGGCGAAGCCGCCTTGCTGGAAGCGGTCCGCCAGGCCGGGCGCTTTGCCATAGTCACCGTCTGGCCGGAATCCATGGGTTTTCTTTATGACGAGCGGCTGCGCGCGCTCGGCCTGACGGAGCGCTGCGTGAGCATCGTGCATGTGTCAGCGGAATCCGAACTCGCGAAACTCGGCAGCGATGACAGCGTCATGGAACGCATGCACCGCCATGAACCGACGGTGCTGGAACAATTGCGCGACGCCTGCGATCGCGCGGTTGCCGGGGATGGCGCGGAGTGCATCGTGTTAGGTTGCACCTGCATGGCGCCGATCGGCCCGGCGCTGGCTGCAGCCTGTGCATATCCGGTCCTGGAGGGTTCGCGCATCGGCCTGGCCGCGAGCATCGCTGCCGCAGGCACACGGCAGGGTCATCGCGCGCCGCGTTCCGATGGCACGCAGCTCGTGACGCTCGTAGACGCCTGGGCTGGCGCCCAGGCGACGAATTCGATTACCCGTGAACCAGACTGCCCCGTATGTGAGTAAGGAGTTGCAAATGACGCTACTGTTAGATCGCCGTAACCTCTTGTTGCTCGGAACCGCCGCCATCGGCACAGCGGCGCTGGCGAAACCCGCGACCAAGGCGGCGCCCGCGCTCAAGTTCCCGATTCGCATCTCAGGCAATGAAAATCCGTACGGTCCCGGCCCGATGGCCCGCGCCGCAATCGCGGCTAACACCGACGAAGCCTGCCGCTATGCCGGCCGCCAGTACTCCGAGCTGGTGGAAAAACTCCAGCAACGCGAGCAGGTCGGCAAGGGTCAGATCGTGCTGGGCTCTGGTTCCGGTGAACTGCTGAACACGCTGGCAATCGCTTTCTGCGACCGCGGCGAAATGGTCTGCGGCTGGCCCACCTTTGAATTCATCATGGCCTATGCCACCAAGCTTGGCTGCGAGCTGCGCAAGGTGCCCCTGGATGCCAACCTCGCGCACGACCTGCCGGCGATGGCGGCCGCGACCAGCGCCAACACCTCTCTGATCTATGTCTGCAACCCTAACAACCCGACCGGCACGGTGATCGCTGGCGCCACGCTGCGGCAGTTCTGCCGCGAGCAATCGCAGCGCGCGCTGGTGGTGGTCGACGAGGCCTACCTGGACCTGGTCGACGCCGGCGCGACGGAGAGCATGGTGGACCTGGTGCGCGAAGGCGCCAACGTGGTCATCCTGCGTACCTTTTCCAAGATCCATGGCCTGGCCGGCATGCGAGTCGGCTATGCGGTCGCCCGGCCGGATGTGGCGGCGCGCCTGCGACGCTATTCGACCGCCATACCTAACACGCTCGGGCTGGCGGCTGCGGGTGCCAGCCTCGACGACACGCAATTCCTGGCTGCGACCCGCAATTCGCTGCTGGCAGACCGCAAGAGACTCAGCGCCATGCTTGACGAAATGGGGATCCGGTACGCCAAGCCACAGGGCAATTTCATATTCACCAGGGTCGGCATGCCGTCGGCGGATTTCTCCAAAGCCATGCAGGCCGAAAAAATCGAGGTCAGCCGGCCGTTCGATTTGTTTCCCGACTGGAACCGCATCACGATCGGCACCAGCGCTGAAATGGACTACGTTTTACCGGTCCTGCGGCGCATAATTCGCGCATGAAACCCTCAAGACTCGCGCCTCGCGCGGGCGCTGTGCTGGCATTTTTGTTAGCTGCCGGCGCCAGCGCCGCCGGCACTGAAATCCTGACCGCGGAAAAAATGTGGGGCCTGCAAAGGCTCGGCGACCCGGCGTTGTCGCCCGACGGACGGGTCGCGGTCGTGCCCGTTACGCGCTACGACATCAAGGAGAACAAGGGCTTTACCGATCTGTGGATGCTGCCGCTGGATGGTGGCGCCGCCCGGCCATTGACCACCGATGCGGCCGCGGATACCTCGCCGGTTTTTTCGCCTGACGGCACGCGGATCGCGTTCGTCTCGAAACGCGGTGACGACAAGGAGTCGCAGATCTATGTGATCGCCGTGGACGGCGGCGAGGCGCGCCGCATTACTAACGTGCCCACCGGCGCGGATACGCCGAAATGGTTTCCGGACGGCAAGCGCATCGCGTTTGTCAGCAGAATCTGGACCGATCTGGCCCTGTGGCCCGACCAGGAAAAGCGCAAGAAAGAGCGCGAAGAGAACAAGGTGCAGGCCAAACTCTGGAACCGCGCGCCGATTGCCTACTGGGATCACTTTCTCGACGACCGCGAGCCGCACATATTCGCGATCGCGGTGGATTCCGTCGCCGGCAGCACGCCGGAGCCGGTGGCGATCACGCGATTGTCGGGATATTCGTTATCACGCTCGAGCTACGACGATGAATCCTATGCCATCGCACCGGACGGCGAGGAAATCGCGTTTGTCGTCAATATCGACACCGCCGGCAACGACCCCAGCTTCGACATCTTTACCATCCCGACCTGCGGTTGCAAGCCGGCGCGCAATGTCACCGATGCTAATAAGGCGAACGACCTCGCGCCCAGCTACAGCCCCAACGGCCGCTGGCTCGCCTACGTGCGCCAGAGCATCAAGGGCTTCTACGCGGACCGCCGCCGGCTGACGCTGGTGAATCGCGCCGATGGCGCGCTGCGCGACCTGAGCGGCTCCTGGGACCGTTCCGCCGACGGACTCAAGTGGCTGCCGGATTCGAGCGCCTTGTTAGGCGCGATCGACGACGCTGCCACCACGCGCATCTGGCGTTTCGACGTCGGCAGCGACAAGCCGCGCGCGCTGACGACCAATCCAAGTTTCTCGGGGCTTGCTATCGGTCAGGCGTCGAAGACGAAGTCGCCGCGCGTCGTCGCTATCCGCCAGAGTTTCGATGAGCCGCCGACGCTGGTGGAACTGACGCTCGCGAACGGCGGCGCCCGCACGCTCAGCCATTTCAATGATGTGGCGCTCGGTTCGCTGAAGCTTGGCAAGGTCGAGAGCGTGACCTACGCCGGTGCGCGCGGCGACCCGATCCAGATGTGGGTATTTTATCCGCCGGATTTCGATCCTAACAGGAAATATCCGGTCTACATGCTGCTACATGGCGGCCCCCATAACGGCATACCCAATGCGGTGCAATGGCGCTGGAACGCACAGGTGTTCGCGGGCTGGGGTTACATCGTTACCTGGCACAACTTCCACGGCTCGAGCGGTTTCGGCCAGGCGTTCGGCGATTCGATCAATCCGGACCAGATTACGCTGCCTTACGAAGACACCATCAAGGCTGCGGACTGGCTGATGGCCAAACCCTTCGTCGATCGTGATCGCATGGTGGCGGGCGGCGGCAGTTACGGCGGATTTCTCGCCAGCACTTTGTTAGGCCGGCCACACCCCTTCAAGGCGCTGGTCGCGCATGCGGCGGTCTACAACGAGTTCACGCAGATCGCCGCGGACTACGGCGCAACCAAGGACCGCTTTTTCGAGTTCTGGGAACGGCCCGAGGAATTTGCCCGTTACTCACCGCACAGCAGCGCCGGCAATTTCAACACGCCGACGCTGATCATTATCGGCGAGTTCGATCAGCGCGTGCCGCTCAATCACGGCATTGAACTTTTCAATACTTTGCAGAAGCGTGGCGTGCCATCGAAGCTGCTGTACTTCCCCGACGAGAACCACTGGATCCTCAAGCCGCAGAATTCCCTGTTCTGGTATCAGACCAAGAAAGACTGGCTGGAAAGATACGCCCCCGCAGGAGCACGCTGATGCAACGCCGCGAATTTATTGCCTCGACCTCGGCGCTCGCCGCCGCCACGTTAGCTGACAGCCGCGTCTTCGCGGCTGCCAGGGCCAGCAAGCCGCTCAGTATCCTGATCCTGGGCGGCACACGCTTCATCGGCGTGCACATGACGCAGCTGGCGCTGGCACGCGGCCACAAGATCACATTCTTCAATCGCGGCCGCACCAAGACGGACTTGTTTCCTCAGATCGAGCGCATCAAGGGCGACCGCAACGGCGCTCTGGAGGCCCTGAAGGATCGAAAATTCGACGCGGTCGTCGATAACTCAGGCTACGTCCCGCGCCATGTCAGGCTGTCGGCGGAACTGCTGCTGCCTAACGTACCGCGCTACGTATTCGTGTCTTCAATTTCTGTCTATCCGGATTTCTCGGCGCCGCGCGGCGAGGATTCAGTCGTCGGAAAACTGGCAGACGAGACGATCGAGAAAGTTGACGGTGAAACCTACGGCCCTCTGAAGGCGCTGTGTGAACAGGCTGCGATCAAGGTCTACGGCGACAAGGCCACGGTGCTGCGCCCGGGCCTGATCGTCGGCCCGGATGACAATACTGATCGCTTCACCTACTGGCCCGCGCGCGCCGCCCGCGGTGGCGAAATCGCGGCACCCGGCGGCCCGGGTGAACACATCCAGATCATCGACGTGCGCGATCTCGCGGCTTTCACGCTGCGCAGCATCGAACAGGACACCTCCGGTACATTCAACGTGGTAACCAGACCGAAGGCCGTGACGATGGGTCAGGTGCTGGATGAATCCATTCGGGCTGCATCGCAACTGGTGCGGCCGAAACCCCGTTCGACTGTCAGCTGGATTCCGGCCGCTTTCCTCGCCAAGCAAAAAGTCGAACCCTGGTCCGACATGCCCGCGTGGTTTCCCGAGGAAGGCACCGAGGTCGCGGGCGCTGCCACCCCGATCGATCGCGCGCTCGCGGCCGGCCTGACCCTGCGTCCGCTGGCTAACACGATACGCGACACGCTGGCGTGGCATCTGAAACGGCCCGAGGCGGAACGGAACAAACTGAAGGCCGGACTCGATGAGGCCCGGGAACAGGCGCTTCTGAAGGCCTGGCGCGAGCGCAGCTAACAGATGAACGTGCTGGAACTGGGCCAGCACAGCTTCGCCCTGCTGCGCGATGGGCTCGGCGGAGACGCGGATGCGCTCGGCATGTTCTGCGATCTGTTTACCGCCGACGGTGAGTTATGGCTGCCGCCGACACCTAACACGCATAGCCCCTGCCGGGGACCTGAAGCGATCAGAAAACTGCTCTGCGGCTTCGTTCCGGCGCTGTATCAGGGTGGTTTGCACCTGCGGCTCTACCAGATGCTGACGGGCCCGGACCGGGTGCTGTTCCAGTTCGAAGACCGCGGCAGGAAGCAGGACGGCAGCGACTACCAGAACAGCCCGTGCATTGCGCTGCGCTTCCGCGACCAGCAAATCGCGGGGTTCTGGGAATACTGGGGCGGACCGGGATTTTTCCGCGACCAGCTCGATGGCAGTGGCGCACGCGGCAGC
The DNA here is from genome assembly GCA_031414335.1 of Gammaproteobacteria bacterium. GTDB lineage: Bacteria > Pseudomonadota > Gammaproteobacteria > Steroidobacterales > Steroidobacteraceae > UBA964. The sequence goes on along the minus strand of JANNVI010000006.1, from coordinate 103,203 downwards.
ATCGACCCCGAAGCGCAGGACACCGCGCGGCAGGCGATGTCACAGTTGATCGCAGGCATGGGCGGCTCGGTTACGGCCATGGACGCGTTTCTTGGCATGATGTCGGACGATGTGCGCTTGTGGTTTCCGCCCACGGCTAACACACGAAGTCCCTACGTCGGCCGGGCCGATGCCCGGCGCCTGTTCCGCGATTTCCTGATGACGATGTATCCGAACGGCATGGCGATCGAAATTTTTCACGAGACCAGCGGCGGCACGCGCACGGCCTTCGAACTGCAAAGCCGGGGTGTGCGCCGGGATGGCAGCGTCTACGTGAACAGCCCCTGCCTGTGCCTCGATATCAAGGGCGGCAAGATCAATACGCTTTGGGAACACTGGGGCGGCCCCGGTTTTCACCGGTCGTTAGCCCAGCCTTAGTGAGGCCAACTACCAGGGCAGTTCGTCGCCGTTATACATCCAGTAGCGGCCCGCCTTGGCGAGGTCGAGGCCCGCGATCAGCGCGCGCATGCCCGACACGCTGGTCGCCGCATCGATATCGGCGCGCGGCCCCCCCATGTCGGTGCGCACCCAGCCGGGATGGATCGGGATCGCAATGATCTGGTACTTGCGGCCCAGATCGATCGCCAGCGAATGCATGACGGCATTCAGTGCCGCCTTGGATGCACGGTACGCGTACAGTCCGCCAATCGTGTTCTTGGTCATCGAACCGAGAATACTGGTGAGGCTGACAATTTTCTTCTGCTCGGACTGGGCGACATGTGCGACGAAAGCCTCCGCCATTTTCATCGGCCCGAAGGTGTTGATGCGAAAGGTCTGTGTCCAGTCGGGAAAATCCGACGTGCCAAACTTGCCGAAGCTGGCGCCCTGAGCCGCAAAATTTCCGGCGCCCATGGTCCCGGCGCTGTTCAACAGCACATCGATGGGCCGACCCCGCAATTTCTCCGCAAGCGCGTCGATCGCCGCGTGATCGGTGACATCGAGCGCGACGATTTCCAGTTGCGCGCCTGGTTTGTTAGCCTGGCCCGCGAGCGCGCGCAGCTCCGGGCAGCGCTCCGGCGAGCGCGCGCAGGCAATCACCTGCCAGCCATCGGCCAGATACTGGCGCGCCATTTCCAGGCCCAGACCCCGTCCCGCACCTGTAATCAGAACCGTCGGCATGGCTTGCACTCCTTTCGTTAGAATCTACACTCAAGCTGTAAACCACGCCATGCCAACCCACTATCAAAAACTTGTCATCCACCAGCTGACCGGTAACTTTCGCACCGCCACCCGGGTGGTCGAGGAATCCTGGCGCGATCCGGGCCCGGGCCAGGTGGTCATTCGCAATGTCTACGCGGGTTGCAATGGCGTGTTCGACACCAACCTGTGCCGCAACAAGATTCTGTACGTCAATTCGACGCCGCCGTTCGACATGGGAATCGAGGCGGCGGGATATGTCGCGGCCTGCGGTCCGGGTGTCACGCAATTCCGCGAAGGCGATGCGGTCGTCACCACCAAGCTTGGCACCGGCTACCGCGAATACCAGCTGGCGGAAGTCGACCGCGTGTTAGCTGTCCGCGCGCCGACGCCGGAAGTGGTCGCGCTGGTGCCGACCGGCATATCGGGCATGGTCGGGCTGGAGCGGATCGGCGAACTGCGGGGTGGCGAAACAGTCGCGGTCTCGGCCGCGGCGGGCGGCCTCGGACACATTGTCGTGCAGATCGCAAAACTCGCGGGCTGCCACGTGATCGGCCTGACCGGGCGCGACGACAAGGCCGCACTGCTGACGTCGCTCGGCGTCGATCGCGTGGTCAACTATCGCAGCGAGGATCTGCGCCAGGTCCTGGAGCGGGAATATCCGCGCGGCATCGACATCGCCTACGACTCCGTCGGCGGCGAGATTTTCGATGCCTTCCTCGACCACATCGCGATGCGCGGCCGGTTGATCATCAGCGGGCATACGTCGGACTTCGACCAGCCGGTGGAAAACATACCGCACCCGCGTATTTATCGAAAACTCTACTGGAAATCAGCCTCGGTGCGCGGCTTCCAGAACATGGCGTTCAAGGAGTATTTCGCGGATGCGGCCCGGCGCATCCTCGATCTGCATTACAACAACCGGATCAGGGTGCTGGTCGAACCGACGCCCTTTGTCGGATTGGACAAGGCGGCCGATGCGGTTGAGTATCTGCTCTCCGGGCGTAACACTGGCAAGGTTGTTGTACAGGTAGGCAAGCCCTGAGGAGCGCACGATGAAATTTCCGAGATTCTTCCTGTCGTTGTTAGCTGCCGCAGCTGTCGCGGTCGTCGGCTGCGCGAGCCCGCCGGCCGCGGGGCGCGACCGCGTGCTGGTGTTGGGTGCGAACGGGCAACTGGGCGCAGCCATCGTGCGGCTGCTGGTGACCAACGGCAGGCCGGTCACCGCCATGGTACGCGAGAACTCGGATCGCACGCGCCTCGAGGGTCTCAAGGTCGAATACGTCATTGGCGATGTGACCAATGACGCCGACGTTGCCGCCGCCTTCAAGGGCCGCCGTTATGCCGCCGTGGTTGTCGCGCTGCGGGTCAACAACAACGATATTCATTTTTACGAAAAAGCGCTGACGCCCATTGGCAAGTATGCAAAGGCCGCCGGCGTGAAACAGATCATCCATCATGGCGCGGTAGGCGCGGGCAAGAACATCGAGCGCATTCCGCATGAAGGCTGGGATCGCATTCCGGGCATTTACGACCGCATGCGCGACCAGGGCGTCGGCGAGGACCTGATCCGCGCCAGCGGCGTGCCCTACACCATCATCCGCAACGCGCGCATCTATCCGGCCGATACGCCGTCCACCGGCAAGGCGCAGCTGACGGAAGACGACAGCGTCGTATCACCGATGACGCGCGCCGATCTCGCGATATTCACGCTGCGATGCCTGGGCAACAAGTCCTGCTATAACAAGACCTATCACGTGAAGGATGATTCGCTCGCCTGGCCGCCACCGGGCCGCGACCGGCCCTGAGATCTCCTGCGCGGACGGCGCTGGCCTACCAGCGCAGCTGTTTCTGACCTAACAGCCGCCCCATCGTGAGGGCGGGCTGCAGGCCCATGCCGCCGAGGAAGGCGTTGCCGTTCATCAGGCCGAAACCGCGCACTTCGCCCACCGCGTAGAGATTACCGATCGCGCGGCCGGCCGCGTCCAGCACGCGGCAGTCCGGATCGGTATCGAGGCCCGCCCAGCCGACCACGGAAATGCCGTGATGCAGGACCGCGTAGTACGGCCCCTTGCTGCCGAGCCTGAGCGGCATGTGCTCGCGGCCGAATACCGGATCCCGTCGGCTCAGCACCCCAGCATTGAACTGCTCGACGCTGGCGTGCAGGTTGCCGGCATCCACGTCGCAGCGTTCGGCCAGCAAATCGAGCGAATCGGCGCTGCGAAACGTCGCATGCACATTCCACAGGGGCGGCAGTTCCTCCGGCGTCAGCCCGAAGAAAAACGGCTTGGTCGCGGCGTCGACGATGCCCTGATCGTAAACGGCCCAGAACGACATGCTCGGCTGTTTCAGCAACGCATGTTCGCGCGCGTCGACGCTCGGGTCATCCTCGCGCATGAAACGCCGGCCTTCGAGATTGACGAACAGTTCCCACGGCTGGCGCAGCTGCGGCGTCAGGTTTGTCAGCACCATGTATTGATCGGGGCGCTTGGGATTTTGCATGCCGGCGAAAGTGCAGAGATATTTGTCGCCGTGCCTGAGCACGCCGCCAACCGCGAGACCGAGATCGTGACCGCGACCCTGGCTGTGCTCGCTGCACCAGCTGTAGAGCGGGTAGCCGGTGTACTTGAGAAATTTTTCCGGATTGCGCGCGAACCCGCCGGTGGCCAGCACGATATTGCGGCCCCGTGCCTCGCCGGATTCGGACCCCGACTGCCAACGCACGCCAACGACAGCGCCGGCTGCATCCCGCACCAGTTCTGTCGCCAGAGTATTCAGCCGCGTGGTCAGCCGGCCCGCGGCTTCCTGGCGCCGATACATCGGCAGCAAGGTGTCGTAGATTCCGACCGCAGCGTTAGGCCCGAAATACGTGCGCGCAATCTGATACGGTTCGTGCGCGAAATACACGATCGGATGCTCGGGCATTACCGTGTAACCCGCATCCAGCAACCAATGAAGCGTATCGGCGCAGCCGTCGATGACCGGTTTGATCGCGGACTCGTTGACAGTGCCGCGCGAGATGCGCAGTACGTCCGCCAGATGCTGCGCGGGCGAGTCCTGGATACCCTTCGCTGCCTGCAGGCGTGTGCCTGCCGCGCTGAGCTGGCCGGATGACCAATGCAGCTGACCGCCGAGGTGATCGTTGCCGTCGAGGACCAGCACCCGGCCACCGCGCTCCGCGGCGCAGATCGCCAGCGGCATGCCGCCGCTGCCGGCGCCAATGACAATGACATCCCAGATCGTTTCATTCATCGCTGTGTCTCGCTGAAATCTAACAATTCGTAGTTGGCATCCAGGTGGTCCCATTCCATGCGAACGAACTGGTGCTGCGAACCGGTAACCCAGAAATGAATCGGAGAATAGCTGCGAAAGGCGATGCTGAAATGCCGGCAATCGAATTCGCCCGCCGCTACGCGCACCGTCTCATCACCGTGGTGGGCCAATTGAAATTCCGTGGTCGCGATCAAAGGTCCGGTGCCGCCATTGGCAGCGTTGGAGCTGACCGGCGAGCTGAGCCGCCCCGGATCGCGTCCGTGCCAGTGCTGCGCATGCCAGCCGTCGGTGATCAGTGAATGCGTGCCAAAACAGATTGGCCAGCCGTCCCAGTCCATGCGCTGACTTACGCGACCGTCACGTGCCGTCCAGGCCTCGCATTCGACGAACCCGGCGCCAAACCGAAACCAGCTCGAGCCGACAAACTTGCCGTGCTGGGCGAGCCGGATGAATGCATCCAGTGGCCGATAGTCCGCATCGATCGCAAACGTGACATCGCGCAGCAGTTCATCGTCCCACATCTCGCAGTGGGCCCGCAGCGTGCGGGCTCCATCAGCCGCGGTAGTAATCGCGAAGCGCTCCCGGCCTGTCTGGGTGCCATGCCGGAAATAGCCGATCAGGCCGCGAACCTCTGTGTCCATGGTGCTAACGCTGTCAGGCTCAAGCCAGCTTGCGCTCCGTACCGTGCAGTTCCTTTTCCGTCAGGCGGTAGAAATACAGCGGGATCAGCGACAAGCCGAAATAGAGACAGGGCAGGTACGCCGCGCAGTAGCGTATGCCATCGATAGTCTCCTGCGTCTGCGCAGGCGCCCTGGAGGTGAACCCGAACCACGCATAGCCGAGGCCGAGAATGGCAGGCGCGAATGCCGACGCGACTTTTTCCACGATGCTGTAGAGGCCGGAAAAAACACCCTCGCGCCGCAGTCCCGTGCGGCGAAAGTCGTACTCGATTGCATCCGGCAGCATCGACTGGCCCATCAGCAGCAGGCCCGCAGCCGCAAATCCCTTGATAGCGGCGCGCGCAACAAAGATCCAGATCGATTCCTGGGGGCTCGCGATCAGCCAGGTCAAGGACGCGAGGCAAAAAATAACCGTTGCAAGCATGTAGCTCTTCTGCTTTTCGATACGCTTCGCGATCCGCAACCAGACCGGGATCGACAGCGTCTGCGCGACAAAGCTGGTGGCGGTGAAATACAGCATCCACATGCCCGGATCCTGCTTGGCATACACGTACTTGATGACAAAAATTATCATCGCAGTGCCGGTGAACAGCCCGAACAGTTGCGTGAACTTGGTCCCCAGCAAGGCGACAAACGGCTCGTTGGAAAACCCGGTCCGCAGCCTCTCCATGAACGTTGGCGACTCGGTCTGTCGCGCCATCGTGCGGGCTCCGGACGTGCCGAAGAACGACAGCGCCATGAAAAAGAAAATCCCGAACCCTAACAAGGTGCCCATCTTGCCGTAACCTGCAGCACCACCCCCAAAGAGTTCGGCAATGCGCTGCGCCGCGATGCCAACCAGCGTGCCAATGCCGATGAAAAACACCCGGTACGACATCAGCTTGGTCCGGACCTTGTAGTCGTCCTCCATCTCGGACGGCATCGCCATGTAAGGCACGTTGAAAATCGTGTAGCCCGTGCCGACGGCGGCCAGCGCCAGCACCAGCAGCACCTTCGATTCACCGATGCCGTTCAAGGCTGAGTTGAAATACAGCGCGAACGATCCGCCCGCGACCACACCACCTAACAAAAGGTATGGCCGGCGGCGGCCCCAGCGGGTGTGGGTCTTGTCGCTGATCATGCCCATGACCGGATTACTGACCCAGTCCCAGAGCTTGGCGACCAGCAGCAAGCCGGACGCCGCCACCATGGCGACGCCAAGCACGTCGGTCAGGTAAAAAAGCTGCAACGCGGCGAATGCGTTAAGCAGAAACGACGCTCCTAAAGTACCGACCCCCCAGCCCAGGTGCAGCCGCCAGTCCGTCGTCGCCACCACGTGTTTGACATCAACCGCCATGATTCCCCCGATTTGCCGGATCGAAGCGAAACGTCCTGAGTACCGGCAGGCTCAACAGGTAACAGATCGAAGGCAGGATCGCAACGCAGACGTAGATCATGCGTTGCGCCGCGGGCGTCTGGGCAGCGGCGGACTTATCGTAACCACCCGCATCCAGCAGCACGCCCACCAGCAGCGGTCCAAATGCGAACGCCAGTTTCTCGACTGAGCTATAGACTCCGGCCAGCACGCCCTCACGACGTGCGCCGCCCCTGTTTCGATCAAACTGCATGGTGTCTGTTAGCAGTGATTGCGCGGCCAGCAGAATCCCCGCGGTCGCGATACCGTAGAAAAATGCCCGCGCTATGATGACCCAGTCCGGTTCGGCGGGACGCGCCAGCAAAAAGCTCGACAATACGACCACGATAAGCACCGTGGCTGCGAACCACGAACGCGCATTGCCGAATCTCGCAGCGATCCTGAACCAGATGGGAATAAACAGCAAAGTGCCGAGGATTGACGCAATGCCAAACTTCATGGCAACGTCTTTTTCCGCCAGGCCCAGAATCGATTTCATCAGGAACAGCAGGGACGCCAGCACCAACGCTGTCGCTATCATCTGCAGCAGCTTGACGAGCATCAATTTCATGAATGGCCGATTCTGCAGCACACTCGCAAACTGCTGCCACATCGGCGCCGCAGGCTGATGCCGCGATTCGCGCACCGGCGATCCGCGATCGATGCCACGGCTGGCGAGCACCGCGACTAACATTGGCAACGTGATCAACCAGGCGACCACCGAACCCATGAATGCATAGCCCGTGCGTTGGCCGCCACCCGCGCTTACCAGATACAAAGCGCCCGCCGCTCCTAACACGATGCCGGCTTGCATGAACCCAACCCGGAATGACATCAGCCGCGCCCGCTCCGTGGCGCTCTCGCTGATTTCACCGGCGAGTGCGATGTAAGGTATGTTGAACAAGGTATAACCGGTCGCGTACAGCAACAGGAATACGAGCTCCCAGGCCGTGATATGCGCAGCCGCAAAAGCCGGCGGACTGAAAATCAGCCAGAAAGACAAGCCGCAGAATATCGCACCTAACAGCATCCACGGCACCCGCCGCCCCCAGCGGCTCGCGGTGCGATCGCTGAGCATGCCCATCGGCGCATCGGTTACCAGGTCGTAAATCTTGCTGATGAAAATAATGGAGCCAGCCATCGTGCCGCTGATGCCAAGAATATTGACAAAGAAGAACAGCTGCATCGCGCCTAAAGCGTTCAGCAAGGTCGCCGTTCCGAGCGAACCAACGCCCCATCCCAGCAGCAAGCGCAGCGGCAGGCGCTGCGAGTTCATGACAGCACCTGTCGCGCCGCGGCGCGTCCAGCAAGTCGGCCAAAGGTCGTTGCGGTCAGCAGGCCATTACCGGCCATGTATCCCCAGCAGGAGGGGCCCGAAATGCCGCGCGCCGCGCCGCCACCGGCAAACAGGTTCGGCAGCGCACTGCCATTGTCGCGCAGCACACGCCCCTCGGCATCCACTGCGAGACCGCCCTGCGTATGAAACAGCGCGCCGGTGACCTTGACCGCGTAGTACGGTGCAGCTAACAGAGGCTTGGCGGTGAAATCGCGGCCGAAATCATCGGTACGTTCACCGCGTCCGCAGCCTGCGACCGTGTCGCAGCTTGCGCGCAGCACTGCCGCTGGCAGCGCGGTCAGCCGCGCCAGTTCGGTCAGGTCCGGTGCACTGACGATCGCACGCGCCTCCACAGCGTCGCGGTAATCGTCGAACTCCAGCATCAGTTTGTGCAGGCGCGCGTCGTAGATATCCCAGGCGAAGCGCCCGGGTTGCGCGACCACCTGCACGGCTTGCTCCGAGTAGCCCAGCGCTTCATTGGAGAAGCGCTCGCCCGCGGCGTTCACCTGAAAACCGCCTTCCATGATCAGCGGCCAGAGAATGGGTATGCCGCGATCCATCGCCAGCCCTCCATGGCCCTGGTAGGCATGGATGTCACGCACCGCCGCGCCTAACGCCAGGCCCCAGCGAATCGCGTCGCCCTTGTTGCCGGGATGACCGAAGAAAGTCGCAGCAACGATTTCCGGGATGAACTGCTGCAACATGGCCGGGTTACCGGCGAAGCCGCAGCAAGCCAGCACCACTGTATCGCAGCTGAGATCCTCGATGCTGCCATCGGGCCGGTGCACCCGCACGCCGCGCACGCGACTATCCATGGCATCGGCGAACAACTCGCCGACCAGCGCGTCGGTCAGCACGTCGATACCGCGCCGGTCAATGGCCGCTGACAGCGAACCCATGAGTTCGGAGCCGGTTCTGTTAGGTGAGCCGTGCATGCGTTTGACCGAATGGCCCGGATACAGGAAGCTGTCGACCAGCGACAGTGGCACCTGCTGCGCATCAATCAGCCATTCCACCGTCGCCGCGGACTCGCGCGCCAGCGCCAGGGCGATATCGGGGTCCGTCTGCCCGCGGGTCTTCTGCATGATGTCGGCCGCGAAGATCTCGGGCGAGTCGGCAATGCCTGCGACCTGCTGCAGCCGGGTTCCGGCGCCGGGTATCAGGCCGGTAGACATTGCCGTCGTGCCGAGCGCGCTGGCATCGCGCTCCAGCACCAGCACCTCCGCGCCCTGCTCGTGCGCAGCAAGCGCCGCTGTCAGCCCGCAGCCGCCGCCGCCGACCACCAGCACTGGCACATGCGCGCTGAATCGGGCGGCGCCGGGCTGCAAGATCCCCGAACAATCGATGGGCTGAGACATCGGTCGAGACTACCGACCCGCACGCACGCAAACAACGCGAATGCCACCGCGCCCGCGTCTCGGTCGGCGTCCGCCGCCACGCGCTCGCCCAGGGGCTTCCGCATTAGCATGTGGCCCATGAACACCACGACTCCGCAGGCCTCGGGCCCTTCCAAAGCGACCGCCGATTTCCTGGCCCGCAAGCACGGTCACTGGATCAACGGCAAGTGGGTCGCTGCGCGCAGCGGCCAGACCTTCGACGTGCACGACCCGGCCACCGGCGGCAGGATCGCCACGGTCGCTGCCGGCGATGCGGCCGACATCGACGCGGCTGTCAGCGCGGCGCGGGCGGCATTCGTCAATCCGGCCTGGGCCAGGATGCCCGCTTCGCAACGCGGACATCTTCTGTGGAAGGCCGCGGACCTTATCCTCGCGAATTTCCAGCAGCTGGTCGAGCTGACAATTCTCGACAACGGCATGCCGATGCCGCTCGCGCAGTACACGACCGGGCTGTTCGTGCCCGAGTTTTTTCGCTATTACGCCGGCTGGCCGACCAAGATCACGGGCGAAACGATCCCTGCGAATCCGCAGGGCCGCCTGACGGGTGACGTTTTCTCATTCACGCTGCGCGAGCCGATCGGCGTGGTCGGCGCGATCACGCCATGGAACTCGCCGCTGGCGATGGAAATGCTGAAAATCGTGCCGGTGCTGGCCACGGGCTGCACCCTCGTGCTGAAGCCCGCCGAGCTAACACCATTGACCGCGATGCGCCTGATGGAGTTGCTGCAGGAAGCCGGCGTGCCCGACGGCGTCGTCAATCTCGTCAATGGCACCGGTGAGGCCGCGGGCGCAGCGCTGGCCGCGCATCCGGGCGTCGACAAGATCGCGTTCACCGGTTCCACCGAGGTCGGTCGCCTGATCGTCAAGGCCGCGGCCGGCAATCTCAAGAAAGTCTCGCTGGAACTCGGCGGCAAATCACCGGTGGTCGTATTCCCGGATGCGAATCTTGACGAGGTGATTCCGGGCGCGGCCCGCGCCTGCTTCTTCCTGCAGGGCCAGAACTGCATGGCGGGCACGCGGCTGTTTGTGCACCAGAAAATCCACAACCAGGTGGTCGATGGTATTGCAGCGATCGCGAAGTCCTTCAAGATCGGTCCCGGCATGGATCCCAGCAACGACTTCGGACCACTGATCTCGAAACAGCAGCGCGACCGCGTCGCAGGCTTCGTCGAAGCCGGCCGTCGGGAAGGCGGTGAAATCGCCTGCGGCGGCAAGGCGATCGCGCGCGATGGCTGGTTCTTCGAGCCGACGATCTTCGCCAACGCCCGGCCCGACCTGACACCCGTCAAAAGCGAGATTTTCGGACCGGTGCTCTGTGTCGAAACTTTCGGCGACGATGAACTCGATGACATCGCGCGCCGGGCTAACAGTACGATCTATGGCCTTTCCGGCAGCGTCTGGACGCGCGATCTCGGCAAGGCCATGCAGATGGTGCGCAAGATCGACTCCGGCCAGGTCAGCGTCAACATGCACGCGGCACTCGATCCCGCGATGCCGTTCGGCGGCAACAAGCAGTCGGGCTGGGGTCGCGAGTTCGGCAAGGAGGGCCTCGAGCCTTACCTCAAGACCAAGGGCATCAGCATCGCCTGGTAGCGAATATCACGGGGGCGGACGCCCCACTTTGGAGCACAGGCGCCTGGGCTCTGCCTCGTTGCGGTGCGTCCCGGCGCACTGCGCCGCCTGAGTTGCGCATTCTCCAGTCAATTTCAATGAGTTAGCAGCTGGCACGAAAGCTGCTAAGTCCCCGTCGATGATTCCGTATCGACAGGAGTAGCCCCCGTGAAATTGCTGTTTACCTTCCTTGCCCTCTTCGCAGCTAACTTTGCCGCCGCGGCCGATGCCCCCGTACCTAACAAAGGCGACACCGCCTGGGTGCTCATTTCCACGGTGCTGGTCATCCTGATGACTATCCCGGGACTCGCACTGTTCTACGGCGGCATGGTGCGCAACAAAAACGTGCTGTCGGTGCTGATGCAGGTGTTCGTCACCTTCTGCCTGATCGCCGTGCTCTGGGCGATTTACGGCTACAGCTTCGCATTCACGCAAGGCAATGATTTCTTCGGCGGCAGCAGCCGTTTGTTCCTCGCGGGCATGACGCCGGATTCGGTCGCAGCCACCTTCAGCAAGGGCGTGGTCATTCCCGAATTCGCCTACTTCGTCTTCCAGCTCACTTTTGCGGCGATCACCCCCTGTCTGATCGTCGGCGCGTTTGCCGAGCGCGTTAAGTTCTCGGCTCTTATAGCCTTCATGGTTATCTGGTTCACGCTCGCCTATCTGCCGATCGCGCACATGGTGTGGTACTGGGCCGGTCCGGACGCCTACACCGACGCCGCGGCTGCTGAGGCCGCAGGCAAGACCGCGGGTTTCCTGTTCCAGAAAGGCGCGCTCGACTTTGCCGGGGGCACGGTGGTGCACATCAACGCGGGTATCGCCGGCCTGGTTGGCGCACTCGTGATCGGCAAGCGTATCGGTTACGGCCAGTCAGCCATGCCGCCGCACAGCCTGCCGATGGTCATGATCGGCGCCTCGCTGCTGTGGGTCGGCTGGTTCGGCTTCAACGTCGGCTCCAACCTCGAAGCCACGGGCTTTGCCGCGCTGGTGTTTGCCAACACCGTGCTCGCGACCGCCGCGGCCGCGCTGTCCTGGATGCTGGCTGAATGGGTGCTGCGCGGTTCACCGACGATGCTGGGCGCGGCGTCGGGCGCGGTCGCCGGCCTGGTCGCGATTACACCGGCCTGCGGTTTTGTCGGCCCGATGGGCGCGCTGGTCATCGGCCTGCTCGCCGGCGTCATCTGCCTCTGGGCCTGCGCCAGCCTCAAGCACAAGCTCGGTTACGACGACTCGCTCGACGTGTTCGGCGTGCACTGCATCGGCGGCATCCTCGGCGCGCTGCTGACCGGCGTGTTCGTGTCGCCGGCGTTAGGTGGCACCGGTGTCTACGACTACGTGGCCAATGCCGCAAGCTTCGACAGCATCGGCGCACAGGTCATGCGACAGGCCTGGGCGGTCGGCACGACGCTGGTCTGGTCCGGTGTCATTGCCTTCATCGCCTTCAAGCTGGTCGACCTCACGATCGGGCTGCGCGTGGCGGAAGAAGACGAGCGTCAGGGCCTCGATACGAGCACCCATGGCGAACGCGCTTACAACGATTGACGAACAGCGATCTGCGCCCCCTTGCACGATCGTCATTCGGCTCGCGACGGCCCGGGACGAAACTCTCGTCCCGGGCCTTTGTGCCCTGCTGCAGGACGCCGTCCATGGCGGCGCATCAGTCGGATTTCTCGCGCCGTTAGCCACGCCCACCGCGCTGCGCTACTGGCGAGGCGTCTTCTCGGACCTGGATCGTCAGCAGGTACTCTGGATTGCGCTGGATGACAGCGCCGTGGTCGGCACGGTGCAGCTCGGCCTGTGCCTCAAGGAAAACGGCAGCCACCGCGCGGAAGTCCAGAAACTGCTGGTGCGCAGCGACTACCAACGCCGGGGCATCGCCCGCGACCTGATGCGGGTTATAGAAAAATATGCCGTTGCTAACAATCGCAGCCTGCTGGTGCTCGATACCATCGCGGGCTCGCCTGCCGAATCGCTGTATCAGCATCTGGGCTGGCAGAAATCCGGCGAGATCCCCGCTTACGCGGCCATGCCGGATGGGGAGTTGCGACCAACCGCCGTCTATTACCGGTTACTGCAATCCGCGTCCATGCAACCGCGCGCCGCCTGAGGTAATCTCCGGGGCGAATGCCGTCGACCCGATTCCCCGCGCCGCCACCACTTTCTCCGCAAGTCGCAAGCTGGTGGCGCCGGCCACTGGGAATTCTGTTCATGTGGCTCACGGGCTGGCGCATCGATGGCAACCTGCCGAATCTGCGCAAATACCTGATCATCGTCGCGCCGCACACATCCAACTGGGATTTCTTCTACGGCTTTCTCGCCTACCTGACGCTGCGGCTCGAGGCGACCTGGCTTGCCAAGCATACGATCTTCCGCTGGCCGCTCGGACCCATCGCGCGCCGCTTCGGCGGCACGCCGATCGATCGCGCCCAGGCTGGCAACGTGGTACAGGCACACATCGCCGAATTTGGCCGGCGCGATCACATGGCGCTGGTCATCACGCCCGAAGGCACGCGCAGGAAGGTGCCGGAATGGAAACGTGGTTTTTATTTCATCGCGATGGGCGCCGACGTGCCGATCGTTCCGGTAGCACTCGATTTTTCCCAGAAGCGCATCCTGATCGGCGAGGCCTTCACACCGACCGGTGACTACGCCGCTGACCTGCCGCTCATCAAGGGTTTCTACAGCAGCGAGATGGCGCGAAATCCGGCGCAGTTCTAGCGCTGCACCGGTGTGCTAGGCCATGCGCAGAATCGGCTTGATCGTGCGTTGCGTGTCCGCATCGTCCAACGCGCTCGCAACATCCTTGAAGTCGTAGTACTTCACCAGCCGGTCAAACGGCAGCCGCCCCGCCAGGTAATGCTCGGCTAACAAAGGAATGAAGCGCTCCGGGACACTGTCGCCCTCGAGGCAGCCGATCAGCTTCTTGCCGCCGGTCAGGATCGGGAACGGCGTGTGCGGAAATGGCCGCGCCAGCAACGGCACAGTCGCAATCGCGCAGCTGCCCTTGCGCGCCAGGCACTCGATCGCATCCAGGTAGGTTTGCACCTGGCCGGCATTCTCGAACGAATAGTCCATGCCGCGCGGCACGATGCCCCTGAGGCGCGCAACGACGTCGCCCGCGCGCGCGTCCAGCGCATGCGTCGCACCGAATTCGGTTGCCAGCGCCAGGCGCTCCGGATTGATATCGATCGCAACGATGCGCGCACAGCGCGCGAGCCGTGCGCCCATGACGGCTGCGAGGCCGACCGACCCAACGCCAAAAATTGCGATGCTGGTTCCGGGCTGGGCGCTGAGTGTGTTGAGCACCGCGCCGGCGCCGGTCTGGATGCCACAGCCCAGCGGACCCGCCAGCTCGAGCGGCATCGCATCGGGAAGCCGCGTGACATTGCGCTCAGTCGCGAGCGCATGGGTTGCAAACGACGATTGCTGGAAGAATGAGCCATGCACTACGGCGCCCGCGCTATCGCGCAGCGTAATCGAGCCGTCTTCACGAGCGCCGCCGAATTGCAGCTCGTGTCCCACTTCGCAGGCCGCCATCTGCTCGGTGCGGCAATTCTGACAGTGGCCGCAGAAGCCGAAAGTCATCGCGACCCGGTCGCCAGGCCGCACGCGCGTGACGGCGGAACCCGCCTTTTCAACGATGCCTGCGCCTTCATGGCCAAATACCGCGGGCAGCGGAAATCTTTTCGGCGCGAACAGGTCGGTGTGACAGACGCCGGCCGCCACCACGCGCACCAGCACTTCATCGGCGCGCGGCTCATCCAGCTCCAGGGTTTCGATGCGCACCGGCGCATCGACGGCGCGACAAACCGCGGCGGAAATCTGCACTAGACGCGAACCACCATCGTTGGCTGTGACACGCGTTACCAGGAACCGGTGTTAGGCATCGACGCCCAGGGCTCGGCCGGCGCGCGCCGCTCGCCCTTCTGCAGCAGTTCGATCGAGATCCCGTCCGGCGACCTGACAAACGCCATGAAACCATCGCGCGGCGGGCGCAGGATGGTGACGCCGAGATCCATCAGGCGCTGGCAGGTCGCGTAAATGTCGTCGACTGCGTAGGCGAGATGTCCGAAGTTGCGGCCACCCGTGTAGGCTTCCGGATCCCAGTTATGGGTCAGCTCAACCTGCGCGTCATGGTCGCCGGGCGCCGCGAGAAAAATCAGCGTGTGCCGCCCCGGAGCATTGTCCTTGCGGCGGATTTCCTCCAGTCCTAACGCGCCACAGTAAAACTTCAGCGATGCGTCCACGTCGGTGACACGCAGCATCGTATGCAGGTATTTCATGGTCAGAACATCTCCGAAGGTCCGGGGCCTTTCTTATCGAGCGGCGGCGGCGCGCGCGCGGCGATGTGCTCGCCGGTGATCATGGCGGCATAGGACTGGCCCGGGCCGACCATCGGGTAAACGCCCGCATCCGGATCGATGATGACATCAAGAAACGCCGGGCCCTTGAAGCTGACAAACTCGTCGACCACGCGTGTGACATCGGCTTTCTTGTCGAGCCGGACGGCGTACTTGAAGCCGTCGGCCTGCGCGGCTTTTACGAAATCCTTCTTGTGCAGAGATTTGTCGCTGCCCGACATGCGGCTCTCGAAAAAAAGCTTCTGCCACTGGCGCACCATGCCATCGCCGAAATTGTTCAGCACCACGACCTTGATCGGCAGGTCGTAGGTGGTCACGGTTTCGAGCTCGCCGATGTTCATGCGGATCGACGCATCACCATCGATATCGATGACCAGCTTGCCGGGATTGGCAATCTGCGCACCGATGGCGGCCGGCAGGCCAAAACCCATCGTGCCCATGCTGCCCGACGTCAACCACAGGCGCGGCTCGCGAAAATCGATGTACTGCGCGGCCCACATCTGGTGCTGACCGACACCGGTGGTCACGATCGCTGCGCCGCGCGTGCGCTTGTTGAGCTCTTCGATTACGTAGTAGGGCTGGATCAGCTTGCTGGCGCGGTCGTAGTTCATCGCATGCCGGGTTTTCAGTTCCGCCAGGTGCTTGTGCCAGGCCGCCAGAGCTGACGGCGGTCGCTGGTAGTGACCACGGCCATAGGCGGTAAGCGCCACCAGGGCGGGCGCCAGCAGACCGACATGCGACCAGTCCACGCGTTTGACCTTGTTGATCTCGGCACGGTCGATATCGATGTGCGCAATCGCCCGTGCCTGCGGCGCGAATTTTGGCGGATTACCGGCCACGCGATCGTCAAAGCGCGCGCCCAGCGCAATCAGGAAGTCGCAGTCCTCGACCGCATAGTTCGCGTACGCCGCGCCGTGCATACCTAACATATGCATTGACAGCGAATCGGTCGTATCGACCGCGCCAATGCCCATCAGGGTGGTCACCACCGGAATGTTGAACACGCGCGCGAACTCGCGCAGTTCGCGCGACGCTGCGCCATTGATGACGCCGCCACCGGCATAAATCAGGGGTTTTTCCGACTTCGCCAGCATGGCGAAAAACGCCGCGGCTTCATCATCCTCGATGCCGGCATTCTGGGTCGCGAACAGGCGCTTGCGATATCCCGGTATCGGCAGCGCGCCCTCACCACGGAACTCGCCACGCCAGTTCTGGATATCCTTGGGCAGGTCCACCACCACCGGCCCCGGCCGGCCGGTGCGCGCGATCTCGAAGGCGGTGCGCATGGTCGCTTCAAGTTTGTTAGGGTCGGTCACCAGGAATATGTGTTTCGCCACCGAACCCATCAGCGCCGGCACGGGCGCTTCCTGGAACGCGTCGGTGCCGATCGCCGAGGTCGGCACCTGGCCGCAAATGACCACCAGCGGAATCGAATCCGCCATGCAATCGCGGATTGGAGTCACGGTGTTGGTCGCGCCCGGGCCCGAGGTCACGAGGCAGACGCCGACCTCGCCGGTCGAGCGCGAATAGCCGGCCGCCATGAACCCGGCGCCCTGCTCATTGGCGGGGACGATCAGCGGCATCTGGGCCTCGCCCTTCGCGACCCGTGCCTGGTTGTACAGAAACACGGCGTCGTAGGTCGGCAGGATCGCCCCGCCCGAGTAGCCGAAGATCGCCCGCGTACCCTCATCCGCGATGATCTGGATCACCATTTCGGCGCCCGACATGGCGCGGCCGGCGAGCGGATGACGGGAGGGCGATGCGACTGGGGTACGGACTTCGGCGGACATGATCGTTCAACCCTACCAGCTGGCGGGATAACGGCAAGACCAAAGGCCCGTTCGACGTTAAAAAATTGCACGCTCAAGCCGTCGCACAGCCGGTATTCTTGACCGGTCATGCGTCACATCATCGCCATTCAACTGCAGAACGAAGCCGGTGCGCTGACCCGTGTTGCCGGCATGTTTTCCACCCGCGGCTACAACATCGAAAGTCTGTCGGTCGCCGCGACCAATGATCCCAGCATGTCGCGCCTGACCCTGGTCACCCGCGGCTCGGACGCCGTCATCAGCCAGATTGTCAGCCAGCTCAACAAGCTGATCGACGTGGTCAGCGTCGAGGACATGACCGGTGGCGAGCACCTGGAACGGGAACTGGTGCTGCTGAAACTGAAGTTGCGGCCCGAGCAGGTCGACGCCGTGCGTGGCTATGTGGTGCGTACCGGTGGCCGGGTTCTGGAGCCTGCGCTGCACAGTTTTATCGTCGAGCTGACGGCGAACGAGGTTGAGGTTGAGCGCTTTGTGCGCGACCTGGCCGATGGCGCCGAGCTGCTGGAAGTCGTCCGGTCCGGTGCGCTGGGCATTTCGAAACCGCGACCGGAGCGACGGTAGAAACGTATAATTGTCACTTTTTTATATCTAATAGTGGATATTTCAGGTTATTTTGTTTCTTTAGAGAATTAATACTGTCTAATGTTTGGCGTCAGCCAAAAGCTCGTGCCGGACTTCTCGCTGCTGCGAACCTACCGGGCGCCATTGCATGCTGATGCCTGGAACGCATTCCTCGATTGCTTTACGACCGACCTCACAAGCGCCGTATCGCTGGCCGAGTTCATCAGCGCCTTCTACGACAGCGTGCCGTTTCGCCTCGAGCGTCGCATCATCCAGGCGCTCATCGGCAGGCCGTCGACCACACAGGATGTGCAGGCGCTGGCCGGCGGCACGGCCGAGGATTTCGCGGCCTGGGTGGTCCTGGAGCGCACCGAGACGCAATTACTGTTAGGCGACTTCCGCGGCCAGACGCGGTCGTGGCTTGCGGTCAGGCCGCTGCCCGGCGGCGGGACGCAACTGCTGTTCGGATCGGGCATCCGTTCGGTTTCCGACCCGGTCACCGGCGCGCCGTCCAGAAGCTGGGGGTTCCGCGCACTGGGCGGATTTCACCTGCTGTACTCGCGCGTGCTGCTGGGCGCAGCGCGGCGGCGACTCGCGACTGGCAGCCGTCGCTAGGGACAGGCGGCGGGCCAGGCACTGGAATCGATGGTTTCCCGATAGGCGTGCCAGGCCGCATGCCCGATCACGGGCATGGTGACAATCAGCCCGACCAGGGCGGTGGCAAAACCGATGACGATCGCCGCCACGATCAGCAGGCTCCACACCAGCATCGCGGGCTTGTTGCGCAGCACCGCATTGATGCTGGTAACGACGGCGGTAACGCCATCGACCCTCCGGTCGAGCAGCATCGGCAGTGCAAAGGCGCTGGCCGCAAACACCACCGCCGCGAAAATCGATCCTACGGCGCTGCCAATCGCAAAGAATTGCGCGAGCTCTGCCAGCGTGGGCTGGCCGCTCTCCGGGTAGAAGATATGCACCGCGGTACCCGCCCGAACCCAGACCAGTCCGACCACGAGCAGTGCCAGCGAATACACCAGTGCATCGCCGAGCCGTTCGCGCTCCTCCAGCATCACGCGGCGCAGCGACGGCTTCTCGCCGCGCGCCAGCTCGGCGCTGATCGCATAGATCCCGAGCCCGAGCACCGGCGCCAGGAACACAAAGGTCGAGAGCATGACGATCAGCATCCAGCCGCTGCCGAAGCTCCACGCCACATAGCTGACCGCAGCGCTTACCAGGAAAATAACCAGGCCATACGTGAGGCTCTGGCGCGGCGCTGCCAACAAATCGCCCCAACCAAGCCGGATCCAGCGCCACGGGGCGCCCGGCGACAGATGACGACAGGGAGCGACAAACGGCAGAGCGTCGGTAGGTGCTGGAGTCATGGCGCCTGCCCGCCGGTCATTCTCTAGAGCGGCAACACCATGCTGCCGACGGTCGGACCCCGCGGCTTGCGGGATATCCGGTTCTTGAACCGTGGCGGTTTCACGACCAGCACATCGCAGGGCAGCTGATCCAGCATGCGCTCGGCGGTATTGCCGATCAGCAGTCGCGCGATGCCGCGCCGCGAAATGGCTCCCATGACCATGACTTGCGCCCGCGACCGGCGCACTGCGCTGGCAAAGGCATCCGCGACCGAACCCATCAGCAGGTGGCGTCTGTTAGGCGGCACCTTGGCGGCAATTGCCAGCTGCGAGAAAGATTTTTCAATGGTTTTCGAGTGCTGGTCTTCCGCGTCCTGCGGCACCCACAGCGGCCCAGGCATGCCGGGCATCGGCGGCACCGCGACCGACAGCGGCTGCCAGCTGTGGACCATCTGCACATTGCCGCGCAGCGCTGCGGCCACGCGTGATCCGGCGGCTAACAAAAGCCGGTCCAGCCGGGCCGGCTTGTCCGCGGCATGCAGCGGGTCGACTGCCACCAGTACGCCCGGGCGCCGGTACGGCCGGGTCGACTTGACGAGCAGCAGCGGCACCGGACAGTTGCGGATCAGCTCCCAGTCGACATTGCGCAGGAATACCCGCGCGGTCGGCAAATGCTTGTGCACGACCGCAACGACCAGATCGGCTTTGGTGGCGGCGGCGCGGCGCAGGACGGCCTCGAAAGCCGGATAATCCCACTCGACTCGGCAACTGACGACCACGCCCTGCAATTTCGCCTGGGCGACTTTGCGCTCGAGTTTTGCCGTTGAGCGACTGACTGACGTCGCGAGCACGCTTTTGTAATTGAAGTCGGCGCGGCCGATGCGCGGCGGCACCAACACCACGGATTCCGCGATCGCGTGATAGACCTCGATCCGCGTGCGCGCAGAGCCCGCCAACGCCGCCACTTTGCGCAGCAGCGCCGGCCGCAGCTCATCGACATCGCGGACCGCCAGCAAAATGCGCTTGAATCCCTTGTTCATGATCACAGTAGAGCCCGTCTAAAAGCCTGAAACATCAGGATAAACACGTATGCGTTTTTGCGGCCAGCCCACTAGTGTGATCCATTGGAGGTGGCCATGTTGCCAATGAAACGAATCCTGGTCGCGATCGCCCTGCCAGGCGCCGCCGATCAGCCAGCCGCCGATAAAGCGTTTCTGTTAGTAGGCGCCACCGGTGCGGAAGTGGAGCTGTTCCATGCGGCTTTCGATCCGGAAGCCGACCGCGGCGATCGCAGCCGGGTAATCGGGCTGCGGCAAATGCAGCTGCGCCAGATCGCCATGGCACGCCAACCGCCGGAGTCGACGGTCGTTATCAAAGTCGACTGGTCATCCAACGCGAACGCAGCCATCGTCGATGAGGCTGCGCGCTTCCGGGCGAACCTGGTCGTCGGCCAGTCCGCACGCCGCGGCGCGGCGCGCCATCTGCTGAGCTATCACGACTGGCACCTGATCCGTGAGCTTTCGCAACCGCTGTTGCTGGTCAAGTCCGCGAAGCCGTGGCAGGGCCGCGACGTGATCGCCGCGATCGACCCCCTGCATGCGCATGACAAGCCTGCGGCGCTCGACAAACGCCTGTTAGCTGCGGGCAAGACGTTTACGAAATGGACCGGCGGCAAGCTGCGGGCATTTCATGCGCACGCGCCGGCGCTGACCTATCTGCCCGGCACGGCGCTCCACCCGATACCAACACTGGCCTCACCCGCGGAGCAGCGGCGCCGCGAGCGCGCGGTGCGCGCCCGGGTGCTGCGGGTGACGCGCGCCGCGGGCCTGCCGGCCGGTCGCGCCGAGATCATTCCAGGCGATGTGACGCGCGACCTCCCGGCATTCGCCAGCCGCATCAATGCGGCGGTCGTCGTGTTAGGTGCGATTTCGCGATCGATGCTGGGCCGCTGGCTGATCGGCTCCACCTCCGAGCGCGTGCTCGATCAACTTGAGAACGATGTGCTGATCCTGCACCCCGAACCCAGCGCGCGCCGGCGCAGGACCCGGGCTCGTTAGCCGCCGGTTCAGACCAGGAAGCGCTGCACTGCGGCGCGCACCACATCGGGCACGTCGACAGATTTGCGGCTCTGCGCATCGACATAGACGTGCACGAACCGGCCGACGGCGACCGGATCGGTTTCCTGGCCGCGAAACACGCCAATGCCATAGACCACGCTGCGCCGGCCAAGCCGCTCGCAGCGCAAGCCGAGCTGCAGTTCATCGGGAAACGATATCGATTTCAGGAAGCGGCAGCTGGTCTCGGCAACAACGCCAATCGCCGGCAGCGCGCGGATATCCATCGCCGTCGCTTCCAGCAACCAGCCATTCACGGCCGTGTCGAAATACGAGTAATAGACGACGTTGTTGACGTGGCCATAGACGTCGTTGTCCATCCAGCGCGTGCCCATGGCGCGAAACACGCGAAAATCGCCGCGCATCGGTAGTGCGGTTCCAATACCGGGAGAGGTCGCACCGTCCTGCGCGGCTGGCGGATCGGTTTTGCTGGCGCTCATGCGCGGATTCTGACATTTTTACGCCATGAAAACCCGCGCCGCCCTGCTGACTGCGATGAAAGCCCCGACACCCTACGCGACATCGCGGCCGCTCGAGATTGCGGATGTCGAGCTTGCGCCGCCGGGACCGGGCGAAGTGCTGGTACGCATACGGGCCGCGGGCCTGTGTCACTCCGACCTGTCGGTCATCGACGGCAACCGTCCGCGACCGCTGCCCATGGTCCTCGGTCACGAGGGGGCCGGTGAAGTCATGGAAATTGGCGCCGGCGTGCGCGGTCTCACCGTGGGCGATCATGTCGTCACCGCGTTCGTGCCAAGTTGCGGCCACTGCGCGCCATGCCGCAACGCGCGGCCCGCGCTGTGCGAACCGGGATTCGCCGCCAACTCCGCCGGCACCCTGCTGTCGGGTGCGCGCCGCCTGCAACGCGCCGGCGCCGCCGTCAATCACCATCTCGGTGTGTCGTGCTTTGCGGAATACGCCGTGATGGCACAGGAATCCCTGGTGCGCATCGATCGCAGCGTGTCATTCGCGCAGGCGGCGGTGTTTGGCTGCGCCGTGATGACCGGCACCGGCGCAGTGCTCAATACAGCCGCGCTGCCGCGCGGCGCGAGCGTCGCGGTGCTGGGTCTTGGGGGCGTAGGACTGGCCGCTTTGTTAGGCGCCCGGTTGCGCGAGGCGCGCGAGATTGTCGCCGTGGATTTGTCGGACCACAAGCTGGCCCTGGCCCGCGAACTCGGCGCGACGCGCTGCTATAACGCTGCCGATCCGGATGTGGTGGCAAAGATCCGCGAGGACAGCAAAGGCGGGCTCGAGTTCAGCTTCGAAATGGCGGGATCGGTGCGCGCGCTCGAAACGGCCTGGCAGATCACGCGGCGCGGCGGCACGACCGTCACGGCCGGCCTGTCGAATCCGGAGGCCAGGTTCACCGTCGGCCATCTCAGCATCGTCGCGGAGGAGCGCACGCTCAAGGGCTCCTACCTCGGCAGCTGCGTGCCGAGCCGCGACATCCCGCTTTATATCCAGTATTTCCAGCAGGGCAAGCTGCCGGTGGACCGTTTGTTAGCCGAGCGCCTGACGCTGAACGACATCAACGCCGGCTTCGACCGCCTGGCAAGCGGCGAGACCATCCGGCAGATCGTCGAGTTCCCCTGAGCGCAGCGCGGGCCACTGTCGCTGCGCCGCTCCTGGTGCTAACAGGCCTTAGGGCAGCAGCACCGTCGCGCCGGTGGTGCGGCGCGCTTCCAGGTCGCGATGCGCCTGCGCCGCGTCCTTGAGTGCATAACGCTGACCAGTGCGCACCTTGACCTTGCGCGAACCCAGCATGCGAAACATTTCGCGCGCCGCTGCAGCCAGAGCGCCAGGCTGCCCGATGTAATCGAACAGGCTCGGGCGGGTCAGAAACAGCGAGCCGCGCTTCGACAGCTCCAGCGGCGAGATCGCCGGCGGCGGGCCCGAGGCGTTGCCATAACTCACCACCATGCCTAACGGACGGGCGCTGTCGAGCGAATCCATGAAAGTGTCCTTGCCGACCGAGTCATAGACAACCGTCGCGCCAGCGCCCTTGGTGAGCGCTCGGATTTGCGGCGCCAGCGGCGCGCCGTCGGCGATCAGTACCTGATGACAACCGTGGGCCCTGGCGAGCACCGCCTTGGCCTCGCTGCCGACGACACCGATGACCCGGGCGCCGAGCGCCCGGCCCCACTGCGTCAGCAACAGCCCCACGCCACCGGCCGCCGCATGCACGACGATCCAGTCGCCGCGTTGCACGCGGTAAGTCCGGCGCAACAAATAGTGTGCGGTCAGGCCTTTCAGCATCACCGCCGCGGCGGTTTCGTCGCTGACGCCGCGCGGCAACTTGACCAACAGGCCGGCGGCGACATTGCGCTGCGTGCAGTAGCTGCCCGGTTTCGAGTCCACGTAGGCGACGCGATCGCCCTTGCGCAGGCCCCTGACCTTCGGGCCGAGCGCCTCGACCACGCCGGCCGCCTCGCGACCTAACACGCCGGGCAGCGGCATCGCGTACAAGCCGGTTCGTCCGTACACATCGATGAAGTTCAAGCCGATGGCGGTGTGCCGCAGCCGCACTTGCCCGGGCCCCGGCGGCGCGAGATCGATTTCCTCGAAGCGCATGACCTCCGGGCCGCCGGTCTGGTGGATGCGGATCGCATGAGTCTTGTCAGCTAACGTGCTCATGGTTTCGGTCCGTCGGTCGACTTGGGTGCGACCGCATATCCCAGCTGCTGAATCATGCTCATCAGGTCGGCATTCCCCCAGCGTTCGACCACTTTGCCTTTTGCAAAACGATAGATGTCGATGCCGCTGATCACGTAGGACTTGTGCGTTGGCGGATTTCCCGCCACGCCGACGTTGTCCTGCGCGTGAATGCTGGTGCGCACGATGATGTACTCGCCGGAACAGAGGATCAGGTCGTCGACCAGGCGCCGCTCCGGATCATTGCGCTTGGAGGCCGTCCACATCCCACCCATCTGCTCGGGGGTGACCTTGCGCACCGAGCCGCCACCGGAATCCACGTTGTGCGAAATGATCTCCGGCCCATAGAATTCGGCAACGCGACTGGCATCACGCTGCATGAACAGGATGTCGTGGATTTTCAGGTAGGTCTGCAGATTTTTCTGGTTGCCCGGGCAATTGATGACCGGTTTCGGGTCTTGCGCAAGGGTTGGCGGCGCAGAAAAAGCTAACAGAATGGCTGCGACAAAAAGATAACGCATGATTGGGTCTCCTTGTACCTATTCTATGCGTATTCCTACGTAGAGACAGCTGTAACCCGCTCGGGGATCCTTGAAGTGGATGGATGGTTGAGGAGAACTGACATGAAACCAAATGAAGGCACTGCTGACCGGGTTATGCGGGTCGTGGTCGGTCTGATCGTACTGGGTCTTTTTTTCGTTCTGGACGGCAACAGCCGCTACTGGGCGTTGGTGGGCCTGGTGCCGCTGATGACAGGTCTGGTGGGCTACTGCCCGCTCTATAGCCTGCTGGGGTTCAACACCTGCCCGGCGAACCCGGCCGGCAAATGACGAACCGGCGCGAACGGCTGGAAGCCCGGCGGGAAGAATTGCGCGTGCGACTCGCATCGGTTCGTGCCGATCTGTCCCGCAAACGGGAACCCCTGAGCGCGGACTTTGCGGACCAGGCGACGCAGCGCGAGAACGATGAGGTCCTGGAAGGAATCGGGCGTTCGAGCGAGATCGAACTCGGCCAGCTTGAACAGGCACTGCGCCGCATCCAGTCCGGCGACTACGGCACTTGCGCAAAATGCGGGGCCGGCATCGAGTCGGCGCGGCTGGACGTCGTGCCGTACACCGACCGTTGCAGCAACTGCGCACAGTAGATCCACTTACGTAAACCTCCGAACTTGAGATTGTCTGCGGCAGTACTACTGTATTGCTGTGGATAGGAGACATGAGAGAGATGAAGGAGGTGCGTTTTTATGAACCTTATTGCATGCGGCAAATGGGACCCGTTCCGGGAAATGGATGATGCCTTTGGCCGTGCGCTGCCGGCGATGTTTGGCCGCCTGCCGATGGTAGCTAACAGAGAGACAGACTATGCCTGGGCGCCCACTGCGGACATCAGCGAGACTGATGTCGAGTATCTGATTCGCGCCGAGCTGCCGGCGGTCAAGAAGGAAGATGTCAGGATCACACTTGATCGCGGCATGATCACGATTGAAGGCGAGCGCAAGGAAAAGCAGGAATTCAAGGACGAAAAAGTCCATCGGATGGAGAGCTTCCAGGGCAATTTCCTGCGCAACTTTGCGCTGCCTGACAATATTGACGAAAAGGCCATCCGCGCTGAAACCAGGGACGGCGTGCTGACCGTGTATCTGCCGAAGCTGAAGGTTGCAAAACCGAAGGCCATCGAAGTCAAGGTGCACTAGCCCGTCGCTTCAGGCGACTGCCTTGACGGCGCCGGCATCCTGGGCGGAATGCTCGTGGTGCCGGCGTCCTGCTTTGCGCCACAGCAGAACCGCGAGCACGAATCCAAGCGTACTGGCGATGCCGAAAAACAGCATCATGGGTTGATAGCCGGCCGGGTTGGCCGCACTCGCACCCGCAGTGTCGTTCAACCAGCCTGCCAGCAGATTGGCGCCGGCGATGCCGGCGTTCTGCACCACCCACATCAGGCCTAACGCAGTGCCGAAACGCTGCGGCGCCACCAGTTTGCTGGTCAGCGGCCACATCACCGCCGGCACCAGCGAGAAGCTGACACCGATCAGAGCGGTCGCCACCCAGAGGCTCCAGTGCGTCATGGCCATGATCGCAATCGAAATCGGCAGCAGCAGCGCGCCAAACATCAGCCACGGCGCATAGCGGCGCGTTCTGTCGCACAGCCAGCCGAAGGCGGGTGTTGCGAACATCGCGGCCAGGAATACATAGCTGTTCATGGCGCCGGCGCTCGCCAGGTCGAGGCCGTGCGCGTGCTGGAAATACTTGATCGAGAAGGTGCTGCGGAACGCCAGGATGACGGCATACCACAGTACGCACAACACCAGCAGGTACCAGTAGGCGGCGCCGAGGCCCAGCAAATCCGTGAACACAAATGGCCGGTGCGCGGTGGTCGCGACGCCGGCCGGCGCAACTCGCTTGCGGCGATCGACCCACCAGCAGGCACAGGCCGCGGCGAAGGAACTCGCCGCGATCACCGCGGCAATCACCAACGGCGGCTGCCAACCCTGCGCATAGGCGTTCGCAAACCACGCGGGCGACATGTCAGCCGAGTATGAAGCAGACCGACCCAGAGCAGTGACCAAGCCCATCGCAAATGCAACCGTACCGCCCGCGAAATAGCCGGACATGATCACCAGCGTGCAGATGTTGAAAGTTTCTCCACCGATACCGAATAACAACCGTCCGACCGCCATGCCAAAAAAATTCGGGCTCCAGGCTGTTAGCGCAGCGCCCGCCAGGCACACGCCGGTCGTGATCACGGCCATCCTGGCAGCGCCATAGCGATCCACCAGGATGCCGCCCACCAACAGCAGCACGACATTGGGCAGGCTGTAGATCGCATTGAGCATGCCGATCTGCGTGTCGCTGAACCCGCGCTGCCGCTGCAGCAGGTCGGCGACCGGCCCGATCGAGTCGTACACGTAGCAATTGCCATAGAAGG
The DNA here is from genome assembly GCA_031414335.1 of Gammaproteobacteria bacterium. Classification (GTDB taxonomy): domain Bacteria; phylum Pseudomonadota; class Gammaproteobacteria; order Steroidobacterales; family Steroidobacteraceae; genus UBA964. The sequence continues at coordinate 76,534 of JANNVI010000006.1, read as the reverse complement.
CAGCAGCCGTGAGCGCGAACACCAGCCAGGCGACATTCCGGCCACGGACAGAATCGATCATTGGCGAAGACTAACCGTTTCCAGGTCCAGAGTGCCGGCTATGCGCGCCGGCCGCAGCTGCGCGAACCGTCCCGGCTTCCAGCAGCAGCACCCGATCCGCGCTGGCAATGGTTTCCGGCCGATGCGCAATGATGATGCGTGTTAGCCGAAGGTCGCGCACGGCGTTGTTGACCTGGCGCTCGCGCACCACGTCGAGGTGACTGGTGGCTTCGTCAAGTAGCAGGATTTTTGGTCGGCGATAAAGCGCCCGAGCTAGCAAAATGCGCTGTTTCTGGCCGCCCGAGAGGGCACTGCCCATGTCGCCGATGAGGCTGCCGTAACCCATCGGCATGGCGGCGATGTCGTCGTGCACGGCCGCGAGCCCGGCGGCCGCTTCGATCCGCGCCGGCATGGCATCGGGATCGAAAAAACTGATGTTGTCGGCAATGCTGCCCGCGAACAATTGATCATCCTGCAGCACTGCGCCCACCATGCCGCGCACCTGGCGCGCGCCTATCCGGGCCAGGTCCTGGCCGCCAAAGCGGATGTTGCCACGGCTCGCGGACAGCAGACCTAACAATATCTTCAGCAGCGTGCTCTTGCCGCAACCCGAAGCCCCGACGATGGCGACCGACTCGCCGTCACGCACCGAAAAACTGCAGTCCTGCAGAATCCACGGTTCGCCGTCGCCATAACGAAAGGCGAGCTGTTGCACTTCGATATCGGTCGCGGGCGCCGGCCTGCGAAATCCAGAGCCCGAATCGGATTCAGCTTCGGCATGCACGATGTCCGCGAGCCGCTCGGCATGCAGGCGCAGCATGCGCAGGTCCATGCCCTTGTCGATGAGACTGCTGACACGCATCGCAAACTGGTCTTTGTAGGCCAGGTACGCGATCAGCATGCCGACCGAGAACGCGTTCGTCAGCGCCAGCTGCGCGCCCAGCCAGATGACCGCAATTCGTTCCAGCCCAAAGAGGCATTGACTCGCGGTGCTGAAGCCGAGACCCAGGCGTCCGAGCCTGAGGTCCTGATTGAGGGTCTTGACCAGGAGATTCTCGTAGCCCGTTCCGCGCAGTGCTTCCTGGCCCGCGACTTTAAGGCTCTGGATGCCGCGCAGGGTTTCCAGCAGATGGCTCTGTTGCCTGGCTGCAGCGGCAAGTTGCTGTTCCGTGCTGTCGCGGGCGGGCCGGTACAAGAGCAGCCGCACGGCGAGATAGATGCCGACAACCGCAAGCGTGAGGGCCGCCAGCCTGGCGCTGTAAGCCAACATCAACGTTAGCGTCAGCACGGCCATCAGCCCGTCGATAAGGGTCTCAACGAGTCCGGTGGTCAGGGTTTTCTGGATGGTCTGCAGCGACCCGAGACGCGAGGTGATGTCGCCCAGATGCCGTTTCTCGAAGAATTGCAGCGGCAACCGCAGCAGGTGTGCGACCAGATTGCCCTGCCACTGCAAACCCAGCTGCGCGGATAGCTGCAGGATGGCCCAGCCGCGCAGCATGCCGATAGCGGTTTGCAGCAGCAGCGCCAGCCCGAAGCCGAGACCTAACACCGTGAGCAGATCGCGGTCGGCTGCCACCAGCACCTGGTCCACGACCCATTGCATGAAAAACGGCGCGAGCACCACAAAAAACTGCAACACCAGCGACAGCGCGAGAATCTGCAGCGCCGCGGGCCACAGCCCCCGGGTGCCGCGAGTCAGATCCCGCAGACGCAGGGCTGGCGCCGCGCGCCGTTTCTGGAATCCCGGGTCCGGGACCAGCTCGAGCGCGACGCCGGTAAAATGCGGCGACACGTCGGCGAATGACATTTGCCGCCGACCAAACGCGGGATCCAGGATGTGCACCGTGCGCTTGCGCACTTCGCTCAGCACGACAAAGTGATTGAGATCCCAGTGCAGCAGGCACGGCAGGCGCAGGTTCGCAAGCTGGGCCAGATCGAGACGCAGCGGCCGGGCACGCAAGCCAAGTTGCGCAGCGATGTCGATCAGCTGACTGAGACGCGCTCCTTTCAGAGACAGGGAGAATCGCTGGCGCATTTCCGGCAGCGTGATCGCATGTCCGTTAGCCGTGGCAACCATGGCGAGACAGGCGAGCCCGCATTCGGCCGCCTCCGATTGCAGAATCGTCGGACACCAGCTGGACATGGGCGCGACTCAGCGGCCGGACAGTGACGACCGCAGCGCGTGCAGAGGCTCGAACAGCCACTCGATCAGGCTGCGCCGGTCGCCAACGATGTCCGCCTCCAGCAGCATGCCGGGCTTGAGTGGCTCCTCACGGCCATAGGCGGCAACAAACTGGCTGGTCAGCTCGACGGTTACGCGGTAGAAAGGCTCATCGATGGCCAGACCGCCTAACAGCGCGCGCGCCTGCACCGGAGCCAGGGCGTTGCGGCTGACCTGCCGGACCAGGCCGCGGTGGTGGCCGAATTTCTGGTACGGAAATGCCTGGTAGCGCAGTTGCACGGCGTCGCCGGGCCTGACAAAGCCAATGGCGCGGCTGGGCAGCAGTAGTTCGGCCTGCAGCACCGTATTGACCGGCAGCACACTGAGCAGCTGCTGCCCCGCCTGCACCGATTCGCCAGCCTTGACGAGTATCGAGGTGACCGTGCCGGGCAGCTGGGCAGTGATTGCCGATTCCTGGGCCGAATCCAGTTCGATGCGCTGCTGTTCCAGCGACGCCAGTTCGCGGTCGAAGGGATCGAGGGCCGCCTGCTGTTCGGCCGGCCATTCGGCGAGCGACTGCCGGATCTGTACCAGGCTGCGCGCCAGCGCGGTCCGCTGCCGCAACAGAGCCTGCAGTTCAGCCTGCTGGGCGAGCGCTGCTGCCTGCTGTTGCCTGAGCTGCAGCGTGCTGACGAAGTGCTGCTGCTCGAGCGCACGCCATTGCGCCAGCGTGTCATCGCCGAGGCGCAGTTGTGCCCGGCGCGTTTCAAGCTCGGCGTCGGCAATGGCAAGTTCCGCCAGCATCGCACGCAGCTGCGCCACCAGTCCCTGGCGGCGCAGCAGGCAGCGCTGCGCGGCCAGCGCGCGCCCATTGACGAGTTCGCCACGGCGCTGTGACTGATTGGTGCGTGTTGCCTCGACGTTGTCGCGCGTGCCCGAGGCGCGCGGCACGCGTATCAAAGCTAACAAAGTGCCCGGCCCGACGCGCGCACCCTCCGCCACCGGCACCTGCACGACCACTCCGGACAGTGGTGCCAGGGCGGTCGCGACGCCGTTGCGGGGGGTGAGCTGCCCGATCACGCGGGTACGCCGGGTGTAGCTGCCCTGCGCGAGAAAAAGCGTCAGCACCACTACGCTCAGCAGCGCGGCAACCGCCAGCAGGCGCAGCGTGAGCGCCTGATCGCGCAGGATGCCGCCCAGCTGGGCGCCGCGCCTGGCCTCGATGGCCTCGGGACGGAACAGACTGTCGGTCAAGTTACCGGCTACTGGGCGTTGAACAATGCGCGGTCATCGACGCACGGCAGCAACGGGAATTCGTAGACTCGTGGCGCTTCGACGTTGAATACATGCGGCGCGCTGCACGCCTCCTGGCCTGTGGCCGCGCCGTCGACCTGCGCGATGTCAGCTTGCGTCAATTCGTTCATGGCAGATTCCTTGTCTTTGTCAGCAGATTGAATTTTCGGCTGCAATGCTGCAATAGCGCTGCGGCGCTGAGAAGACGCATGGGCCGCTATCTAACAAATGCGGCGAATATTGCCAGGAACAAAAGGCAACGGCGCCGATTGGCGCCGTTGCTGTTGCCGGACTTTTCAAATCCGGCGAATCGCGAAGTTTATTGCGCTTGCGACCAGCCGCTGTTGCCGCGGTTGCAGTGCGGAAAAATTCTACAAAGCCGCGTCGTCAGTCTCGCCGGTTCGAATGCGGATCACGCGATCGATGTTGGTGATGAAGATCTTACCGTCGCCGACCTTGCCGGTCTTGGCGGCCTTGACCACCGCTTCGACCACCTGGTCGACGAGGTCGCTGCGCACCGCGACTTCGATGCGGGTCTTGGGCACGAAGTCGACCACGTATTCGGCGCCACGATAAAGCTCGGTATGGCCGCGTTGCCGACCAAAGCCCTTCACTTCGGTCACGGTCATGCCGGACACGCCGATTTCCGACAGCGCGGCACGGACGTCATCCAGTTTGAATGGTTTGATAATGGCAGTCACAAGCTTCATGGCAAGAATTCTCCGTCGGTTCGACTATTGTGCATCTCTGGGTGCAACAGGTTTAGACATAGCAGAAATCATGCCAGCGCCCAGCACGCGAATACAGCGCCGAAATCAGCTTCATTCTTCGCGGGTCTGGCAAATGCTGCACTATTTTAGCGCGCGCCGGTCAGGCATTGCTCGCCGCTGGTGCAGGCAGTGTCGGGTAGGCGCCGAGCCGTGCCACCAGAAAACCGCTGACCAGAAAGATCCCGGCGTACAGCCACAGCACCGGATCATGCGTACCGAACCTCTGGTAGGCGGCGGTGGTCAACAACGGCGCGGTCCCGGAGCCCAGAACCCAACCCGCATACTGCCAGCCATAGTTTTCGGAGTAGGCGCGCGTGCCGAAATAACGCGTGACCAGCACCGCAATCACATCGAGCTCGGCGCCGGCTGCCAGGCCCAGCAGCAGCACGGCAACGTAGGCTGCGGCGCCATGGGCGCCGAGCGCCAGCATCGCGATGCCGACCGCGGGAAACAGGGTGATGGCCGCGGCGACGTAGGGCGCGAACATCCGGTCCATCAGGAACCCGGCAAACGCGCGCCCCGCAATCAACGCGATCGACAGCACGCCGAGCGCCTGGACCGCACTGGCCTCGTCCAGGCCGCGAGCGAGCAGGATGGGTACCAACTGGATCATCACGCCACCGATGGCAAATGACATCAGCACAAACGCCAGCAGCATCCGCCAGAAACGCGGCAGCCGGCGGGTTTCTGCGCCGCTGTAGCCATATACCCCCGTCGCCTGCGCGGCGATGGATGAAGTTTCCCGGCTGTCGTCCCGGATTTTGCGGAGCGGTTCGCCATCCTGCCCGAGATTCTTCTCGCCCGGCGTATCGCGCAGCGCCCAAATTACGACGGGCAGTGTCACCGCCAGGCTCATCAAGCCGAGACTGGCGTAGGCATCGCGCCAGCCGAACTCCTTGATCGCCCAGCCGACCAGCGGTCCTAACACGGCGCCGCCAACGCCGATTCCGGCCAGCGCGGCGCCAAACGCCTGGCCGCGGCGCTGGTCGAACCAACGGGCGATGACGCGCGAGTACGCGATCGATGATGTACCCGCTGCGAGCACGGGCATCAACCCTGAAATCAGATACAAGTGCCACAGGTTAGGCGTTAGCCAGCGCAACGAAACAAGCAGCGCCGCAAGCAGAACAATGCTGGTAATGGCCCAGCGTCGCACGCCGTCACGGTCGAATATCCTGCCGATGAACAGCGACGCCACGATCGTCACATAGGTTCCCAGAACAGTTGCCGATGCGAACTGCGACGCGGTCCAGCCAAACTCCGCGGTCACGTGCTTCTGGAAGATCTGCGGCGCAAACAAATTGATGGACCCGACCCCGGTGGCCAATCCGAGAATGACCGCTGACACGACTGGCCGGGTGCTGGCGGGCAGCGGCGCCAGGACCACAAGCACAATGGCCAGCGCGACGGCGGAAACGCGGAAGGGTGCTGGCACCACAAAGACCAGGGCCAGCGCAATTACCGCCGCAATCAGGAATCGCGGGTCAAATACCTGTTTGATCTCAGTCATGGCGCCCAAGGTAACGATTATTCCGCTGGCACGCAAACCGCTAGACTGCGCTGATCCATCCAAACGGGCACTCAACATGAAACGGACATCTGTATTGCTGGCTATGCTGGTCGTCGGCTGCACCGCAACCAGCGCGGCAACGCCCGCCAGGACGATCGCGCTCGTTATCCACGGCGGGGCCGGCACCATGCCGCGCGCCGAAATGACCGCGGAGCGCGAAGCCCAGTACCGGGAAGGCCTCGGTACCGCGCTCGACGCGGGCTACGCCGTGCTCGACAAGGGCGGTACGGCGCTCGATGCTGTTAGCACCGTGGTGCGCCTGCTCGAAGACAACCCGCTGTTCAACGCCGGCAAGGGCGCGGTGCTGACGCACGATGGCTATGCGGAGCTGGACGCATCGATCATGGATGGCCGCGAGCTGCGCGCGGGCGCCGTCACCGGCCTGCGGCATATCCAGCATCCGATCAATCTCGCGCGTGCAGTGATGGAAAAATCGCCGCATGTGATGCTGAGCGGCGTTGGCGCGGAGGAATTTGCGCTGACCCAGGGATTCACCATGCTGCCTAACAGCTGGTTCGAGACGCCGGCGCGCCGTTCGCAGCTCGAAAAGGAGCTGCAGGGCCGGCGCGAACGCGCCTACGACCCGCCAGCCCTAGGTACCGTCGGCGCGGTTGCGCTCGACCGCGACGGCAATCTCGCTGCGGCAACCTCGACCGGCGGCCTGACTAACAAACGTTACGGCCGCATCGGCGATTCACCCATCATCGGCGCCGGCACCTATGCCAATAACGGCTCCTGCGCGGTGTCGGCAACCGGCACCGGGGAATACTTCATTCGTGCGGTGGTGGCACACGATATCTGCGCGCTGGTGCAGTACAAGGGCTGGCCGCTGGTGAAGGCGGCTCAGGAAGTCGTGCAGCGCAAGCTCGTTGCCATGGGCGGAGACGGTGGCATCATCGCGCTGGACCCGGCGGGCAACGTCGCCATGGAATTCAACAGCGAGGGCATGTTCCGCGGCGTCCGCACCGGCAACGGCCGGCGTGATATCGCGATCTATCGCTTGCCCTGAATCAGCTGGATGACATTGTCGAGCGGCGGACTCGCGTCCTCGGCTAACAGCCAGCGGTCGCGGCCGGCGTCCTTGGCGGCATACAGGGCATTGTCGGCGCGCCGCACCGCCGACTCGAAAATCTCGGTCGTCGCCGAGCGCACGGCAGCGACACCAATACTGACGGTGACGCAGCCGGCGGTCGTCGAACTCGCATGCGGCACATCCAGCGCGCGGATCGACGTGACGATATTCTCGGCGACACGGGACGCATGCTCGCCGTCGGCATCCGGCAGCAGCACGATCAGTTCCTCGCCGCCATAGCGGCCCACCAGGTCGGACGCGCGGCCCGCCGCGCGGCGCACGGCCTGCGCCACCAGCCGCAGGCACTGGTCGCCAGCCTGGTGTCCATAACGATCGTTGTAGTTCTTGAAATGATCGATATCGAGCATCACGACGGCCAGGCTGCCACCGCGGCGTTGGGTGGAAGACCAAGCCTGCGATTGTGCAGCCTCGAAGGCACCGCGGTTCAGCAAACCGGTCAGGGCATCGCGAGTGGCGACTTCGTTCAACAGCCGCCGCTCAAGGAACGACAGCCGATTGGCGTACTCGAGCATGTAGCAACCGGCGCCGGCAAACAGATTGGCGCAGATCAGCGTAAAGAAAACATAGATCGCCGTTTCCTGCGGAATGTCCTTGGTGATGGCGAGCAGCATGAAACTGCCAAGCACAATCATGTTGCTGGCCAGCGCAGTGCGAAACGACAGGCCAAGCATGAAATAGAAGAAGAACGCGACCAGTACCAGCCGCGACGACATCAACACCTGCGACACGCCGGACGCTTCCATCATCAGCAGCACCGAGCCGATGCCAAACAGCGGCGCGCCCACCGATATCACCGGCAGGTAGTATTTGGGGAAAAATCGGCGCCCGGTCAACAGCGCGCACAGCACGACAATCGGCAGATGCAGCGCGTAGCGCAGTTTTTCCTGGGTCGCGGTCGGCGCCAGGTCCAGCACCCAGCGATCCATCACAGCAAAGCCAATGACGGTCATGAGCGCCAGGCAGATCGCAATGCGCACCCGCCGGCGGATGTCCTGGTAGTGCTGTTCGCGGAACTGCTGTTCAAGCTCAGGCTCGAACCTGAGCCATGTAAAACCCTGCGCCAGCGTCGCTGCGACTTTGGAGTCTGCGGGCGATTTGACGCTGCTATGCATCATCCGCGCATCGCAACGTTAATCGGCGCCCGGAAATGCGAGACCGAGCCGCTTCTGCTCCAGATGCACGCGGGTGCGCCAGATCTCGAACGGGTCCCAACCCGTTGCCGGCAAGGCAATTTTTGTTAGCACGTGGCCGGCAACGAAACTGTCTTCGTTGGCGACGTCGGTGACGGCCGCGGTTTGTTGCGGCTGCAATGAGCTGAAAGGTGTCATGCGTATAGGACCGGTCTGGCTTTTCTTTGTGTTGCCGGGAGCTTACCGGAGCAACATGAATACTACATTAAGGAAAGGTACGCGCCCGACATTAAGTAAAATTCACGCTCGGAAGGTGATAATTATGGCGCTGGAGATGCCAGTCCTTCGTAGTAACGCGCCAGGTACACCTCAAAATCTTCCTGCCGTTCAGCTTCTCGTCGCGACTGTTGCTCTAAAGACTCACTGGCCTCGGCGGCGAACTCGGCCAGTCTCGCCGCGTTGGATTCGTGCAAGGACAGGAAATAGTTCTTGTGCAGTTTCGACATGCGCAATGCGAGATCAAAAAACGATTCGCCGGTGCTGCGCATTTCCGCGATCAGCCGCGCGGACGGCGTCAGCGCCACGTCGCGTAATTTTGCGGTCTGCGCTTCGAGCGCCGCCGCGTATGGCTTCGCCGGATCATCGAGATCCAGGAACTCGACGATCGGCTGCATGTCTTCCAGCAGTTCGTTAGCCCACTCATGCATGGGCCGGTCGCGCCCGTCACGGTTGAGCGTCAGGCCCGGCTCGCGGCCCTGCCGCGCAACGCGCACATGATTCCGGTCCAGCGCTTCCTGCTCGCTGCTGTCGATCGGCGGACTGTCTTTCATCAGGCACAGCGCCGCGAACGCTTCCATGAAGCGCAGCTTGTTCTGATTGACGCCCACCGGATCGTAGGCGCTGACATCGAGTGCACGAAACTCCACGTACTCGACGCCGCGGCGCTGCAAAGCCAGCGTCGGGCGTTCGCCGGAGCGCGCCACGCGCTTCGGCCGGATGAAACTGTAGTATTCGTTCTCGATCTGCAGCACGTTGGCGTTCAGCTGCCGGTATTGTCCATCCACCTTGACGCCCAGCTCGACATACGGCGGATGCGGCGTAACGATGGCCGCGGACAGATCGCGCACATACTCATCGAGGCTGTTCACCGACACCTGCAGCTCCGACTGTGCGCGGTTGCGATAGCCCAGATCGCTCATGCGCAGTGACGTGGCCCAGGGCTCCCAGGCGGTGCCGCGGGAAAATGCCGGCAACTGGACGCCGCGCGCGCGCAAAAAGGAATTGCAGACGGTTGGCGAGACGCCAAACAGGTACAGCACGATCCAGCCATAACGCCGGTAGTTGCGCAGCACGTCGAAATAACAGCGCGAAATGAAATCCTGGCTGGTATCGCGCGACTCACGCACCTGCGCCCAGACTTCCCACCAGTCAAGCGGAAATGAATAGTTGAAATGGACGCCGGAGATCGCCTGCATCACGCGCCCATAGCGCATGCCCAGGCCTTCGCGATAGATCTCCTTCATGCGCGCGACATTGGTGCTGCCGAAACGCGCGATCGGGATGTCGGAATCCTTGTCGACCACGCAGGGCATGCTGGTGGCCCACAGAAGTTCATCATCGAGGTGGCGATAGACGAACTGGTGCAGGTCGCACAGGTACTGCAGCAATTCCCAGCTGGTGGTGAAAGTCGGCGTGACCAGCTCGATCAGCGCCTCGGAGTAGTCGGTCGTGATGTGCTCGGACGTCAGCGCCGAACCTAACACGCGCGGATGCGGCGACAGCGCGATCCGGCCTTCCGGCGAGACGCGCAGCGATTCGCGCTCCACGCCCTTGCGGCCGCCGCGCAGGTGGCCGACGCCCCTGCTGTTCACCAGCGCCGAAAGCCGGCGCTCGAAAACGCGGTCTATGCCTCTGCGTGCCATGACTGTGCTGCTACCAGCGGATCTTGCCGCGCAGCATTTCGCCGGCCATGACGAAATCAGCTAACAGACTGTAGACCGGATGCCTGAACGTGGCGGGCTTGTCATGTTCGAAGAAGAAATGGCCCACCCAGGCGAACGCATAACCGGTGACCGGCCCGGTGAGCCACAGCCAGGGCTTGTGCAGTGGCACAGACAGCAACCACTGGCTGACGAACAGGATCGTGCCGACGAAGTGCAGCCGCCGCGAGCTGCGGTTGCTGTGCTCGGACAGGTAATATCCGTAAAATTCGGAAAAACTGCGCACGCTCGCGAATCCTTCGCCGGCCAGCCGGACCGTCACTACGATTTTATTTTCGCCATCAGGGCGCGAACGCGACGCGCATTCGTGCCGGCATCGCCGAGGCCCACCCGTGACTTGGAACGGATGTCGACGCGCGAGCCCGTGCCTTCCGCGCGCACCCGCACCACCACGTCGTCCTTGAATCCGAAGAAGCGGGTCGAATCGGTGGCCTCGATGCGACCTTCGGCTGGCACGGTTGCCACCCGCTCCCAGCCCATGTCGGCAATCGCCTTGTCGACCGCGGCGAACGCCTGGTCCGGCGGCACAGCTAACACAACTGGCTGGATATCCGGAAAGGCCTTGCGCTGCGCATCGGGCACGTTGAGCTTGGTGCCACGAAGGTCGAGTTCACGCACGTAGTCCGAGGGATTCAATTTCGGATTCTGCTCGCGGATCGCCTTGATCGCGACGAAGGGCGGCGGCGAATCGAGGTCGGTGCTGATTTCGTGCAGGGTTGGCACGCCACGCGCGCCCAGGAAGGTACTCACCAGATAGCCGCCGATGGCCAGCGCGCCGATGATGGCGAGCAATATCCGCCCTTTGTCAAAGGCACGGCTGCGCGAATTCGCAATCAGCAGGCCGATGACGGCCAGCAGCAGCCCCAGAAACAGCAACAACCCGCCCGCCGCTAACGTCAGCAGCGCGGGCAGGAAACCGGTGATGCCGAAGCGATTCAGGGGACCGGACACGGCCGCCAGAACCAGCCCGACGAGGATGGTCCCGGCGCCAAATCTCGCGAGCTTGACCGGCCATGCCGGCGCGGAAACGATTATGTTGTCTGACATACAGATGACTCCAGAGTTTGTTGTCCGGTTTGTTATGACTGGCTTTATAGTCGACGCTCAGTTTAGCGCGAATGGAAGGATGAGGCTAAGCGCATGATTGGGATCATCGGGGGCACCGGCCTCTATCGAATGGCGGACCTGCGGATCGTCGAGAAAAGGCAGGTGGAGACGCCTTTTGGCCCGCCTTCGTCCGCTGTGATGCTGGGCCGCCTCGGCAAGCGTGAGGTGGCCTTCCTCGCCCGCCACGGCACGAGCCACGAACTCACGCCTTCCGAAATCAACTTCCGGGCAAATATCTGGGCCCTGAAGAGCGTCGGCGTGCGCACCGTCATCGGCGTGTCTGCGGTCGGCAGCCTGCGCGAGGAACTTGCGCCGGGCGACCTGGCGCTGCCATCGCAATACATCGATTTCACGCGCGGCCGGCGGATCGGCAGTTTTTTCGGCAACGGCCTGGTCGCGCATGTATCGACCGCACGGCCCAGCTGCCCGGGCATCGCGGCGGAAATTGTTGCGGCGGCCAATAAGCTCGGATACCTCATTCACGCGGACAAGACCTATGCCTGTGTCGAAGGTCCGCGTCTCGGCACCCGCGCCGAGAGTTTCATGCTGCGCAGCGCCGGCGCGGACCTGGTCGGCATGACTAACGTGCCCGAGGCGTTTCTCGCCTGCGAGGCGCAGATGAGCTACTGCACCATCGCGGTGGTCACCGATTACGACTGCTGGCAGGACGACCCGTCACAGCATGTCACGCTGGAAATGGCCATGACGCTGTTCGGGCGCAACCTGCAACGTGTGCAGAAATTGTTAGCCAGGGTGGTTGCGGCACACAAGGTCAATGATCGCAGGGCCAGCCGTCACCTGCTCGAGAAAGCCATTGTCACGCCGCGCAAGCGCATGACGCCGGAACACCGCGAACTCGTGGAGCTGCTGCTGCGCTAGCCCGGCAGCCTGGGCTAGGGCATAGTGACCGCCTGCCGTCATCCCCTGCATCCGAGGTTGCGCCATGTCCAGTCCCGACACTAACAACAGTTCCGTGCTGAAGCGCCGCGAGTTTCTTGAAACCGCCGGCGGCCTCGGCGCATCGCTCGCCATCGGCGCAGCCGGTATGGCAAGCCTCGGCGGCTCGACGCTGGCTGCGGCCAAGACCGCGCCCGTGGCGTCAATGTACGGCATCGGGCCGGGCCTCAAGGGCCCGTACCTCGACCTGACAACCGGCCGCGGCAACCAGCTGGCATACGCGCGCATCCAGGGCGACCTCAATTTCGGCAAGCAGAAATACTTCTGGTTCCGGGGCTATGTCATGGCCGTCGAACCTAACAAGAAGATCGTCGACCTGATGGGCGCCACGGGCTTCGGCGCCATCCGCCTGGCCGAGGGAGCTAACGGCGCGATCCGGCGCATGTGCCGCGAAATCATCCTGTACACGGACCTGAAGACCGGCGAAGTGCTGGACGAATGGCGCAATCCGCTGAGTGGCGAGACGGTGACAGCCGTGCATGTCGCCAACGACCCCTTCAACTACATGATCGAGGACCATTTCCCGGCGCCGCCGAAATTCGGCGGCCTGAACCAGGAAGCGCCGCCCCGGATCCCGTTCATCCTGCCGTGGTACCAGTTCGGCGATCAGTTGGCGATGGAAGTGCATATTCACCTCGCCTATCCGAGCGCGCTGCAGCCAGACAAGTGGCCGCGCGAATCGGCCGGCCCGATTGCGCAGGTCTCGGAGTTCTTCACCCACGACATCAGCGTCGCGGACATGCAGAACGAAAAGAAGACCGCGCTGCATTATCGCGGCGTCTGGAACCGCACCACGCCGTGGCTGCCGTGGATGCTCATGGGCATGCGGCCGGGCCACGTGCAATACGCCTGCTTTCAGGGAACCACCGATAATCTGGAACAGTATTTGTCGCGGCAGGTCCTGGATTACGCGCACAAGAACTACGAGAAATACTTCGAAGCGCCGACCGAGTGGACCGAGGGCCCGAGTCTCTCCAGTCTCGAGGACTATGCGCGCACGCAGAAGCCGGCGCATCTGAAGAAGTAATCGCTGGCGGCCTGGTGGCAGGCCGCCGGTGTTAGCTCAGGCCGCGCTCCAGGATCTCGAGCGCGCAGCGTTCGCCGCTTTCCATCGCGGATTCCATGCCGACTTCCAGCCGGCGAGCGTGCTCGCCGGCGACATGCACCAGGCCGTGCGGCTTGAGGTAGGCATGCGTCCAGTCGAAGGCTCGCCCCGGCTGAAACTGGTGGCTGCAGCCGCGCACCAGCGGCACCTGCAGCCAGGAATGCGCGCCCACGAACTCCAGCTGACCGCGCAACGACGGCCGGATCTTCTCCAGCGTTGCAATCGCGAACCGGCCGCGATCTTCGTGGGGCATGGCATCAAGTGACTTTGCGCGATCGTTGAAAGCCAGGCAGCTGATCAGCTCGCGCGTGCCGTCGGATTCGATTTGCTGCCGCACCAGCGTGAACACGCCGTCGGTCCACATCGACGCCTCGATGCCATCCATTTCCCAGTAGGGCTTGCGGACCCGCAGCCACACCTGGCTCTGGTTGTGGTACGGCATCTGACGCACCGCTTCGCCCTGCACCGCCGGCCAGTCCGGAATCATGCGAATGGCGCGCAACGCGCCGAATGGCGCCGCCGCAACGACGAAGCGCGCGCGCAGGCGCGCGCCGTTGGCACAGGCGAGGTCGCAGCCGCTCACGTCCTGGCGGATCTCACGCACCGTGTGCTCCATCCGCACCGCGTCACCTAACGCCGCGGCCATTGCCTCCGGAATCGTCGACGTGCCGGCGACCACGTGCGACGACGCCAGCGCAAAGCGCTGGAAAACGTCCATGCGGCGCGTTTCGTCGGTCACGACCAGCGCCCGTACATCGGCGCGCGAACGCGTGCCTTCCTGCAACATTCTCAACACCGACGCCGATTCAAGGCTGGCGAGACCCTGGGTGGTGCGGATAAACCGCTGCGCCTCTTCCGATGCGCCCTTGTTGCGCAGCCACGCGCCGAGAGACATGTCGAACTGCGCGGCTTCGGATTTCAGCCAGTCGTCGAGATCGCTGAAGGGCGTGCGCTGTTCGACGTAAAAGGCATTGAGCGCCTGCGGCGGAACCCGGCGCTCGTTGTCCGGCAGCTTGTTCAGTGGTGACGACTCCCACTGCTTCGCCGGCACCAGCTGGTCACCTAACACAAATGAGTACGGCGCGTTGACATGCGCACCCGGCGCCAGTTCTATCTTGAGCTGCCGCGCGACATCGCGGACCCGAGCGTAGGTCGGACCGATCTGCACGCCGCCGAGATCCGGCGCCAGGTGCCAGCCGCGCGCCGTATGCACGCGGCCGCCGACGCGCTTGCTGCCCTCCAGCACCCGCACCTTGAGACCCTCCGCCGCCAGGATCAGCGCAGCGTTAAGACCCGCGAGGCCGGCGCCGACGATGGCGACGTCGCATTTTTCAGGGTCCCTGGCCTTGCCAGTCGCGCGCGCTGAGGCAATAACTTGCGCAACGCCCGCACCGGCAATCGAACTAACAAATTTTCGGCGAGATAGTGGCATTATTGCTTGTTCCTGTCGGCGAGTACGTTCTCTACAAAATGCAGTCTGTCCATCGCAGCGTCACGTCGCGAGGGGTCGGTCTCATCAAGAGCAGCCTGTTCGAGATGGCGCACAGCGTCTTGCAGGCGACCAGAGTTGTAATACGCTTCGGCCAGAGAAAGTCGCAGCGTAAAGGACGACGGCAGCTTCTCAAGCGCTTTTTCGGACAGTGGAAAAAGATCTGCCACGTCCTCGCCCATGTGGTCACGCGAATGCAGCAAGAGATTCAGGGCTGCGAAATTGTCCGAATCCATTTGCAGGGACCGTTGCGCAAGATTGATGGCCTTGCGCTGGTATCCGGTGCGCTCATCCTCGCTCTTCGCCGCCAGCGCCCTTGTCATCCAGCTCTGAGCGCAGTGCCGGAGCGCGCGGCTGGTCTGCGCAATCGATTCGCAGAGCTGCAGGTAGGGGTCGGCTTCGGTGGGTCTGCCGATCACCAGTTTTGACATTGCCTTAACAGCAGCGGCATCGGCGCCACGCGCCATTGGCAACAGCTGGCTGATATCGCTATGCAGGTCTTCGGCATTGCGATTGGCCAGACGCAGCAGTAACGCACCTATTTCGGACGCCGCGGTCTCACTGTCCATTTCGCGCAGTTCGGCGGTCTTCAACGATTCGGTCGGCCGCTCCGAATAGCGGTACGGCCATGAAGAACTGGCGGAGTAACGCCGCATGTCGGCTTCCAGTGTCTCTGCACGGGAGCCCAACGCAGACTTCATCGCCTCTGCCACGCCGATGCTCATGCTCTGGGCAAGAATCATTCTTTCGAGTGCCGGCGCCAATGCTGGATCTTGCAGGTAGCTATAGTGAATCAGCAGCCATGACTGCGCGTAGAACGAGTCCCCAAGCCTGTGTCCGTTGTATTCCACCGCGCTGCGATCGATGGCCAGCAAGCGCTCAAGTGGCAGCCATGGCAGTTGCCGCAGCGCATAGAAGCGGATGATCGGCACTTCGCCGATCCGTGCCTGCTTACCCTTGAAGCTAACAGTCGAGAAGAACTCGGCTAGACCTTCGTCGTACCAGACGGGCAGCATCCTGCCACGAGAGTTCAGGCGCAGATAAAAATGCGTTAGTTCATGCTGGATGATTTGCCTGTTACTCAACCAGTCGTTCGTGTCACGAGAGTCGACGACGATGTCCATCTCAAAGTCACTTGGCTTGACGAACCCTGCGATTTCCTTGCGCTGACGTCCGTAGCGCCTGAACGAATCCGAAGTCAAGACGAATATGCGCGGCTTGTAGGGCGAGGGCTTGCGCAAGATAGTGAAGCGGCTTGTTATGTAGCGATACACTTCAAGAGCTTCGAGAACCTCGGAAATCTGCCGTTTCGAGGCATCACCAATGACAATGAACTCGGTGGTTTCCGCCGTATACCATTTGGCCGCATGTGCCGCAGCTGAGGCAAAGCAAAACACTGCGATTATAAGCAACGCGCGCACTATGCACCGACGCTAGCACAGCATTGCCAACGCTGGTAACCCAATTGTCGCGCGCATGTTCGACATGCGGACGCAGCCTCTGGAGGCTCGCTAACGCAAGTCGCTGTACAGTCTCTTGAGCCGCGCTGCCGGCGTGCCCGCGAGGTAGGCGCCGACAATGGCAACGTTGCGCAGCTGCTGCCCCAGGACACCGTGGCGCTCAAACCTGCGCGCCGAAGTCCGCAGCGCGGAGTCCAGCTTTATCACCCTGCCGTGGCGGCGCAGGCGCCGCTGGAATTCAATGTCTTCGAGGAACGGCAGGTCCGGAAAGCCACCCAGCGCCTCGAAGTCACTGCGCCGCAGGAACAAACCCTGGTCTCCATAGGTCGTCAACAGGTTGTTAGCCGACGAGCACCAGGCGTAGAAACGCAGCAACGCCGAATCGCGGTCGAAGGCCACCCGAAAACTGCCGGCCAGCACACCCGGATCCGCCAACGCCCGGATGATCAGCTCTGGCGCCTCGGGCGGCGGCACGGTGTCACCGTGCAGGAAGAACAGCAGCGGTGCCCGCGCCTCGGCCGCGCCCGCATTCATCTGGCGCGCCCGTCCGCGCGCGCTGGCTAACAGAATCGCACGGCCGTCGGCACGCACCAGGTTCTGGCTGCCATCGCTGCTGCCGCCGTCGACCACCAGGGTCTCGACCTGCTCGCCGAAACTGCGCAGGTGCGCCAGCAACTGCGGCAGGTAGCGCGCTTCGTTCAATACCGGCACGACGATGCTCAGCAGCGGTTTCATGGCGACCTGGCGCCGGCTTCGCTGACGCGGCGCAACGCGGTCAGCAATTCCGGCAAATCCTTGCGCAAGCTGCGCCGCACCAGCCATTGCGGCACATACAGGCGTGGCTTGATGCGCACTTCGTAGATCAGCAGCGTGTGACCTGCATCGGGCACGGCGGCCAGGCGCCAACTGCCCCGATTGATGGCCAGATCGCCGGATACCTCCTCGAAATCAACTTGGGACGGGAACGTATTGCGGGCGCGAAATACATAGTGCATGCGCGGCAGAAACCAGCTGTAGTCGACCTCGTGCGCTATCAGCGCTGAGCCCTTGTCGGGCCCCATTTCCAGAATCTTGCAGCCAGTCAACCGCGGCACGAACGTCAGGGCTTTCGGGCAGTCGGTCATCCAGACGTACACCTGCTCACGCGGCGCAGCGATCCAGACCGCGGCCCGGGCATGGCCCGAGGCCCCTGACGGATCGATATCCGCCTGCACGATGATTTCACCTGCTAACAACCGGGCCCGCTCGGCCGCATCCGGCTCCCAGGCCAGCGCACTCGCGCTGCAGAGCACGCCGAGTAGCAGCGCGGGGCTGATCGCCATTGCGGTCGCGCGCAAATTCACGTGTCAGTGCTCATTCAAGGTCCAGTCATAGTCCAGGTATCGCAGGCTATTGGTGGTATCGCGAACCGCGGCCGCCAGGACCGGATCGCCGAGGTGCTGTGCTACAAAGGCACGCACACCGCCGCCGCCGGCGAAATCGTCCGCAAACCATTTGAAGATACTGGAGACCGCCAACCGTTTCGCGGCGCTGTCCCAGCTGAATCCGTGGTCGCGATCGCCGAGATAGACCCGGGTCTGATCGTCCAGCTGGGCATCGAGCCGGCTGCTGACAAATGGCTCGGCACGAAGTGGCGGACAGCCGCGCGCGGCACAGACCAGCGCCATATGCACTCGCGGTTCGCGAAAACCGGGCCGCACGATGTCGTGCTCGATGTTGTCGAGCGATCTGGTACGGCCAGCAAGCTTGTGGCGCGCAGTCTTGAACGCGCCGGGAATTTGCCAGATTGAATTCGCCGGAAACGCCAGGCCGATCAGCGAGCCGCGGGTAATCGGATAGTGATCGAGGACGGTTGCCAACACGCTGGCATTGTAGGCGTTGATCCAGAACGCGAGCTGCTGATCGCGCGTCCAGGTTCGGAGCGTTTTCTCGGAAACCGCCGCCAGCTGCGCGCGGTAGTTATCTAACGAACTGCGGTCGCGTTGCAGCACGGCATAGTCAACAGCCCCTGCACGGACGACGCGCACCAGTACTTCAGCATACTGGCTGTGCTGATGATCAAAATCCGCGGCGCTTTGCTGCGCCGGCAACGACGGCGACAACAGCATCAGGCAGGCAAATATCGAGCTTCGGACCCACATGGCTACTCAGACCGGCCCAACCGGGCAAATGTTTCAGTGCCCGGCGCCTTCGCTGCAGGACGCGCCGAACTTGAAGCAGCTGAAGCAGCGGTGATGGCGCAGCATGACCCGCTTGCCCATGCTTTCCTGCAGGCTTCCGCCCTGGTCGTAATCCGGGTCATCATCGACCAGCGTGCAGGCGTACACGCGCATGCGGCCGCCCTGCTTGACCACCATCTTGCTGAACGCGCACATGAATTCGCGACGCGTCGCTTCGGTCTGGAAGGTCGTCATGCAGGAATGCGTCACGAACGGCACTTCCCGCGTCTCATCCGGAACGCCAAAATCCGGAAAAAAAACGATGCGCGTATCGGCGGGCAGGTTGTTAGCAACGCAGAGGCGCGCGTATTCGGCGGCGACCGCGGCCCGATCCTCGCCCAGCTTCATCTGGCGCGCGATCGACACGTGAAAACCGGCGTCGACCAGCCGCCGCGCCGTATCCCAGCTGATCGCAAAATTCCCGGCGCCGCGACCGGCATCGTGACGCGCCGCATCCGGCCAGTCGATGCTGATGCGAAAACTCAGTCCGTTAGGCCGTTGCTGCAATGGTACGAGCTGCGCGATGCGTTTCGGCAAGGCGCCAACGCCATTGGTCAGCACCAGGCACGGCGCGTGCTGCAACGCCGCGTCCAGGATCCTGACGATGTCCTTGATCAGGAACGGCTCGCCGCCAGTGAAGGAAAACTGTTTCACCCCCAGTTGCACGGCTTCATCCAGGAAAGGTTGCGCGTCCTTGAGCGTGATGCGCTGCAGCCGGTTGTCGCCCGGCTTGCTGCCCTCGAGACAGAACGGACACTCGAGGTTGCAGGCCGTCCCGGTGTGAAACCACAGCTCGCTCAGTGTGTGCGGCTGGATGTAGCCGCGCGCATCGCCCTTGGGAGTCAACAGCCAGTTGCCACGTGCCTTCGCGTCCATGCTGTCAGCCTCGGCCGCGATACCAGCGCGCCAGGCGCTCTGGCGATATGCCCAGCACATATCCGAGGGCTAACAAGCGGTTGATGAGCGTCTGCCGCCAGAAGCCGCGGCGTTCCCAGCGCCGGCAATCCACTTCGATGGCGGCGGCCAGCGCGGTGAATCCTCCCGCGCGGCGCAGCGCCCGCACCAGCGGGACTTCCTCAAACAGCGGGGTCGCCGCGAATCCTGGCGTACGCTCATACACTTCGCGCCGCGCAAACAGTCCCTGGTCACCGTACACCGTCGCCACGCGGCAGCGCCAACGGACGAACATTTCGATGACGCGCTTGGTCCAGGTGCGCGCGCCGGAGAAGCGAAACTGAAAGTAGCCTGCCTGCGCGCCGCGCGCGATGGCATCCTGGATTGCGGTAGTTGCAGTGGCCGGCACCCGGGCATCCGCATGCAGGAACCACAACACCGTGCCGCGGGCCTGCGCCGCGCCGGCACGCAGTTGCTGCCCGCGCCCCGCTGGCGCTGTCAGATAGCGCGCGCCTGCGGTCGCGCAGGCCTGCGCGACATCAGCATGTGCGGCGCCGTCGACCACGATCACTTCCAGCGGCGCGGCTTGCTGCACGCGCAGGCGGCCCAGCAATGCTGTCAGTGCATCGGTGTCGTTCAATACCGGGATGATCACGCTTAGCGCTCCTGGTTCCCGTTCTAGCGTGTCTTTGCCAACCACCAGCGCAGTGTAGCCGCAGCCCGTGGTGTTAGGCGGGTGCGGTTCCAGGCATCCGCAAGGCGGCGCAGGTATTCGGAGCGGGTCGGATACGGCAGGATCAGCGAACCGAGCGATGCCAGGCCTTTGCGCAACGTCATCAGCAGGACCAGCGGCGCGATCTGCTCGCCGGCGTCCTTGCCCACGACCGTGGCGCCCAGAATTCGATCCGAGCCCGCCGCGACCAGCACCTCCGCAAAACCGTCCGCACCGTCGTCGGTCCGGCCACGATCCAGGTCGCCGAACGGAAAACGGAACGCCTGGTAGGCCGTCCGCGCCTGATCGAGTTGCGCGCGCGTCGCACCGACATGCGCCAGCTCGGGTTTGGTATAGGTGCACCAGGGAATGACCAGCGTATCCGCCCGCGCGCTGCCAAAAAACAGCGCGTTGCGAATCACGATGCGAGCCTGTGCGTCAGCGCTGTGCGTGAACTGCAGGCGCGAGCAGACATCGCCCGCTGCGAAAATGTGCCGCGCGCTGCTGCGCAGTTGCGCATCGACTTCGATGCCGTCCCGCGCATTGAAGCGCACGCCGGCCGCCTCGAGACCCAGGTCTTCGAGGTTGCGCCGGCGCCCGGCCGCCACCAGCAGCGCGTCGCATTCCAGCTGGCTGCCATTGCCAAGCGTCAGTCGCCGCTGCCCACCCTGGCGTTCGACCCGCTCGACTTTGGTATCCGTCAGGACCTGCACGCCATCCGCCGTCAGTGCCGCTGCGACCAGCGCCGCGGCATCCGGTTCGTCGTTAGCCAGGATCCCTGCAGCAACTTCGACCAGGGTGACACGGCTGCCAAGCCGCGCGAACGCCTGTGACAGTTCACAGCCTATCGGCCCCGCACCTAACACCACGAGGTGGCCCGGCGGCTGTTCGAGCTCGAAGATGGTTTCGTTGGTCAGTGGCTCCGCTTCGGCGAGTCCGGGAATGGCGGGAATCGCGGCGCGCGCGCCGGTGGCAACGACAAACTTGCGGCCACGCAGCACCGACTCGCCGACCTGTACGGTTTTCGGGCTGGTGAACCGGGCGGCGCCCAGAAATACATCGACGCCGGCTTCGCCATAGCGCCTGACGGAATCGTGTGGCGCGATGTTGGCCCGAACCGTGCGCACGCGCTTCATCGCCGCGGCGAATGACAGTCCCGAACTGGCCGCCGCCAGCAAAGTCTTGGACGGTACGCAACCAACATTGAGGCAATCGCCACCCATCGCGTGGCGCTCGACCAGCGCGACTTTCGCGCCGAGGCCGGCAGCCGCGATCGCCGTCACCAGCCCGGCGGGGCCCGCACCGATAACGACCAGGTTGTAACCCGGCGCCGGCGCCGGGTTGCGGTAGTCCGCGGGGAATACGCAGTCGCGCCAGCGCTGCTGCAGCAAGTCATCCGTCTCGTTCGCGGGCGCTTCGTTCACGGGCTGTTCTCGTGGGCGGCGATTTCGCGGGACAGCTCGCGCCCCGCGAGGCGCGTCACCAGCACCGTGACCACGATCGTCGCCACCAGTCCGACGGCTAACAAAATCCAGCCGGTCACGCCAATGTCGACATCACCCGACAGCGCCTGCGCGAGGCTCGCGGCCAGCGAGCCGGTGTACACGTAGGCCAGCGTGGCCGGCATCATGCCAACCCACGAAGCAGGTATGAAATCCCGCACCCGAACCGCGCTGACGCCGTAGGCATAATTCAGCAGAAAGAAAGGGAATACCGGTGACAGGCGCGTCAGCAGGACGATCCAGAAGCCGCGCAGATTCAGGCTGCGGTCGAGCGCCCTGAAGCGCGGCATGGTCGCGATCCGGCTCGACACCCAGTCGCGCGCCAGCGTGCGGCCGACAAAGAATGCCGCGGTCGCGCCCAGCGTGCTGGCCAGCGACACCAGCAGAAAGCCCTTGCCGACTCCGAAGATGGCGCCTGCCGCCAACGTCATGGGCGTCGCCGGCACGAAACACACGGTCGCGATCACGTAGACGGCGACAAAAATCGCCCAGGCCCGGCCGGGATTCGCCTGCGTCCAGGCAAGGAAGATGCTCAGCCATTCGCGCACCGGCAGCAGCCAGGCCGCAGCGATCAAACCGACAGCTAACAACAGGATCAGCAGGCGGAGGCGATTCAAGAGCCGCTGCCCGCGGCGAAACGCGCCGCCATGGTCACGAGCCGGCGGCGTGCCGGCCTTGAGTCGTCGCGCAAATGCGCGCCGACGCGGCCCAGGCTGGCAAGATCATCGACATCAAAGGATCCGCTGGTCATCGACACTCCCTGTCCGGTGGCGCGGCAGCGCGCCAGTAACGCCTCACCTAACAATTCGCTGCTCCATGGCAGGTCCGCGAGTGGCGGCCAGGCCCTGCGCGCAGCCATTGCCACCACGCCGCCGTCATCGGCGGGCGCCAGCACCACGTCGGCATGTTGCAGCATCGCAGCGATCCCGTCCAACAGCGCCGCCGTCAGCGCAGGCGCATCGCTGCCAATGAATATGAGCCGCTCGCGACCCGCGCTGCGCAGCGACGCATCAATGGCCATCAGGCGCTCGCCCAGGTTGCCCGGCGGCTGCACCAGCACCTGCATCCGGCGGTCGTTGTTAGCTCCGCGCATGCCGGCTGCCAGCGATGCGAGTTCTGCGGCGCCCCAGGATTCTTCCTCGGGATCCGCGACCGCCAGGACCGCATCGCCCGGCCACTCGATCAGGTCCTCGCGCACACAGTCCCACAGGGCTGCCGCGACCTGGCCGGCGGCCTCCGCCCCGATCTCAGCCGCAAGCCTCTGCTTGCCGACCCCGCGGCGCGGTTTGCGGCAAAACACCACCAGACAGGGATTATTGCTGGACATCCTGATACCGGACCTTGTTCGGAGCCTCAATATTGCATCAGGGCGATTCATCCTGTATTCACCCAGGCGGGGGCAAACTGCAAATCGTCATGTCAGGCCTGAAATTCCGGACTCTCGGGGCGTTATTGGCCGCCATGCTGGCGGCGACGCCGGCATACGCATTTCGCTGTGGCTCGCGCCTCGTCAACGACGGCGACACGCGCGCCGAGGTGCGCGCCAAATGCGGCGAACCCGCCGACGTTGAACGGCGCTCGATCTGGCGCCAGCCGGTGGCGTGGCTGCACGGCCGCCCCTACCGGCTGTCCAGCGATCAGATCGAAATTCCGGTCGAAAGCTGGGTTTACAATCTCGGTCCCAACAAGCTGATGCGGCGGGTGCGATTCGAAGACGGCCGCGTCGTAGAGATCGAGACACTTGGCTATGGCTACCGCGAATCCGCAGCTGCGTCCCATACGGCCCACTGACAACGCCGCCGTCGCGGCGATCATTCGCGCCGTCATGCCGGAATTCGGCGCCAGCGGCCCTGGCTTCGCGATCAATGACGCCGAAGTCGATTGCATGTTCGAAACCTACAGCCGTCCAGGATCGCGATTTTTGGTCATCGATGACGGCGTGCGCGTGTTAGGTGGCGGCGGCATCGCGCCCTTGACGGATATCGAGCCCGGAGCGCCGCCCACCTGCGAGCTGCGCAAGATGTATTACCTGCCCGAGGCCCGCGGCCGCGGGCTCGGCCGGCAAATGATCGCCGCCTGCCTCGCGGCGGCGCGCGAACTTGGCTACCAACGCTGTTATCTCGAGACGCTGACCGGCATGGATACGGCCCAGCACCTGTACCAGAGCTTTGGGTTCGAGAAACTCTGCGCGCCGTTAGGTAACACCGGCCATTTCAGCTGCGACCGGTATTACCTGCTGGCGCTCTGAGCGTTGACGCTCAGGATCCAGCGTTCGAGTTTCGCCTCCAGTACATCGAGCGGCAGGTTGCCGTCCCGCAGTACCTGGCTGTGGAACGCCTTGATGTCGAATTTCGCGCCTAACATCTTTTCGGCATGGGCGCGCATCGCGGTCATGCGCAGCTGACCGACCTTGTAGGCCAGGGCCTGTCCGGGCCACGCGATATAGCGCTCCACCTCGGCTTCGATGTCGCTGGCAGCCATCGATGAATTGTCGGCCATGAACTGCATCGCCTGCTCGCGCGACCAGCCCTTGGCGTGCATGCCGGTGTCGACCGCGAGGCGCATCGCACGCAACATTTCGTCGCTGAGCCGCCCATACCACTGATATGGATCCTTGAAGAGACCGAGTTCCTTGCCGATCGACTCGCAATAGAGCGCCCAGCCTTCGGCGTAGGCGTTGTTGCCGCCGAACCGGCGGAAGCGCGGCAGGTCCTTCAGCTCGTGCTGAATCGAAATCTGGAAATGATGCCCGGGAGCCGCCTCATGCAGCGACAGCGTTTCCATGCCGAAAATCGGCTGGGCGGCGAGGTTGTAGGTATTGATATACAGGGTGCCGGGCCGCGTGCCATCGGCCGACGCCGGCTGATAGGACGCGCCGGCCGCCGAGCGCGCGCGGAACGCTTCTACTGCGCGCACTTGATAGTCCGCCTTGGGGAATTCGGAAAACATGGACGGCAACAGTGTATCGATACGCTTTTTCAGCGCCCGGAAGTCGTCTAACAACTTCGCCGCGCTCGGCTCGAAGAAGCGCGGGTCCGCTTGCAGAGACCGAAAGAACTGATGCAGGTCGCCGCTGAAACCGACCTGCTGGCGCACCTGCTCCATCTCGCCGCGGATGCGTGCGACTTCGGCGAGCCCGATCTGGTGGATTTCATCCGCCGTCAGATGCGTGGTGGTACTCGCCGCGATGCGATAGTTGTACCAGGCCTCGCCATCCGGCAAGGCCGACCAGGCGATCGTGGTGCGCGCCGCCGGCAGGTATTCGGTTTCAATGAAATCCGCCAGCCGGCGATATGCGGGCAGCACTTTGTCAGCCAGCGTAGCCGCGTAGGCCGCTTCCAGGCGAGCCCGATCCGCGGTAGAAAAATCTGCCGGCATGGACTTGATGGGTTGCCAGAACATGCTGGCGCGCGGATCAAGCACGCCGACGGCACGCAGCTGCGGCACGGTCTTCAGCATCAGCGCGCGCGGCTGCACGACGCCACGGCGCATGCCGGTGCGCATCGCCGTCTGCGCCGATTTGCTCCAGGCCACGAAGCCATCGAGGCGCTTGAGGAAATTCTCGTAATCCCGAACCGTGCGGAACGGCTGGGCACTCTCCCCGGAACCTAACACCGCAATAGTGGACGCGATGCTGTCCATCTGGTTGACCGGCAGCAACCACTCCGGGAAGCGCGCGCTGTCCAATTGCTGCGCGCGGCCGCTGACGAATGCGTCGTAGCTGATGCGTTCGGAGCCCTGCAGGCCGTCCGGCCGGATAGCCCTGGCGCGCGCCAGGAAACGCCGCTCCAGCGACTCGGCGGCGCGTTGATAACCGAGCGTGGCTGGATTCTCGAGGCGATCGTTGTAGCGCTCGTCACCGAGATAAGTTGCGGACAGCGGCGACAGTTTCAGCGCCTCATCAAAATACTCATCATAGAGGCCGCTCAGTCTGTTGCTGGCGGATTGCTCGACGACCGGTACGGTTGCGCAACCGGCCAGCACCACGAGCAGCGGCGCCATGAGCATCGAAAATCTGGTTCTCACATCGCTCCCCTTCGGGTGATCAGACGATAACGCCACAGCAGCAGCGTCGCACAGGCTAACAAACCGACGATCAACGCGGCCCAGATGCCGGGCGCGCCATGCTGCAGGCGGAATCCCCAGTACCAGGCGAGCGGCATGGCCACGCACCAATACGCAAACACATTCAGGACCATCGGTACGCGCGCGTCCTGGAAACCGCGTAACGCACCTGCCGTGCCGACCTGCAAACCGTCCGCAAGCTGGAAAGCGGCAGCGTACAACAGCAGCTGCCCGGCCAGCAGGCGTAAATTCGCGTCGGCGGTGTAAAGCGCCGCGACACCGTGACGGGCCGCAATCAGTATCAGTGCCGACAACAACATGAATATGGCGCAGGCCGCGATTCCAACCCAGCCGGCGCGTGTGCCGCCACTGCGATCGCCAGCGCCTAGCTTGTGCCCTACGTGGATGGTGGTGGCCGAATGCAGCGACAGCGGCACCATGAACATCAGGGCCGCGTAGCTGATCGAGATCGCGTGTGCGGCCATGATGTTGGCGCCGAGCGTGCTGGCCATCAGCCCGGCGGCGCCGAACAGCGCCCCTTCCGCGAGCACGCTGCCGGAAATCGGCAGACCCAGACGCAGCACCTCGCGCAGCAGTTGCGTGTCCGGCGCATCGATCCTGCGCAGCGGCGCGTAGGTCCTGTAGATACGGTGGCTGCGCACATGCAACACCATGAATCCGAGCATGACCCACTGCACCAGCGCGGTCGCCACACCGCAGCCCATCGCACCTAACGCGGGCATGCCGAGCTTGCCGTACATGAATACATAGTTGCCGCCGATGTTGGTCAGCAGGCCGAGCAGCGCCGCCCACATGATCGGTCTGGTCCAGCCGATGCCTTCGCTGCAAAAGCGCAGGACCAGAAACCCCATCGTGGCCGGTATGCCAAACGCCGCGGCAGCTACATACGCCGCGGCCAGGTCTGCAGTCGCGGCCGGCGTGCCGATGGCGCGCAGCACCGGGCCTGTTAGCATCAGGCAGGCGCAAACAAGCACCGCAACCGCCAATGCCAGCCACAGTCCCTGGCGGAACAGCCGCGTAACGTCGGCATCGCGTTGCGCACCGTAGGCATGCGCCACTGACGGCGACAGCGACATCAGGAGGCCGAGCCCGCCGAGGTAGAATATCCCGAGAAAATTGGCGCCTGCCGCGACCGCGGCGAGTTCCAGCGTGCCGAGCCGGCCCGCCATGATGGTGTCAGTCGCGGTCATACCCGCCATGGACAGGTTGGTCACCAGCAAGGGCCCGGCAAAGGCTGCGATGGCGCTGAGATCAGCCAGTATTTGCGTGGACCTTGGTCGGGCGGGCATGAACGTGGGAAGATTCGTGGCGGGCGTGAATTGTAGCCTTGTGTTGCAATTCCGCGCGCCGATGCGGGGTTTGATCGGGATTCGCCGGGAGCACAAGCATGTTGGTCGGAAATCAGGTTCGCAGGGTGGCGGTGCTGGGTGGCGTGCGCATTCCGTTCGCGCGCAGCAACACGGCCTACATCAATGTCGGCAACCAGGACATGCTAACAGCCGTGTTGCGCGGACTGGTCGAGCGCTTCAAGCTGCAGGGGCAGCGGCTCGGCGACGTGGTCGGCGGCGCAGTTCTGAAGCATTCGCGCGATTTCAACCTGGTGCGCGAAGCCCTGCTGTCGACCGCCTTGCATCCCGAGACACCCGGGCTCGACATCCAGCGCGCCTGCGGCACCAGCCTCGAGGCGGCGATCCTCGTTGCTAACAAAATTGCGCTCGGTCAGATCGATGCCGGCATCGGCTGCGGCGTCGACACGGTCAGCGATCCGCCGGTGGTATTTCCGGCCTCTTTCCGCAAGATCCTGATGGCCGCCAATCGCGGCCGCAGCACCTGGCAACGCATCGCGCCCTTCCTCAGCATGCGCCCGGGAAATTTCAAGCCGGTATTTCCCGGCGTCGGGGAGCCGCGCACCGGCCTTTCGATGGGACAGAGCTGCGAGCTAATGGCGAAGACCTGGAAAGTGACGCGCGCCGAGCAGGACCAGCTGGCCTACGAATCGCATCTCAAGGCTGCGGCCGCCTGGCAGGCAGGATTCTTCAATGACCTGGTCGTGCCGTATGAAGGCCTGACGTCGGACAACAACGTCCGCGCCGACACCTCGCTGGAAAAGCTGGCCAAGCTGCGCCCCGCATTCGATCCCAGCGGCGGCACCCTGACGGCGGGCAATTCCACGCCGCTGACCGACGGCGCGTCCGCTGTTTTGTTAGCTTCCGAGGAATGGGCGCGGGCGCGCGGCCTGCCGGTGCAGGCCTGGATCACCTACGGCAAGGTCTGGGCGGTCGAATTCGCGACCGGCAAGGAAGGCCTGCTGATGGCGCCGGCATACGCCGTGCCGGCGATGCTGAAAGACGCCGGCATCAGCCTGCAGGACTTCGACTTCTACGAAATCCACGAAGCCTTCGCGGCGCAGGTGCTGTGCACGCTCAAGGCCTGGGAGTCCGCCGAGTTCTGCCGTGAGCGGCTTGGGCTTGGCGGCGCCCTCGGCAGCATCGACCGCGCGAAACTCAACGTCAAAGGCAGCAGCGTTGCGGTCGGACACCCGTTCGCGGCAACGGGCGGCCGAATCGTCGGCACGCTGGCCAAGCTGCTGGCAACGACGCCGGGCGCGAAGCGCGGCCTGATCTCCGTTTGCACCGCCGGCGGCATGGGCGTGACGGCGATCCTGGAAAAAGCCTGATTCCAGGGCAGCGCGGCCGGACTTTCCTCGGTCTTGCGGCTGCGCGTTTGCCAACATAATTGCTAATGTCCGGCGCATGGTCAGCCTGAAACGCGTGGTGGTCATTGGCGGAGGCTTCGGCGGCCTCTGGGCCGTGCGCGCGCTCAAGTCGGCGCCGGTTGATATCACGCTGATCGACCGCTGCAACCACCATCTCTTCCAACCGCTCCTGTACCAGGTCGCCACGGCCGGCCTGGCGGCGCCATCGATTGCGGCGCCGCTGCGCCATATCCTGCGCCAGCAAGCTAACGTCACGGTGCTGCTCGGCGATGTACGCAGCATCGATCCCGCAGCGCGCCGCGTCATGGTCGCGGAGCGCACGGTTGACTACGACTACCTGATCGTCGCGTCCGGCGCGATGCACGCCTATTTCGGTCATGACGACTGGGCGCCACACGCGCCGGGGCTGAAGACGCTGGACGATGCCTTGAATATCCGTGCCCGGATTCTCAATGCCTTCGAGCGCGCCGAGATGGAAACCGATCCGCAGGCGCGTGATGCCTGGCTGACCTTCGCCGTGATCGGCGCGGGCCCGACCGGTGCCGAGCTCGCAGGCACGCTCGCTGAGATCGCCCGCCACACGCTGGCGCAGGAATTTCGCCACATCGATCCGCGTTCGGCGCAAGTCCTGCTGATCGAAGCCGGCAGCCGGGTGCTCGCGGGATTCTCCCCCGACATGTCGGCGAAGGCGGCAGCACAGCTGGCGCGGCTTGGCGTCAGCGTGCGCACCGGCCAGGCGGTCACCGCCATCGGCGATGACTTTGTCGCGCTCGGCGAGCAACGAATCGCGGCGCGCACCATCCTGTGGGCGGCGGGCGTAGCAGCCTCGCCGCTCGGCGCGATGTTAGGCGCGCCGCTCGATCGCGCCGGGCGCGTCCGGGTTGAGCCGGACCTATCGCTGGCGAACCGGCCGGAAATCTTCGTGGCGGGCGACCTGGCCTCCGTTGTTAGCAACGGCCGGCCCGTGCCAGGTATCGCGCCAGCCGCGAAGCAGATGGGGACGCACGCCGCGGCAGCGATTGCCGCAAGCCTCGCGGGCCGTCCACGCGCCGCGTTCCGCTATCGCGATTTCGGCTTGCTCGCCACCATCGGGCGGCGCGCCGCAGTGGTCGAAATATCGGGATTGAAATTGTCCGGAATGCTCGCCTGGTGCTTCTGGCTCGCAGCGCATATCTTCTTTCTGATCGGTTTCCGCAATCGCCTCGTGGTACTGCTCGACTGGGCCTGGGCCTATCTGACCTACGCGCGCAGCGCGCGGATCATCGTGCGCAGTTAGCGCTATTGCAGCGCATAGAAATTGCCATCCATGCTGCCGATGTAAACGACACCGTTGTCGACAACCGGTGAGGCCATGATCGCGCCGATCAGCGTGTAGCGATAGAAATCGACATACATGTCCTGGAAGTCGCCGAAAACGGGCGCGAATGCATCCTGGTTCAGGCTGCCATCCGGATTCAGAATGCGGTCCGTGTTCTGCCGCGCGGCGGCGGTCTGAAACTCCCACTGCAGCTTGCCGCTGTTGGCATCGATCGCGTACAGCTTGCCATTGTGACTGCCGACATAGACGCTGTCGCCTGCGAGCGCGGCGGACGAAAACACATAGGACCTGGCGTCGAAATTGAAACGCAGGCGGCCCGTGCGCGCGTCCAGTGCCATGAAACGCGAGCTGTCCGCAGTACCCACGTAGACGACGCCATCGCGCACCGCGGGCGTGCCATTGACCCAGGACTTGCTGGTCGGATAATCCCACTTCTTGACGCCGGTGTTAGCATCGATGGCATACACATGCGCATCGCGACAGCCGACATAAACCACGCCGTCGACCACCGCAGGCGAGGACTGGAATCCCACCTGGTTGTGAATGGCGGGATCCTGGCCGGCCTTGAAGACCCATCGTTGCCTGCCGCTGTCCACATCGATGGCGTACAGATTGCCGTCCCAGCTGCCTACGTACACCACGCCGTTAGCCACCGCAGGTGACGCATGCACGACGTCCCCTGTTGAGAATTTCCACTGCAATACTCCGCTCTCGGCATCGACCGCGTAGACGCCGCCATCGCCGCTGCCAAAAAACACCTTGCCCTGCGCAACCGCCGGCGACGAAATGTACAGGTCCCAGGCGTCGGGGATGGTCTGGGCCGCCGGCGGGTAGCCGTGGAGATTCCTGGCCTCGAACTTCTTTTCGTACTCGGCGACGAATACCCACCTGGGCTTGCCCGTGACCAGGTCCAGTGCAACCAGCGCGCCCGCGGACGACACAAAGTACACCGCCTTGTCTGTCACTGCAGGCGAGGATGCGATCGGCATACTGGACTTGAAGTTCCACTTTTGCTTGCCGGTCTGCTGATCGATTGCATGCAGGTGGCCGCCGTAATCCCCAACATAGACCGTGCCCGCAGCGATCGCGGCGGAGCCCACGATGGGACCACTGGCCTTGAAGGTCCATTTGATGCCGCCGAATTTCGCCGGCCCCGCAGTCGGATAGACCCCGCTGCGCGCGTTGTCACCGTGGAAGGTGCTTTGTGCATACACAACCGGCGCCAGGCCACAGGCGACAAGAACCGCAATGAGTATTTTCATCGGAAAATATTAGCATTTTCGTTTGCTAACAAACCCGCCAAGGCCCGGAATGACATGAGCCGCAACTGCTGCAGGTTGAACCGCAAGCACGCCCGGCATTGCGGCAGAAAATCGACTGGATCGGTCAATGGACCGCTCCAGCAGGCGCGTCCTTGCAATTAGTTTCATATGTAACTATTCTCGCAAAATCATGAAAATATACATCGGCGTTTCCAGGGTCGAAGGCCAGTCGTCGCGACAGGCGCATGCCGACCTGCCGGCCGGAACCTTCGAGCGGGAAATCAGCAAGGAGGGGTTCTTCGGCCCGGCCGCGCATCTCTATCACCGGCGGCCGCCGACCGGCTGGGAATCCATGGAAGGCCCGCTGCGACCGCGCGCGTTCAACGCCCTGCAGTCAGCATGTGCCGCGCTGTCGCCATGGTCGGCGGCGGCCCTGCTGGCTAACAAGCATGCGCGCCTCAGGTTCTGGCGGCTCACCGGCAGCATGCCGGCGCTGGCGCGCAATGGCGATGGCGATGATCTGCTGTTCGTTCACAGCGGCCGCGGCGAGTTCTACTGCGACTACGGTCACCTCGGAATTGAAGCCGGCGATTACGTTGTCATCCCGCGCGGCACCATGTGGCGTATCGACTGCAGCGCGCCGCTCGAGTGCCTGCTGGTCGAGGCGACGAACTCGAGCTATCACCTGCCGGACAGGGGCATGTTAGGTCCGCATGCGATCTTCGACCCGGCGATGCTCGATGCGCCGCGCATTGACGATGCATTTCGCGCCCAGCCTGCGGATCAGCCCTGGGCCATCGAAATCAAGAAGCGCGATGCCGTGTCAGTGGCGCGCTATCCTTACAACCCTCTGGACGTGGTCGGCTGGCACGGGGACCTGTCGGTGGTGCGCATCAACATCCGCGACATCCGCCCGGTCATCAGCCACCGCTATCATCTGCCGCCATCGGCGCATACGACGTTTGTGGCCGATCGCTTCGTCGTCTGCAGCTTCGTGCCGCGGCCGTTTGAAACCGACCCAGGCGCAATCAAGGTGCCCTTCTTCCACAACAATGACGACTATGACGAAGTCATGTTCTACCACGCCGGTCATTACTTCGGCCGTGACAACATCGCACCCGGCATGCTGAGCTTTCATGCCGCCGGTTTCACGCACGGCCCGCATCCCAAGGCACTGGCTAACATGATGCAGCAGCCGAAGCCCGCAACGGACGAATACGCAGTCATGATCGACACGCGCGACCCGCTGGATATCGGCGCCGCGGCAAGCGCCTGCGAGCTGACAAGCTATGTCGAAAGCTGGAAATCGGGCAAATGAAGCTCGCCAGCCTGAAGCACGGCCGCGACGGCCGTCTCGTGATCGTCAACCGCGCGCTCACCCGCTGTGTGCCCGCCAGTGGCATTGCGGACACGATGCAGCAGGCGCTGGACCACTGGGACGCCAGCGCGCCGCGGCTCGCCGCACTGGCCGCGCAACTCGAATCGGGCGGCGCGCCCGCGGCAATGCCGTTTGACAGCCGGCAGTGCGCGGCGCCTTTGCCGCGCGCGTACCACTGGGTCGATGGCAGCGCCTACGTCAATCACGTGGAACTGGTGCGCAAGGCGCGCGGCGCGGAAATGCCGGCCTCTTTCTGGACCGAGCCGCTGGTGTACCAGGGCGGCTCCGATGACCTGCTTGGACCTAACGACGAGGCCCGCTTCGTGAGCGAGGCGCATGGCATCGATCTCGAGGCTGAGGTGGCCGTCGTCACGGGCGATGTGCCGATGGGCACAAAGGTCGATGCCGCGGCCGGCGCGATCCGCCTCATCATGCTGGTGAATGACTGGTCCTTGCGCAACCTCATTCCCGGCGAGCTCGCCAAGGGATTCGGCTTCTATCAATCCAAGCCTGCGACCGCATTTTCACCGGTCGCAATCACGCCCGACGAACTCGGCAACAGCTGGAAAGACGGGCGTGTGCATCGCCCGCTCGTTAGCCACATCAACGACCAGCCGTTTGGCCACCCGGAGGCGGGCGTCGACATGACCTTCAACTTTCCGCAGCTGATCGCCCACGTGGCGGCGACGCGCCGACTCGGTGCCGGCGCGATCGTCGGCTCTGGCACGGTGTCCAACTATGACCGCAGCCTGGGGTCGAGCTGCCTGGCCGAAAAGCGCACGCTGGAGCAGATCGAGTTTGGCGCGCCGCGCACGCCGTTCCTCAAGTTCGGCGATCAAGTACGGATCGAGATGTTCGACGCCGGCGGCGCCAGCCTGTTCGGCGCCATCGATCAGCGAGTTGCCGCCGCCTGAGGCCTCGTGCCAGCGGTTGCGCCGGGCGGTATGATGTCCGGCTGCAACCCCCGGCAACGTGAAGAGGTTTTCCATGGGCGAAATGACCACGCTGATGGCCCGCGACGGCCATGAGTTCCAGGCCTATCTTTGCAATCCCAAGGGTCCGCCGCGCGGTGCCGTGGTCGTGATCCAGGAAATCTTCGGCCTCAATCATCACATCCGGGCCGTGGCCGACAGCTACGCCGAGGCTGGCTACCTGACCATCGCGCCGAGCATGTTCGACCGCATTCGCCGCGGCATCGAACTTCGCTACACGCCGCCGGAAATCCAGGAAGGCGTCGGCTATATGATGCAGACGACGCGCGCGCAGGCGCTGGCGACCATGGCGGCCTGCGTGGCGGTGACCAAGCACGCGGGCAGGGTCGGCGTGGTCGGCTATTGCTGGGGCGGACTCTGCAGCTACTGGGCTGCCTGCGAATTGCCGATTTCGGCCGGCTCGTCCTACTACGGCGGTGGGATTGCTAACAACCTCGAGAAGACGCCAAAGGCGCCGGTGATCTTCCACTTCGGCGAGAAGGACGCGCACATTCCGCTCATCGGCGCGGTCGACAAGATTCGCGCGGCCTACCCGGCTGGCGTTTACTACACCTACCCCGCCGGCCACGGTTTTAACTGCACCGAACGCGCGGACTACGA
This sequence comes from Gammaproteobacteria bacterium, assembly GCA_031414335.1. Taxonomy (GTDB): domain Bacteria; phylum Pseudomonadota; class Gammaproteobacteria; order Steroidobacterales; family Steroidobacteraceae; genus UBA964. Next base: position 42,681 of record JANNVI010000006.1, on the reverse strand, counting down.
TCCCGCCAGCGCGCAGCTGGCACGCCAGCGGACGCTGGACTTCTTTGCACAACGGTTGGGTTAATCATGAATACGCTGTCTTTGCGCGATGCCGGCCTGCTGCGCTCACAGGCTTTCATCAACGGAGCCTGGAGTGCGGCCGACAACAAGTCGACCGTCACCATTCACAATCCAGCTAACAATGACGTGGTCGGGAGCGTGCCCATGATGGGTGTCGCCGAGACCGAGCGCGCGGTGCTGGCCGCCGCAGCCGCGCTACCCGCCTGGTCGGCGCGCACCGCCAAGGAGCGCAGTGTGCTGCTGCGCCGCTGGTCGGAGCTGATGCTGGCTAACACGGATGACCTGGCGACGTTGATGACCGCCGAACAGGGCAAGCCGCTCGCCGAGGCCAAGGGCGAAGTCGCCTACGCCGCCTCGTTCTTCGAGTGGTTCGCCGAGGAAGGCCGCCGTATTTATGGCGAGACCATTCCCGGTCACCAGGCCGACAAGCGCCTGTTAGTGCTGCGCCAGCCGGTCGGCGTGGTTGGCGCCATCACGCCGTGGAATTTCCCGGCCGCGATGATCACGCGCAAGATTGCGCCGGCGCTGGCTGCCGGCTGCACCGTGGTCTGCAAACCCGCGCCGCAAACGCCATTCTCGGCGCTGGCGCTGGCGGAGTTGGCGCAGCGCGCCGGTTTGCCACCCGGCGTGTTCAACGTCGTCACCGGTGACGCGCAGGCGATCGGCGGGGTGCTAACGGGTCACCCGCTGGTGCGCAAGTTCACGTTCACGGGATCCACTGCCACCGGCGTCAAGCTGCTGGCCCAATGCGCGACCACCGTCAAGAAGACGTCCATGGAGCTGGGCGGCAACGCGCCCTTCATCGTGTTCGATGACGCGGACCTTGATTCGGCCGTCATCGGCGCCATCGCCAGCAAGTACCGCAACACCGGCCAGACCTGCGTCTGCGCCAATCGCTTTTATGTGCAGGACGGCGTCTACGATGCGTTCGCAGCCAAGCTGGTGGCCGCCGTCAGCAAGCTGCGGGTCGGCGACGGCCTGAAGGGCCCAACTGACCAGGGACCGTTGATCACGACCCAGGCGCTGGCGAAAGTCGAGTCGCATGTCAGCGATGCGCTGGCACAGGGCGCAAAAGTCGCGACCGGCGGCCGTCGTCACGCGCTCGGTGGCAATTTCTATGAGCCCACGGTGCTGACAGGCGTGACCAGCGCGATGCGGGTCGCGCGCGAGGAAACCTTCGGCCCGGTGGCGCCGCTGTTCCGTTTCAAGGACGAGGCCGAAGCGATTCAGCTGGCTAACGACACCGAATTTGGCCTGGCCGCCTATTTCTACACCCGCGACCTGTCGCGCAGCTGGCGCGTGCAGGAGGCTTTGGAATACGGCATCGTCGGCGTCAACACCGGCATCATCTCCACGGAAGTCGCGCCTTTCGGCGGCTTCAAGCAGTCCGGCCTAGGCCGCGAAGGCTCGCGTCACGGCATCGACGAGTACACCGAAATCAAGTACGTCTGTGTCGGGATCTGAACCGCGACACGAATTTGGCCTGATAGCGCTGATCGCGGCCTGCAGCGCGATCGGTCCGATGGCTAACAACATGCTGTTGCCAGCCCTGCCGGAGATCCAGCGCGACTTCTCGGCTACGCTGCCCGCCGCGCAGACCACCATCAGCTTCTACCTGATCTCTTTTGCCATCGGCATTCTCTTTGTCGGTCCGCTGTCGGACCGGTTCGGGCGCCGGCCGGTAATTGCCGGAGGCTTGGCTGTCTTCATCGCAGGTTCTCTCGCAGCTGCGCTGGCGCCGACGCTCAACTGGCTGGTATTCGGCCGGGTCGTGCAGGCGCTCGGCGCCTCCGCCGGGCTGACCGTAGCGCGTGCAGTGGCCAGCGACCGTTACCAGGGCGCGGCACTCGCACACGCTCTTGCGGTGGTCACCATGACCATGATGTTAGGTACGACGCTGTCGCCGGCATTTGGTGGCTACCTGGTGAAGTGGTTCGACTGGCACGCGGGGTTCTGGGTAGTGTCGGCGATTGCCGCTGTGGTGTTAGCCTGCATGCTGCCGCTTTTGCCGGAAACCCGCCGGCCAGGCGCCAGGGCAGAGACCCTGCGGGAACTCGCGCACGAGGCGGGTACAGTGCTGGCGAACCCGCGTTTTGTCGGTTACGCGCTGCAGGTAGGCCTGATTTACTCGGTATTCCTCGCGTTCATTGCCGTCACGCCCTATGTGCTGGCGCAGGCTTTCGGCAGCCCGTCCACCGATTTTGGTTTCTATTACATCCTGCTGTCCGCAGGTTATTTCGTCGGCAATTTGTTTGTCGCTACACTGGGACGCGGCGTTGCGCCCGAGAAATTGATGTTCGCAGGACTCGGCCTGCAGCTGGTGGGCGCCGCGTTTGGGCTCGCGCTGGCACTTGGACATGTCTGGACGCCGATGGCGCTGTTTCTGCCGCAGCTGCCGCTGGCCTTCGGCCAGGGACTGGCCCTGCCCCATCTGACTGCGCGCGCAGTGCACCTCGCGCCGGACTATCCGGGCGTGGCTTCATCGGTCATCGGTTTCAGTCAACAGGCGACTGCGGCATTGTCGGTGCAGGCGATGGGCCTCGCAGCCACGAATACGCCGGTGCCGATCAACGTCTTCTGCATGGCCGCATCCGTTGTTGCGATGGGCTCCCTGCTGCTGCTGTCACCCCGCCAGGCGCGCTAGCGCCGCGCGCCAGAACGCCTGCATCGCGTCAGCCGCCTCGGCCGATGGCAGCTTGGAGTGCTGCACAGCGACCTGCGCGCGATCACCCGGCCTGGAGTGGAAATTCACGCTGACACTTTTCTGTCCGTCGGACCAGGTGATACGCAATGATTTGTTAGGCACGGACTTGTGCACGGTCAACGGCACTCCGGCCAGCCAGGCCGCGCGCTTGCGGGCGTTGGCAAACGCTTCGAACGCGACCTGCAGCGGCACGTCCAGCACCTTGGACGCGCTGATCTCGAATCCACCGGTTTTCTGCTGCGGCGCACGCAGCCCGCGCGCCTGTTCGTAGGCCACGGTCACCATCTGGCGCCACCAGGGTTCCAGGTTCTTCTTGATGGACAGCAGGGCCACGATGGCCTTGTGATCCAGCGCCCTGGCATTCTGGCCATCCAGCCAGTTGAACCAACCGTCCCAGTCGAGACCGGTGCGCGCCTTGACCGCCGTGTTGCCGACTTGCCGTTGCATCCCGGATGACGGGGACGCCGTTGCGCGGCTCTTGCGGGTCTTGCGAGCCGTTTTCTTCCTGGCGGTAGCCATGTGGACTCTCCGGCGATGCTGCAGTCGACATATCATAGGCTCGCATGCTCGGCGTATTCCACGAAATCAGCATCCGCACCAACGACATCCTCGCGTCGGTCGAGTTCTATGAAAGCCTCGGCTTTCGCCAGTGTGTCGCGGGTGACACCTGGCCGCATCCCTACGGCGTGCTAACAGACGGGCGGATTTTCCTGGGGCTGCACCAGTACCGGTTTCCCTCGCCCGCCATCACTTTTGTGCGGCAGGACATCGCGCGCCATGTGCCCGAATTCACGGCGCTCGGCATCGAACTCGCATTCGCCAAGACCGGCGATGAGAGTTTCAATGAGATCGGGTTCCTCGACCCGACCGGGCAGATGATCACCATCCTCGAAGCGCGCACCTATTCCCCGCCGCCGGCGGATGCGCGCGACGCGCAGGAATCCCGTTGCGGCTGGTTTGCCGAGTTCAGCATCCCGACCGCCGATTTCGCAGCCAGCGCCGCATTCTGGGAAAGCCTGGGCTATGTCGCACACACCGAAGCGGAGACGCCGTACCTGAGCCAGCCCCTGATCAGCGACAAGCTGACATTGGCGCTGCACCGGCCGCGCACCCTGGATCAGCCGATGCTGGTGTTTCGCGACCCGGCGATGCAACGCCGCGTCGCGGCGCTGCGCGAGGCGGAATTCGCCTTCGATCCGGAATTGCCGCGCGGGCTCGATCCGGCAGCTAACGCACTGCTGCGCAGCCCGGAAGGCACGCCGCTGTTGTTATTACAGGAAGACTAGGCTTTGCGCGCGCGCATCAGATAGATGCCGAACAGCATGATGCAGAAATTGATGCCGCCAATGAGAAAGAACGGCGCGCCATGGCCGACCGCGTCGTAAAGCCAGCCACCCACACCGTTAGTGAAGAGAATGCCGAGCGATGCGGCAACGCTGGCGAGACCAAACACCGCGCCGCGCACGGCTATCGGCGCCTCGCGACCCAGCACGACCTGGCTGGATACGATCGCAGCCACCTGTCCGAGACCCAGCAGAATGGCGACCGGTGCGATGGATCCGCTGCGCGGATCGCCGACAAAGCCTCCCGCCAGGTAGCCCATCGACGCCACCAGCATCGCGATCACGCCGGCGGTGATGCGGTCGATCCGCCGCAACATGAGTCCGAAGACGATCGCAAAAACCAGTCCCGAGGTGTTAGCTATCAGAATCGGCCGGCGCGCCTTGTCGAGCGCATCGGTCGGACTGATGCCGCTCTCGACCAGCGACGTCTGCAGTCGATTCGAGAAAAAAGTACCGATGATGATGCGGTCGGCGAACGCCGCGAAATTGAGCATGTAGCCGAACCAGATGACGCGATTGCTGCGCGCCGCGGCTGCGCCCTGCGCAATAATGGTGCTGAGCGGCAACTGCGCGGCAAGTTTGCTGGGTGTGCCTTTCTTGAGACCGATCAGGCACACGATGGCGGTCAGTACGCAAAGTCCCGCGGCCGCCCACAAGGTCAGTTGCGCGGCCCGGCTCGCGTCCATGCCCTGGCTGACAAATCGCTTCGGCAGGCTGCCAAGCACGATGATCGCAATGACGACCACGCCGATGCCCTGCACGAAGCCGGTCATGCCGACAAATGGTCCGCGCGAATCTTCACGCGGGATGTCTGCGAGGATCGTTGACATCATGCAACCGACCGCCGCGACGCCGACCGAAAAGAACAGCGCGCACGCCAGCAACTGATTGAAAGTGCGCGCCAGCGGATAAAGGCAGAAGCCGACCGCCAGCCAGATAAACCCCAGCACATACACCGGCCGGCGCCCGATCTTGTCGGCCAGCGCGCCGATCGGCGTCACCAGCAACAAGGCGACAATTTCGTTGCTGAAACCCAACTTGCCCAGTGTTTCGCCCTGATCCGCCAGCGGCACATGCAGGTTGGCATTGAGCAGGAACGTCATGATGAAACTAACAAACGCCAGCAACCCGACCGTGGTGAATGCGGCGAATATGTAGGTACCGGCGTTGGCCGCTGTATACCCCGGCTCAAGAACCGCCGGCCCGAATTTTCTGCCCTCGACTACGTTCACGTCGCCGCCTGACTGTTGATTATTCCCAGGGAACCGGCCGCATTGTAAAGGCCACGGCGTAGACGTACGTGATAATCACCATTGCCGACAGCCACGCGGCCGCGATCGCGCCGCGCTGCCGCAGGCGTCGAACCGCGATATGGCCTATCGCGATGTAACACAGCAGCGCGATGATTTTCGCGGCCAGCCAGGCATGCGCGAGCGGGTTTTGCCCGGTCATGAAGGCGAGCGTGATACCCGCGGCCAGCAGCACCGTGTCTACCGCGTGGGGCAGCCAGCGCAGCAGACCCGCCGCCGGATCGCGCCCGCGCCACACTCGATAGGACCGCGCGGTGAACAGCAGCGGGCTGACAACCGCTGCGGCCAGGTGTACTAGTAAAACGGTCATTAACACTGTTATGTTTTCCCCATGAAATCGCTTGCTGTCGGCGACCTGCGGGTCGATGCCATTGTCGAAGACCCCTGCTGGCCCATGAGCTTCGAGCGCATGCTGCCGGACATCACGAGCGAAATGCTAACACGTGAACGTGCCTGGCTGGAGCCCCGGTTTGCAAGTATCGACGGCAAGGCCAGCACCGCCGGCTCGATGGCGTTTCTTGCGTTTCATTCCTATCTGGTGCGTACGCCGCGGCACATCATCCTGGTAGACACCTGCATCGGCAACGACAAGGATCGCGGCGGTTTCGAAGGTTTTCACATGCGACGCACGCCGTTCCTGTGGAACCTGGCGCAGGCCGGGATAGCGCCTGAGCAGGTCGACTACGTCATGTGTACGCACATGCATGCGGATCACATCGGCTGGAACACACGGCTTGTGGATGGCCGCTGGGTGCCGACATTCCCCAATGCGAAATACGTTTTTGGACGCGTCGAATACGAACACCGCCGGCAAAACTATGAGAGCGACCCGGCGGCGAAGATGGGCGGCTTTGCCGACAGCGTGTTGCCGGTCGTTGCGGCCGGTCAGGCGCTGATGGTCGACAGCGACTTTGCGCTCGACGACACCGCCATACTCGAGCCCGCGCCTGGCCACACGCCCGGCAACGTAATCATCCACCTGCGATCGCGCGGCGATGCCGCGGTTGTGTCAGGCGACGTGATTCATCACCCGATCCAGGTCGTGTACCCCGAATCTTCACCAGCCTTCTGCGAGGATCGCGCAGAATCCGCGCGCTATCGACAGAAATTCGTGCAACGATTTGCGGATCGACCAGAATTGATCCTGCCGGCGCACTTTTCCGACCCATCCGCCGGTCGCATCGTCACACGCGGCGCGCGTTGGGCGTTCGAATTTGTCTAGAGAAACTCAGATCGGATAGATGCCCCAGGAATTCTCAGATGTGGGTGAACTGGTCGAGGCCGCCCTGCGCCGCCTCGGGCCGAGGATAGTGCTGGGCCTGCCGCTGGGTGTCGGCAAGCCGGTTGCGATCGCTAACGAGTTATTCCGGCGCGCGGCACGCGACCCGCAGCTTTCGCTGACCATCGTCACCGCCTTGAGCCTGCGCAAGCCGGCGCCGGGCAGCGAGCTGGAGCGACGATTTGCCGGACCCCTGCTGGACCGGATCTTCGGCAGCTACCGGGATCTCGACTACGTGCTCGCACTGCGCGCCGGGACACTGCCACCTAACATCAACGTGATCGAGTTTTTTCTCGAGCCCGGGGCCAGCCTGAACATCGCGGCCTCGCAGCAGAATTATCTCAGCGCCAACTACACGCATGCGGCGCGCGAATTGCTGGCGCGCGGCGTCAACTGCCTGACTCAGCTGATCGCGCGGCGCGGGCCGGTCACGGACCCGCAGTATTCGCTTGGATCCAATGCCGATGTGACGCTCGACCTGCTGGCGCTCCAGCCGGCCCATGCTGAGCGACGCATCCTGGTTATCGGCCAGGTCCACGAACAAATGCCGTTCATGTTAGGTCGTGGACTGGTGCCGGGCGACATGTTCGACATGGTGCTGGACTCCCGGGCGGCGGACCAGGACCTGTTCTGTCCGCCCAACCCGGCGCTCGCCAGCGTTGATCATGCAATCAGCCTGCATGCCAGCGCCCTGGTCGCTGATGGCGGCACCTTGCAAATTGGTATCGGCGAACTCGGCGACGGCATCTGCTACGCCTTGCTGCTGCGGCAGCAGCAGAATCCCGATTATCGCCAGGCGCTGCGCGATCTGGGCAGCGAGCATGTCGCGCCCTTGATCGACGCGGTCGGCGGCCGTGAACCGTTCCGCGAAGGGCTGTTCGCGTCGACCGAGATGTTCGTCGATCAGATGCTGGATCTGTATCGCGCCGGCATTCTGCGGCGCCGAGTCTACGAATCGCTGGAGCTCACGAAGCTGATTGCGCGCGGCAATATCGTCGGCGGACGATTCGATGCGCGAATTCTCAGCGACCTGCAGTCGGTCGGCATGGGCCCGCGGTTGTCGGAGGCCGAATTCGAAAAGCTCAAGTATTACGGCGTATTTCGCAGTGACAGCTACTGGCAGGATGGACGCATCCAGAGCCCCGACGGCGAACTGATCGCACCGGACCTGGGTAACGAACAGGCCTGCGCGCAGCTGGCGGAGAGCTGCATCGGACGTGAGCTGCAACGCGGCGCGGTGGTGCATGCCGGCTTCTTCCTCGGGCCACGCGGTTTCTATGCCAACCTGCATGATCTCTCGGAGAGCGAACGCATTCTGTTCGACATGCGCGGTGTCGGCTACATCAACCAGCTCTATGGCACGGACTATGAACAGCGCGTCCTGCAGCGTGCACGTGCCCGGTTCGTCAACACCACGATGATGGTGACGCTGAGCGGCGCTGCGGTTTCTGACGGCCTCGATGACGGCCGTGTCGTAAGTGGCGTCGGCGGGCAATACAATTTTGTGGCCATGGCACATGCACTGACGGATGCGCGTTCGATCCTGTGCCTGCGCGCCACGCGGCGTAAGGACGGCGTTGTCAGCAGCAACATTGTCTACAACTACGGCCACGTCACGATTCCGCGCCACCTGCGCGACATCGTCGTCACCGAATACGGAATTGCCGACCTCCGCGGCAGGACCGACAGCGAGGTTATCGCGGCGCTGCTCAATATCACCGATTCCCGCTTCCAGACGGACCTGTTAGCCCGGGCAAAAGCGGCCGGCAAGATCGCCGCTGATTACCGCATCCCGGAGATACATTGCCGCAATACACCGGAACAACTGGAACGCGCGCTGTCGGCGCATCGACGCGCCGGGCGTTTCAGCGAGTATCCGTTTGGCACCGACCTGACCGCGCAGGAAATCGAGCTCGCCCACTCGCTGAAACGACTGGCGCTTATGACCGAGAACCGCGCGGTGCGCCTGTGGCTCGCGGCACGCGCCTTGCTAACAAGACCGCGCGCTGATGAAAGTGACGCACTGCGCCGCATGGATCTTGAGCGTCCGGCGAGCTTCAACGAACGCCTGCTGCGCGGCCTGGTCGCACTGGGCCTGCGGGCCGAGCGGCGCGCGCGATAGTCACAGCCGCGCGGCTCAAAGGGCGTCGCGCTTGCAAGATCGCGGCTCGCGGACTCACACGCGATCTTGCGCGTTCGCTCGGGCGCGCGGGCGCAAACGTTCCTCACAGGATCTTTTCCCATTTGAGCTGACGGCACCAAGTTTGCGCTGACCGCGCGCCCGAGCCGCCGCCCATTCACCACTCGGCTGTGACTATCGCGCTCGCCCGTCGGTCGCAGAGTTCGCGAAGTTATTCGCGCGACACGACGTTAGCGGGCGAACAATTGCGCCGGATCCCTGAATGCCTTGAATTCAAGCGCGTTGCCGCTGGGGTCGTACAGGAAGAAAGTCGCCTGCTCGCCAACGGCGCCGGCAAACCGGATGCCGGGCTCGATCACGAAGCGGATACCGGCCGCCCGCAGCCGCGCTGCGAGTTCGTGCCAGCGCTCCCAGGCTAATACGATGCCGAAATGCGGCACCGGGACCTGGTGACCATCGACCTCGTTGGTATGCGACGGCGCGACAAACGCCCGCCGCGACGGATCCAGATGCGCGACGAGCTGGTGGCCAAAGAAATCAAAATCCACCCATTCGGCCGCACTGCGCCCTTCGGCACAGCCGAACAGCGTTCCATAGAACGTTCGCGCCGCTGCCAGGTCATGCACCGGGATGGCAAGATGAAAGGGTGACAGGCGGTCGGGGGCGTCAGTGCGTGTCACGCCGGGCCCCGCGACCGCGAGCAATGAACTTCGGAAACCAGCGCTGGAAACTTTGTGGCGCCAGCCGTTTCCAGCGCCAGATCCAGCGATACTTGGACGGAAAGACGATGTGCGTGCGGCCCGCGCCCGCCAGATAAAGCACCTGCTCGGCGACATCTTCCGCAGTGAGACGGGAAGCCTCCATCAGCCGCTGCGCGCCCGCCAGCAACCGGTCCGGCCCGCGCGCGCCTTCCATCAGGCGGGTGCGGAAAAAAGCGGGCATGGCCGCAACAGCCTGGATCCGCTCGGCGCCATACTCCTGTTGCAGCGTTTCCGAGAGCGCCACCACGGCGGCCTTGGCCGCGTTATAGCCCGACATGTTAGCTCCGGTGCAGAACGAGGCCACACTCGCCACGTTGATGATGAGTCCGCGCCCGTTGCGCAGCATGTGCGGCAGCACGGCGCGGCAACTGTTAGCAACGCCATGGACATTGATATCGAACATCCATTGCCAATCGCCGGGGTCGCTGTCCAGGAACGGCCCTACCGCTGCAACGCCCGCGGCATTCACCGCAAGATCAATGCCGCCTAACACCTGGGCCGCGGCGTCGACGATCCGGGTCAGCGCGGCGGCATCGCGGACATCGCAGGGCTCAGACCCGACGCGCACGCCCTGGGCCGAAAAACGCGCCGTGACGATGGACAGCCGCGCCGCATCGACATCCGTTAGCATCAGGCTCCAGCCTTCGCGCGCCAGCAATTCGGCGCAGGCCAGGCCGAAGCCGCTGGCGCCGCCGGTGATAAAGGCACGCCGGCCGGGAAATCGCTGTACCAGATTCAGGGTTGCTGCGGTCATGGGTCGCAGTCTAGCGGATCGAACCGCTGGTTAGTCGCCCGGGTCCGATGGCGCTTGTTCGCGCGGGCCAAAGCTGGCACCGTCAGCCCATCAGTCGCTTAATCAGGTACCGCCAATCATGAGCATCAGCCGCAGGACTTTCCTGGGAACGAGCACCGGCATCTCCGCGGCCGCCTGGGCCGCTGCCGATCGTGCGTTAGCTCAGGCACAAGGGTCGGGGCCCCCGCCCGCGCCGGCTGCGGCCGCGACTGGCGCCGGATCCGGGCCTGGCAAGACACCCGCATGGCAGTTCGGGCCGTTCGATGATCTGCGCGGCTATATCCACGAGCTCGAGCGACGCGGGCTGCTGCTCAAGGTACGCGATATCGACCAGGACAATTATGAAGCCACGGCGCTGATGTACCGCCTGGTTGACAAGTTCGGCATGTATGAGGCGCCGTGCCTGTACATGGAGAACGTCAGGATCGACGGGCACTGGCACAAGGGCCCGATCATCGCGAATCATTTCGGGCACTGGGACACGGAGTGCCTGAGCTTCGGTCTTGAGCCCGTGCCCGGCGATCATTTCGCCACTTACTACAAGGCCTGCGCGCGCGTCGACGAATACCTGAAGCTCGGCAAGGGCGGCGCTTTTCCCGAAGCGCCGTTCCGCGAGGTGGCGCGCGACCAGGCGGCCTGCAAACAGGTGGTGCTGACCGGCGATGCCATCGACATCACGCAGTTTGCGTTCATCCAGTCCAATCCCATGGACGCCGGCCGCTACGTCAACACCGGCTCGGTGTTCACCAACGACAAGGACCTCAGCAAGAATTTCGGCACCTATCGTTGCCAGATCAAGGGCCCGAAGATGTTAGGCGTCAACCCGGAACCGAATCAGGGCGCCTGGCAGGCGTTCATGAAGGCGAAAGAACGCGGCGAGAAATCCGTTCCCGTTTCCATCGTGCTAGGCCAGGATCCGATCACCTGGGTGGTATCGAGCAGCAAGCTCAATCGCGCCAAGGCTGATGAGCTCACCGTCGTTTCCGCGATCCGCGGCCGGCCGCTGGACGTCGTCAAGTCGGAGACCAACGACCATCTGGTGCCGGCCAATGCCGAGATCGTCATCGAAGGCGAAGTGGTGCTGGATGAGCCGCTGAAACCGGAAGGCCCGTTCGGTGAAATGTACGGTTACATGGGCAAGAAGAAAGCGGAAAACTTCTGGATGAACATCCGCTGTATTACGCATCGCAGGAACCCCTGGATCGTGAACTCCTTTACGGGCCAGACGCGCGGATTCCCGACCGCGCCGCTTGAACAGCTGGCAGTGTCGACGATGAAACGTTTTGTCCCGGCGGTGAAATTCCTGCACTCGCCGGTGGACGCAACGGGCTTCACCTTTGTTAGCATGACAAAGACCAAGCCCGGACAGGCGCTCGAAGTCGGCAAGCGCATTGCCGAGATCGTCGGCATCGCCAAAGTCGTGGTGGTGGTTGACGATGACCTCGAGGTGCTGGATCGGGTGCAGATGATGCATGCGATGGGGTCGCGCTGGCAGCCGCAACCGGCCACTCTGATGATTCCGAAAGCGCGCGGCATGCCGCTCGACCCGTCGCTCACCGACCCGCCCTACACGTCCAAGATCGTGATCGATGCCACGCGCCAGTTGCCCGAAGAAGGCGGGCCGCAGGAGTATCAGCTGCTCAATCGCACCGCGCTGAGCACCCTGGCGCCGAAGTCATTCGAAATCGCCGAGCGCAACTGGAAAAAGCACGTGGGCAAATGGCGTCCGCCGCTCTAGGGTCTGGTAACACTATGAACGTCGCAATGCTTGCGTGCACAACCCGAAGAGACCAGGCCCGCGCCGCGCTGCGCGCGGCAATGCTCGCCATCCTGGTCTTTGTTAGCTTTGCGCCGCTCGCGCAGGCAGAGAAAAGCGCGGCGGCAAAGCCGCTGCTGGTGCTGGCCGGGGCCTCTGGCAAGACCGGCCGGGAAGTCCTGGTCCAGGCCGCCAGGAGCGGCTGGCGCGTGCGTGCCCTGACCAGCGACCTGGCCCGCGCAAGAAAGGACCTCGGCGCGCTTTACCAATATGGCGAATGGCGGCAGGTCGATCTGACCGACGCCGCGGCGGTCCAGGCGGCGATGCAGGGTGCGGACCATGTGGTAACCGCCATTGGTGCGCATGGCTTCCAGGGCCAGGATGTGCCTGAGCGCGTTGATTTCCTGTCTAACAGCCGGCTCATCGACGCGGCCGCGGCCGCGCATGTGAAGCATTTCGTGTTCATATCCTCGAGCACCTCGGGAACGCACAAGGATCAGACCAAGGCTACCGCCCTCATGAATGTGCGCTTCTGGAAAACCCGTGCCGAGGAGCAACTGCGCGCGAGCGGACTCAGTTATACCGTGATCGGTCCCGGCGGATTGACCCTGCAGCCGGCGCGCAAACAGGGGCTGCGCATCCTGGCGCGCGAGCAGTACTCATCCACCGACGTGAGCCGCGCCGACGTGGCGCGGGTCGCCATCGATGCGTTGACCAACCCCAGTGCCGACGGCAAGTCGTTTGCGCTGATCAATGACAGCACCGCCGCGATCGACGCATGGAAGTCGCAGCTCCCGTCTTTTCCGACCGACAAGCCGATCGGCAGTGAGACTGCGGCCATCGAGCAACTGCGCTGGATGGCGGGACACTGGACTTACAGGAGCGCGGATGGCGCCCGTGCCGATGAAGCCTGGATGGCACCGGTCGGTGGCCTGATGCTGGGCATGAACCGCTACGTGCCGGCCGGCAAACACGGCCTTTATGAGAACCTGCGCATCGAGACCCGCCCCGACGGCAGCACCGTGTTTGTCGGCTGGCCGCAGGGCCAGCCTCCCGTAGATTTCAAGCTAACAAGCGCTTCGGCCTCGCGCGTCAGTTTTTTCAACCTCACGCATGACTTTCCGCAGGGCATCAGTTACTGGTGCGAAGGCGAAGAGCTGCTGGCACGCGTCGATGGCATTGACAATGGCGTCATGCGTTCCATGGAATACCGGTTCCAGCGTTATGGCGCCGATCGTCCCGTAAAAACCCACTGACAGGAATCGCACATGGCAATCAGCCGTCGACAATTACTAACAACCGGCGCCGCGGCATCGGTCGCCGCCAGTCTTGCCCCGGCCGGCGCAGCGGCCCGCAGCCCGGCGTCGCATACACCGGAGGACCTTGCGTGGTCGGGAACGCAAATGCTGGAGGCCTTCATCAAGGCGCGTTCCAGCCTGCGCGAGGAAATCACGATTGGCTGGGTCGACGCCACGACCTGCGCGGTCATCAATGGCGAGACCATACCTTTGTACCGGTTGTTAGCCGCGACCTGGCAGAAGCACCATCGTGCCGGCGCTACCGCATTCGAGGGAAAAACCCTGGAAGTGGCGTTCTACCTCGATGCCAAAACCGGGACACGCCTCGAAAAACTGACCATGCCGCGCACCGGCGCCGAGGTCACGGTGCCGAATTACCGTTCCGGGCCGTCGGCCGGCAAAATTGTGGTCGAAGAAAGCCTGCACGACGACTTCAACATGGCGAGCGAGACCCAGGGTGGCAACAAGTTCTGGCGCAACGGCAGCAGCCATCGCGAGCAGAAGTTGCTGCAGGCGCAGCGCGATGGCGATGATTTCCTGATCCGCCAGACGCTCGGCACCCGCGTCATGGCACAGGGCACGGAAAAGCCGGTATTTTTCTACCACGAATGGACCATCAACCGTGCGCCCTGGCGCGACATCGTGAATCCGCGGGTGGTTAGCACGGCGGTGGAAGTCCAGTATTCGTCCATCGCGGCATTCCGGCCCTGGATGCAGATGCAGGGCGTCGATGGCCACACCCTGCAAACCGGTCGTGGCGGAAAAGTCTGGGCCGCCGAACAGCTACCGCCGCAATTACTGGCGATGTGCAAGCAGTATCATCCGGACCTGATTGCCGATGCAGCCAGGGTTTTTTCCGCAAGCTGAGTTCCATGGTGCCCGCGCGGTCGATCGCCTGTAAGATCACCGCCAACGAAAATGAATCCTGCGGCTGACAACGCTCGCTTCGCGCAACTTCAGGCACGGCTCGTGCCGTTGTTCCGCGATGTGTTCGCCGATCCGCGCGCGCCGCGCACGGTGGTGGTCATCCCCGGTCTTTCCATGGACCAGGAAATAATCTCACACGTCGAGGGTTTGTCGCATTACGAAGAGCGACAGCTGACCATGCTGATGTTGCTCCGATTGCCTAACACGCGAATCGTGTTTGTCACCAGCACGCCGATCGACCCGGTCATTGTCGATTATTACCTGAGCCTTCTGCCGGGCATCCCGCATCAGCAGGCGCAGCGCAGGCTGACCATGCTGTCGGCGTACGACGGCTCCGCGATCACGCTGACCCGCAAGATCCTGGATCGCCCGCGGCTGATCGCGCGCATCCGTGCCGCCATCGGCGACACCGCCAGCGCCCACATGAGCTGCTTCAACGCCACGGAGGATGAAAAGCAGCTCGCGCTGCAACTCGACGTCCCGCTGTACGCCTGCGATCCGGCACTGAGCTGGCTCGGCGGGAAAAGCGGCAGCCGCGCGATGTTCCGCGCCGCGGGCGTCGACCTGCCGCCGGGCAGCGAAGACCTGCGCGATGCTAACGACATCATTGCCGCGCTGACCAAGCTCCGGACGGACAATCCGACGCTGAGTCGTGCGGCCGTCAAATTGAACGACGGCGCTTCCGGCGAGGGCAACGCGGCATTCAGATTCGACGGCGCACCCGACGCCGCCAGCGCCGGAACCGATGCACTGCAGCGCTGGATCCGAGAGGCGCTGCCATCGAAACTGGCGTTCGAGGCGGATGGCGAAAACTGGCAGCACTACCTGCACAAGTTCGCGACGATGCGCGGCATTGTCGAAGCCTGGATCACTGGCAGCGAGACCTGCTCGCCGTCCGCGCAACAGCGCGTCACGCCGATTGGCACGATCGAGATGATCTCGACGCACGACCAGGTGTTAGGTGGCTCCACCGGCCAGAAATTCCTGGGCAGCACATTCCCGGCACGGCCCGGCTACCGGCTTGCGATCCAGGAGTCCGCCCGGCGCGTCGGCCTGGAGCTATGCAAGCGTGGGGTGTTAGGAAGGTATGGCGTCGATTTCGTCTCGTTCCGGCAGGCGGATGGCACGTGGCGCAATGTCGCGATTGAAATCAACGTGCGCAAGGGCGGCACCACGCACACCTTCCAGACACTGCAGTACCTGACCAACGGGCAATACGACCCCGCCACCGGCGAGTTCCGCATTCCGAACGGTGAATGCCGTTGTTACTACGCGACCGACAACCTGCAGGCCGCAGCACTCAAGCGGCTCATTCCTGAAGACCTGATCGACATTGCGGTCGAGAACGACCTGCATTTTGACCAAAGCAGCATGCAAGGAGTCACCTTCAACCTGATCGGCGCACTGGCAGAGTTCGGCAAGCTTGGCGTGGTGTCGATCGCCGCCACGCCTGAGGATGCGATGCAGCGCTATCGCAAGACGGTGCAGGTGTTGAGCGAAGCCGCCGCGTCGTAGCGCGGCAACGTCAATCAGATATCGACCGCGCCGCGCTTGGCATGTTCGATGGCTCGCAGCAACTGGCCGTGCAACTGCTCGTCCTGTCCGGCAGCGACATAGCGCTGCGCCAGCACAAACACGGCTTCCAGGTCGCGCAGCCGTGCGTTTGCCGAGGAAGCGGTGCTGGCACGGACATCCGCAGCCGCGGCACCTTGCAGCGCCGCGTTGATGATATCGGTGGTCGAAATTATCCCGACCAGAAATCCACGGTCATCGACCACTGGCAGCGCATGGATGCCCTTGGACGCCATGATGGACGCCGCCTGCTCAACCGTGTCATTAGCGCCAATCGTGACCGGCGGACGCTGTATCAGCGTTGCCAGCTTGACGTGCTGGTTGAGGTATTCGATCGCCGGCTGGCCTTTGCGCGGCAGATTCGCTGATGTCGATGGAGAGCACTGCCTCGGTCATCAGACGCCGGACCAGTTCGTTGGATCGCATAGCCAGGTACCTTTTGCGAGGAATTCGTTAGCCATTCTAGGACAGCGGTATCGCCCGGTACCTAGGGACTTACCACAATGAAACTTAATCAGCGGCCTGCAGCAGCTCCGGGCCCTCGTTACGCGCATTGTTGACTTTTCGACTGACGCGCCGCACCTGCATCCGGCCCTCGGGCGCCGCTGTTAGCAAGGCGGCGACCGCGGCGGCGTTCGCGGCGCTGGCGACCGGCGCTGAACAATCGAGCCAGGTTGAAAAACCCGCCGAATCGAGCACGACCGGCGTGCGATGGTGAACTTCCGCCAGAGATCCTGCGGCCTCGGTAGTAACGATGGCGCAGCTCTCCAGGGCCGGCTCACCTGGCGTTTCCACCCAGCTTTCCCACAAGCCGGCCATCGCGAAGGGTTCGCCGTTAGCTGCGTGAATGAAATACGGCTGCTTGGCGCCGGCTTCCGCCTTCCACTCGTACCAGCCGTCGGCCAGCACCAGGCAGCGGCGGCGTTTGTAAGCGGTGCGAAACGACGGTTTTTCCGCCAGCGTCTCGGCGCGCGCGTTGATCATGCGGGCACCGATGGATTTCTCTTTGGCCCAGTGCGGAATCAGCCCCCAGTACAACATGCTGAGGCGGCGCGCGCCGGCGTCATCCAGGCGCACCACCGGGACATAGGTGGTTGGCGCGATGTTCCAGCGCGGCTCGACACTGGCCGCGCCCTGGACGCCAAACAAACGCGTAATCGCTTCAGCCGGAGAGTAAAACGCAAACCGGCCGCACATGCGCTGCGATCGCTATTCCCGCATGCCCGTGCCGCGGTTCATCAAGCCCACCGCGATCACAAACAGCAGGATCGCCGAGCCGATCATGATCGCAAACGCCACGCGCACGTCGACATCGGAAACACCGAGGAAGCCATAACGAAACGCATTGACCATGTGCAGGATCGGATTGGCGAAGGAAATCTTCTGCGCCAGCTCGGGCAGCAGGCTGATGGAGTAGAACACGCCGCCGAAATAGGTGAGCGGTGTCAGCACGAAGGTCGGGATCCAGTTCACCTGGTCGAAGTTCTTGGCGAACACCGCGTTGATGAAGCCACCCAGCGCAAACACGGTGGCAGTCAGCAGCACCGCTGCGAGGGTAATGACAATGTGATGCACGCTGAGATGCGTGAAAAACAGCGACACCACGGTGACGATGGCACCCACCAGCAGGCCGCGCAGGATTCCACCGCTCGCGAAACCTAACACGACCAGCCAGTTGGGCATTGGCGAGACGGTCACTTCCTCGAGAAAGCGCTGGAATTTCGCGCCAAAGAACGATGACACCACGTTGCCATAGGCGTTGGTGATCACGCTCATCATGATCAGGCCCGGCGCGATGTACTGCATGTAATCGAAACCGCCCATCTGGCCGACGCGCCGGCCGATCAGGCTGCCGAAAATTACAAAATAGAGCGTGGCCGTCATCGCCGACGGCACCAGCGTCTGACCCCAGATACGGACGATGCGACCGAACTCGCGGCGCACGATGGTCATGAACCCGACCCAGCGCGCCCGCGCCACATGTCTTTGCGGATCGAAATCGTTCATGGCGCCGCACCGCCCGCGGCATGAGCACTTTTGTCCGTCAGCCGCATGAACACTTCCTCGAGGCGGTTGACCTTGTTGCGCATCGACAGCACCGGGATGCCGGCCGCGGACAGGCGCGCGAACACCTCGTTGAGGTTCTGGTCTTTGGTCAGCTCGACTTCCAGCGTGTTGCTGTTAATCAACTTGATCGGATAACCGTCGATCGTCGGCGCGCTCGGTAGCGCATTGCGCAGGTTCAGCACGAAGGTTTCAGTTGTCAGGCTGCGCAGCAGGCCGCCCATCTGGTCGCGCGCGATAATGCGGCCGCCATCGATGATCGCGATATTGCGGCACAGCGCCTCGGCTTCCTCGAGGTAGTGAGTGGTCAGGATGATGGTGGTGCCGCGCGCGTTGAGTTCACGCAGGAACTCCCACATCGAGCGGCGGATTTCGATGTCGACACCGGCGGTGGGCTCATCGAGGATCAGCAGGCGCGGCTCGTGCATCAGCGCGCGCGCAATCATCAGGCGGCGCTTCATGCCGCCGGACAGCATGCGCGACATCTTGGTGCGGCGATCCCACAGCCCCAGCTTGCCGAGATAGATCTCGGCGCGCTGGCGAGCGATCGCGCGCGGGATGCCATAGAAACCGGCCTGGTTGACGACGATGGTCTCCAGGGATTCGAAACCGTTGAGATTGAGTTCCTGCGGCACGACGCCAATGCAGGATTTCGCTATTTCGAGTTCGCGATCCAGGTCGTGGCCGAAGACCTTGACCTCGCCGCTGGTCTTGGTAACCAGCGACGTCAGGATGCCGATCAGTGTGGTCTTGCCCGCGCCGTTAGGTCCCAGCAGTGCAAAAAAATCGCCCTGCTCAACCTCGAGATCGATGCCCTTGAGCGCCTGGGCGCCGTTTTGATAGGTCTTGACCAGACCCCGCACGGAGAGTGCTTGCATATGAGGGCGACAAGACTAGCACAGCGTGCCGCTATTTCAGTTCGAACAGCTCGACGATGTGGCCGTTGGGATCGTAGACCATGCAATTGCGCGACAGGCCCGTGGGCGTCACGCGCGGCTCGAACAGAAACTCGAAGCCCGCCTCTTTCAGCCGGCGCACGATGCCGTCCAGGTTGGCCACACGGTGCGGCAGGATCATGTCGCCATGGACGCCGCGATGGTTCGTGGTCTTGACACTGCTGCGCGGGTGCGCCGGATCATCGATGGCGATGAAGGCAATGCGGCCGCCCGTGATCGGGCCGCCCGGATATTCCGCCTTGCCACGCAATACCACGAAACGGACCTTGGCCTGGGGCGACACGTCCAGCCAGGTCGCGGCACGTTCCGGATTCAGCTGCGCATCCTCGACCACTTCCTGCCCGAGGATGTCGCGATAGAAAAGCAGCGAGCGATCGATGTCGTATGTGACGCTAACGGCGCGCAGCAGTATCGACTGCGTCGGCTTTTCGGGCGCGGGTGTCGGTGCCGCAGCAGGTGGTTCGGCGCCGCTGGTAGAGCTGCCAGCCAGCGACAGTACTGCCAAGCAGAATGCAGTTTTCATGCAACCAACACTAGCATGGCCTTGCGCCCGTGTGTTGTTAGGCGAGCAGGCGGCGGCCACCCGGTGGCGCCGGGCGGATAACCCGGGTGCCGCATCGTCCGATCGCGGCGTACACTTCGTAGCCCGATTGCTGCTGTCGCGGCCGATCCCGTTCAACCAAGGAGATCCTCCATGTCACACATGACCCTAGGCCGCACAGTCAGCCTGGTCGCAATGCTGCTGCTATCACCCGCAGTCTGGGCGAAGGAGAACGTACTCATCATCGGCGGCGCCGGACACACCGGTGCGGCGGTGGCACGGATGCTCGTTGCGCGCGGCGACCGCGTCACGGTTTTCGTCAGGTCAACCACCAATCGTGCGCCACTCGCCGGCATCGAAGTCGAGTATCTGGTTGGTGATGCGATGAAAAGGGAAGAAGTCGCGGCGGCTCTCAAGGGCAAGCGCTACTCGGTGATCTTTGAGACCGTGCAGGTTGCCCCGGGCGGCGCGCAGAGCTACGCACAGGTTTACGAGAACTTCGTGCCGCTCGCCAAAAAAATGCACGTCAAACAATTCCTTGGCCTCGGCAGCGGCTGCGGTGACCGCGCCGTGAAGGATTGTCCGCTGAGCCCGCCGCTCTACAAGCTCGCCGAGGACATGACGCGGGCCGAACACGTGCTGCGCGACTCGGGCGTGCCCTACACGATCATCCGCATCGGGGCGTTGGTGCCAAACCCGAGGGATCCCGCCTTCAACATGGCCAGCGGCAAGTCCTACCTGACAACAGACCCGCAGAAGTTCGGCGCGGTGCTACGCGCCGACCTGAACCAGCAAGTCCTCGGATGCATCGGCTCCCGGCACTGCATCAACAAGATCTTTGTCATCGACGACCTGATGATCAAGCCGCAGCTCGATCACTGGCTCTGCAAGCGCAGCTACGAAACCGACACCGTACGCGGTTTCGAGCCGCGCTGCGGACCCATGCCGCCGATCACCGAACAGCAACTCAAGGGGACGCCGCCATGAGCCCGCTCACCCGGCGCTCGATGCTGACCGCGGCGGGCGCTGCCGGCGCATCTTTGCTGTCGAACGAGGCCGCGGCCGCGTCCGTGGCATCCCAGCTTGACCTGTCGACTCCCGCGGCCCAGGTGCGCGCGTTCCTGAAACTCAACTCCAGCCTCATACCAGAGACCGTGTTCTACCTGTACGCCGGCACGCTCGAGGCGCTCGTACCGGGACGCGCGCCTGTGATGCTCACCGCGAGCACGTCGATCGTCCGCCGCCAGGTCGAGCTGCTGCCGGAAGGCCATCTTGTTAGCTTGTGGGAGGTGACCGTCTACCACCGTGCCGGCGAGACCGAGCCGCTCGACTCATTCGTGAATCCGCTCAATGGCCGCACCGTGCGTCCGTTTCACCAGCGTGAGGGGCTGGGCCAGAACCTCTGGACTGCGAGCGGCCCGCAGATCCGGCGCGACGGCCAATGGGTTTCACGCAACAACAGCGGCAAGCCGTTCGCGCTCGAATGGTTCCAGACCGATGACCGGATCTGGACATCCCGCTGGTCTTCGGGCGTCTACCTGAAAAATCCGCTCGATGTTGAAAAATGGCCGCTCGAGTCCACCGGCCCGGACCTCCTGTATTCGGAAAAGACCACTAACAGCGGACTGTTGCGTGAACTGGCAGATCCCGCCGTCATGAACGCGTCGTCGACCTACTCACTCAACCAGACCATGTTGTGGTGGCCCTGGCTGTTGATGGGTCAGCAGCCCGGATACCTCGTCTGGAATACGCAAGGCGTGAAACTGCGCACGCTTAACTCGCTGCCCGCAGCGTCGCGGAAAGTGATTGAGAAGGTCCACCCAACGATCCTGGGATCCGCAATCCCGTGGGACGGGCATGTTAGCCTCTGGACCGATTACCCGAAGATGCGTACGCCGGAGCGCCCGTGACGCGTGCGTCTGCCCCGGCAGCTTAGTGCTGCAGATGTTCGTCAAAAAATCGCCAGATCACGTCGTAGGCGATCGTCGATTCCGGCGTGCCAGGGAAAGCAAAGAATTGCCCGTGACCCAGCCCTTCCTGCACGAACAGTTCCGCGTGCACGCCCGCCTGTAACAGGCGCGCGTGCGTGACGATCGCGTTACTCATGACGGGGTCGCGGGTTCCCGTCACCAGCAGCGTCGGCGGAAACCTGGCCAGCACCTCGGGGAACAGGCCCGGAGTTACTAACGGATCGTTGCGCTCGATGCCATCGAAGTAGTCGCGCGGCGCGCCCGCTGGCCACTTGGGCCCGCCCGGCGGCGTGGCGTTGAGCAGCGAAGTGATTTGCGAGGAATCGCCGCCAGACCAGAACATTTTCATGGCGCCGGAGCAGAAAATGCCGATGGCGCCGGGCAACGGCAGTTTCTTTTTCTGGAACCAGGCCATCGACTGCGCGACCAGCGTGCCTCCGGCCGAGCAGCCGTAAATGCCGATGTTCTTTGGCTGGTAGGACTTGAGCGCGTAGCGATACACCGTTTCCATGTCTTCGCTGGCGGCGGGGAAAATGAATTCCGGCGACATGCGGTAATCGACCGCAATGATCTTGATCCTGCCCCGCCCTGCTAACGGCACGGCCTCGACCTGGCCGCCATAGCGCCCGCCGGTGAAAAACCCGCCCATGTGCGCATTGATGAGCAGGCGATTGTTGTTGCGCCGATCGACGCCCGATTCGGGCGTGACGATGTCGGTGCGCACGCCGTCGATCATCGTACTCTCGATTTTGGCAGGATAGATTTTCAGCCAGCCATCGAGCGACGCTTTCGCGCTGGCAGCAGAACCGGCGCGCACCGCGGCGATTCCATCCTTCAAGGTCGGTTGCTGCGTGTCGCGCAGGCGGTCTGTCAGCTGCGCTTTGGCCTCCGGGCTGAGGAAATCCGACAGCGGCACAACCACCGGGCCTTGGGACGTGATGGATCCCTGCGCGTCGACCGTGGGCCGGGCAGCCTCCTGTGCCTGGGCCGGCGAAAAGAATGCGGCCAGGCCGAGCGCCAGAACGAATGTGGTGCGAGCAAGCGAGTCCATTAAAAACCCCTCGAGAACTATCGCAGCGCATTCTTGCTGCTGAACGCGCCATCCAACTCTTTGTTGAACGACCTGTCAATTGGCGCGAGTCAATCCGGCCGCTCGCGCCGGCGCCTTGTTAGCCAGCCGATACGTAACCCGCCGATCAGGCTTTGCCGGCGGGTGGCTGGGCGAGCCGCGCGCGGAGATTATCCAGGAAGGCCTGCGCCGGCCGGGACAAAGGGCGGTCGCGACGCCAGACCAATTGCCACATACGACGGATTGGAAAGCCGGCAACCGGCAACTCCGCGAGTCCGGCTCGCTTCGGATCGGTCCCAAGTGCATGCCGCGACAGCACAGCCAGGCCGAGGCCTGCGGCAACCGCGTGCTTGATCGCCTCGTTGCTGCCTAACGCCATACGCGGTGGCCAGCTGATGCCGCGCTGGTCAAGGTAATGATCCGTGGCGCGGCGCGTACCCGAGCCCAGCTCACGCGTCAGGCGTGGCTCGCGCAGGATGTCCTGGATTCGCAATCGGCTGCGCTGCGCGAGCGGATGGCGCCGCGGGGCGATAACGACCAGGGGATTCTCAAGGAACGGCCACCGGTCAAGATCGAGATCATCGGGCGGCAGCATCATCACCGCCAGTTCGTCGTCTCCCTGCGTCAGCCGGCGCACGACGGAATCCCGGTTTTCAACCGCCAGCTCGATCGTGATGCCGGGATACGCGTGGGCAAACGGCGCGACCAGATCGGGAATGAAGTACTCCGCGGTCGTCACGGCGGCGATACGCAAGTTCCCGCGTCTGAGTCCCTGCATCTCCGCGACCTGTTCTTCAAACAGGTGCCAGCGGCCGAACAGGTCGCGGCTGGTTGTTAGCAACAGCGCACCTTCCTGGGTCAACTGCAGGCCCCGGCCCCTGGGTACAAACAGGCTCGCGCGCACAGCGCCGGTCAGTTCGCGCAGCTGGGTTGATACCGTCGACTGGGCCATATGCAGGCTCAGCGCCGCCTTGCCAACGCCGCCCAGCCGGGCGACCGCTTCAAATGTGCGCAGCTGGACCAGCGTGGCCCGCACCGGGCTGATTTTAATCATTGTTAATTCCGATGTTATATATCGAAAAATATCAATTTTCCCGATATTTAGAAAGCCCTATCCTGCGCGCAGTTCAACCACCCGACAGGAGTCACAGCGTGAGCGAAAAGACCCCGATAACGGTCGCCTACGGCGACGGCATAGGCCCGGAGATCATGACGGCGGTCCTCAAGGTACTGGACTGTGCCGGCGCACAGCTCACGACCGAGGTGATCGAAATCGGCGAGAAGGTCTATCGGTCGGGCCACACGTCGGGGATCGCGCCCGACGCCTGGGAGAGCCTGCGACGCACCAAGGTCTTTCTGAAAGGACCCATCACCACGCCACAAGGCGACGGTTACAAGAGCCTCAATGTCACCATTCGCAAGACCCTGGGGCTGTACGCCAACGTCCGTCCCTGTGTTAGCTACGACCCGTTCGTCGTAACCAAGCATCCGCGCATGGACCTGGTGATCGTCCGCGAGAATGAGGAAGACCTCTATGCCGGCATCGAGCATCGCCAGACGGACGAGGTGTTTCAGTGCCTGAAGCTGATTACCCGCCCGGGCTGCGAAAGAATCATTCGCTACGCGTTTGAATACGCGCAGACGCATGGCCGGCGCAAAGTGACGTGCATGACCAAGGACAACATCATGAAGATGACCGATGGTCTGTTTCACAAGGTATTCGACGAGATCAAGACTCAGTACCCGATGCTCGAGACCGATCACTACATCATCGACATCGGCGCGGCGCGCCTGGCAACGCGGCCGGAGACATTCGATGTCATCGTCACACCCAACTTGTACGGCGACATCATCTCCGATATCGCCGCCGAGATGACCGGATCGATCGGCCTGGCCGGCAGCGCCAATATCGGCGATCACATCGCCATGTTCGAGGCGATCCACGGCAGCGCGCCTGACATCGCCGGCAAGGGAGCAGCCAATCCATCCGGCCTGCTGCTGAGCGCGGTCATGATGTTAGTTCACCTGCGCCAGCCGCAGGTCGCGACTGACATTCACAACGCGTGGCTCAAGACCATTGAAGATGGCATACACACCGCGGAACTCCGCGGCGGCAAAGGCTCAAGAACGACTGACTGCAACGGGTTCGCAGACGCGGTCATCGCGCGCCTGGGGCAGAAACCGCAGCAACTGCGGGCAGTGACCTACTTGGAAACGACCGCGCCGCGCGCCCCCAGCATGCAGCCCTACGTGCGCAAGCCCCCGGCGCGCAAGACCATCGTCGGCGTTGACGTATTTGTGCACGCGGGAGACTGTTCCGCGGACTACCTGGCCGGGCGCCTGCAGACGCTGACACATCAGCCGCGCGCCGCCGGGTTCAAGCTGCAGATGATCACCAACCGGGGCGTCAAGGTCTGGCCCGGCGGATTCCCGGAGACCTTTTGTACCGATCACTGGCGTTGCCGATTCCTGGGTGCTGACAGCGACGGCGCGGCACGCAATATCAGCAATGCCGACATCGTCTCGCTGTTGCACAACCTCGAATCCGACGGGCTGGATTTCATCAAGACCGAGAACCTGTGTACGTTCGACAACGAACCGGGATTCGCGCTGGGCCAGGGGCAATAGGCAACCCGCAACACGAGCGTTCGCGCCCCACAGTCCGCGAAAACGCGGCAACGGCAGTCGCTGGAACGATTATTCTTGCCGCCTGGAGATTAGCCGCAGCGACCACAACAGGAGTCATCCATGGCCGGCGTGAAATACCCTGCGTTCGATACGCTCAGCCTGCACGCCGGTGCGCAGCCCGACCCCGCCACCGGCGCGCGCGCCACGCCGATCTACCAGACTGCGTCGTTCGTCTTCACCGATTCCGACCACGCGGCCTCGCTGTTCAACATCGAACGCACCGGCCATGTGTATTCGCGACTGAGCAATCCCACCAACGCGGTACTCGAGGAACGCATCACGGCGCTCGAAGATGGCGTTGGCGCGATCGCAACGGCGAGCGGCCAGGCGGCGCTGCATCTTGCGATCGCGACGCTGATGGGCGCGGGCTCGCACATCGTCGCCGCGCGCTCGCTGTACGGCGGCTCGCACAACCTGCTGGCCTATACGCTGCCGCGCTTCGGCATCCAGACCACGTTCGTGGATCCGCGCGATCCAGAGGCGTTTCGCGCCGCGATCCGGCCGGACACGCGCCTCGTGTTCGGCGAGACGCTGGGCAACCCGGGCCTGGAGGTGCTGAACATTCCCGCGATCGCGGCGGTAGCTCATGCGGCGGGGCTGCCCTTGTTAGTAGATTCGACGTTTACGACGCCCTACCTGATCAAGCCGTTTGAACTTGGCGCGGACCTGATCCTGCATTCGGCGACCAAGTTCCTCAGCGGACATGGCATCGTGATTGGCGGCCTGCTGGTCGATGGCGGCCGTTTCGACTGGGAAGCCTCGGGCAAATTTCCGACGCTGACGGAACCCTATGCCGGTTTCCACGGGCTGGTGTTCGCTGAGGAATTCGGCCCGAGCGCGTTCATCACGCGTGCGCGCAAGGAAGGCCTGCGCGATCTGGGCGCGTGCATGAGCCCGACTACCGCGTTTCACATCCTGCAGGGCATCGAAACCCTGTCGCTGCGGATGCAGCGCCATGTCGACAACACGCGCCGCATCGTGACGTTCCTGCGTGCTAACAAGCAGGTCACGCAAATCGGCTATCCGGAACTCGAGGGTCATCCCGATCGCGCGCTGGCCGCCCAGTTGCTGCCGCGTGGCTGTGGCGCCGTGTTCAGTTTCGATCTGCGCGGCGGGCGCGCCGCCGGCGTGGCTTTCGTCGATGCGCTGAACGTGTTCTCGCATCTCGCCAATGTCGGCGACGCCAAGTCGCTGGTGATCCACCCGGCCAGCACTACGCACCACCGCATGGATGCCGAGGCGCTGAAAGCAGCTGGCATCGGCGAGGGCACGATTCGTCTCTCGGTCGGACTCGAGGACGTCGAGGACCTGATCGACGATCTCAGTCAGGGGCTGCGCGCCGCCGCCAAGCTAACAGAGGTCAAGTCGTGAAGATCGAGGTCGGCGGCAACAGCGCGTATTGCTATACAAATGGCCGCGTCATCGACGCGGCCAGGACAAGCGTCGTGTTCATCCACGGCTCCGGCATGGATCACACCGTGTGGACGCTGCCGGCGCGGCATTTTGCGCGCCACGGCCGCAACGTCATTGCCGTGGACCTGCCGGGTCATGGCCGCAGCGCGGGTCCCGGCAAACAGAGCGTCGAGGAAATGGCCGACTGGATCGTCGCGCTGCTGGATGCGCTCAAGATCGAACAGGCGGCGCTGGCCGGTCACAGCCTCGGTAGCCTGGTGGCCCTCGATGTGGCCGCGCGGCATCCCGCGCGCGTACGCGCGTTAGCTCTGGTCGGCAGCACGGCGCCAATGCCGGTCTCGGACGCGATACTCGCCGACTCCGCCGCCAATCGTCACTCGGCGTTCGACATGCTGACGCAGTGGGGCTACAGCAAGCGGCACCAGTACGGCGGCAACAGCAATCCCGGCATCTGGATGGTGGGTGCGACCTTGCGCCTGTTCGAGCGTTCAAAGCCGGGCGTGCTGGGCGCGGATATGCAGGCCTGCAACGCATATACGGAAGGCCTGGAACGTGCCACGTTAGTACGCTGCCCGGTACTGATGGTGCTCGGCGCGGAGGACCGGCTGACGCCGCCGCGGTCCAGCAAGGCGCTGATCAACGCGTTGCCGGCGCCCGACGTGCGCATCCTCCCGGGTTCAGGCCACACGCTGATGACGGAAGCGCCGAACCTGTTGCTGGATGCGCTGAAGACCGTGTTGTAGGAATGCGCGAGGAACGCATATGAGAGCGGAAACATGAACGGACGTGTGGCACTGGTCACGGGCGGCGGCCGCGGGATCGGGCGCGAGGCGGCGCTGCTGCTGTCGGCAGCGGGAGCGCGCGTGATGGTGGCGGCGCGCAGCGCGACGGAACTGGCGGCCGTTGGCCTCGAGTATGTCGTGGCCGACCTCGGCACCGCTGCGGGTTGCGCCCTGGCCGTTGCCGAGACCGAGCGCCGGCTCGGACCGATCGATTTGTTAGTTGTGAACCACGGCATCGGCTCAGCGCACGAGCGCCTGGTGTGGGAGCAGGATCCCGAGGTCTGGCGCGAGACGATGCGCATCAACCTCGACGGCCCGTTCGAGCTCGCGCGACTGACGGTAGGCGGCATGTGCAAGCGCGGCTTCGGCCGGCTGGTATTCACCAGTTCAACGGCCGGCGAGAAAGCGGAACGCTCCGGCAGCGCGTACACCGCCTCCAAGCACGGGGTCATCGGGCTCGCACGTGCAGTGGCCCAGGACGCCGGGCCGTTCGGAGTCACATCAAACGCCGTGCTGCCTGGCTGGGTGCGAACGGCAATGGCCGAGCGCTCGGCGAAGACGGACGCTGAACGGCGCGGCATCAGCGTCGAGCAGGTGTGGCGCGAGCGTGCGGCCATCTACCCGCAGAACCGTGTCCTGGAGCCACGCGAAGTCGCGCAGGTGATCGCGTTCCTGTGCAGCGACGCTGCCGGGGGCGTGAACGGCGAAGCGATCACCGTGGCGCTCGGCGGCGTGTGGTAGGCGCCCGTCACGCCGATCAACCCAACGATCAGTGACCGGACTCCCGTTCGCGCGCCCTCGCCAATTGCCGCGCGATCAACTGCAATGCACCGACGCGGGCTGATTCCAGGCGCAGCGGCGCGGCGCTGATCGCCGCTTCCAGCAGGTAGGTCCAGACCCGCGGCTCATCGTGCCAGCGCGGCCGCACCAGCGCCGGCAGCCAGTCCGGCAGGACATCGACCGCCGCGAGGCGCATGCCCTGCAGCTGCTGCACGGTGCCGCTGCACATGCCGAGCGTTACCCTGGCGGCGAGCGGCCGATGCCGCGCGAGATGCCAGCCGAGATTCACGGTGAGCCGCGCCAGCTGCCGGCCGGCGGCGTCATCTAACAAGACGGCGCCGGCATCACGCTGCGCCCGCGGCGCCGAATCGCGCACTGCCGCGGTCGCAATCGAATCCCAGGTTGCGCTGTTAGCAAACTCGGCATCGGTCAGCGCGCACGGACAGCCACTGAGCTGCGCCGCGGCCACGTCATCCAACGCCAGCCACAGCGAGCGATTTTCCGCGAGCAGCGCCGCGCCCGGCGGCGCCGCCTCGTCCTGGCGCGCCAGCGCGCGCAACCAGTGGATGGTCTTGAGATTGACGATCTGCAGCTCGGCCAGCAAGTCGAGCCCGAACCAGCCACCTGCCCCATCGCCACCCGGCTGCCGGGCGGCATCCGGCGTTACGCGGCTCCCAGCCGCTGTTTTTGCCTCAAACATGGCATTCCTCCTGTTTTCCGGCACAAATACTGCGCCAGGGGCTCTTGTCAGAGTTTCTTGTATTTGGGATATTTTTACCAAATTTGTAAAACAATGCCAACAGGGGAATGAGCCATGAGAATTACCGACGACCGCTACAGCCGTGACACCGCGCGCATGAACCTCGCAATCCGCCTGATCCGGCTGGAGGCGCGTACCCGGACCATCCGCCGCTGGACCGGCCTGAGCGACGACCGCATCAGAAAGCTCTATCGAAGTTATCTGCGCGACAACAAGTCTTCGGTCCGGCGCCATCGCGGCAAGTCGCCACAGCGCTCCAGCATCTTCCTCGGCACCGGGCGCGCAGCGCGTCATGCCACGGCTTTAGCATCGCTGCTGTCCGCGATCGGCGCATTGCCGGCAGCGGCTAACAAAGACCGTGACGGCAAGCCAGCCCTGTCTGGCGAGCTGGTGTGTGACGCCTATGAAGCCTATTGCTCGCTGCTGCCGTCCCGCGAGATCGGTTTCGAGCACGCGATCCTGCTGGCCTCGGCGCTGAGCGCGGGCCGCGACCTGCGGCTGGCGGGTTGCCGGTTTTGCGCCAGCCCGGTGCTGGCCGAGGCTGTCAGCCTGCGGCTGCCGGTGTGCGAACGTTGCACGCCGCGCGATGACGAGCGACCGCTGCGTCCCGGCGCTGCTAAACTTGGGCATCCCGCCAGCCCGCCCACATGGTTACTGAACGCCAACGCCCCAATCCGCTCGCCGGACCCTACCTTGACCGGCGCGCCGACGAGCGCGAAGCGTCCGACTGGTTCGAGCGCGCGCGATCCGACCGCACGACGCGATTCCTGATCGTCCACCAGACCTCGCACCTGATGAGTGTGGGCGCGTCTCCCGGCGCGCTGCTGCTGGGTGCGGAACACATCGACCCCAGCAAGCTGTCGGCGGACGACGTGGTGCTGCTCGGCTGGTTCCGTGGCGAGCGCTGCGTGCTGGTGCACGTGGATAGCCCCGAGCCCTTCGCCAGCCTTGGCCGTTTCGAGGAACTGCGGCCCCTGATGCAGGCACTCGACAGCGACGAGGCGGGCTTGCTGGCCTATGCGCGCGCAATGAGTTACTGGCGCGCCCGGCACCGCTTTTGCGGCACTTGCGGCGCGGCGACGCGCGCCGAGAAGGCGGGCCACTCGCTGCGCTGCTGCAACCCGGATTGCGCCACCGAGGTGTTCCCGCGCCTCGACCCGGCCATCATCGTGCTGGTCACCGACGCCAGCGGCGAGCACGCTTTGTTAGGTCGCCAGGCCAGCTGGCCGCGCGGCCGCTACTCGACCATCGCCGGCTTTGTCGAACCCGGCGAAAGCCTCGAGGATGCCGTCGCGCGTGAAGTGCTCGAGGAAACTACGGTCGAGGTCGAGTCGGTGCGCTATGACTCGTCGCAGCCGTGGCCCTTTCCCTCGTCGCTGATGTTAGGATTCCACGCGGTTGCGCGTCCCGGCGCCGCGCCGCGCGGTGCGGCGGAAATCGAGGATGCGCGCTGGTTTTCGCGCGCCGAGATCGCATCCGGCACGCCGGTGCTGCCGCCGCCCGCTTCAATTTCCTACCGCCTGGTCGAGTCATGGTTCAACGCCGGTTCGGACACGCCGCTCGCGGAGCTCAAGGACGTGCAACGCTGGACCGCGCCTCCGCGCAGCTGACATGGACCTGACCCAGACTTTGTTGTCGGTGGCGCTCGGCGTCGGGCTCGCGGCTGCGGTGGGTCTGCGAGTGTTTCTGCCACTGCTGGTTGTGGCGATTGCGGCATGGGCGGGGAAACTGCCGCTGGCAGAATCCTTTCAGTGGCTGGGTACCTGGCCAGCCGTCCTGGCACTGGCAGTCGCCACGGTCGCGGAAATCGCCGCCTACTACCTGCCCGGCGTGGACCATCTGCTCGATGTGGTCGCAACACCGGTCGCGCTGGTTGCCGGGTCGGTCGCGGCCGCCGCCGTGATGACTGACCTGCCGCCGCTGGTGAAATGGACCACGGCTGTCATCGCCGGCGGCGGTGCCGCGGGGCTGACGCAGGGCCTGAGCTCGATGATCCGTTTGAAGTCCACTGCCACCACCGGCGGACTCGGCAATCCCATCGTCGCGACCGGCGAACTGGGCGGCTCGCTGCTGCTGTCGCTGCTTGCGATCTTCATGCCGGTGCTGGCGCTGGTCGTCGTGGTGCTGTTCCTCTGGATCGCGGTGCGCATCGCGCGCCGCCTGCTGCGGCGCGCGCAGCCGCCAGACCCCGCCGCCCGCTGACAGCCGCATGTGCTTGTTAGTCGCAGCCTGGCGTGCGCATCCGCGCTACCGCCTGATCGTGATGGCGAACCGCGACGAATTTCATGCGCGCCCGGCCGAGCCACTGCGCATCTGGGATCCGCCGTCTGAGTTGTTAGCTGGCCGCGATGTGCAGGCCGGTGGCACCTGGCTGGGCGCGGATCGCGCGCGCCGCTTCGGGGTCATCACCAACTACCGGGAAATGGCGCGGCCACGGCGTAATGCGCCGTCGCGCGGCCGCCTGATCGTCGATTATCTCGCCGGACCGGCATCCGCCTGGGACTATGCTAACAACATCGAGATGGACGCCCTGAGCTATGCGGGATTCAGCCTGCTGCTGGCCGACGGCGCAGACCTCGTGTATGCCTGCAACCGGGCCGACCAGTTTGCACGGCGCCTGCCGCCCGGGGTCTATGGGCTGTCGAATCACCTGCTGGACACGCCGTGGCCGAAGCTGCTGCGGGTCCGCGCGGCGCTGGAAACCTGGACCGACGCCGGCGGTGACGAACTTGCGCCGCTGTGGGCTGCACTGGCCGACCGCGACATTCCTAACGACAGACCCGGGACCCCGGAAATGACGACCGGCCTGGATCCGGCCTGGGGCAAGGTGCTGGCATCGCCCTTCGTCATGCATCCGGAGTACGGAACCCGCTGCTCGACCCTGTCGCTGATCACCGACAGCGGCGCCATGGAGGTCCATGAGCGTCGCTTTGATGCCGACGGCCGGGCGCTCGGCGAGACAGTGATCCGGCTGGCGTCCGGTCAATGGGGCGCCGCGTAAACGGTCTGAGAATTGAACCCCGGAGCTGCGCAAAAGCTCTGAAGTAGAATGCCGAGAATGAGTTTTCATTGGCCGCGCGGTGTCGGTTTCTGGCTGCTCGCGCTGGCCGCGGCGCCGTGCACGCGCGCGGGAACCACGGTCAGTATTTCCGGCGTTGATGGCGAGCTGCGGCAGAATGTTCAGGTATTCCTGAGCCTCGAGCGCTACAAGGACCGCAATGACCTCGACGCAACCATGTTCGACCGCCTGGTCGAGCGCGCCGAGCAGGAAGTGACCAGCGCGCTGCGCCCTTTCGGCTACTACGAACCGAAGGTCGACGTCTCTGTCAGCAATACCGGCGGCAACGACCGGCGCGTGACCCTGCGGGTACAGCCGGGCAAGCCGGTGCTGATGACGGTGGTGGCCATCAAGGTGACTGGCGAAGGCGCGCAGCTGCCGGCCTTTCAGCGCATCACCAACAGCACCCAGCTGCGCACCGGGCAACGGCTCAGTCACGGCGGCTATGACACGATCAAGCGGGATCTGCTGCGCACCGCCTCGACGTTAGGTTTCCTGGACGCGCGCCTGCTGAAAGCGGAATTGCGCGTCGATCCGCGCAATTTTTCGGCGACGGCAGACCTGGAACTCGATACCGGCACGCGCTACCGGTTTGGCAGCACCACCATCAGTCAGTCGGCGATCGAAGAGCGGCTGCTGCGCCGCTATCTGCGTTACCGCGAGGACGAGCCGTACGACGGCACGGAACTGCTGCGCACGCAGTTCGCGCTGGATGACAGCCTGTATTTTTCCAACGTCGAAGTGGCGACGCTGCCGCCGGACCGCGACAACCACATTATTCCTGTCAGCATCACGGCCGAGACTAACCGCCGCAATCGCTACTCCTACGGCGCGGGTTTTGGCACCGATACCGGCGCGCGCGGCACCGCGACCTGGGACAAGCGCCTCGTGAACCGGCGCGGTCATCGCATGCGCGTGGAGGGTAAGGCGGCGCAGCAGAACCAGTCGCTCGAGGCGCGTTATCTCATTCCGATCGGGGACCCGGCGGTCGAAAAAATGACCTTCGAGTTCGGCGCGCGCAATGAAGAACGCGCCGACCTGGACCTGCGCACGCTGGAAATCCAACCAAGCGTTACGCACCTGCGCGGCCGGTGGCAACGCGTGATGTCGCTCAGTTTCAACCGCACAACGACCATCACGCCGGCCCTCGCACCGCTGCCTGAAACACGCACCACCGACACGCTGGCGATCCCGAGCATCAGTTACTCCGCGGTGCCGCTGGGGTACCTGGGCGAAGGCCTGTATACGCGCGGCACTTATTTCGAGCTGCGCGGGTCATCGACCGCGTTTGGTTCGCCGGCCAACTATCTGCAGGTCCGGGCCGAGTTGGAACGTGTCTACGACCTGGCGCCGAAATGGCATTTGTTAGTCCGTGGGCAGCTGGGCGCGAGCCTGATCCCGGATTCCCAGGATCTGCCCGGCACCGAGCGCTTTTTCGCGGGCGGTGATCGCAGCGTGCGTGGATTCGGCTACAACGACCTGTCGCCGATCGTCAATGGCGTCAAGGTCGGCGGCAAGCATTTCGTCTCGGGCACGGTCGAATTCGTGCGGGACTTGCCGCGCAATCTCGGCGTCGCGGCGTTCGCCGATGCCGGCAATGCTTTCAATGCCTTCAACAGTTCGGTGGCGGTATCCGTGGGCGTCGGCTTCCGCTGGCGGCTGCCGGTGCTGACACTCGGCATAGACATCGCGCAGGCCATTTCCATGCCGCAGAACGGCGCCGCGACCGTGCAGACGCTGCCCGGTCCGCGCCTGCACCTCAATTTTTCGCCTAAGCTCTGAGCATGCTGCGCAAGCTGCCAAAAATATCGCTCTGGGTGCTGGGTCCACTGCTTATAGTCGCAGTGCTTTCCTTTCTGTTTCTGGTTTACACGCAGGCGGGCCTGCGCTTCGCGGTGCACATGCTGCCCGAGAAAATGGGCGCGTCACGCATGCAGATCCGCAACGTGCAAGGCACCCTGGCTGGTGGCTTCACGCTTGAGCATTTTGAACTCTATCATCCGCGCACCACCGTCAAAGTCGACCAGCTGAAGGCCCGCGTCGCGGTACTGCCGTTGTTATGGCAGACCATCGATGTCCACGATGCGACGATTGAGCGCGCCTTCGTACAGGTTTATTCACGCAAGACTCCCCCGACCGGGCCGCCAAGGTTTTTGCCGCCATTCCTGACTATTCGGACCGAGGACGCGCAAATTTCCGACGCAACCTTCATCGCAACCAATGGGCGCCGCTTTGACGGCACCGAAGTTGCAGCCTCAGGTACCTTGCGATCCAAGACCCTGCGTTTCTACGATGCGCGGGCACGGATGCAGGATCTGCGCGGCCGGGGCCAGCTGGTTGTTGGAGCGGCGGAGTACGTGGAGCTTGCGGCCCAGACGCTCTGGAAATTCTCGCCCGCCGGCCAGCCGGTGTGGACCGCCAGCATCGATATCGATGGCGACATGGCCAGGCTGGGAATCGTCGGTCAGATCACCGCGCCATTCCGCGCCGACTTCAAGGGCAGCGCCGATGCGCTGACGACCAACACCTGGCACTGGGGCGGCAAGGGTATCGTCGAAGAATTCGACCTGCGTGCCTGGGGCGGCGGCGGCGTGTTAGGCAAGGTCACCGGCCAACTCGATATCACCGGTAATAGGGACGGATTCATCGCGACCGGCCCGTTACAGTCCGCCGGACTCAATGTCGGCGATTTCGATCTGCGCTTTGACGGCAGCTATGCTAACAGGATCATCACGGCGCGCAGGATCCAGCTGGTCCACCGCAGTTCCAACGCCCGCCTCGATGCCGCAGGTGACATTGGCATTGTCAGCGGCGGCCCGCGACTGGCGCTGCAGGGAAGCTGGCGTGATTTCCGCTGGCCGCTGGCTGGCGCCGAGCCAGGCGTTCGCAGCAACCAGGGCGGGTTTCGACTCGATGGCGTGTGGCCATACGCATTGCTGGCTTCGGGTCCATTGCAGATCGGCGATTTCACCCCGGTCGGCATGCGTATCGAGGGCAGCCTGGGTCACGATCGGCTGCATATCAATTCCGGGGCCCTGTCCATGTTAGGTGGCGCGGCCAGCATCAGCGGAGATGCAATCTGGTCGCCAAAGAATCAATGGCGGCTGGCGGGCGCGATGAAGGACATGGATACCGCACAGCTGCGCGCCGCCCTGCCGGGGCGCGTCAGTTTCGAGTACCAGGGTTCGGGAGAAGGTTATGGTGGCGGCGAGGATCTCGACGCCGAGTTTAGGAACCTGACCGGCCGGGTTCGCGGCGCTGCCGCGCGCGGCAGCGGCAAGATTCAACGCCGCGGCGCTGATTGGCATTTTGAGCAGATCAAGGTGGCCGCTGGCGGGCTGGGACTGGATCTGGACGGTGTCATCGGGCCCGCCGCGCGCGACCTGAAGTTCAGCGTCATCGCCAATGATCTCGCGATTCTGTCGCCAGGCAGCCGCGGCAGGATTCGTGCGAGTGGTAGCTGGCTTGGGCCGAATGCCGAGCCTGTGGTCAAGTTGCAGGCCAGCGGCCGCGACCTGTCTTACGGCAATGTGCAGGTTGCGGAAATCGACGCGAAAATTGACCTTGATCCGCGCGCCCGGCAAAAATCGACTGTCGAACTGCGGGCAGGTGACATCTCCATGAGCGGACGCCGCCTGCAACGGCTGGTGTTTGATCTGGACGGTCCGGCCGAAGCAAGCGTCGCGCGTTTTGAAGCGCAAATGAGCGACATCGTGCTGCGCTCCACCGCCGACGGTGCTTTTTCCGGCGGCGCCTGGCGCGGCCGCTGGCGCAATATCGAGATTGACAACAAAGCGGCTCTGCACCTGAAGCTAACGGCACCGGCAAACATTGCCGTGGCCCTGGATTCCGGACGCTTCGAGCGATTCTGCCTGCGTGGTGCTACCGCGCAGCTGTGCCCGGAGGCGTCCTGGGATGCCGCCGCATGGCGCTCGGCATTGTCAGCTAACGACCTGCCGCTCGGAGCGCTGACCGCAGGGCTCACCTCCAAAGTCATTTACGACGGCACGATCGGCGGTGAACTCGAGCTGCACAGTTCGGGCGACAGCGCCATTGTTGGCGAGGTGCGTGCGCGATTGCGCGATGCACGCCTGCGGCGATTGCGCGCACGCGGCCGCGAGGACGTGTTGGCGTTAGGCAGTGGCGATCTGGAACTGGATATCAACAGCGACAAATTGCGTGGCACCCTGAAACTCGACGCCGGCAACCTGGGTTTCCTCGACGCCAGCCTGTCCGCGACGCGACGCAGCGGCAGCGGCGCCGAACTCGATTACGGCGATTGGCCGTTGCAGGCGCAGTTACGCGCCGAATCCCGCACCTTGAGTTTCCTGTCGCTGCTGTCGCAGGACATCGACCGGGTGGGCGGAAAAATGACGCTTGATCTTGGATTTGGCGGAACGTTAGGCGCACCGCGCGTCGACGGTAAAATGCACCTGGCTGAAGGCGAACTGGACCTGTACGCGATCAACCTCGCAATTCGTCAGCTGACCGCCAATGTCAACGTCACAGCCAACCGACTGGCATTCGACTCTACGAGCATGGTCGGCGCCGGCGCCCTGGCTGCACGCGGCACGCTCTACTGGGAACAGAATCAGATTCACGGCCAGCTGCAACTCAAAGGCACCGATCTGTTAGCGGTCAATGTTCCCGAGGCGCGGATCCTCGCGTCGCCGGATCTGCTTTTCAAGATGGACGGCCGCCGGATTGAAGTAAGCGGCGAAGTGAAACTACCGGTTGCGAAAATTGCGCCGACTGACCTGGCCGGTGCGGTACTGACTTCAAATGACGAGGTGCTGGCCGGCCAGCCCACTGCCACCGACTCGCCGCCCAGGCAGGTTGTCACGAATATCCGCATGACGCTCGGCGACCAGGTGACCCTGGACACCTTCGGCCTGTCCGGCCGTCTGACCGGCAGCATCCTGACGCGCAGCGCCGAGGACGGCAGCACTCATGCTAACGGCGAACTCAGTGTCGCCGAGGGCAAGTACGCGGCTTTTGGGCGGCGCCTCGACATCGAAAGAGGCCGCCTGCAGTTCAGCGGCGGCCTGGTCAGCGATCCGGCCGTCGATATCCGCGCGACCAAGCAGTACCCGGAAGTCATCGCCGGCGTCAATGTCCGCGGCACCCTGCAGGCGCCGCGCATGACCTTTTTCTCGACGCCGGCCCTGCCGCAGTCACAGATCGTGTCGCTGATCCTTGCGGGGGGCAATATCGATCGTGCGCAGGACCCGAGCCGTTCGGGCGCGGCGCGCAGCGAACTGCTGGCCCAGGGCGGCGCCATCATTGCGCAGCAGCTCGGGTCGCGCGTGGGTGTGGACGATGTCAGCATTGAGCAGGCCCTCGACAATTCGACTTCGCTGGTGCTGGGCAAGTACCTGTCGCCGCATCTCTATGTCAGCTACGGAATTTCGCTGGCCGAATCGATAAATACCATCAAGATGCGCTACGCTCTCGATGATCGCTGGACAATCCGCACCGAGGCCGGCAAGGAGCGCAGTGCGGAACTTGTCTATACGATCGAAAAATAATAGCTAACAACAATCCCCGGAGGCAGTAATGACTTCAATGCAGAAACTCGGCGCCGAGTTGCTCGGTACATTCTGGCTGGTGCTGGGAGGTTGCGGCAGCGCGGTGCTGGCGGCGGCCTTTCCCGAGGTCGGCATTGGCCTGGTTGGCGTGTCGCTGGCATTCGGCCTCACTGTGCTGACGATGGCCTACGCGATAGGGCACATATCCGGTTGCCATCTCAATCCGGCCGTCTCGTTAGGCCTGGTGGTCGCGGGCAGGTTTCCGGCCAGGGACCTGATCCCGTACTGGATCGCGCAGGTGCTGGGCGCCATCGCGGCGGCCGCGGTGCTGCTGTTCGTGGCCAGCGGCAAGCCGGGGTATGACCTCGCGGTCAATGGGCTCGCGGCTAACGGCTTTGGCGAACACTCGCCGGGCGGCTATACGATGCTGTCCGGCCTGGTCATGGAGGTCGTCATGACCGCTGGCTTTCTGCTGGTCATCCTCGGCGCTACGGACAAGCGCGCGCCGGCCGGGTTCGCGCCGATCGCCATTGGTCTCGCGCTGACGCTGATTCACCTGGTCAGCATCCCGGTCACCAACACCTCGGTAAACCCGGCACGCAGCACCGGCCCCGCCCTGCTGGCGGGTGGCTGGGCGCTGCAGCAGCTGTGGCTGTTCTGGGTCGCGCCGCTGGCGGGCGCCGCGGTTGGCGCCGTGATTTACCGCTTCGTGGGCGGTCGCGACCAGACCTGACACCACCGCAGCCGCTGCTGACACGATTGCGACGTGGCGCACAAGCGCCACGTCGTTTTCGTTATTGACGGCCATTGCATGAATATGCATAATAAACGGATATTTATGCATACCGATTTTCACCAGGCCGAGCGTCGTTCCGCGATCCTGCGCCTGCTGCGCGGCTCGGCCGTGCGTGGCCAGGGCGACCTGGTGCGGCTGCTGAAACGCGAAGGCCACAAGGTCACCCAGTCCTCGGTCAGCCGCGACCTGCGCGATCTTGGCGTCCTCAAGGCAAG
Organism: Gammaproteobacteria bacterium; assembly: GCA_031414335.1. GTDB lineage: Bacteria > Pseudomonadota > Gammaproteobacteria > Steroidobacterales > Steroidobacteraceae > UBA964. Next base: position 4,118 of record JANNVI010000006.1, on the reverse strand, counting down.
CGGCCGTTACCTGCCCCCGGGCGATGAAACGGCGCGCACCCACCGCGACTTCGAGACCCTCGCCCAGTTCGTGCGCGCGGTCGACACCGCCGGGCCGTCGCTGACTGTCATCAAGACCACGGTGGGCGCCGCGCAGAGCGTCGCCATCGCGATCGATCGCGGCGACTGGCCCGAGATCGTCGGTACGATCTCGGGCGACGACACCATATTCATCGCCACGCGCGACGCGCGCGCACAGGCGCAGGTACGCGGGCGCCTGCGCGAATCCTTCGGCATCTGACACCCCCGCTTTTCCGGAGCCTTTGTTAGCATCATGACCCAGCCTATTCTGCTCGCCTATTCGGGTGGCCTGGACACCTCGTTTCTCGTGCCATGGCTGCGCGAGAACTACAATCGCCCGATCATCACGGTCACCGTGGACACCGGCGGCATCGATGCCGAAGGCGCCACGACGCTGCGCGAACGTGCATTGGCGTTAGGCGCGGTCGAACATCATCAGGTCGATGCCCGCAGCGATTATTTCGAGCAGGTGCTGCGATTCCTGATCATGGGCAACGTCAAGCGTGGCCAACTGTATCCACTGTCGGTCGGCGCGGAGCGCGTCATGCAGGCGCAGACCATGGCGCACATGGCCCGCAGGCTGGGCACCGGCAGTATCGCGCACGGCTGCACCGCCGCCGGCAACGACCAGGTGCGTTTCGAAGTCGCGTTGCGCACGCTGGCCCCGGATCTCGAAGTGATCGCGCCGGTGCGCGACCAGGCCTTCAAGCGCCAGGAGGAACTGGAATTCCTGCAGCAGCGCAAGCTGCCGGTGCCGCCAACCGGCGCCGCATATTCCATCAACCGCGGGCTATGGGGCGTCACCATCGGCGGCAAGGAAACACTGACCTCGGCAGGCAGCATCCCGGACAACGCCTGGGTTCTGTCCAAGGATGCATTCCTGAAGCCGGCCTATCCGCAGCGCCATCAGCTCGAATTCAAGCAGGGCCGGCCGGTGGCGCTCGACGGCAAGCAGCTGTCGCCGGTGGAAATCATCGAGCGGCTCGAAGCCATTGGCGGGCAGTTCGCGATTGGCCGCGGCATCCATCTCGGCGACACCATCATCGGCACCAAAGGGCGGGTCGCTTTCGAAGCGCCGGCATCGGAAATCTTGTTAGTCGCGCATCGTGAGCTGGAAAAACTGGTGCTGACCGCGCGCCAGCAGCGCATGAAGGAAATGCTGGCGCTGTGGTATGGCGACTGGGTGCACGAAGGCCAGTTGCTGGATCCGGCCTGCCGCGATATCGAGGCCCTGCTGTTGTCGTCACAGGAGCGCGTGTCCGGCATGGTCAATCTGTTGTTGCGACCGGGCTCGCTGTTTGTCGAGGGTGTCGAATCGGCGTATTCACTGATGGCAGCATCGAAAGGCGTCTACGGCGAAGCGGCTGGCGAATGGACCGCGGCCGATGCGCTCGGCTTCTCGCGCATTGCCTCGCTGCCCGGCGTATTCCATCGTCGCGCCGGTGAGCGCGCGCAAAATCTTTAGCACAGCGGAAAACACAGATGAAATCAGTCGTCGTCGATAAAGTTGCTTCAGTCACCCAGGCCTGCGGTCTGGGCCGCGAGTTGCGCGTCGCCACCGAGAACCTGCCTTCCGAGGAAGGCGTGGTCGTGGTGGTTGAGGTGCTGACTAACAAGAGCAACTACAACACCCTGGAACTGACCAGCGGCCGCATGGCCAAGGTCGGCAAGGGTGACATCGTGGTCGGCGCGCTGGGGCACCGCAAGGCGCTGTTCGGTTACTCGGGCCACGTGCCGGAATCGATCAAGCCAGGCGACATCCTGCAGATGCTCAACATCGGCGGCGTGTTAGGCATCTGCGACTCGATCAATCCGGACAAGGGCAAGCCGTTCGACTGCCGCGTGATCGGCGTGGTCCTGACTTTTCCGTACCTCGGTGAACGCATCGGCGTGCCGGCGCGCGCCGGTTACCGGCGCCTCAACCTGGATGCAACCCTCGACACGCACGGCGTCCCGGTCGTGGCGCTGGCCGGCACCTGCATGGAAGCCGGCAAGACCGCGGCAGCCTGCGCGATGGTCTCACGCATGCGTCACCGTGGACTTACGGTCGATTGCTTCAAGGCCACCGGCGTTTCGCTGCGGCGCGACATCCTCGCCATGGAAGACGCGGGCGCGAGAAATACCATGATCTTCACCGATCTCGGCGTCATTTCGACCACGTCGCAGAACGGCCCGGCACTGACGCGCACCATGCTGACCGAACTGTCGGCTAACAAACCTGATGTCATCGTGTTCGAACTCGGCGACGGCATACTCGGCACCTACGGTGTCGATGCCATTCTGGAATGCGAAGACATCCGCAAGGGCCTGACCTCGGTCGTACTGTCGGCGAACGACCCGGTCGCGGCCTGGGGCGGCGTCAAGCTTTTGCGCGACCGCTTCCAGGTGAACCCGTCTGCGGTGACCGGTCCCGCCACGGACAATGCCGTCGGCGTCGACATCATCGAGAAAGCACTCGATGTGAAGGCCTACAACGCCATCAGCAATGGCGCGGCGCTTGGCGACTGGGTGATCGAGTCGATCGGCCTCGGCGCCAAGTTCCCGGCCGTTGCCAACGCCTGAGACGCAGCATGGGCCAACGCATTCCAACCCTGGTACTTGGCGGCACCGGCTACGTGGCCGGCGAAGTCGTGCGGCTGGTGTTAGGCCATCCAGTCTTCGAACTCGCCGGCGTCATGTCGGATTCGCAGCCCGGCGAGCCGGTCGGCAGGTCCTTTCCACATCTGGCATCGGTGTTAGGTGAAACGACCTTTAAATCGCAGGCGGAGATCGAGCACCTGATCACCAGCCTGCCATCCTGCGCGATTTTTTCCGCGGCGCCGCACGGTGTCAGCGCCGAGTTGATCGACAAGCTCCTCACTGCAGCAGCAGCAGCCGGCACCAAGCCGCGCGTGGTCGATATATCCGCGGATTATCGTTTCCGGGACGCCGCCGCCTATGCGGCCGTCTACAAGCATGCGCACGGCGCGCCGCAGCGACTCGCCGACTTCACCTGCGCGGTTCCGGAACATCTTGCCAAGCTTGTAACGCCGCATGTGGCCCATCCCGGCTGTTTCGCGACCACCACTTTGTTAGCGGTGGTGCCGTTGCTGGCGATGAAGCTGGTCGAACCGACCTTGTTTGTTTCCGGCGTCACCGGCAGCACCGGCTCCGGCCGCAAGCCGGTCGAGGGGACGCATCATCCGCTGCGGCACAGCGACCTCTATTCCTACAGCGCGCTGGCGCACCGACATGCGCCGGAAATACGCGCCTGTGCACTGGCTGCAACCGGTGTCGACGCCGACATCGCGTTTGTGCCGCACTCGGGCCCGTTCGCTCGCGGCATTCACGCCACCATCCAGGGCAAGCTGACAACCGCGCTGGACAGTGCGGGCGTCATCGCCCGGCTGCGCGAGTATTACGCCGGCAAGCCATTCGTGCGCGTGCTCGACAACGCCCCGCGCATCAAGGACATCGTCGCCAGCAACTACGCGCACTTGTCCGCCGCGGCCAACGGCCGGACCGTGGCCGTGATGAGCGTGGCCGACAATCTCAACAAGGGTGCTGCGGGCGGTGCGGTGCAGTGGATGAACCGCCTGTTCGACCTGCCGGAAACCGCGGGACTGACAGCACCTGCGGCGGGATGGACCTGATCATGTCACGCGCGATCGGAATCGGAGTTGTGGGCGGTGCGCCGCCTTTTGCCGGGCCCTTTCCGGAACGCCGTAAACCCATCCATGGGGGCTCCGGGCGCGACGTCCTGTCGCGCACGGTCCGGAAAGGGCCCGGCAAATTCCGCCGCACCGCGCAGCAAGCCGATGCGTTCGCGCTCGACTGGGCCTCCACCGGACGGCGGGGTCTGTTAGGCCGGCTGCTGCGAACTGAATCGGGCGACCCGGGCGCGGTGTCGCAAAGAACGCGCAAGACGTGCACGCCGCGAGCGGTCTGCGGGGTCAATACGTCTTATCGCGACCGTGCGCGACGTCCTGGCGCGCACGGTGCCGGAAGGGGCCGGCCAAAGGCGGCGCACCGCCCCCAACTCCGAATCCGATCGCGCGTGACATGATCAGGTACCTCCC
>JANNVI010000005.1:0-108384 GCA_031414335.1 Gammaproteobacteria bacterium | reverse complement strand
GCACGACATCAGCGTGCGGCGCGCCGCGCAGGATGCGCTGCAAAACGAACGCGACCTGGCGCGGCGTTACCTGGAAATCGCCCAGGTGGCGCTGATGGTGCTGGACGCCAACAACCGCGTGGTGCTGATCAATCGCAAGGGTTGCGAAATCCTCGGCCGCAGCGAGGCGGAGATCGTCGGCGCCGACTGGTGCCAGCTCGCCATTCCGCCAGCGCAGCGCCAGGCGGTGTCCGAGCAACTTGCGGGCATCAGGGGCCATGGCGGCGACCAGGCACCGGAGGACTATAACGAATACGAAATCATCGACCGCGAGGGCAATATGCGGCTGGTGGCCTGGCGCGGTGTCTGCATGGATGAGGCATTCAGCGGCACAGGCACGCTGCTGCTGTCGGGCGACGATATCACCGAGCGGCGACTCGCGGAGGAATCGGCCCGCCGTACCGCCGATCGCATGAATGAAGTCGCGCGGCTCGCGAGCCTGGGCGAAATGGCGGGCGGCATCGCCCATGAAATCAACCAGCCGCTGACCGCCATATCCAATTATGCCCAGGCCAGCTTTCGCATGCTGGCCCAGCCGGCGACCGACATGGCCGATGTACGCGAGGCCTTGCAGGAAATTGCCTCGCAGGCGCTGCGCGCCGGCGAAATCATTCGCCGCCTGCGCAACCTGATCCGGAAAAAAGAAACCCAGCAGGAACCCGCAACCCTCGATGCGCTGATCACCGATGTGGTCGGTTTCTGCTCGGGCGATGCGAAACTCAATGAAATCCGCATTACCGCGCAGGTCGAGGAGCAGCTTCCGGAGCTCCTGATCGACAAGATCCAGATCCAGCAGATACTCTTCAATCTGCTGCGCAATGCGATGGAAGCCGTGATGGTCAATGCCCCCGGTGAACGTCATGTCCGGCTCAACTGTGAACGCGACGATGACACGGTGCGATTGCAGATCATGGATAACGGACCGGGCGTTGCGGCGGATTTTGCGGTCCGCATGTTCACGCCGCTGCAGACCACCAAAAGCAGTGGCACGGGGCTCGGACTCGCGATCAGCCGCTCGATCGCCGAGGCTCACCAGGGCAGCCTGCGCTATATTCCGGATACCGGCCCCGGCGCTTGTTTCGAGTTGCGGCTTCCCATACCGAACGGACGACTGTCATGAACAACAACCTGCCGACTGTCTTTGTCGTCGACGATGATGACGCGGTACGCAAGTCGCTGCGTTTCCTGTTCAAGTCGCTCGGCCTGACGGCCGATTGCCAGGCCACGGCGCAGGATTTCCTGGCGCACTACCGTCCGGAGCAACCGGGCTGCCTGGTGCTGGATGTGCGCATGCCAGGCATGAGCGGCCTGGAGCTGCAGCAGGAACTCAATGTACGCGGCGCCATGCTGCCGGTCATTTTCATCACCGGCCACGGCGACATCCCGATGGCCGTGGAAGCCATGCAGCACGGCGCATTCGACTTTCTGCAAAAACCGTTTCGCGACCAGGACCTGATCGATCGCGTGCAGAAAGCGCTGGAGAAAGACAGCGAAAACCGCAAGGCGCACCGGGATGTCGAGCAGCTGCGGCGGCAGTTCGCCGAACTCACGCCGCGGGAACACGAAGTCCTGCAGCTGCTGATGGCGGGAAAATCCAACAAGGTAATGGCGGCGGACCTGGGGCTGAGCCAGCGCACGGTGGAGATTCACCGCGCCCGCGTCATGGAAAAGACCGGCGCCCACTCCGTGGCGCAGCTGGTGCGCATGGCGCTCGATGCCGGAGGAACCGCTACCGCTAACGGTAGTGGCGCCAGCGCAGCGAAGTGAGCTTGCGCGCGAAAGCTGCTAGCGGGCAGTACAGAGCGGCGGCAAGGACTTGAGCAAGTCCCAGGTGGTCTGGAACTTCGCCATTTCATCCGCGGTTGGCTGCCGGCCTTCCGACGCGACGAAGACACCGTAGACGCTGTCACCGTTCTCGCCGAAGAACATCAGGCCACGCGTCGCACCGTCCTTGGTCGGCAGGGCGAAACCATAAATCGCAGTGATCAGGTCCGGGCGCAGGTGGCCGCTGAGCCCGGTGCCCGTGCCCTTCAGGTTGAAGAACTTGCTGCGCGTGGACGGCTCGCCCGGCGGAACCTTGCTCCTGACTTCAAAAACATTGCCACCCTTGGTAATCAGGATCATGGACTCGCCCCAGGCGTTGAGGCTGCCCCACACCTGCGCGAAGCTGGCGCCGCTGACGCCCACGGCCTGCTGACGATCGTAGCTGCTTACGATCAGCGCTTCATTCAGGCCCAGCTCCTGGGCCAGCGCCGCGCTGGTCACCGGACCCACGGGACCCTTGGCGAGTGCCGGCGCGATCCGCGCGGCCTCGTCCCTGTTAGCACAGACGCGCGGCGGGTCGGCGATCGCCGTCGCGGCGGACAGGGACAAGAGAATCGCAATCGGTAATTTCATGGTGGTATTTCCTCAATAAACCGGGAATCAATCGCCGCCCTCGCCAACGGTCTTCAGGGCCTGCTCGGCTGTCATGGCGGCGCCGCTCGCTGTTAGCTGCCCGATCTCCTGATCCGACAACCCGGCTTCGCGCAACACTTCGACGGTGTGCTCACCAAGCCGTGGCGCCGGACGTGTAATGGCCGCTGGCGAGGCGCTGAAGTTTACCGGGAACGAGGCCATGCGCAGGCGGCCCTCGGTCGGGTGGTCCTGGAACTGCCAGAACCCCGTGGCCGTCAGATGCGGATCGGTCATCAGGTCTTCGAGCGAATTGACCACGATGACCGGCACGCCGGACTGGTCGAACACCTTGAGCCATTCGGCGGTAGTGCGGGTCGCCATGATCTCGCCCGTCATTGAATAGGTCGCATCGATGTTGCGCACGCGCTTCGCGAGGGTCTTGAAGCGCGGATCATCGATCAGTTCCGGATGGCCGGTCAGGCGGCAGAACTTCTCCCAGTGCGCATCGAGGTACGGCAGGATCGCGATGTAACTGTCCTTGGTCGGATAGGGTTTGCGGTGCTGGCTCATCAGTCGCACGTAGCCTGGCGGGCCTTTCGGCGGCTCAAAGACCATGCCCCACAGATGTTCGGCCATGACAAAGCTGGTCATCGTTTCGAACATCGGCACTTCGATCTCCTGGCCTTCGCCGGTGCGCTCGCGGTGAAACAACGCGGCCAGAATGGCGTAGACAGCGGTAATCGCCGTGGTCTTGTCGGCCACGATGGTCGGCAGGTAACGCGGCTCACCTAACACCAGCTTGTTCAGCATGGCGATGCCGCTGACCGCCTGGATGGAATCGTCGAGCGCGCCGTAACTGCCGTACGGGCCTTTTTTCGAATAGCCATAGGCGCCGCAGTAGATGATGCGCGGATTGACCTTTGTCAGGTCGGCATAGTCGAGGCCGAGCTTGGTCATGACCTGTGGCCGGTTGTTGTGCATCAGCACGTCCGCGGTCTTCACCATGGCTAACAACGCGGCGCGCGCCGCCGGCTGCTTCAGATCGAGCACGATGCCGCGCTTGTTGCGATTGCAGGTGAGATAGAGCGCGCCCATGCCCGGATGGGCGGCCGCGCCCAGTGTGCGATTGCTGTCGCCGCGCGGTTGTTCGATCTTGACGACATCGGCGCCCATGTCGCCCAGCATCTGGCAGGCCCAGGGGCCCAGCACCACGCTGGTCATTTCAATGACTTTGATTCCCTGCAATGGTCCGGCCATCTGGCTTCCTCGTGAATGCAGCTGCACGCATGACGGCTGCCAAATTAGGGGCAGCGGTCGCGACACGCAAGCACAATCGCCTTCACGCCCTGCTCTGTGGTTTACTCGCCGCGAGAAACTTCGGAGGACCTCGCGTGTATACCGCCTTGTTCTGGATACAAACCCTGCTGCATGTGCTGCTGGTCGCCTGGCTGGTCAGGATCTATCGCCACAGCGGCCTGCTGGTGGCCGCGGTGCTGATCATTCCGCAGGCCGGCCTCGTCTGGGACAACGGCGTGGTTGCGGCCGGCAGCCTGATCGGCATCGGCGAGACGCTGAAAGCCCTGTCCTGGCCGCGGTTCTGGATTCACTGGATTTTCGGCGCCTGGCTGATCATCGGCTGCGGCGCGATCCTGCGGCTTGCGGGTGTGCGCTGGGCGCAGACCCGTGCCGGCATGCTGGCGTTCTGCCTGCTAACAGCGGCGCTGATGATTTATGACCTGCCGCATTTTTTCCGCGACCAGCTATACCCCGTTTGCGAAAAGGGGCTGGTGCGCTACTCCACCGTGGTGACGGCCGACCGCCTGTGTTTCGAGGGTCAGGCGCTTACACCCCGCGATGCGCCACCTTACCCATCCATCATTGCCTGCCTGGTCGTCATTGCGGCCGGCGTGGTGCTGCTGATCCGTCGACGGTTCATTTGGATGCTGTTAGGCGGCGTGCTGATGCTGCTGTCGGCGGCGCCGCCCGGCATGAAACTGAAACTGGATAATTTCGGCGAAGTATTCATCACCGGCGGCGTGATCTGGGCGCTGGCCACGCTGACCCGCGGGCGCGCCCGGCAGCCCCTGTCACGGGACCGCACCCGCCTTGCCTGATTCGCAGTCGAAACATGGCGTGACCTGGGGTCTGGTGCTGGTCGGGTTCGGTGCGATGCTGTTCGCCTGCAAGGGCCTGTTTGCCAAGGCCCTGTATGCGCGCGGCGTCGACAGCAACACCCTGGTGACCGTGCGCGCCCTGATCGCGCTGCCCTTGTTCTGGGCCTTCGCGCTGCTGCGCGAAGGCCGGGCGGCGCTTGCCACATCATCGCGCACCGCGTTGTTAGCCGCCGCGGCGGCGGGCGTGATCTGCTATTTCTTCGGCGCGCTGGTGGATTTTCATGCGCTGACGCTGATCGATGCGAGTATCGAGCGTGTGCTGCTGTTCGGTTACCCGGCGTTTGTGGTCGCGGCAACCGCCTTCATGGAGCGGCGCCGGCCCACTAACGCCGTCATGGCGGCGGTCGCCCTGACCTGGGTGGGCATCTTCTTTTCCGTCGGCGGATTCGACCTGGTCAAGCTGCGGGCCAATGCCACCGGCGGGTTCTATGCAATTCTGGCCGGGGTCAGTTACGGCATTTATTTTCTGATCGGCGCGCGCTTCACCCGGGAACTGGGCAGCGCGCGTTTCACGTTGTATGCCATGACCGCGTCGGCCGCCGCGTTAGCGACGCATTTCCTGGTCACCGGCGATTTCGCCGCGATCGCCGAGTACGACCGTGGCACCTGGCTGCTGCTGCTCGCGATCAGCACGATCTGCATGTTCGTGCCGGCGCTGCTGCAGGCGGAGGGCCTGCGGCGCGTGGGCGCGGTGCGCGGCGCGGTCGTTGCCACGGTCGGCCCTCCGACCACGGTCATTCTTGCCTACTGGCTCCTCAATGAGCGCCTGACCGGCTGGCAGGTCGCCGGTATGCTCTTGATCCTGGCCGGCATCCTGGTCCTGGACCTGCAGCGCAATCGCCAGCAGCCGCCACCAGTTCCCGCCGAGTAACTGTCCGGACATCCGGCCGTTAGCCAGCGGACGTATTGTTAGCTCGCTGGGCCTGCGCGAGGATGCGTTGCGCCTTGTAGACGATCGGGTAATCGATGAACTGGCCGTTCACCTGGATGGACGCCAGCCCACGGGCCTCGGCCTCGGCAAAAGCAGCAATGATCGTTCGTGCCTGCTCGATTTCCGCGGCGCTGGGCGTGAAGGCCTGGTTGCAGGCTGCGACCTGGTCGGGATGTATGCAGAGCTTGCCGTGAAATCCCATGCCGCGGCCGTTGCGAGCGGAGCGCCGGAAGCGTTCGGTATCCTTGACCTCGAGCACCACGGTATCGATCGGCGGCTCGATGCCGGCGACCCGCGATGCATGTGTCAGCCGCGCGCGCGCATAGGCCAGCTCGTGCTCCTCCGGCGTCCAGATCAGGTCGAGATCATGGGTGTAGTCGCCGCCACCGAACGCGAGGCGGCGCACGCGCGGTGTCGCCGCGGCAATTTCCGTGGCGTTCTCGATGCCGCGCGCAGTCTCAATGATCGGCACGAGGTCGAGCCGGCCCGGTTGCAGGCCGGCGCTGCGTTCCGCATGGGCGATCCAGCCGTCCACCTGGATCAGCATTGCCGCGGACTCGGTTTTCGGCAGCACGAGGCCATCCAGCCAGGGGCCCACCACCGCCTGGATATCCTGCAGGCACCACTCGGTCTCGACCGAGTTCACGCGCACATAGCCTAACGAGCGACGCGGCTTTTGCAGCGCGGCGACCACGAGCGCGCGGGTTGCGGCTTTCTCGGCGATCGCCACGGCGTCCTCGAGGTCCAGGATGACCACGTCAGCGCCGAGCTCAAACACCTTCTGCACGCGCCGCGGATGGTTGCCCGGTGCGAACATGAAGCTGCGCAGACCTGACGGCAACGGTTTGTTCATGTGCAATGCCCCATTGTTAGCTTGCTGATGAGCTGCCGCCGGCCTGCCAGCCGCGCTGCAGTTCCAGGGCGAACGAGTAGCGATCGGCCGGATGGTGCGAGACTGTCACCTGGAACACCCGCCGGCCCTGGCCCACATAACGGCGCACGATGCGCAGCGACGGCGAACCCGCTGCAACCTGCAAGGCTTCCGCCATCCCGGCAGGCACCAGCTCGGCATGTACGCCCACTTCGACGCTGGCCAGTTTTTCGCCGAATTGCAGCTCGATCAGTTCGTACACCAGCTGGCCGCGGCGGCCAATGCGATCGGCGACGGCGCCGTACTCGGGAAGAATGTAGATATCGACCCAGCAAATGGGCGCCTTGAGATTACGCATGCGGCGCAAGGCACTGACCCGCACCCAGCGATCCGCACCCGCGAGTCCCAGTTCGCGGGCGAGCGCACGGCTAACAGCGACGGTCTCAACGCTGTGCACGTACAGGCGGCTGTCCGCCGGATAGCGCAGCAGCTCGGCGGGTGAGCGCACCGTCTGCGAGTAGGACTGGGTGGGACGGCGCGCGCGCACCACGGTGCCAATGCCGCGTCGACGTTCGATGAGTCCCAGGTCGGTCAGCCTGCGCAGTGCCTCCCGGACCGTATGGCGGCTGACGCCATGCTGGGCCACCAGCTCATGCTCGCCCGGCAGCGTCGAGCCGACTTTCAGGCTGCCGGCCCGAATGGCGCCAATCAGCGTATCGGCAAGGCGCTGATAGCGCGGTTGGCGCAACGGGACTTTGGCACTGGCGGTCATGACGGCCTTGAAATTGTCGGTACACGCCGGGGCGGGCAAATCCGGTTTGACACCGGGCTGGCTCGCAACCTAGCATTTGTCCGGACATTATATATAGTGGAAAAGACCATGAGTCAGCAAGCGATTCCTGTCGGTGCGGCGCGTTATCGCGAGAGTTTTGGCCGCTACTACGAGGATTTTGCGGTCGGCGATGTCTACGAACATCGCCCCGGCCGGACCCTCAGCGAGGCCGATAACACCTGGTTCACGCTGCTGACCATGAACACGCATCCGCTGCATTTCGACGCCGAGTATGGCAAGGCCAGCGAATACGGCCGCTGCATCGTGTCCTCGCCCCTCACGGTGGCCATCATGGTCGGCATGAGCGTCACCGATGTCAGCCAGAAGGCCATCGCCAATCTCGGCTGGACCGACATCCGCATGACGGCGCCGGTATTCGCCGGCGACACCCTGTACGCGGAGTCGCAGGTACTCAACAAGCGCGAATCCAATTCCCGTCCCAACGCCGGCCTCGTGACCGTGCGCACCACCGGGCGCAACCAGAGCGGCACGGTGGTCTGCACGTTCGAGCGCACCATCCTCGTGGCCAAGCGCGGCCACGCGGTCGAAGACAAGATGGGCTACTGAGGCCACACCATGACTAACAGCGACGATGATCGTGCCATGCTCGAGTCCATCGGGCGCTGGGCCGACAAGGAACTGCGGCCGATTGCGCGCAAGTTCGATCACGCGGATGAATACCCCGCCGATGTTGTCCGCCAGATGCAGGAGCTCGGGCTCTTTGGCGCGACCATTCGCACCGAATACGGCGGACTCGGGCTGTCGGCGGCGACCTATGCGCGCATCGTCTCGCTGATTTCGTCGATCTGGATGGCGCCGGTCGGCATCTTCAATTCGCACCTGATCATGGCGGCCTGCGTGCAGAGCCATGGCACCGAGGAGCAGAAACGCGCCTGGCTGCCGCGCTTTGCCAGCGGCGAATTACGCGGCGGCATCGGACTCACCGAACCTAACGCCGGCACCGACCTGCAGAGCATCCGCACCGTGGCACGCCGCGACGGCGAGCATTACGTGCTGAATGGCACCAAGACCTGGATCACCAATGGCGTCTACGGCTCGGTGTTCGGCGTGCTGGTCAAGACGGACCCGGATGCACAACCGCGCCACAAGGGCATGAGCCTTTTCATCTGCGAGAAAGGCGCGGGATTCACGCATTCGCGCAAGATCCAGAAGATGGGTTACAAGGCAATCGACAGCGCCGAGCTGGTATTCGATAACTTCAAAGTCCCGGCGGCCAACCTCATTGGCGGTGTCGAAGGACGGGGTTTCATTCATGCGACCGGCGGCCTGGCGCTGGGCCGCATCAACGTCGCCGCGCGCGGCGCCGGCATCGCGATGGGCGCGCTGCGCGATGCGCTGCGCTATGCGCAGGAGCGCCACACCTTCGGCAAGCCCATCGCCCAGCACCAGGCCATCCAGATGAAGCTCGCGGACATGGCGACGCGGGTCGAGGCGGCGCGCCTGCTGATCGAGCAGGCGGCTAACAAGTATGACTCCGGGGAGCGCTGCGATCTCGAAGCCGGCATGGCCAAGTTGTTTGCCTCGGAAGCCGGCCTGGAAAACGCCACGGAGGCGATGCGCATTTTCGGCGGCTACAGCTACTCGACCGACTTTGACGTCGAGCGCTACTACCGCGATGCGCCGCTGATGTGCATCGGCGAAGGCACGAACGAAATGCAGCGCATCATTATCGCGCGGCAACTCATCGAGAGGAATCCACTGTGAGCGAGCTGTTCCTGCCGCTGCAGGGCATCCGGGTGCTGACGTTCGAGGCGTTCGGCGCCGGTCCGTTCGGCTCAATGTATCTCGCGGATCTCGGCGCCGATGTCATCAAGATCGAGAACCGCGAACAGGGTGGCGACGCCACGCGCGGCATGGGTCCGTTTTTCCTGGGCGCTGACGACAGCCACTTCTTCCAGACCTTCAACATCAACAAGCGCAGCGTCTGCCTGAACCTGAAGACCGCCGAGGGCCAGGCGCTGTTTCGCAAGCTGGTCGGCCGCTCACAGGCGGTGCTCAACAACCTGCGCGGCGACCAACCGGACAAGCTGGGGCTGACATACGCGGCACTGAAGGATGCCAATCCGCGCATCGTCTGCGCGCACCTGTCGGCCTATGGCCGCGACAACGAGCGCCGCGCCTGGCCCGGCTACGACTACCTGATGCAGGCTGAGGCCGGCTACCTGTATCTGTCCGGCGAACCGGGTTCGCCGCCGGCGCGCATGGGTCTGTCGATCATCGACTTCATGACCGGCATCACCACCTCGCTGGCGCTGGTCAGCGCGTTGTTAGGGGTGGAAAGAAACGGCCAGGGCCGCGACGTCGATGTCAGCCTGTTCGACGTCGCGCTGCATCAACTTAGCTATCCGGGCAGCTGGTACCTGAACGAGCAGCACATGACCGAGCGACTGCCGCGCAGTGCGCACCCGTCGACGGTGCCCGTGCAGCTGTTCCGCACCCGCGACGGCTGGATCTTCATCATGTGCATGACCGAGAAATTCTGGCAGGAATTGCTTGCCGTCCTCGGTCAGCCTGCCGACATCGCGCACGATCCGCGCTTCAAGGACGCGCTGGCGCGCCGCGAGCACCGCGATCTGCTGACCCCGATCCTCGATGCGCACCTGCAGACAGACAGCACTGCCAGCTGGCTCAGCAAACTGCAGGGCCGCCTGCCGGCCGCGCCCGTCTACCACATGAGCCAGGCACTCGACAGCGCATTTCCGGCCTCGATCGGCATGCTGCGGCCGCTGCCGCATCCGCTGCGCCCGGATTTCCGCGCGCTTGGCAATCCGATCAAGCTCGACGGCCAGCGCCTGCCAGGCCGCTCGGCCTCGGCGCTGGGAGCCGACACGGAAGACGTGCTCCGGGAACTGGGCGTGGACGCCGCCGACTTCGGCCGCCTGCGCGAGGCCAAGGTCATATGAAACTCGAAGGCATCCGGGTCGTCGATCTGTCGCTGTTCCTGCCCGGGCCGCTCTTGTCGCAAACCATGGCGGATCATGGCGCCGAGGTCATCAAGGTCGAGCCGCCGGACGGCGAACCTAACAGGGAGTTCGGCCCGCGCGAGGGCGAGTTCTCAGTTTATTTCCGCAACACGCATCGCGGCAAGAAAAGCCTGTGCCTGAACCTCAAGGACTCGGCCGCGCGCGAAGCCTTGCTGAAACTCTGCGAAACCGCGGATGTCTTCATTGAGGCGTTCCGCCCCGGTGTCGCTGCGCGCCTCGGCGTCGATTACGCCACCGTGTCGGCGCGCAATCCGCGCATTGTTTACTGCTCGATCAGTGCGTTCGGCCAGTACGGCCCCTACCGCGATCATCCGGCCCACGATCTCGCGACCGAGGCGCTCGCGGGCGTCGTCAGCGTCAACCTGGGCGCGAACGGCGAGCCGGTGATGCCGCACATGCCGGTCGCGGATATCACCGCCTCGGCGCTGTCCCTGAGCGGCGTGCTGATGGCGCTGCTGCGGCGTGAGAAAACCGGCCGCGGCGACTGCATCGATGTCGCGATGCACGATTCGGTCCTGTCGTGGACCGCGAACGTGCTGGGCGATGTCTTTGCTAACAAGAAGAATCCGGACGTCAAGCATGAACGCACCTGGGGCGGCGCCGCGTTCTACAACATTTACAAAACCCGCGACGGCCGCCACATCGTGCTCGGCGCACAGGAGCTGAAATTCGCGCGCACCTTGCTGACCGAGTTCGGTCGCATGGATCTGTACCCGTTGTGCGAGCGCGGCTGGGGCGCGCACCAGCAACCGTTGACCGAATACCTGCGCGGCCGGTTCCGGGAGAAAACCCAGGCGGAATGGGTCGCGTGGTTTCGCGGCAAGGACATTGCCTTTGCGCCGGTCAAGACGCTGCGCGAGGCTTTCGACGATCCGCAGGTGGCGGCGCGCGCGATGCGCGTGGTCGATGCGGCGGGCCTCGAACACATCGGCATTCCGATCCAGTTCAGTGCCGAGCCCGGCCGGGTCAATCCGGCGCTGCCGCGGCTCGGCGAGCACAACGCCGAACTGCTGCGGGCGTTAGGTTATGACGATCGCGCCATCGCCGCGTTGCGCCCGCCTCCCAGCACTACAGCAGCACATTGACTTCCATGTAGATGCCGTTGGGGTCGAACAGCGACATCGAGCGCAGCTGGATCCAGCCCTTGCCGTCGTTGGAGGGAACCTTCCAGTTCACGGGCGGCGTGACCACATTGGCGCCGGCCTTGAGCGCACGCTGGTGCACCGCGTCGATTTCCCGGGTCTCGATGACCAGGATGGCTTCACCCATGCGCACCTTGCTGCGCTTGGTGGGCACCGCCGTGTCAAACGGCGGCTCCAGATATTGCAGCAGACCTAACATGCCGACTTTCGGATCCTCGACCTGCAACAGCACCAGGTGCGCGCGCGCACCGTCCGGCGCCGCCGGCGGAAAGCGCCAGTCGACCGACAGCTCGTTGTCATACCAGGTCTTCCAACCGAACACATCGACATAGAACTTGGCCGCGGCGCGCGCATCCGGCACCAGAAACGTGGTGCGCCGAAAAAGGTTTTGAACCATGGTCGTCTCCCGGATTTGAATCCAATATCAGCCTGCTAACAAAACGGTTTCCGCGTGCTCCAGCGCCTCCGGCAGCCCGTAGATCACCACCACGTCGCCTTCGCGCAGCGCCATGGCGGCGTCGGGCTCACGGCCGAGGATGCCTGTGCGACGCACCCCCGTAAAGACCACGTCAGCACCGGCTGCCTTGATATCCGCCAGGCTGCGGCCCACCGCCCAGCTTCCCGGCGGCAGCACCACCGACTTCAGTTCCTCGCGGTAGCTGTGGGATTCGTCGATCGGCAGCGCGCTGTCGCGCCGGACAATGCTGCGCAGCATCGAGTAGCGATGGGCGCGAATGTCGCCAATAGCCCGCACCACGCGCGACATGGGCACCTGCAGCAGCAGCAAGGTGTGCGACACCAGCATCAGGCTCGCTTCGAAAGTCTCGGGCACCACTTCGGTGGCGCCGGCACGCTTCAGTTCGTCGACCCGCGTGTCATCCTGCGTGCGCACCAGGACCGGCAACGTCTTATTCAGGCGCCGAACGCAATGGACAATGGCTAACGCAGTGCTCGGATCGCTGAATGAAATCACCAGCGCGCTCGCCTTGTCGAGACCCGCACCATGCAGCACGTCCTCATCGGCCGAATCGCCGTAGATCACCGGGTCACCGGCCTGCCGGGCCAGGACTACGCGCGCGGGATCCAGGTCCAGCGCCAGGTACTCGTACCCCTGCGATTCCAGCACACGCGCCACGCTCTGGCCGACGCGGCCAAAGCCGCACAGGATGACGTGCTCGCGACCCGCCACGCCCCGTGTCGCGGCGTCATCCCTCGCCAGGGCCGTACCCCCGACCGTGGGCCCCTGCTCGCGCAGCAACAGGCGCACGATGCGCTTGTTGTTTTTCAGAACCACGCTGCCTAACACCATCGACAGCACGGTCGCGACCAGCAGCGGCTGCAGGATCTGGGGCGGCAACACCGAGCCTTTCAGCAGGATCGTCAGCAGCGCGATGCCGAACTCGCCGCCGACCGAGAGCACGATGCCGGCGCGCAGCGCCTTGAACCAGGGCACGCCGAATACTCTGGCCAGCACTGCCATGATGCCGGCGCGCAGCAGCTGGGCGGCCAGCACCAGCGCAATGATCAACAGGAATTCCCGCGACAGCAGCTCGATGTCGAGCAGCAGCCCGACGGTAATGAAGAAGAGTCCGAGCAGCATTTCCTGGAATGGCCGGATCACCGCTTCCACCTGATGCCGGTATTCGGTCTCTGCCAGCATCATGCCGGCCAGAAAAGCGCCCGTGGCCGAGGACAGGCCGGCACGCTGCGACACCCAGGCCGACGTCAGCACCACCAGCAACACCGCCATGGTGAACAGTTCCCGCAGCCGGCTGTGCGCGATAGTATAAAAGAGAGGTCGCAGCAGATAGCGCCCGGCGAACAACACCAGCAGCAGCGCGAGCGCCGCGCCGGCCACCGACAGTGTCAGCCCGGTGGCCGAAAAATCGCTGTCCCGCAACGCCAGCGCCGAGGCCAGCGCGAGAAATGGCACGACCGCCAGGTCCTGAAACAGCACGACGCTGAAGGCGAGCCGGCCATGGGTGCGATTGAGCTCCGCGAGTTCGCGCAGTTGCTGCACCACGAGCACCGTCGAGCTCATCGCGAGCGCGCCGCCGACCGCGACCGCCGGCAGCGCCGGCAGGCCAGCGGCGAGCGCTAACAGCGTGATGATGCCCGCCGTGGCCAGCACCTGCGCCGCACCCAGGCCGAACACCTCGCGACGCATCGCCACCATGCGCGGCCAGGAAAAATCCAGACCTAACGTGAACAGCAGGAATACCACGCCGAGTTCGGACAGCAGCGAGGTGGTCGGGGTGTCTTCGAGTATGCCGAAGGTATGCGGGCCGAGCAGCACACCGACTGCGAGGTAACCCAGGACCGAGGGCAGGCCCAGACGGCGCGCCGTCATGACCACGAGCAGCGCGGCCGCGAGCAGGATCAGGACTTGGGCCAGCGTTCCATCGACCATTCGCCCAAGAGTGCAATTAAGCCGGGAAAAACTCCAGCAATTTGGTGGCGGTCATCGATGCCACATCCTTGGCTTCAAACTTGAACAGCTTGACCCGCGAAACAATCTTGGATTCAAGATCGGGGTCTTTCAGCTCGCTCGAGACCACGCGGCACATGGTCACGTCGCCCGACGGCGCGATGGCCAGCTCCAGCACCAGCTTGCCCTGCAACTCCGGATTCTCACGCAGCGCGCGCGTATAAAGCGCATACAGCGCGCCCTTGTTGCGATCGAAAACGGTCTCGATTTCCTCGCGGCTGCGCGACGCCTTGCCACTGCCGCCGCGCTGCACGGCGTTACCGCGACCGGTCAGCGACGACGGCGCCGCCACGGTCGTGGTCGTATGCGTACCGATCGCCCCCGCGCCCCCGCCGAAACCGCGGCTCATCGCCGAGGTGTTGATGCCGGAGCTCGCGGCGCCAACATTGGAGGTGATCAGGCTGCGTTCCGAACGGACATCCGGACCCTGGTTCAGGTCTTCGGGTTTCGGCTGCTCAAAATCCTGCGGCTCGCGCAACTCGGCGAGTTCATCCTGCAAAGCTAACATGCCCTTGTTGCGCACCCGCTGCTTCACATCCACCGGAACCTTCGACGGCACGGGTTCGGGCTTCACTTCCGGCTTCACCTCGGGCGGCGGCGGTGGCGGAATCGGCGTTTCAACAATCAGTTTCACGACCCGTTCCGGCAAGTCGGCTGGCGTGCTGCGCGGCGTATCCTGGTGCGGCAACAGCCCGACGATGAGGCCGAGCACCAGGAAAATCGCCAGCGCGATCTTCTGGTTGAAACGGTATTTGCGCTCGATCTCGTTTTCGAGCGCCCACGGCAGCTCGTAAACGCGGTACAGGGGTGCCATGACGAGTGCGTTCATGCCAGGCCCACCTTCAACCCGAACCCTGCGCGCGTTCCGCCTCGACCACGGCCAGGGACACCTTGCCGTAGCTGGCGTCGGTACAGGTGGCCAGCACCTTCTTCAGGATGCGAAACGGCAGATCCTTGTCGCCCATGATGGTGATTTCGCGCGCCGCCTGATCATCGCGCGCGGCACTGCGCAGCACCCGGTCCGCCTGACTCGCCAATTCCAGCTTCAGCGGCTGGATGATGGTTTCCGAATCCGGCATTGCATCCAACGTCGCGATCGGCACGACCGTCCGGCCGTTTACCAGCACTGCAAAACGGGTGACCATGACCACGACGGTCGCGCGTGGCTTGAGCTCGGAGATCGATTGCGGGATCGCGATGTTCTTGGTGTTAGGAAGGATGTCCACGTCGGCGCTGTGCACCAGCAGGAACACCACCAGGATCGTCATCATGTCGATGAACGGAATCAGCGCCATGTGGTTCGGACCATGCGAGCGCTTGCGATGCCGCCGGCCGCGAACCCCGCTCATTTCCCCGCTCCAGGCGCCGGCGCGGATGCCGGCGCAGCTAACGCCGCAGCCCCGGTCAAGGGCGCATCACCGACCGAGATCTGCGGGAACAGTTCGTACTTGGTCCACCGGCCGTCATCGATGGTGAACAGGCGGGTGGTGTCCATCACCTGCACCAGCGTGTCATACGGCACCTCGGGGTCCATCAGCACGCTGCATTCGGTCTTGGTCGGGAACCGTGTCTTGACCGCGCGCAGGAACAGCGACAGGGTCTTGAGATCGTAGCCTGCGGCCGTGTTAGGCAGCGTGCGCAGCACGCCGGTGCGCTTGTCCGCCACCTCGATGCGGTCCGGACGCACGATTACTTCCAGCTGCAGCCCTTCCGGCAATTCCGGCGACGAACTGTTAGGTGCCGGCAGGTTCAGTTCCAGGATATTGGTCTTGGAGAACACCGCGGTGAAGATCAGGAAGAACACCAGGATGACCATCATGTCGATCATCGGCACGATGTTCAGGTCGTTGTGGCCACGCAGGCGTGCGTGGTTGCGCAAGGCTCGGCGCGCGAGTAATGAACTGCTCATCTGGCTACTGGCAGCTGCTGACTAAAGGCCGGGGACGACCGCTCAGGCCCCAGCCGGCCGTGGTGCCGCAGGCCGTGGCGCCGGTGCCGCAGGCGACACCGCTGGTGCCGGCGCTGGTGCCGGCGCAGCTGCGTCATCGCGCCGCTCTGAGATCGAGTTCAGGAACTTGACCACGGCGATTTCCAGGCTGTCGACCAGCGCGGTGGTTTTGCCCTCGAGGTACATGTGCGACAGCAGCAAGGTAATGGCGACGAACAGACCCGAGGCGGTGTTATTCATCGCGACCGAAATGGCAGCGGCGAGCAAGCTGGCCTTCTCCGCGGGATTGGCCTGCGCGACCGCCTGGAAGGCGCCGATCAGGCCCATGACGGTGCCCAGCAGACCGATGAGCAGTCCGATGTTAGCCAGCGAAGACAGGTAGTGGGTGCGCTTTTCAAGCTGCGGCACCACCTCGAGCAGGCTCTCTTCCATGGCCTGCTGGATGGCATCGCGGTTGCGCGTCGAAGAAATACGCGACAGGCCGTACTTCAGCATGGTGGCGATGTGTGACGAGGATTCGCCCGCCATGGCCGCGGCCTTGCGGAAATTGCCGGCCTGCAGCACCGGCGTTATTTCGTCCCACAGGTCGCGATTACGCGAGGTCTCGCGGGTCAGGTAGATGAAGCGTTCGATCGATATGACCACGCCCACCACAAAAATCAGGGCCAGCGGGTAGAGGAAAAAACCTCCATCCTGGAAAAAATTGATGGCTTTCTGTAAAAAATCCACGGCGATTTACTCCTCTTTACGACCACTCAAGTTTGAACGAGACCTCATTGGCATTCCAAGACTCAGCTCTCAGGCTTCGGCACTGGTACCGGCTGGGATGTGCTGCCGGGCACAGTCGCCGCCCCCGGACTGGCCGCCCCTGAACCCGCGTCTGGCATGGCGGCCGGAACCGGCGCCGGGGCAGGCTTTTCGCCCCCGGCCTGCAGGGCATTGAAATAACGGTTCTCGCGCCGAAAAACGTCGCGGTCTACGGGCGTCAGCACCTCATCCAGCAGGCTGTTCAGGGGACGGCCGACCAGGTCGCCGAGCTCGGGGCGCTTCCAGGGGACGATATACAAGACCTTAAGCAGTTCCCGGTTACCGGTAATCTGGGTGGTGTCGAGATCAATGCGATCGGTGTTGGCACGCGCGCCAGCGCTGCGCGCCGCGTTCTTCGCCGGCGCGCGCGGCGCCGGGGCCGAGGTATTTACGCGCGGCTCAATCTCAGCGGCGGCCGGCTCAGCGGCGGCCGGCGTCTGGATCGCGGGCGCGGTCGCAGCAGCCGGTGCCGGCGGGGTCTGCGCAATGGCGGCGCTGGCTAACAAATGAGCCGCGCACGCCAGCAACAACAAAGCACGAATGCGTTGTTTCATGTACCTCCTCCTGCCGGCTCGGTGGCCGGTTTAGCCGGTTCGGTGGCCGGCGCGGCGACCGGCTCGGCAGCCGGTTTGGCCAGCTTCGCAACCCGCGGTTTTAGTTCCGCGATCCAGCCGGATACGGGCTTTTCCTCGCCTGTCAGGGCGCGATAGCGCTCGAAGGCAGCCAGGGCCGCCACCGGATCGTCGAGAAACAAGTCAAGCAACACGCCTAGATTACGCTGAGCGGGCGCATATGTCGCGTCCAGTGCAACCGCTTTTTCGTACGCGACCCGCGCGTCCGCAAATTTGCCCCTCAGGCGCTGCACGTACCCCAGCTCCGCGAACACCAGCAGGTCGCTGGCGCTGCCATCGACCTGTTTTGTTAGTAATTCCTCGGCTCGCGGGAGATCGCCACTCTGCCGCGCCGCGGTCGCCGCAGCTAACACCGGGGCGCTGACCAGTTGTTCGGTCTTGGCGTAACGCCCGGGCTTGAGTTCCGCCAACGCGGTGAAACTGGCTTTTACCGAATCGTCCCACAGGCCTTCGCGGGCCCGCGCCGCGTTGACTTCGTGGATGCCGATCGCCTGCTCTTCAAACGGGAATGCCTGCTCCTCGAGCAGCGTGTCGTACTGTTCGCGCTCTTCCTTGTTCATCTTGCGCGGGCGCTCGGACTTCATGATGTCCTTGCCCAACTGGCGATACAGCTCGGCAGTCTCATAGGTCGCGGCCGTGGTCACTTCCGCGACGCGATATTCCATGACGGCGCGATAGGCATTGCGCGCGGCCTCGAGCGCCTTGCGCTTGGCTGTCAGGCTCTTCTTGAGTGGCGCCACCAGCTTGACGGCCCGAAACGCGTCGCGGGTCGGGACCGTGAGCGCCAGTTGCGCCCGCGCAGCTAACAAACGCGAGCGGTCGGTGCGGGCATCGCCGGCGGCGGCGTCAGCCTTGATGATTTCCTTCTGCCAGAACTGCAGGCGCGCCGCGTTGCCGGCTTTGGCGGCAAAATCGGCCAGTCGCTGGCGCGATTCGAGCGCATCGGCAAATGGGCTTGGGTATTGCGCAACGTAGCGCTCCAGGACGGCGACCGTGCGCGCCGTATTGCCCGCTTTCTCGTAGTTATCGGCCGCCGACGCCAGCGCCTCGCGCCGCAGATCCGCGGACTCCACGCTGTTAGCCGCGATCCGTTCAAACTCGACCGCGGCGTCACCCGGCCGGCCAGCCTCGACATAGGCGACCGCCAGCTTGCGCGTGACGTCGGACTGCAGCTGACTCTGGGGCCAATTGCGCCGGAAGCCCTCCAGCACACCGATGGCGCGGTCCCACAGCTTGAGCGTAATCAACTGCGCCGCGGCATCGTATTCGGCGGTGGTGCGCACCGGAGAATCGGGTGCGAGCTGCGCCACACGCAGGAAATCATCGACCGCACCGGCGCCGTCGCCCGCGCTGCGCTTGGCCTCGCCCTGCTTGTACACGGCCGCGGCCAGGCGTTCGGTCAGGTCCTTGCGCATCGGGTCGCCTGCCGGCACCAGTTCACGCGCCCGGACAAAGGCCTGCTCCGCCGGCGCGAATTGCCCGAGATCGAAATTCGATTGCGCGATCACGGTCCAGGCGATGCGCTGCTTGGGCATATCGACAGCCGGCTGGTGATCCAGCACCGCCTGTGCGACTTCAATGGCGCGCGGCAAATCGCCCTGCTTGAAGATGTCCTGCGCCGCCCGGGTCAGCACACCGCCGCTGTCCGGATGCTCCGGAAAAGTCTTCGCGAAGCGCAGGCCGGCATCGATGGAACGGCGATGCCACTCGGTCTTCGGGTCGCCGTTCAGACTCGCTTCATGCTTGTCGTAAGCGGCCAGCGAGGCGTAGGCGGCGGCGGCGGACTTGTCATTGCGCGCGTAGTCATACGCAGTGCGCTGGTATTCTTCGGCCGCCGCGGCGAATTGCTGGCTCTCGAACAGCGTCTCTGCTAACAGATAGTTGGTCGCGGCGGAATCGTCGGCATCGGGAAAGGACTGCAGGTAATCGCGATACCAGCGCGCCGCCTGTTCATAGTCGGCCACCTTTTTCGAGCTCTGGGCGGTCGAGTGGTACCAGGTTGCGACGTCCTTCAGGTTGACGCGCAGCGCCGCCTCGATCGCCGGGTACTTGCCGCGTTCGCGCCCCTGCCAGAATGCGCTGCGGAAATTGTAACGCTCGACGAAATCGCGCTTGCCATCCAGCACCAGTTGCCCGAAACCGCCCTTGCGATACGCCTCGATCGCCTGCATGGCGAGACCCGGCGCATATTCGCTGTTAGGATCCCTGGCTACATAGGCGCGGTACGACGCCGCGGCATCCTGCCAGCGCTGTTTCTCGACGAAAAGATCGCCGAGGCGTGAATACAGCAGGTGCGCATAGGCCGGCCGCTCGCCCCTGGCGAGGTAAGTCTCGAGCGACGCCGCGCCGTCCAGGTACGAGAACGTGATGCTGCTGACACGCAGCGTGTCTTCGACCAGCTCCGTGTCCGGACGGCTGAGGCTTTTCTCGGGACGCAACTTGAGTTTGTTAGCAGGCTCGAGCAGCAGCGAATCCAGCACCCCCA
Organism: Gammaproteobacteria bacterium; assembly: GCA_031414335.1. Classification (GTDB taxonomy): domain Bacteria; phylum Pseudomonadota; class Gammaproteobacteria; order Steroidobacterales; family Steroidobacteraceae; genus UBA964. Next base: position 88,633 of record JANNVI010000005.1, on the reverse strand, counting down.
TGAAGGACGGCAAGGAGTCCTCGTTCAGGCCCTGCTTGAACAGCGCCCAGCCGTGCTTGTAGAGGCTCTGCTTGTAAAACTGGGCTTTTGCGCCGCGCGCAATGACCCGTTCATAGGCGCGCTGGGCGTCGACCCAGCGGCGCGCGGAAAACAGGATTTCGCCGCGCCGGAAATCGACCTCGGGCATCAGCACGGCGTTAGGATAGCGAGTGACGATACGCTCCAGCGTCGCCAGCGCGAGATCGCTCTGCGCCGTGGTCTCGTAGGCGCGTGCGAGCTGATACAGCACTTCATCGTTACGCGGGTAGTCGGGATAGGCCTTGAGCAGCAGGGTGTAGAGCCGGATCGCCTCGGCGCCCTGGATATCGAGCGACGAGACCTCTTTTTCCATGCGCTCGAGTTCGCCGGCCTCCAGGTTCAGGTCGCCCAGGCGACGCAGCGCTTCGACGCGCAGCGACGGATCGGTTTTCTGCAGCTCGAGGAATTTGCGGTAGTTTTCCATCGCCCGTGCGGCGCTGGCATCGACGCGGGCCTCGCGACGAATCTCGATGCTGGGCGGCTTGAGGTCGCCCAGGGTCTGCGGCTTGGCCTTGTCGCGAGCGACTGCGCTGGCAGACGCCAGCAGCGCGCCGCCCATGGCCAGGGTGCCTAACAAAACCGGCCAGCGCGGCGTGCGCTTCATGGGCGCGGCTCCGGCGCAGGCGCCGGCATCGGCGTGGTGGTTGGCGCCGCCTCGGCCGCAGGTTCCTCCGCCGCGGGCTTCTTCGCAGGCAGATCCGGAGTCGCGGCCTTGTCGTAGATGGCCGCCAGCGAATAGCGCGCCTGCACCTGATAGGTGCCGAGCCGCTCCTGCTGTTGCTGCAACTCATGCACGCCGAGTTCGGCGAGATACGTGGCCTGCAGCGTGCGCGTGTCCTTCAGGCGCGCATGCAGCGTGGTCAGCCGCTCCGCCATCGCCGCGAGCCTGGTGGTAAATTCCTGCCGGTTCGCGCCTGCCTGGTCGCGGATGCCAGCGAGCCGGGCGAAGCGCTCGCTGCTTTCCTGCAAATCGGTCTCCAGCGTCTTCAGCTGCCGGCGATCATCCAGCATCCGAGCCTTGAACTGCTGATTCAGGCGCCAGTAGAGCACGCCCTTGATCAGGCGCAGCTTGGCGCGCTGTTCGGCGTTGGAATCGTCGGCGGGCTCGGCAGCGATGGCCTGCTCGATCGCGAGAACCTGCTGCCACTGTGCACGCTCAGCCGTCGAACCTAACAAGGCAACGTCGCCGGTGCGCTGCGCGCTTTCCAGCTGCAGGTCGAACGCGTCACGGCGCGCAACCATCGGCGGCAACGGTTGCGCCGCTAACAGGGCATCGGCCTGTGGCAGGCGTTCGGCCAGCGCCGCGTCGCGTGTGGCGATCATGTCGTTGAAGGCCTCGATGCTGCCTTCCCAGCGGGTCAGGGTGCCATCGAGGTAGGACATGTCACGATAGTTCTTCAGGCCTTCCTGGAAATCGTTGCCGGCCATGACGGCGTACAGATAGCGCGATTCCGGCGCATCCGGCACCTGCTTCAACTGCCAGAACCAGCCGTAGCGGGCGCCATCGGCCTCGCGCGCCAGGATGCCGTCCAGCATTTCACCGCTGCGGATGCGCAGCACCGCCGCGTCCAGGCGCTTGCTTTCTTCCTCGAAGGAGGTCATCGCCTGCTCGTAGTACTCGGCCGCCTGCGCAGTCGCGTCAAGCTTGGCAAGCGCATAGGGCACCGCGAGGTAGGATTCCTGCACCGCCGAATCCAGCAGGTTGCGGCTGCGCAGCTCCATCCACGGCGTCAGCGACTCCCGGTGCTGCCCAAGCGCGGAATCCGCCCAGCCGAGCCCTAACAAGGCCTTGTTGCTCTGCGGCCCATTGAGCCGTACGCGCTGCAGCGCGGCGCGCGCCTTCTCGGGCTGCTGCGCCTGCAGGAACGCGAACCCCAATGCCAGGTTGGCCTTGTCGCGCAGCGCCAGCAGCTCGGAGCGGTCGCTGTCGAGCGTGCCGACCCCGGTCAGAATCGCATCGGCGCGCTCCAGCTGGTTCTGCCGCACCAGCGCCACGCCGAGGTTGAAGCGCGCGTAGGCCGTCCAGACATCCGGGCCCTTCCAGCTCGCCAGCAGCTTCTCCGCGTCGGCGAAACGGCCCTCGCGCATCAGCACGTTGGCAAGCAGCAGCTGGCGTTCGGCTTCGAGCGCGGGCTGGAGGCTGCCGCTGATGTTGCCGAGCGCGCGTTCCGAGCGGTCGTCGTAGCCACGCGCGTACCAGACCTTGGCCAGGTAAAACCACGCCCGGTTGCGCACGTTCACCGGCACCTTGGGCGTCAGCAGCGCCTCGAAGCGACGCCCGGCTTCATTGTGCAATCCGAGCTCGAGATACAGGCCGCCTAACAACAGCTGCGATTCGCCCTCGTGGTTCGGAATCCGGTTCCAGGCTTCATAGGCGAGCAGCCGGGTCAGCGCCTCAAAGCTCTCGCCCTGGTAGAACCAGAACAGCACGTCGCCATAATGCAGGTCGAGCACGCGCGTGACCGGCAGCTTGTCCGGATCTTTCTTTTTGGCCGCCTGCGCAGGCTGCGCAGCCAGCATCGCGATCGCGCCCAGCGCGAGCACGGCCAGCGTTTGCAGCGATCTCGCAGCCGGGCGCAAGCTTATTCCCAGTCCTTGATTTCAAATTCGGGCTGCGCGCGCCGCTGGCGATCCGAGATCTTCAACTCCAGGTACTTGGCGCCGACCGATTTCTTGAAACGCAGCGCCGCGCCGCGACGGTAATCGCGCTCGCTAGGTCCCTTGCCGGTGAAAATCGCCACCAGTTCGTGATCGCCGACCTTGAGATTGCCCAGGTACAGTCGCTGCACGCCGCCGCGCAGCAGCGCCTCGGCCTCGCGCGGCGTATACAGATAGTTGCTCACTTCCTTGTTATCGATCTTCACCTGCACGGTGTCGATCGCGAAGTACTCGCCGACATCCATCGACAGGAACAGCGCCACCTGGGTGTTGGCCGGGAACAGCAGCTCTTCCTCGAGCATGAACAGTTCGCGGTTCAGGTCGACGGCGTCCTTCTTGAGGGTTTGAATCTGTTCATCGAGTGCCCGGGTATCCGGCGCAGCCGCGGCCGGCTCTGCGGCTGCAGCGGGATCAGCCGCCGCAGGCTCTGCGGCAGGGGCCGCGGCCGGATCGGCCATTGGAGCCGCTGCTGCTGGCGGCGTTACCGCCGCATCAGTGGGGGGCGGCGTCTGGGCGCCGGAACTAACAGCCGCCAGCGCTAGCATGACGGGAATCAACACACGGGCAACACGCAACATTTCCGCAAACTCCCTACTGAGCTAACAAACGGCGCAGTTCCGCACCGGCATTACTGGGCGCGCCGGAACGATCGTCACGGCGTACGCCGCGCACAATGCCCTGGCGGTCAATACTGAACATCATCGGCAAGGTATCGACGCGATAGGCTCGCGCCACTCCCTTGCCCGGATCGAGCAATAAAGGAATCTTCAACGACAGGCCGGCGGCGTACTCGCGCGCCGCGCGCATGTCGTCGTCGACATTGACGGCGTACACGATCAGGCCCTGGTCTTTCAGAGCCGCGTGCAGGGAATCGAGTTCCTTCAGATGCGCGCGACAGGGCCCGCAGCGGCTCGACCAGAACGCGACCACGACGACCTCACCCAACTGCTCGGACAAGCGCAGGTTCGGACCGCCGACCGAGCGCAAGGCAAAATCGGGCGCGGCCTGGCCGGCGCGCAAGGCGCGCTCAGCCGACAGCGCCGCCGTCGCAGCACCGAATGCGAGCAACGTCGCCATCAACCAGCGAGATGGTGAACGACTGGATTTCAAACGTTTGAACCTGGGGCACGCGGACCGATTCACAGCGAATCAACCTGAATGTCCCTCACAAGCAAGCGCAGCAAAGCTCGCACACTGACTTAACAAGTGTCAACGCAACAGTGCCCACATTTGGCGCGATCTTGCCCCGGTCACACTAAACCGGCGCTGACTGTCGCCAGTCACCGACGAACGGAATCCGGTCACACTTTGCCGGCGCGGCAGCCGCGCTACCCGTGTCGCCGCTGTGCTGTCTGTTCGTGTACCTGCAGCAGGAAGCGGCGAACCGCGGTCACGGCCTCTTCGAGCGGCATCAGACGCTTTTCGACGAGACTGGCCGCGATCTCGGCGATGCTGCGGCGACCATCGACCTGAGTGGCGACGAATCCGTAAACCTGCTGCCTGAGCGCCTGTTCGCTCAGGACGGCACTCTGTGGCACCGGCAGGTGCACGTCTTGCGCCCAGTCCGGCAAGGAGCCCCCGGGTACCGGATCGGGAAGCGTTGCGTTACGGCGCGCGACAAAGGAGTAGGTCTGCTCGATGCGACCGTGGCGGCTGGCCGGAGAGCGCAGATACGGCAGCGGGTCGTCGCGTTCACGCTCGATCGAGAAGCCATTGGCGCCGAGCACCGGCCCGACTTCAGTGCAGGTCAGGTTTTCAGCCGGGTCGGCCAGCGCAAAAGGCAGCGCGCCGATGTTGATCCAGCGCCCGCCGGGGCGCAGCAGCCGGGCAATGCGTTGTGCCACCTGCGGCAGGGTCTCTGGCAGCGTGTCGATCAGCCATGCCGTGACGATGGTGTCAAAGCTGCCCGGCTCGAACGGCGCGTGCAACAGCTCCCCTAACAACACCGCCAAGCCGCGGCGCGCTGCCGCCGGCGCCCGCAGCTCGCGCGGCACGGCGACATCGTCCGCAGTGCGCGGCGCGCGCGGGAACTCGACCAGGTTGAGCGTGTCCCCGGCGGCGAGGCGCTTGAGACTCCAGACCAGCAAGGGGTTGATTTCGAGCGCAGTGGTCGATGCTGGCGCCAGATCCTGGTGCATATCGTAGGCCAGGCGCCCGGCTCCGGCGCCCGGCACTAACAGCCGCCCGAGCGGCTCGCTGTCGGCGAAATCGCGCACAATCGCAACTACGGAGCGGTTCTCGACGTCGCCCCAGACCCAGTCCCGGTGCAGGTTGATGAAGCAGCGCGCGGGATCCTCGCCGGGCGGTGTGTGGGTCTGCAGCGCCTGCAGCGTCGGCAGCGTGGTCGCGCTCGCCAGCTGCAACGGAGCTAACAAGGCATACAGATTGCGGCGATGGGCGGCGTGACCGGCGGCGAGTCTGGCGAGGCGCGACCAGGCGGCGCGCGGCAGGCCCTCATCCTGCAGTCGCTCGCGCAGCTCGCGCTCGATCTGTTCGTCGCGCCTGATCAGCAGCAGGTAACGCTGCCGCCATTCCTGCAACTGCTGCAACGGCTGCGGCACCAGCCAGGGCACGCCCTGCAGCACAGGGAATACCTGAGCGCAGGCGGTGCAGTGCCAGGCGGCCGCATCGGCCGTTGCTTCAAGCGCTCCGGTCGCGCACTCGGGACAGCGAAAATGATCCGCCATGATGGCGGATCTTAGCCGATACCTATGCGATTTTGCCGTTAACGATCGGGTTGAAAGCCGTCAGGCTGTCGCGCAGCGCCACCGAGCCGAGCCCATGCTGCGGGAAGCGCGTCGGGAACAGATTCTGCTCGCCATGCAGCGCCATGTAATTGAGCACCACCGTCTCGACCAGCAGGTTGACGTTGTTAGCGGCCGGTGTCGCGCCGGTTTCAATCGACGCATCCGAACGGAAGTAACCGAGCTGCTGATGCCGGGCAGCCGGCACGCTGTCACCGGTGAACAGTGCCGCGCGGCCAGCCGGGTTGTAGACCATGAAGAACGCGGACGCCGTGGACTGGTTATCGCTGGCCCAGGCCAGCTTGCCGCGACCATTGACGCTGTTATCCACCATGCCGTTGGCCGACAAACTGCCATCGCTGAACACGTACAACATCAGCGGCGTGGCCTTGCGTGCCGCGTACTCCAGGCAGGCGCCGATGCAGTGACCGGCGCGCAGATCGCGCATTTCACCGGTCGCGCGCGTGCCATCGTGATAGTCGTAGCCGCCGAGCGCGATGGTACCCGCGCCGGCATAGCCTTCGACCACCAGCTTCATCACCGCCGCGGTCTTGCGGAACTCCGCATCGCCATCGAACTCGGCGCGCGTGAAGATACCGTTAGGTCCGAGAATGTCGGGATCCAGTTCCGGGTTGAGTGAGCTCGGGTTGCCGAAACGATCCGCGAGATCCGCGGCCTTGACGTAATTGCAACGCACCAGCTCGCGAATCAGGTCGTCGCGCGTGATCGTCTTGGGTTCGCTGCGCGCCAGCTTCATGTCGGTAATGCGCTGCATGGATTCCATGACCGCGACCGCATCCGCCTGGCTGAGCAGGCCAACGAGCTTGCCGGTGTCAACCAGGCCCGTCACGTCCGACGTCCGATCGACTTTGGTTGGCGCGACGGCGGGGTCGATCATGCTCATGGGCGAAAGCGAGTTACCGCCCGAGACGCTGGCGCGCGAACCGATCAGGGTCAGCAGCTCGCCGTCCGCGCCGGCCTTGTAAATGCCGTACATCGGGTTGTGCGGGTTGTTGGCGGTGTCGTTTTCGGAACGCGCCCCGATCACCGCGCCGTTGAGGTTAGCCGCGGTGGCCGGGCTGATCTCGGCCAGTATGCCGCGCAGGAATGCGCTGTCCGAATGGAACGCCAGGCCCATGGAACTGTTGATGAAATTGTTGGTCGGACTCTGCGCGTTAGGCGCGTTCGGCACCATGTCGCCCGGCAAGCCGAGCTTGGCGTAACCGGCGGTCGACAGGAAGTCGAGCTGGCCGCCCTGCCCGCCGATCAGTACGTTGGAGCCGGCGATATTGGCGCCGCCCGCGAGATCGATACAGATGAACGGGATCTTGCCGGCGCCCTGCACCGCAAAACCGCAACCCAACTTCAGCGCCGTGACGTCTGCAGACAAGGCGGCCTGTGCGGCGCGCGGATTGGCAAACAGGCTGAAAACCGACGCGCCCGCCAATGCGATACCGCCGCGCGAGAATCCCTGCGCAACGAAATCGCGCCGTGTACGCGGGAGCTGGTGACCCTCCTGATAGCGCAGCGGCGCATCAAGCGGAGTGGCTTTCGGAAGACTTTTACGAATCAACATGTGGCGCCTCGCATCACTGTAAGAGGGTTACGGCACTACCGAGTACCGCACCGCAACTGGCTTTGGCAATCGTCTTGCTGCGATCCGCAGCGCATGAACCACCGCAGGAACTCAGTTTCCCGGCGAGACTGTCGAGCTCGCCGCGCACCGCTACACGATCCGGCTGTGTGCCTACCGACACACCTAACATCCGATCGAGCAATGGGTTGAACACCTGGTCGCGCGCGCCGGCGGTACCGAACAGCGCACTGGCCGAGCCGCTGAAATCGACTCCCGGGAAGTACGCGCTGCGCAGCGTGCTGTTTTCCACCAGCGCGTTGCAGTACTCGATCGCCAACTGCGCGATACCGACCTGCTGGGCACTGAGGAAGCCTTCGACGCTCTCGTTCTGCGGCAGCGCCTGCTTCACCAGCTCGTAGGTCGTCTTCACTTCCGACTGCGTCGTCGGGACCGTGGTCATCGCCGCCATCGAGGCGCTGATTTCCTCGAACTGCCTGAGACCGACCTGGCTCTGCGGCGGCAGGTCGACCGGCGCCGCGGGCGGCGCCAGTGGCGGCTCGGTCACCGTGTGGGTGTTAGCCGCGATGCGCTCGAAGGTCAGGAAGAACTGGTCGTTGGCCGGACCCTTCTCCAATGCGATCACCGTACCAATGCCACCGAGCGGCTGCCCGGTGCTGGACGCGTAGTTGGAATCGTTCACCATCACGTCCATCGGCACATAGGCCTGCCCGACGCGCACCTCCGCGCCGTTGACGCCGATGCGCATGCCCTTGAGCGGCAGGCTGCCCGGCCGCGCGGCCGGATCGAGACTGATGAACGTGGGCTTGGCGAACATATAACTGTAACTGTCGTACTGACTGGCCTCGAACATGATGTAGCTCTGCGGCACATTGGTCAGCTGTGTCACGTTGAACAGCATGAAGTAGCGCTCACCGACGCCGGCATCGAAGTTCTGGCGGACCTGCGCGGCCGTCAGCGCGCGGCTGTGCACCGCCACCATCTTGAGCACGCCCGTCCAGGGGCGGGTGCCGCTGGTCTCGTTGCCTAACACCAGCGCGAAACTGTCATCCCAGTCGGAGAGATTGCCGCCGCCCGCGCGATCGACATCACCGGTCGCGACGCCATTGACGTACAGGCGCTGGCCATTGACCGGATCGTAGGACAGCACCACGTGTTGCAGGGACGCCTGCGCATCGCGATCCGTGTCCCTGGTCAGTGTGATCGGCGCGCCGTTCGCGTCGGTCTTGCTGCTGCGCGTCTGCATCTGGTACTGGTAGGCGCGCTGACCGAGGGTCGTATTGCGCGCGGTGGGTCCGCCGGAATAGCTGACAATCCAGGCGTCTTCCTGCACCACGTTAGCCGGTGCAACCCAGGCCTCGATGCTGTACTCACCGGTGGCCTTGATGCGATCGGCGAGTTTTTTGCTGGAACTCGAGGTGCCCTGCGCCTTGCCGCCGGCGCCCACTTTCATGCCCCAGCCGCCAACCCAGGAGACATCGCCACTGAAAGTCAGGTTGATCGCCGGTTCCTGGCCGCTGGTATCAAACGCCGTGGTGCCCATGCCGGTCTTGAATTCCCACAGCGCGATGACATTGCTTTCGTAGCGATTGCCACCCGCGGCGACCGTGCCCTCGTACAGGGTCAGCGCTTTGGAGACCACCAGGCTCGGATCGACCTGCGTGAGCGGAACGCCGTTGGCGAACGCGTCGATCCTTTGCAACATGGTCGCCGCGCTGGTGGCGCAGTCGCCCCAGCAGTTGTGGAATTCATCGCGCAGTCGAACCTCGAGGCGCGACAGCGAGGTGTTGTCCAGATTGATCTTGGAGCGCGCCGCGGCATAGGCCGCATCCACGTTGGCATCCGCGAAGTACGGCGATACCGGCGTGCCCGCGTTAGACGCATGGCAGCGCGCGCAGAACTGGCGCACCAGCGGATGAATGGTGCTGGAATACAGCACCGAATCCGCCGGGAAGGTCTTGCTGGAGCCGACCGAACGGTCCGGCGGCGCCACTAGCTGAATGGTCTTGCCACCGGTGGCGACCGCGCCAGCCCAGTTGCGGATCCACACCGTCATGGTGTCGCCGCAGGCCGAATTCGCCGACAGCCAGCAGTTGTGGCCGCCGCTGACTTTGGCAACCAGCCGCGACATGTCCGGTTGCGTCAGATTCACCAACGCCAGCGCATCCTGGTACGCGAGGTTGACGTCATCGTTGCGCGCGAAGCGCGGTGACTGCCCGGTGGCGTTGTGACAACCACCGCAACGATTGCTCTCCTTGAGGTTTTCCCACAAGTTGATCTTGAAGGCCTGTATGTCAGCCGTGGCAGCCGCCGGCCCCGTGTAATTGGGCACCGGGGCCTGGTTGATGATCGGGTTTACCTTGGTTTCGGCACCGCCACCGCAGGCTGCCAGAGACAGCGCGGCTAACAAAACCAGGGGACGCAGTAAGTTCATTGCACGTGACATGTTGTTTCCTCAATCGCCCATGCAGTAGGCGGCGGTCTCGGCGAAGACCTGTTTAATCTTGTAGCCGCCAGCCTTGAAATCGTTCTTGATGACCTGGACACGGGCGCGATCGGTGGCATCCGCGGGTGCGCGGAAGCACACCGTCTTGAAAACCTTCTCCACCTGGCAGGCGGCGAACGCATCAGAACGCGCCAGCTCCTGGCCCATGGTTTTGGCGCCATTGCCGGTGCCCGGCAACTGGATGTCCCAGCCAACCACCTGGTTCGGGCCTTTGCGCCAGTAGTTGTCCCAATGATCGTCCGGCGTTACGTAGCCCGGCTTGAAGTTATCCGAGTTATTGAAGTACTTAGGCTGCATCTGGCCGGCGGTATAAACCAGCCGCGCGAGCGTCTCGTCATACTGGTAGTAGGCAAAGGACTGGGCCAGCGGATCCATGCCGCTGTGACAGCCGATGCAGTTGTTGAGGAAGATGCGGCTGTCGCCACCGGGCGAGCGGCTGACATCCTGGCGGATGCGATCCGGCGGGCGGGAAGTATCGAGCATCTGCTCCATGTCGCGGCACAGATGATTCATCAGCGTGAAGCGGAACATCGCGCGGTTGGTGCCGGCGATGAAGAACGCCTCCGCAGCGGCGCGCGAGGTCATGACGCCGGCGGTCGCAGCCGCCGGAATGCCATTCAGGCCCGATTGGGTCTGCTTGACGAGCACCGTCTTGAGGTCGGCACCGGTCTGCTCGAGCTGGTCGAAGTGATCGTTGTTGGCCGGCGAATAGGCCGCGACACCCGACGCGCCCGGCGCGGTATAGAGGATGTCAGCCGACAGCACCGTGTCGAACGGCTCGTCATCGCGCACCATGCCGATGACGGTCGCGGTGTAATCGTTCAGCGGCACGAACACGCTCTGTTCGCGATTGGTCCAGGGCGCGACGAAGTTCTTGAGCGTGACGTTATAGAACGCGCTCGACTGCATGGCGATGTTGGCGGCGGCCAGGGGCCTGCCGGCGGCGATTTCCGCTGCCATCTGGTCCAGCACGGCGGCCGTTGGCGGCACGCCGGCTATACGATCGTGCATGCGTTTGGCCTGCTCCCGCGAGCCGGCCTGCGCAACTCCGATTGCTAACAAGCCCAGCGCCAGCGCTGCGCAGGTGAGTTTTCCAATACTTGAAGACATCTTTGCCACCTGGTTAATTCCGCCCTGTTCAGTCGACACTGCCCGCATCCTGCGGTCAATAGTCTTGTGCTCTGCTCGTCTCCACACGCCGACGTCGCAAGACGCCGACAGCGCGTCTTATTACGTTTGATTGTCCCGGCGGTACTGTGAAAATGCGATGCTCATCACAGTGCTCAGGACCCCGGAGGCAGTCCACTGCCGTAGTGCTAGAGAACCGCTTTTGGCGACCCGGCGCTGTGACCATGTCGGCAGATCACAGGGCCGATATGGCACAAAATTGGATTACGTAAAGACCGCTGACGACGCTGGAGATCATTGAATGGCAAGCACCCGAACCTGCATGACGGCGAGAGTTGTTAGCTGCGCGGCCCTGGCCGGCGTGCTCGGCGCCTGCTCGCCGGGCGGCAACGTCGCGATCGGCTCCGGTCAGAAGCCGGATCCCGCTACGGTCGATTTCCCGATCGCCTATGTGAAGAAGACGATTCCCGTCATGACCAACGAGGACCTGCGCAACATGCGCACGTTCTTCGTTGACGCCGAAGTGTATGTCCGCGACCGCGCGGATTCCTCGGTGCCGGAAGTCAACATCACGGGCAGCGTCACCAACAACGGCGCCTACGACATCCGCGATCTCGATGTGTCGTTCGATGGCACCAAGCTGGCGTTCGCGATGCGCGGACCCCGGATACCTAACGCCCGGGAAGAGAATCAGCCGAAATGGGCGATCTGGGAATACACCTTCACGTCCAAGCAGCTGCGGCGCGTGATCAGCTCGAACCTGTCGGCCGCCGAGGGTCATGATGTCGCGCCGAATTACCTGCCGAGCGGCGACATTATTTTCACATCGACCCGCCAGCGTGCCTCCAAGGCGGTACTGATCGACGAAGGCAAGGCGCAGTTCGAGGCACAGACTGAAGACCGGCGCGAACCGGCCTTTGTATTGCACGCCATGCGCAGCGATGGCGGCAACCAGCGCCAGATCAGTTTCAACCAGAGCCACGACATGGATCCCACGGTGCTGCAGAACGGCCGCATCCTGTGGAGCCGCTGGGATGCGTTCCCGGGCAAGAATGGCATTCATCTCTATAGCGCGAATCCGGATGGCACCGACCTGCAGCTCCAGTATGGCGCACTGAGTCACCTGACCGGCACCAACAACACGGCCATCCAGTTCACCAAGCCGCGTGAGATGCCTAACGGCGACATCCTGACGTTGGTGCGTCCCTTCAGCGGCACCGATATGGGCGGCGACATCGTGGTGATCGACACGCGCAACTACGTTGAGAATACCCAGCCGCTCGCTGCAAGCCCCAGCCTGACCGGACCTGCGCAGCGCATTGCCACCGGCAACGACGTGCGCACCATCCCCGGCCTGTCGCCGGGCGGACGATTTTCAGCCGCGTTCCCGCTCTGGGACGGCAGCGGACGTATCGCCGTCAGCTGGACGCAGTGCCGCGCGCAAATTGGCGGGCAGTTGCGCGCCTGCACCAGTGACGTGTTAGCCGACCCGACTGCAACGGAGGCGCCACCGCTCTATTCGCTGTGGATGTACGACACCGTCGCACGCGCTTTCCTGCCGCTGCAAACGCCCGAGGAAGGCGTCATGATTACCGACGTGGTGATCGCGCAGCCACGCACCCTGCCGGCCGTGATCCTCGACAAACAGCCGGGCATTGACCTCAACCCTGACTGGGTGTCGGAAAACGTCGGCGTGCTCGACATCCGATCCGTCTATGACCTGGATGGCGTCGATTCCGCGACGCCTAACATCGCGACGCTCGCCAATCCGGCACTGCGCACCGCCGCGCAGCGCCCGGCGCGCTTCCTGCGCATTGAAAAAGCGGTATCGCTGCCGGATCGCCTGGTGCGCGACATCAAGCAATCCGGGTTCGGCGCCAGCAATTTCATGCGCGAGATCATCGGCTATGTACCGGTTGAGCCCGATGGTTCGGTACGCGCCAAGGTTCCTGCGAACGTCGCGCTGATCATCTCGGTGCTGGACCAGAACGCACGGCGCATCACGCCCGTGCACCGCAACTGGCTGCAGGTCCGCCCCGGCGAGGTCCTGCGCTGCAATGGTTGCCATGTCCCCAACGCCCTGACGCCGAAGTCGCACGGCCGCACCGGCCTCTTTAACTCTATCTGGGCTGGCGGCAACGGCGGCTCGTTCCCGGGCGCCGACCCCACCCTAACATCGCAGTCGGGTGAGACCATGGCGCAGACGCGCTCACGCACCACCTGCGCGCTCGGCGGCCAGGACAAGTGCAAGTCCATGCTGCCGAGCGTGGACGTCGTATTCGATGATGCCTGGACGGATCCCGTGGTGTCCGGCCGGCCGAAAGATGCCAGTTTTACCTGGCGTTACTCCGATCTGACCACGCTGTCGCCCACGTCGATCGATTGCGAAACACGCTGGTCTGCGACCTGCCGGATCGTCATCAACTATGAACGGATGCTTCATCCGCTGTGGTCGAAGCCACGCCTGGTGGGCATCGTGGACCGCACCTGCACGAGCTGCCACAGCCCGCGCGATGCGGCCAACGCGATTCGCGTCCCTGCCGGTCAACTGGACCTCAGCGACGGCCCGTCTGACGATGAACCGGATCAATTCAAGAGTTATCGCGAACTTTTGTTCACCGACAACGCCCAGGAAGTTAACATGGGCGCCCTGCAGGACATTCAGGTCGTGGTGGGCACGGACCCGGTGACAGGTCTGCCGATTACGCAGGCCGTAACGGTTCCCGCTTCGATGGCAGCGGGCAGTGCACGTGGCTCCGCACGGTTTTTCAGCCGTATGGATCCAGGTGGCAGCCATGCCGGTGATTTGAATGATGCAGAACGACGCTTGCTTTCTGAGTGGCTCGATATTGGGGCACAGTACTACAACAATCCGTTCCTGGCGCCTGTCAACTAGGCGCCTCTGCGGCTGCATCGCACTATTGCTGTGCGCGATACTGGCAACGCCTGAAGCGTTAGCCGGCAAGCGCGACTACGCCCAGCTTTTCGTCGCCGAGCCGTATCTCGAGCTCAAGACCGGGCCGGGACGCGGCTATCCGGTGACGCAGGTGGTGGCGCGCGGCGAAGCCGTCGATGTGCTGTTCCGCCGCACCGACTACTTCAAGGTTCGCACCGAGCGCGGTGTCGAGGGCTGGGCGTCGGTCGTGGATCTGCTCAAAACCCAGTATGCCGATGGCAGCAATTTCTCGATCGATCTCGGCGATCGCAATGGATTTCGCACCCACGGCTGGGAGATGGGTATCTTTGCCGGCGACTTCGATGGCGCCAGCCTGGTGTCCGGTTACGTCGCCCGTTCGCTCAACGACAACATGAAGGTCGAGCTAACAGGTTCGCAGTTTATCGGCGATCAACGCTCGGGTTACATGCTGGAATTGGGACTGGCCCAGGTCTTTGCGCCCGAATGGCGCTGGTCGCCCTACGTGACGATCGGCGGTGGCATATTCCGCGTGCAGAAAGACCTGCAACGACCCAACCAGCTCGACCGTAACGAAGAAAGTGCCTATATCGGGCTCGGCGTGCGCTACTACCTGACGCGCCGCTTCTTTGTGCGCGCCGAAGGCAAGGAGCGCGTGATCTTCACGAGCCGCAATGACAACGAGGAGCTAACAGAATGGAAAGTCGGACTCGCGTTCTTCTTCTGACCCGCGCGCTGGTCGCGGCGACTTTGCTGACTTTCAGTCTGAGCGGTTGCGCCTGGATCAAGGGCATTTTCGGCAAGAACAAGCCCACCGAACAGGAGCAGGTAGCCCGGGAACAGACCGAGGAGCAGGAGGATAACGCTGCCGCGCCGCGGGTCATCGATCCCGAGGTGGAGCGCCGCGAAATCAAGCGCCCCGCCATCGATACCGAGAATTTTGAGATCGGCGCCTACTATGGCTCGATGTCGGTGGAGGACTTTGCCTCCAACCCGGTCTATGGCGTCAAGGCGGCCTACCATGTGACCGAAGACTTCTTCTTCGAGGCCAATTACGGCAAGACCAGGCTCGGCAAGACCAGTTTCGAGCTCCTGAATCCGGGCGTCGACCCACTCAATCTGGGGAGTGGGAGACCGTTCACATATTACTCGCTGTCAGTCGGCTACAACTTCCTCCCAGGCGAGGCTTTTGTCGGTCGCAAGCTCGCCTTGAACAGTGCTTTTTATGTGTCGGGCGGCTTGGGCAGTGTCAGGTATGCGGGCGAGGATAAATTCGCGCTCAATTTTGGCGCTGGCTACCGGGTACTGCCGACAGACTGGTTGACGGTATACATCGACGTGCAGGATCGGGTCTACAACTCCGATATCTTTGGCACGACGAAACTTACTAACAACCTGGAAGCGCGCATCGGTGTGACCGCCTTTTTTTGAGGAACGCGCATCATGAATTTCGCCAAGTTTCGCACCCTGAGCCTTGCCGTGTTAGCTGCCTGCGCCGTGCTGGTACCCGGCCCCGCGACCGAAGCCGCGGCCGACCCGCAGGGACCGGCGCCCAATTTCAAACTGCCGCTGCGCGGCAGTGGCAAGGACCTGAGCCTGTCGCAGCTGCGCGGCCAGGTGGTGATGCTCAATTTCTGGGCGAGCTGGTGCGGCCCGTGCCGCCAGGAAATGCCGCTGCTGGAGTCCATCCAGAAGAAATACAAGCCGCTCGGCTTCACCATGGTCGGCGTCAACGTCGAGCCGGATTCGGCGGAAGCCGAAAAATTCCTGAAGCAGACCCCGGTCAGCTTCCCGGTCGCCTATGACCGCGACAGCAGTGTCAGCAAGCTGTTCCGGGTCAGGGGCATGCCGAGCACGGTGATCGTCGATCGCAAGGGCAATACCCGCATGATTCACCAGGGCTACAAGCCCGGCGACGAAAACATCTATCTGGACCAGATCCGCAGCCTGTTGCGGGAATAGAAGTATTCAGGAGTCAGCCATGCGCCCAGCCCGATATCTTGCCCTGTTAGTACTGGGCTTGCCTGTGCTCACGGCCTGCGCGCCGATCGAACCCTGGGTCAAGCCTTACGAGCGCGAGAAACTCGCGGATCCGATCATGGCGTTTGAGCGCAATCCGGTGTCGGCGACCTACCTCGACCACGTATTCGAGTCGCGCGAAGGCGCGCGCGGCGCTTCGGGCAGCGCCGGTGGCGGTTGCGGATGCAATTGAGGGCACGGCTGATGGCACGGCAATTTGCTAACACGGCGCTGCTGATTGCGGGCTCGCTCGCGGTTGCTTCCGCCGCGTTCGCGGGTGTGCTGCCGGAAGACCGAGCCGATGCGCTCTATCACCGCTATGAAGGCGGCGGCATCACCATCTCCGGTCCCTCGGTGCTGGTGCGCAAGAAGATCGGCGAGCAGTTCTCGATATCCGCCAACTATTATGTCGACATGGTATCTAGCGCGTCCATCGACGTCATGTCCACGGCGAGCTCCTACACCGAAAAACGCACGCAATACAGCCTCGGGGTCGACTACCTGCGTGGCAAGACTACCTGGAGCGCCGGCTACATCAACAGCACCGAGTCCGACTACAAGGCCAAGACCGGGTATTTCAGCGTCAGCCAGGACATGTTCGGCGACCTGACCACGGTATCGCTCGGTTTCAGCCGCGGTCAGAACGACGTGCTGCGCAATATCAAGACCGCCCAGGGCAAGATCAACGATCCGGCGTTCGCGCGCACCGCGGATTCCCGCTCCTACAGCGTCGGCGTCACCCAGGTGATCACGCGCCGGCTGTTAGGTTCCGTGAACTATGAATTGATCACCGACGAGGGTTTTCTCAACAGCCCGTATCGCTCCGCCCGTTTCGCCGACCCGACCGCGCCGGCCGGCTTTCGCTATGAGTCGGAAGTTTACCCGGCAACGCATACCAGCAACGCGGTCGCCGTGCGTCTCAAGTACTCGCTGCCCTGGTGGCGCGCTTCGCTCGACGGCCAGTACCGGTTTTTTACCGACAGCTGGGACATCAAGGCGCACACGCTGCAGCTCGGCTACACCCATCCGTTAGGTCGCTCATGGATAATCGATGGCTCGGCGCGCTATTACAAGCAGGATGCCGCCAGTTTTTACTCGGACCTGTTCCCGCGCGCTAACGCGCAGAACTTCCGCTCGCGCGACAAGGAACTCGCAACCTACGACGCGCTCACGCTGGGCGTCGGCGTGGCCTGGGAGTTTCGCATCCAGCGCGCACCCTGGCTGGACCGCGGCACGCTCAACCTGCGGGTCGATCACATGATGGTCAACTACGACAATTTCCGCGATGTGACCAAGGGTCCGAGTGCCGGGCAGGAACCGCTCTACAAGCTCAACTCGAACATCATCGAGTTCTTCGTCTCGGCCTGGTACTGATCAGGGCGCGCCGGGCGGCGACAAGCCGCGCGAATAAAGGACCTTGCCCTCCGGGGTCACCACCACCGCATCCACGTTGTCCAGGCGGTTGATCATCGCCAGGCCGCGCGCGGCGCCCATCACGAACACCGCCGTGGACAAGCCATCGGTCTGGATGGCCGTCGGCGCCAGGATCGTTGCGCTGCGCAGCAGGCGCGCCGAATCGCCGGTCTTGGGGTCGATGATGTGGTGGTAACGCGTGCCGCCCTCGTCGAAATAGCGTTCATAGTCGCCCGAGGTCGAGATCGCGGTGTCGGTCAGCGGCAGGCGCAAGGCCACTTTGTCACGTTCGTTAGGATCGCGGATCCCGACGATCCAGGGCTTGCCGAACCGGTCGCCGGCGATGAGTGTGTCGCCGCCGGCGTTGACCATCGCGCGCGTGATACCGCCGCGTTTCAGCACTGCCATCGCACGATCCACCGCATAGCCCTTGGCGATGCCGCCCAGGTCCACGCGCATGCCCGGGCGCTCGAAAAAGACGCGGTGGCGTTGGTCGTCCAGTCGCAGGTGCCGATAGTCGATCCCGGGCAGGGCGCGCCGGATCGCCGCGGTGTTGGGCCGCCGGTGGGAGGGGAAATCGTACAGATAGCCGACGCTCGCATAGGTCACGTCGAAGGCGCCGTCGCTGAGGCGCGAATAGGCTAACGAATCGCGGATCAGGCCATAGAGTTCAACCGACAGGACCTGCGGCTGCTGCGCGGCCCGGGCATTGAGCTGCGACAGCTCCGACTCCGGCTTGTAGGTGCTCATCAGCCGATCGATGCGCCGCATTTCATCGAAGGCTGCGTTAGCCAGGCTGTCCGCCTCCGCCGGCCGCTCGCTCCAGAATTCCACCGCGCAGCGCGTGCCCATGATCGCCTGCTCGCGAAAAACCCATTCGGCGCGCGCCACGGGAATGCTCAGCAAACCCAGCGAGAACAGCAACAACGCCGCGGTCGTGATCGAATGTCGGTGCATCGCGACAGTATTCCGCCTGAACCAATTGAATGCAATGACGGTCCAAATCACAGCTTCTTGGTTTAAGCTTCGCGCCTGTGCGGGCGCCTCGCCCGTGGATGTCGGAGTCTCACGCATGAAACATGTTCGCGATTTTTGCCTGACCCTGCTGTTTGCCGTGGGCCTGCTGCACGGTGCCGCGCACGCGCAAGCGCGCGAAGAGTCGAAAATCATTCTGGCAACGCAGGTCATGGAAGAACTGCGCGGGCAGCGCGATCAATACGTTCCCGACCTGCTGCTGGAGCGTGCCTACGGCATTGCGATCATTCCGGACGTCGTCAAAGTCGGCTTTGGTGTCGGCGGCCGCCGCGGCACGGGCGTGCTGCTGGTGCGCGACAAGAACGGCCGCTTCTCCAACCCCATTTTCGTCGCCATCACGGACGGCAGCATCGGCTGACAGATCGGCGCCCAGCAAACCGACGTGGTGCTGGTGTTCACGACTCGCCAGGGCGTCGAGGGCATCTCCGATGGCAAGATGACGCTCGGCGCCGATGCCTCGATCGCCGCGGGCCCGGTCGGCCGCAGCGCCTCGGCCGCCACCGACCAGAATTTCAGCGCCGAAATTTATTCTTATTCCCGCTCCCGCGGGCTGTTTGCCGGCGTGGCGCTGGACGGCAGCGCGCTGACCATCGAGCGCAAATCTAACACGCGTTTCTACGGCCGCAAGGCCGGGGTCGACGACCTGGTCAGCGGCACGGTTACCAGCAACAGTGAATCGGTTCGCCGGCTCATGAGCGCGGTGGCCGCCAGTACGCGCAATCCGGGGACGCCGGCACCGGCGGGCGCCGAGCCCGCTGCACCCGCCAGTCCGGCGCCTGCAGCGCCGTCAGCGCCCAAGACCTTCCCGCTGGAAGACAACAAGCCCGGCAACGAACCGCCGCGTTAGGCTAACAAAAGAGACGCACCATGCGTGTCAGGGGATTGTTAGTCGCTGCCGGATGGGCGCTCAGCTCGCTGGCCCTCGGATCAACTGCCCCGACAGCCACCGCAGTCAGGGCCGGGGACATTGCCTTCGCCAACTCCGGCGCCAAGGCGGCCCAGGCGCCCTTCCTTGAAGGTCTTGCGCTGTTGCACAACTTTGAGTACGAGCGCGCCGCCAGCGCCTTCCAGCGCGCCGAGGCCGCGGACCCCGGATTTGCCATGGCCTACTGGGGCGAGGCCATGACCTACAACCATGGCATCTGGATGGAGCAGGATCTGCCGGCCGCCCGCGCCGCACTCGCCAAACTGGGCCCGACCGCGGACGCACGCCGGACGAAGGCCGCATCGGCCCGTGAACGGGATTACCTCGCTGCGGTCGAGATCCTCTACGGCGAGGGCAGCAAGGAAGCACGTGACTTTCGCTATGCCGATGCGATGGAGGCGCTGCACCGCAAATATCCTGACGATGTTGACGCGACGGCTTTCTATGCGCTCGCGCTGCTCGGCACCTGCCATGAAGGCCGCGACTTTGCGACCTATATGAAGGCCGCAGGCCTGCTGGAAGCGGTGTACCCGACGCACCTGCGCCACCCGGGCGTGCTGCACTACCTGATCCATTCCTACGACGACCCGATTCACGCGCCGCTCGGGCTGCGGCCGGCGGAACGCTATGGCGCGGTGGCGCCCGATGCGCCGCATGCGCTGCACATGACCTCGCATATTTTCCTGGCGTTAGGCCTGTGGGACGAGGTGATCGCAGCTAACGTCAACGCGATCCGCGTTGGCGCAACGTTCGCGCTCCAGCACAGCCACGCCACCGGCGGTTGCGGTCATTACAAGACCTGGCTCATGTACGGCGAGCTCCAGGAACGGCGTGATGCCGCTGCGCTGGCGGGACTCTTGGCCTGCCGGGAGACGGCCCTCGGGTCACTCGCCGCCCACAAACCGGCCAGCTACGATCCCGACAACAGCCCTGTTAGCTCCTACGTCTACATGCGGCTGTTGCAGGTCGTGGAGACCGGCCGCCGCGAGCCCGCGGAACGCCTGAGCTGGTCGGGACCGGGCTACGCGGCGCCGGATTTCTTCGACGCCTATGGCGACGCGGTGGCCGCGTTGCGGGCTGAGGACCTGCCGCGCCTGCAGGCTGCCGCCGCAAGGCTCGCGGAACTGCGTCCGCCGCTGCGGGCCCAGTTGGTGGCCGAAGGCGATGTCGCGCGCGCCGATCGTGAGAGTCTGGACGTCATCGTCGAGCAGATGGCGGCGGTGGCACGCATCCGCGCTGGCGACCGCGAGAGTGGCCTCAGCGCGCTGCGCAAGGCGGCCGAATCCGAAGCCGCGATGCCGATGGAATTCGGCCCGCCCATGATCGCCTTGCCCAGTTGGGAACTGCTCGGCGAGGAACTGTTGCGTGCGCAACAGCCGGCCGATGCGGCCCAGGCGTTTCGCAATGCGCTGGCGCGCGCGCCGGGACGGACCCGGAGCCTGCAGGGTCTGGTCAAGAGCGCAGAACTGTCCGGCAATGCGGCAGCTGCGGCCGCTGCGAAAATTGAACTGGCACGCTACCCGCGCGGCAGCAACTGACCGTGCGCTAATTACTCAGCGATACCTAACGGAACGCCAGCAAGTGCAAGCATCGCATCGACGTCGGTGACGAATTCAGGAATGAAGCCGACGTGCTTGGCGCTGCGCCACCAGACGCAACCGCGCGGCGTCCTGAGCAGACTGGTGACTAATGCTCCGCCCGTCAATTCGAACGTCCCCTGGGGAAAGATGCCGCGTTGGGTTCGATCCCAGATGTGAAAAGCCGCCCAGAGGTTTTCCTGCAGGAGCTGCTCGAGCCGCAGCTGATTGGCGGCATCCATGGCGCCTTCGCCTTGCAGCCCAGTTGTCATCAACTCGGCAATGTCGCGGTTTTGGGCGATCGCCATGCGGATCACCGTCCATTGCGCCATGGTGGAATTGTGCTCGTCGCGCTGCAGTGCGGCCGTATTCGCGCGGATCTGAAAACCGACAAAGACCAGCGACACGATGACGCCAGCCGAACCCACGATTTGCGCGAAATAAGAGAGTTGTTCGAGTGTCATAGTGTTTGATCAGTGCGCGTGCAATTGGCTGACTGTACTATTTTAGCGGCAGCCGTGCGTGTACCTGCCAATACCGGAGATCGCTCATGCGCTATCGTCCTCTCCTCGCCATCGTGGGCACGCTCATTGCGACCGTCGCGGGCGCGCAGACGCCATCCCCCTGGCCGACTCAGGACGGCAGCTTTGTCATTCCTGACTTTCACTTCGGCAGCGGCGAATCCCTGCCGCAGCTGCGCCTGCACTACCTGACGCTTGGCAAGCCGCACACCGACAAAGGCGGCCACACGGACAACGCGGTGCTGCTGTTGCACGGTACCGGCGGCGACGCGCGTTCCTTATTGAATCCGGTCTTCTCCGGCGTGCTCTTCGGGCCCGGGCAGCCACTCGACATCACGAAGTATTTCATCATCCTGCCGGATGACATCGGCCACGGCAGCTCCTCGAAGCCGTCGGACGGCCTGCACGCACGCTTCCCGCACTACGACTACGACGACATGGTGCAGAGTCAGCACGCCATGCTGCGGCAGGCTCTCAAGATCGATCACCTGCGACTGATTCTCGGCACCTCGATGGGTTGCATGCAGGCCTTCGTGTGGGGCGAGACGTATCCCGGCTTCGCCGATGCGCTGGCGGCGTTGGCGTGCCTGCCCACTGCGCTGGCCGGCCGCAACCGCATGCTGCGCTACATGGCCGTGCAGGCGATCCTGCAGGATCCGCAGTGGCGCGGCGGTGACTACCCGTCCCAGCCCACGCAGGGCCTGCGCACCGCGAACGAGATGCTGCTCATCATGGGTTCAAGCCCGCTGCAGATGCAGAAGCGCGCGCCGACCCGCGTCGCGGCGGAAGCGTATGTCGATGATTACCTGCAGCGCACGCTCGCGACCACGGACGCGAACGACATGGTTTATTACCTGCAGGCGAGCCGCAACTACGATCCCAGCGCGCAGCTCGAGCGCATCACGGTGCCGGTGCTCTACATCAACTCGGCCGACGATTTCATCAATCCGCCGGAGCTGCGCATCGCGGAGACGCTGGCGCAGCGGATGCCGCGTTGCAAGTTCGTCCTGATCCCCATCAGCGACGCCACCCGTGGCCATGGCAGCCACACGGTCGCAGCGCTCTGGAAGGATTATCTCGAGCAACTGATGCTAGAGTCGGCGCCCGGCAATCAATCTCGTTAGGATGCAATTCGTGACCCAAAATCCCGCCAACAACAACCGTAACGGCCTGCCGGGCCATTGGCGCGTATTCCGCCTCGTCCTCGTGACCCTGTTAGCTTGGAGCGGCCCGGCCCTGGCAGCCGACCGCTGCGAAGCACTGCGGACCCTGAAAGTACCCGCCGTGACCATCGTTTCGGTGGCTAACATCCGCAAGGACGAGCCGATTGCCATGGAACGGGGCGGCGAGCCTGCAAAGCTCGGCGCGGCGGCCTGTCGCGTGAGAGCGATCGCGCGGCCGAGCGCAGATTCGCTGATCCGGTTCGAAGTGTGGATCCCGGAGGGCGCGGCGTGGAATGGCAAGTACCTGCAGGTCGGCAACGGTGGTTTCGCGGGACAGGTGCCGCTCTTTTCCATCCTCGACGGCGTGCGTCGCGGCTATGCGGTTGCAGGCACCGACGACGGCCACCAGACCTCGGACAGCACCGATGCGCAGTGGGCGCTCGGTCATCCGGAGAAAGTGCGGGATTTCGGTGACCGCGCACTGAAGGCGACGCACGATGCCGCGCAGCGAATCACGGTCGCCTACACCGGGCGCAAGCCGCGCCTCGCCTATTTCGCCGGTTGCTCCGACGGCGGCCGCGAAGCCCTGATGGTCGCGCAGCGCTATCCGCGCGACTACAACGGCGTGGTGGCCGGCGCGCCCGCTGCCTACTGGACAACCCTGATGGAGGGCGGCGCGGCACTCGGCAGGCGCATGACGGATCCGGCCACGCGCATCCCCAAATCGAAATTGCAGGCGCTGCAGGGCGCGGCCCTCGCGGCCTGCGGTGGATCTGTTAGCTACGTCGCCGATCCGGACAGCTGCCACTTCAACCCCGACGTCCTGCTGTGCGGCGCGCAAGACAATGACTCCTGCCTGACCGCGCCGCAGGTCGCAACCGTGCAGGCGATCTACAACGGGCCCACCTTGGCAACAGCAGCCACCAGATGGTCCGGGACTGCGCCTGGCGCGGAGGCTGCGGCCGGAAGCTGGAGCTACTGGGTCACCGGTGAACCCGGCGACAGCCTCGCGATGCCCCATGGCATCCAATATGCGTGGAATTATTTCGCCTACCTGGTGCGACGCGATCCGGCGTTCCGCTTCGAATCGCTGACCGCCGAGGATGTCAGCCGCTCGCACGCGCAACTTGGCCCGCTCCTCAACGCGGATAACCCGGATCTCGCCCAGTTCCGCCGGCACGGCGGCCGCCTGCTCCAGTACCACGGCTGGAATGATCCGGCGATTCCGGCGAACCACAGTCGCACCTACTACCACAGCGTCGTTACGAAGCTCGGCGACCCCTCGGATTTCTACAAGCTCTACTTCGTTCCCGGCATGCTTCACTGCGGCGGCGGACCCGGGCCCGGCAGCGTCGACTGGTTGCGGCATCTCGAGGACTGGGTCGAGCACGGCAACGCGCCGGGCGAAATCATTGCCAATCACAGTCCCTGGGACGCCGCGCCGACCGGCGCCTCGCAGCGCCTCGCGCCTTTTCAGGCGCGCTGACAACGCATCGCAGGGACGATTTTGGAACGAACAGCATTACAAGGTCTGCTGGCCATAGCGGCAATTTTCGCCTGGCTATTCCTCAGCGCCGACGGCCGCGCGTCCTCCGAAGCCAGATTGGCAGGCGTTGATCGTCAGGCAATTGCCGGATTCTATGAAACTGCGGGCCGGCCCTGCGAGTTTCTCGGCCAGTTGGGTGTCCTGATCAGATGCCGCGCGTTTTTGAATGCAAGTCGCCGCGGCGCGATAGTCATCGCGGCTGGCTACACGGAAAACATGCGCAAGTATTCCGAAACGGCTTTCGATCTGTATCAGGCGGGCTTCTCGGTATTTCTCTATGACCACCGCGGCCAGGGTTATTCGCAACGACTGTTGCCAGATCCGACGCTTGGCACCATTGACGAATTTGACTACTTTGCCGACGATCTGCACCAATTTGTGACGACCGTTGTGCGCAAGGATCTCAGGGGCACGAATCAATCGCTGGATCATGTGTACCTTCTGGCCCATTCGATGGGCGGCGCCATCGGAGCCCTCGCGCTCGAAAAATATCCTGGCGATTTTCGTGCCGCAGTCCTGTCGGCACCCATGCTGAAACTTAATTCGCGCGGTTGGAATGAAATTGCGGCGCAAATCTTTCTCGACGCGCAATCCCTGCTCGGGCGCGACCAGCTGCCCGTGGCTGCCCCCCGTGACCCGTCGACCATTACCTTCTCGCAAAACACCGTGACTCACAGCGAGGCGCGATTCGAATTCCAGAGGCAGGTGCTGACAAATGAGCCAAGTCTCAAAATCTTCGCCCCGACACAAAGGTGGGTTCGCAAGGCGATCGCGGGAAGCCGGACCGCCCGGAAGAATGGCGCAAGCGCACGCTCGCCGATCCTGATCCTGCAGGCGACGGAGGATTCATTTGTCGAGGCTGATGGCCAACGCGAATTTTGTCAGGCCGCGGCACAGTGCAAGATCCTTGTAGTTCAAAACGCCCGGCACGAGATTCTCCAGGAGCGGGACGCAATCCGGGACGTCGCGCTCAAGACTGCCATTGAGTTCTTCGACAAGGCCAACTGACGGTTCTCAGGGATTCACATGAATCCGTTGCCGTTCTGGCCACGCATGCGCGCGTCCTTGCAGTCTCGAGGCAACCGTCTGGCGGCACACCGGAACCCTCGGCTTATCGACTATCACGCCTTCTCACCCAGCTGTAACTGCGCGAGTTTGAAGGGAACTGCGCAGGCCCCAATCCCGCAATAACCGTTCGGATTCTTCGCGAGGTACTGCTGGTGATAGTCGGCGCTGAAGATGGAATTGCAAGTAAAACCAGCACGTTATCGCGGCGTTACTACTCGGTCGGTCGACTTCCGGTAGACCTCTACGGCGCCAGTCCGGTAGACCAGCGCATGTTGCAAAAATCCTACTTTGGTAGTATAAAGGTAGGATGAAAGCAAAGACTTCATTGACCCTTTCTGAGGACCTTGTTGCCAGTATCGACAAGCTTGCTGGCACGAAGGTTTCCCGCTCTGCATACATCGAGCAAATTCTGCGCGAATTCGTCGACCGGCGCGCTCAGGCTCGGAAGGACGCCCGAGAAACCGCATCAATCAATCGCCATTCGGCGCAGCTCAATGCTGAGATGACCGATGCACTTTCCTTGCAGGCCAACCTGGCGGATGAATGAAACGCGGCGAGTTATACCGGGTACGCAGACCACCCGGTGACCCCAAACCTGCCCGCGTGTTTGTCGTTGTCAGCCGCCAGCCACTGATCGACTCGACATTCTCGACAGTAGTCTGCGCGCCGGTCTTCACTCATTGGCATGGCCTGCCAACCCAGGTTTCCGTTGGGACAGCCGAAGGCCTCAAGCATGAAAGTGCGATCCAATGTGATGGACTGATGAGCCTTGAGAAGTCCAGACTGACCGACTACGTCGGCGAATTGACGTTTGACAGGTTGCGGGAACTTGACGACGCGCTTCTCGTCGCCCTCGCCCTTCCGGTCAGGAAGCGGACGTCGTTCTAGACATAGACAGCACCCGCTATCGACGCGGGGTCTCTCGACGGCTGCCCATTCACAAGAACGTACCCGTGCGTCGCAATGTCTGGACGAGCACGGACTTCAAACGGGCTGCAAACTGCCGTCTGCGCCGTGAGGATGAGGACTGATCCGGGCGGCCTGCTTGCCGACCCTGTCTTTGGCCATTTCGAGGTCGAAATGCCCCTGCAGATTTATCCAATAACCATCGGACGTGCCGAAATACGCCGAGAGCAGCACGGCCATTTCCGGCGAGATTGAGCGCTTTTCGCGCACGATGTCGTTTACGCGAGGCAGCGGAGCGTCCAGGGCCTTAGCAAGTGCATACGCGCTTAGGCCTACCGGCTCCATGAACTCCTCCCGGAGAATCTTGCCCGGGTGAGCAAGCTTGATCTTTCGCGCTGCCATGACCTATTTCCACCTAGTGGTAATCGACGATCTCGACGTCCAAGGCGTGACCACCACATGAAGCTGGGGCTCCATGGTCAGCAATTGCTCAGCTCGAGAGGAAGGCCCTGACAACCGATCCAATAGACCCTCGACGCCCTTGCCGTACTGGTTTTGTACCGGCCGGCTTCGTGAATATGCCAAGCCCAATCCGCGATTGCACTAACTGCCTATCTCGATGATTTGATTTAGCGTTTCACATGCGTGCGCGAAGGGTTCTTCAGGCACCCTCCTTAGCGGATGGGGTTTCGCATCCCGGGCACGCCAATCAAACGACTTGGGTTGGTGGCCAAGGATATAGCTGGCGACACCCTTCGACCCGGTGAACTTTACAGCGAATGGATTGGTCTCGTTATAGGAAGCCGTGGTCATCGGCAATCCAATCACAATACCCGTTCGGGCATTGAATTCTCGCGGAGACAATACAACCAGCGGATGGACATCCTTCATCTCGCGGCCGGCCTGAGGATTGCAATTAATCCAGATCATGTCTCTGCGGTCCGGGCACCACGACTTCCGGCCGGCCACTAGAGCACCTCATTGCCGATCGGGCGTGCGACCATCACCTCACCACCGTGAAGTGTCGGATCAAAGGCAACCAGCTTCTGCGCGAGTGTCAGCCTGGGCTCGCCCAGCGGCTTTACCAGAACGATCGAGTCTTGCGCCGATACCTCGACTGGCTGACCAACCCTAAACCGAGCGGACCGTGCCACTGCCGCAGGAATCCGAACAGCGAGGCTGTTTCCCCACTGCTGAACAGTCAACGTTGCGCTTTTCGCCATGATTGATCTCCAATGTATAAACAAGTTTATACGCTGGAGTCCGAATGTCAATTTGATAGCTTGAAGGCAGCCGGCACGGGGGCGGCTGCATTTACAGTTCGCTCAAGTGAACTCCACAGCCCCCAATGCCGCAGAACCCGTTGGGATTCTTCGCGAGGTACTGCTGGTGATGTAACCCGCTGAGAGTGGAAATCCCACGGAAACTCCGCGGTTGCAACGTCGGTTGGTCGGTACCGGTCGCCTTTCGGTAGACCGAAAGAGCAATTTCTGGTTGATGACATAAACTATGGCACTTGACGCCATATATACGTTATGGCATAATGTGCCATATGAGGGTTCGACTTGCGTTCCACGACAAGCAGGTTCTGTCCGATGGGTCGATCGTGGAAATGAAGATTTGGGAAGTGCCGGAATCCGTTCGTGGCAGTAAGCATCGCCTAAAATACAGCTTGTTCTATGGAAGACCGGGGCTGCGGTTGGTCGGCTACGACAATGAACGACACAAGGGCGATCACCGGCACCTGGAAGGCAAGGAAGAACCCTATTCATTCAGTACGCCGGAACGTCTGATCGAGGACTTCCTGGCGGACGTCCACCGACTGCGAGGTGAGTCATGAGTAAGCGAGTCAAGGTTCGCGTCGGGACGCTCGAGGAGATGGGCAGGCGCTTCGTCAGCGCTTGGCGCCGCCTCGAAGGCGGCGAAAAGGTTCGTGAGCGGCATGTGACGTTTCCGGACCTGCCCGCAATGCTCAATGCGCTGTCACCTAAACGCCTTGAGCTTCTTCGCGACGTCCATCGGCAGCCAGCACCGTCAGTGAAGGCTCTCGCGGAGCGTCTCGGACGCGACTACAAGCGTGTGCACGAAGACGTCGAGACTTTGGCAGCTTCCGGATTGCTGAGGCGCGAAGATGGTTGCGTCTCGGCACCCTACGATGCGATTACAGCAGAGATGAGGCTTTAGCTTGTCGGCTCAACCGGCCGCGACCCTGAGTGGACTCATGAAATTCGACACTCTCAGATCCATTGGCCACAACGTCGCCGACTCACTGACGCCGATACCACTCGGCGCTTTCCTGCAGAGTTACGTGAATCTTTGGTTTCACGCAAGAGCCCCCACTTGGCTCTTGATCATGCCTTCTCCCCCAGTTGTAACTCCGCGAGTTTAAAGGGAACCCCGCAGCCGCCAATGCCGCAGTACCCGTTCGGATTCTTCGCGAGGTACTGCTGGTGGTAATCCTCGGCGTAGTAAAGCTGCGCGGCCGGCGCAATCTCGGTGGTGATGGTGCCGTGGCGCGCAGCTAACAAACTGTTCTGGTAATTCCTGCAGCTCGAGCGCGCCTCGGCGGCCTGGTCTGCATCAAATGTGTAGACGGCGGAGCGATATTGCGTGCCGCGATCATTGCCCTGGCGCATGCCCTGCGTCGGATCGTGGTTTTCCCAGAACACTTTCAGCAAGGCCGCGTAGCTAACACGCGCGGGGTCGAACACCACCAGCACCACTTCGGTATGGCCGGTCATGCCACTGCAGGTCTCTTCATAGGTCGGGTTGGGTGTCAGGCCGCCAGCGTAACCGACGGCGGTGGAATACACGCCCGGCAGTTGCCAGAACAGGCGCTCGGCGCCCCAGAAACAGCCCATGCCGAACACGGCCTGCTGCAGCCCGGCGGGAAATGGCGGCTTCAGCCGGTGGCCGTTGACGAAATGCGCCTCCGGCACGCTCAGCGGTGTCGCTCTCCCGGGCAAGGCATCGTTGGCGCCGGGCAGCCGCTCAGTCTTCGAAAAAAGTCCCATGGGTCCCTCCTGTACGCTTGTTAGTATAGGGTAGTTGTCATGACAGTTTCAGCCAGCACACCACGCCTGCGCATCACGCAGTTCTTCTATGCGCTGTTGACGTTCAGCGGCCTGGTGGCCGGTGCGCCGCCGCGGCCCGCGGCCTGGGCCACGCTCGCGACTTTCGCTGGTTTTCTAGGTGTCGCGGCGGCCTGCCTGGGCCGGATCTGGTGTTCCGCCTTCATTGCCGGCCGCAAGGACGTGGCGCTGGTCACCACCGGGCCCTATGCCTGGTGCCGCCATCCGCTGTATGCATGGTCGCTGCTCGCCGGCCTCGGTCTCGGGCTCGCGACGCAGACCTGGCTGTGGCCAATCCTGGCAGTGGTGTTCCTTGGACTCATGTTCCGGCGCGAAATTGCCCGCGAGGAGCGACTGCTGGCGCAGCTGCATGGCGCGACATTTACCGCCTACGCAGCGCAGACCCCGGCGCTGTGGCCGCGACGGCCTGCATCGGTAACGCCGGTCCCGGACATCAGCCTGCGCCCGGAGTTGTTCCGCAAGGCTTTTCTGGATGCCGGTTCCATGCTGTTGCTGTTTGGCCTGGTGGTCGCCGGTGCGGCCTTGCGTCATTCCGGCACGCTGCCGACTCTCCTGCCGTTGCCCTGAAAGTGGCAGAATCGGCGTATGCGCCCCGTCTCCTCCTGGCCTGCGCTCCTCGCACTGGCTCTGTTAGCCACCGGGCAACCGGCTGCGGCCAGCGACAGCTTCGTCGGGTCGATGACCACGCTCGGCCCGCCTAACAGAGAACTGTTCGAGGGTGCGGAGCTGCTGGAGCGCGGCAACATGACGCGCGGCGTGGAACTCACGCAGATTGGCCTGAAATCGCCGGGCGTATCGCGCGATGATCGCGCCGCGGGCGAATCCAACCTCTGTGCCGGCTATGCCGCCCTGCGACTGTGGGACCAGGCGCTCGCCCATTGCCTCGCCTCGATCGAGCTGAATCCCGACAACTGGCGCACCTACAATAATCGCGCCGCGACCTATGTGGGACGCGGCGAACTCGACAAGGCGCTCGCCGACGTCGAAACCGCATTGAGCCTGGCGCCCGGTTCCGAGACCCTGAAGCTCACCCTGCAGATCGTGTTAGATCACCGGCGGGTGTCACGCGACAAGGCGCAGCGCGCGCGCAGCAAATCCTGACGCCGTGACCCACATCTTGAAGCAGGACTTGTTCGGGCAGGTCAGCCTGGTCGAAAGCCCTGAATGGGGCCGCCATGTGCTGCGCGACCTGCGACCGGCCAGGCCCGGGATCCGCTGGCTGGCGCGCTATCTCGCGCGCCGCGAAGTGCGGGCGCTGCGGGCGCTGGCCGGCACACCCGGTGTGCCGCGCGTGCTCGCCGCATCGCGCGATACCGTGCGCCGTGAATATCTCGACGGCGCGCCCATGCAGCTCGCCCAACCCCGGGACGGCTCCTATTTCAAGGCAGCGTTGCACCTGCTGCGTCAGCTGCACCGGCGCGGCGTGGCGCACAACGATCTCGCCAAGGAACCCAACTGGCTGGTGCGACCGGATGGTTCACCCGCCCTGGTGGATTTTCAGCTGGCCTCGATCAGTCGGCGTCGCGGCCGCTGGTTTCGCGCACTGGCTCATGATGACCTGCGCCACCTGCTGAAACACAAGCGCAGTTATCTGCCGGAGCAGCTCACCACCCGCGAGCGCGCCATCCTCACGCGCCGTTCCTGGGTGTCGAGGCTGTGGATGGTCACCGTCAAGCCGGTCTATCGATTCGTGACCCGGCGCATCTTCCGCTGGGCCGATCGCGAGGGTGCAGGCGATCGTCAGCTGCGGTAGGCTCTCGCACCATGAAAAGCCTGTCCAATCCGCACAATCTGCGTTCCCTGCCCGTTGATATCAAGCCCTTCGGCGTGCGCGTGTCGCTGCGCAGCAGCGATCCGTTCCGCAAACTGTTAGGCCAGGACTGGAACCGCACTCACTGGTATGCGAGCGCGGCGGAACGCGACACAGTGCTGGCCGACATGAGCCGCGAGCACGATTATTCACGCCGCGGCGATGCGCCGGCGCTGCGTTTTGAGAAAGTCGAAGACCTGGCGGCGCGCGGCAACCGCTAGAAAGTGCGCCCGAGAAACAGGTAGAAGGCATCGGAGCCGTCGCCGTTGATGCCGGCGCCCAGATACACCGGCCCTAACAACGTATCCAGGCCGAGAAACACGCTGCCGTTGCGCCGGGCACTGCCAAATGAAATGTCGCCGCGCCGCTCCCAGACATTGCCGACTTCGTATGACACGCCGACATAAGTCGGTACATTCAGGAACCCCTCACCGCCCTTGCCGACCTTGCGGTAGTAAAGGGCGCGCGCAATCGCGAAGTGCGGGCCGGCAATGGACTCGGGCCGCAGACCCGACAGGTTCAGGAACCCACCTAACGAAAACCGCGTGCGTGGATCGTTGCCGGCGGAATCGAGATTGCTGCCCGCCGACAGCCACAGGACCGAGGTATTGCGGCCCGCTGAGCGGGCTATCAATCCATTGACGACCAGTTGATTGTCGCGGCTGCCCACCAGCTCGCGCGAATGTTCGCTGCTCCATTCGGCGGTGAAAGACTGGCCGCGGCGTGGAAAATTGACATCATCGAGTGCGTCATAGCTGAAGCGCGCGAACAGGCGCTCAACGTCGAAGCGGCTTTCCGGCAGGGCCGGATCGCCGATACGCACGCGCGACCGGCCGGCGACCCGATGCGCGCCGACCCGGAATTCACCCCAGTTGCCCAGTTCTCGCCCAAAATCCACACCCGCATCAAAGCTGCGCACGCGATACCCGCCCACCAGCTGCTGGTTAACCAACACCGGCACGTTGCGGATGGTGAAGCGCGCCTGCGGCGCCAGGAACCAGCGCTGCCGGTCATCGAGCGGCCAGTACAGCTCTCCGGCGATGACCGGGCGCTCTCCCACCTGCAGATCCAGGGCAAATTCGGCGCCCCGCGGGTTCAGCTCGGTCATGACAAAGCGCGCAGCGGCATTGAAACTCGAGTTGCCTTCGAAATCATCCTGAAGATTGAGCCCAAAACGCACGTAGTTAGGGCCATAGGCATTGCGCCGCGCCCGCAACAGGATTCCCTGCCGGGGAGCGCCGGCAGCATCGGCTTCATCGACCCAGTTGTAGTCCAGGCTTTCCAGGTCACCGCGGCCGTAATACGCGGTGACGCGCGCGTCCAGTTCGGCGGGCAGCAGGGGCTTGCTGGCCAGATCGCTGAATACGCCCTGCAGCGCGCGGCGGTAGCGTTCCGAATCGGCGTCGACCTTCACAAAGTCGATCCTGGGGCGAGCGGCGCGCGCGTCGCTGCGCGCCTGTTGCCAGGCCCGGTAAGAACCGGGATCCAGAGCTAACGCTGTCAGCTGGGCAAACGCTGCCTGCGCGCCGGCGGCGCCGATATCGATCGAGCGCCGCAAGTTCGCAAAGTCGAATGAGCTCGCCGAGCCCAGCGCAGGCGCGATCAGCAGGTCCTGCGGCCTGAGGCTGGCGCGCTGCCGTGCGCTTTCCCGCTGGATGAGAATTGCCAGCATCTGGTTGCTGATGCGCGCGACCGAGTTGAGCTCGCTGCGCTCCAGCAGCGGAAAGCCCACATCGACCACGATGAGGATATCGACCCCCATGGCACGCGCGACATCAACCGGCAGATTGGCCGACAGCCCGCCATCGACTAACAAGCGCCCTTCGAGCGTGACCGGATTGAAAAGACCCGGCGCGGCCACACTCGCGCGCATGGCATCCGCCAGGTCGCCGCGCCCGAGTACCTGCATTGCCCCGGTCTCAAGATCGGTGGCAACGGCGCGAAATGGCGTCGGCAGGCGATCGAATTCGGAAATGGCGGCCACCGGCGTCGTCAGCCGGCGCAGCATCTGCGACAGTTTCTGCCCCTGGATCAGGCCTTTGGGCAGCTTGAACTCGCCGCTGCTGATACCTAACGGAAAGCGCACCAGGAAATTCTGGTCTTCGAGTTTGCGGCGGAATGCCAGTGCCTGGCGCGGCGGACGGTCACGAAATGCGTCCTGCCAATCGACCGTGGTCATCATGGCCTCGATCTCAGCGGCACTCATGCCGGAGGCATACAGGCCACCGACCACCGCACCCATGCTGGTGCCGGCGATCGCATCGATGGGCACATGCGCCTGTTCAAGCACTTTCAGTACACCCACGTGGGCCGCGCCGCGCGCACCGCCGCCGGACAACACGAGACCGATTCGCGGCCTGGCGCCGGCCGCGGGCTGGCCTTGACCCATCGCAACCGACACGGGCGCGAGCAGCAATGCCAGGGCCACCGCCCACTGCCGGAGTCTGAAGCGACGCGGATTCGATGAAGCCATCATGACTCGCAAAGGATACCGGATAATAAGCCGATGGCAGGAATTGGCATGTGGACTGCGGTTGCGGGTCTCGCATTCGCGAACGTGGCGCTGGGCGCGGGTGCACCGGCCGAGCTCGATGCCGTGGTCGTCACGGCGAGCCGCTTTGCCAAACCGCTCACCGACTACGCAGGCAGCGCGACGCGCCTGTCGGCCGACGACGTTGCGCAGCGCGGCGCAACTCACTACGCAGACCTTCTGAACCTGGTGCCGGGCGTGCAACTGCAGCGCGGCAGCGGCCAGGAGGGCCTGCTCGCAATCCGTTCCCCGGTGCTAACAGGCGCCGGCGCCTGTGGCGCTTTCCTGATCCTCGAGGATGGGTTGCCGCTCAGGCCTGCCGGGTTCTGCAACGTCAACGACCTGTTTGAAATCAACACGGAGCAGGCCGGCGCACTGGAAGTGCTGCGCGGGCCGGGCAGCGCGACCTACGGTGCTAACGCGGTACACGGCATCGTCAACGTGATCAGCCGGGAATCCGAACAGCTCGGGCATCCGGGCGTCAGCGCACGCTGGGGCAACCAGGACTTTCAGCAGCTGGGCCTGGAATGGCAGGAGCAACTGACCGGGGGCAATCAGGCCGGGGCTTACGGGTTCTGGCGGCATGACGGCGGTTTTCGCGCCGACTCCGGCACCGACGAAGGCAAACTCAATCTGCTGGCGAGGCACCCGGGCACGACCGGCGTCTGGACCTGGCGCGCGGCGGGCACCGTCCTCAATCAGGAAACCGCGGGTTTTATCCGCGGCTTCGACAGCTACCGCGACGCGACGATCGCCCGCAGCAATGCCAACCCGGAAGCGTTTCGGGATGCCTGGAGCGCCCGCAGCTCGCTGCAGTACAGTGCCGCGCCCTGCGAGCGCTGCGCGACCTCCGGCTACGCGCTGCTGCGCGCCTCGGGCATGCAGTTCCTGCAGCACTTCTTGTTAGGCAAGCCGCTCGAGGAGAACGCCCACACCAGCCTTGCGGCGGGCGCCCAGTGGCGTCGGCCGCTGGGCGCTGACAACGACTGGCAATTCGGATTTGATCTGGGACGCATGGCGATGCGCCTGACCGAGACGCAGGCGGGTCCGACCCAGGAAGGATCGGCAGTCGCCCGCGCCATTCGCCCGGCCGGCAAGCACTATGACTATCGCGTGACGGGCACCACATTGAGCGCCAACGGTGCGCTCGAGCACCGGCTGACCGAACGTCAGGCCCTGGCCGCGCAATGGCGGCTCGAGCACACGGCCTACCAGTACGACAACCGCATGAGCGAAGGCAATCTGGCTGAGAACGGCACCGCCTGCGCATTTGGCGGCTGTCTGTATAACCGCCCCGCCGACCGCAGCGACCGGTTCACGGATGTGTCCGCGCGGCTCGAATGGCGCCTGGCGCTGCGCCCTAACACGCAGCTGTATGCGAGCCTGGCGCGCGGCTTTCGCCCGCCCGAAACCACGGAGCTGTACCGGCTGCAGCGCGGCCAGAATGTGGCTCTGCTCGATTCCGAAAACCTGAATGGCGCGGAACTGGGCTGGCGCCTGCGGCATGAGCGCTGGCGTGGCTCGCTCGCCGTCTACTACCAGGAAAAGCGCAACGTACTGCTGCGCGATGCTAACGGCTTCAATATCGATGGCGGCCGCACCCGTCATCAGGGCATCGAGTATGAGCTGCAGGGCGCCCTGGGATCGCAGTGGGACCTGCAGCTTGCCGGCAGCTGGGCGCGCCATCGTTACGCCTTCAATCGCGCCATCGACGGCGGCGAGACCGTCGTCAGCGGGACCGACGTGGATACCGCGCCGCATGTGCTCGCAAACCTGAGCCTCAACTGGCGCGGGCCGCGCGGTCTGTCGGCAGCGCTGCTGCTGCAACACGTTGGCGAATACAACGTCGATGCGAGCGGCACGCGCTTATACCCCGGGCATACCGTCGCCAATCTGATGCTCGGCTGGCACCGACCTAACGGTCAGAGCATCCGTCTGCAGGTCGAGAACCTGGGGGATCGCCGCTACGCGGATCGCGCGGATTTTGCCCAGGGCGAATATCGCTATTTCCCCGCGGCCGGACGCCATTTCATGCTGGAATATTCCTGGAACAAACGCTGACACCGGCTGCGAGGAACCAAGATGCCGTATTTTCTGATTACTCTGGCGCTGCAGATCGTGTTTGCAGTGCACTGCATCCGCACCGGGCGCAATACGCTGTGGATCTGGGTAATCGTGCTACTGCCGCTGGCGGGCGTCATCGCCTACATCATCGCCGAGATCCTGCCGGAACTGTTTGGCAGCCGCACCGCCAGGCGCGCGGCCCGCGACCTGCGCAGCAAGCTGGATCCGGAACGTGCACTGCGCGCCGCCGAACTGGCCGCGCGCGGCTCAACCGACGTCGCGAGCCGCCAGCGTTACGCGGACGCATTACTGCGCCAGAGCCGCCCCCAGGAGGCAGCCGCCCTCTACCAGCAGCTGCTAACAGGCCTGTACGAGCATGATCCCAACCTGATGCTGCGCCTGGCGCACGCGCAGTTTGATTTGCACGACTACGCATCGACCCGCGGTACGCTGGAAAAGCTCATCGCGCAAAACCCGGATTTCAAGTCGCCGCAGGGCCACCTGCTGTATGCGCGCACGCTGGAGGAACTTCAGGATCTCAACGCTGCACTGAGCGAATACGAGGCGCTGGCGCCCTCGTACCCGGGCGCGGAGCCGACGGTGCGCTATGCTCGCCTGCTGCGCACTGCCGCTCGCGGCGCCGAGGCAGCGCGCCTGCTGCGTGACTTGCTCGAGCGTGCCGAACGAGCGCCCAAACACTATCGCAAGGCGCAGCAGGAATGGCTCGACGCGGCACGGCGTGAAGCGCAATAATCACCCGCAATGAATGCGAACTGGCGCGAGGCTGTGGTTCCTGCCGCGGCAACGACTGAGCACGCCGACTGGGCTCTGCACGCGCTTGAGCTGCATCCAGTTGCGCACACGGTGCTGGCCGCCGACGGCAGCGTGCAATGGCTCAATCTTGCCTCGGCGCGCCTGCTGAATTGCAGCCCGAACGATGCCATTGGCGCACATTGGGAACGGGTCAAACCCTGTTATGCGGGCAAACTCGACCTGAGCAACGCAACCGTCCCGCCGCGCCACACCTGGTTGCGCCGCGACGGCCGGGTCGGCCATTTCACCTCGCAACTGACACCGCTCGCCGACGGCAGATTCCTGCTGATCGAAGCCGATGTCAGCGACGTGGTCCGCAGCGGCGATGAAGACCGGGACCGGTTGCGGCGCCTCAACCAGCTGGTCACCGGCAGTCCCGACGGCATCCTGATCCTGGACGCCAGCGGTGGATTGCTGGCGAGTTCGGATGCGGCGACTGCATTGTTAGGCATCGGGCGCGGCGGCAACCAGCCGCGCAATATCCTCGAGCTGATCCATGTCGACGATCTGCCGGTGATCCGTCAGCGACTGGCGAGCGGCGCGGTCGCCCACAGCCCGGGACGTTTCGAACAGGCACTGTGCCGCTGCCGCGATGCCGCGGGCGCCTGGCAGTGGATATCGGTGGTGATGATCAACGCGCTGACCGTGCCCAGCATCGAAGCCGTGATTGTCTATGTGCGCGATGCGACACACCAGGTCGAACTCGAGCGCGAATTGCGGCATCGTGAAAGGCATTTTGCCGCGCTGACCGAAAACAGCGACGACATGGTCGTCGTCGCTGGCAAGGACGGCCGGCTGAATTTTGAAAGCGCGTCGATCAGCCGCATTCTCGGCTACCGCGCCAAACAGCTCACGACCTTGCGACTGCTGCGACTCCTGCACAAGACCTCCCGCCCGCGCGTGCTCGGCATGGTCCGCGAACTGATGCGCAGCGGGGGTGGCGAGCTGACCATCGAATGCCTGGTCCGCGGCTACAACGGTCAATATCGCTGGATCGAAGCCGTCTGCGTCAATCTGCTGGATGACCCGGATGTCGCCGGCATCCTGTTCAATGCCCGGGACGTCACGGACCGCAAGAACGCGGAGCTGGAACGTGATACGGCCATCGTGTGCGGCGGCATCGCGCTCTGGGACTTCGACGTGGGCTATCGCACCGCCCGCTGGATTGGCGCCGGCATGCCCAAGCTGTTCGCCACCGTCGACGGGGCTTTTACCGAGGAAAATTTTTTCGCGCATATCCATCCGGATGATCGCGAGACCGTCCGGACAAGCTACGACATGGTTGAGTGCGGCCTGGCGAATGACGTGCAGGTGCAGTTCCGTACGCGGGATAAGGACGGCTGCTGGCGCTGGATTATCGAGCGCGGGCAGAGCGCCGGCTTCAATCCTGTCACCGGCGCGCGCCTGCTCGCGGGCGTGAGCATCGACATCACCGAGCAGCGTGCCACCGAGGATCAGCTGACCGCCGCGCGCGACCAATTCAAGTTTGCAATGGAATCATCGCAGGCCGGTTACTACGACTTGGACGTGGTCAGTGACACCGCGTCCGGCATGGACGACTGGTGCACGCGCCATCGCCTGCCGCTCGAAGGAACGCCTGGCCATGATGGTCGCTGGGAATCCTACATCCACGCTGACGACCGGCCCGACGTGCAGCGCCGATTTGCCGCGCATCTGCGCGGCGAAACTGAATATGCGGACATGGAATACCGGTTGCGCTGCGGCGATGGCCGGCTGATCTGGATCATGGACCGGGCGCGCGTCGTGGAACGCGGCCCGGCCGGCCAGCCGCTGCGGGTCATCGGCCTCCTCGTCAATATCGAGGAACGCAAACGCGTCGAGCAGGCCTTGTTAGCCAGTGAGGCGCGGCTTTCCATGGCCATCTGGGGCGGCAGCTTCGGCTTGTGGGAAATGGACGTCGCGGCGCAACGCACACGCTGGCTGAGCGACTGGTGCGAGCGCGAAGACCTGGATCCCTGCGAGACTGACCACGTCAACTCCTGGGACTCGCATATTCATCCGGACGACCTGCCGGACGCGGCCGCCGCCTTTACGCGCATGGTGCAGGGCGCAACCGACTCCTTTGAAAGTGAATATCGCGTACGAACGCGCGCGGGTGCGTGGACCTGGGTGCTGGAGCGCAGCCGCGCCATCTCGCGTGACAGCTCGGGCCAGCCCAGCAAGGTGTCCGGAATTTGCATCAACATCAATAAACGCAAGGCATTCGAAGAGAACCTGCGCAAGAGCGAGGCGCGCTACCGCAGCGTTGCCAGCCTGACGCCAGGATTTGTCGCCGAAGTTGCGCTGTTGGGCGACCAGCTGCCGCGACTGACCTGGGCCAGCGAAGGATTCGCGGAGGTGTTCGGGCGCCCGTTTGCGGAGTTTACCGACACGGCAAATTTGCGTGCGTTGTTTGCCGATCTGGCCGACTGGCGTACGGCCACCGAACGATTCCGATTGGTCGCGAGCGGCACGCAAGTCGACTTTGAGGCCAAAGTGCGGCGGCACGACGGAGAGATCCGGTGGGTATACCTCATCGCCCGGCCGCTGGCGGACAGCAACGGCCGCTACACCACGGCGATTGCAGTCGCGCATGACATCACCAAGCGTAAAGCCGCTGAAACAGCGCTGCATGAAGCGCAGGCGGCGATGCAGATCATTGCGGCGAATTCGCCCGATTGGTTGTTCCTGCTCGACCAGGACGGCCGCGTGCGCTACGCCAATCGTCAATTGGGACGCGTGACCGTCGAACAGATGATCGGGCACCCCGTAGTCGATCTTGCCGTAGCTAACAACCAAGCGCGTAGCGAGGTTGCAGAAGCGCTGGCCAGCACCCTGGCCGGACATGAAGTATCGCTGCAACAGACCGTCGTTGCTCCGTCGACGGGACTGCGGCATGTTCTCATGCACCGGACGCGACCTGTGATTGAAGACGGCGCCACGGTCGGGGCGCTGGTCATCACCTCCGACATCACGGAACAACAGCAACGGGAGCAGCTGCTGCGACTGCAGGGCCTGGTGCTCGAGACCATTCGCGAAGGCGTGGTGTTGCTCGATGCCCAGAACCTGGTGACACTCTCGAACCCCGCATTCGATCGCATGTGCGGCGCGACCGTCGGTCAGTTGGCCGGCATGCGGATCGAATCGCTGCTACTGGTGCCAGCCGCCAAGCTGCGCGCGACTGAGATCGTCCTGGAAAGTTTCGTGCGTCGCCTGGATGGCAGCCAGTTTTCGGCGGCCGCCGTGGTCACGCCGATGCAGGTCAATGGCGAACCGCATTTGTTGCTGCTCATCAGTGACGTGACCGAGAGAATCCTGCTCGAGCGCGAAATCCTGGAAGTATCGAGTCTTGAACAACAACGCATCGGCAACGACCTGCACGATGGCCTCGGCCAGGAACTGACGGGTGTTGCGCTGATGCTGCGCGCATTGGCCGGACGGATCCGCAAGGAATATCCGCAGGTCAATATCGACATGAATGAGACGATTGCGCTGGTCAATCACAGCATTGAATCCACGCGCGCGATGGCCCGCGGCCTGTCGCCCGTCAGCATTGAGGGTGGCGGCCTGCTGCCGGCATTGCAGACGTTGATCGCGCGTGCGCGCAGCGCTTACGGCGTCAATATCCAGATGCGCCGGTTGATACGCCGGCCGTTGCAGATCGATCCCGAGGCCGCCACGCACCTGTACCGTATTGTGCAGGAAGGCCTGACCAATGCCGTGCGCCACGGGCGCGCATCGCGCCTCACACTGACAGTTATCTCGACGGCCAGTCACATCGACGTTTCGATCCGCGATAACGGCCGTGGCATGGCGCCAAGCAGCTCGCGGAGTGCCGGAATCGGTCTCAAGACCATGAGCTATCGCGCTGAGATGTTAGGCGGCGAATTGTCGATCCTGCCTGCGCCAGGCGGCGGAACCATTGTCAGGTGCCGTTGCCCGCAGAACCCCGGCGAGTCCGGCGATGCGGCCAGCAGTGGCAAAAACCGCCTTCAGATCACGCGGATCTTGCCCGGTTCATAGGTCGGCGCCGGCCAGCGCAACGGCAGGTGTTCAAGCTCGCGCAGCAGAATCTGCGAAACCGCGAAATCCCGGAACGCCTTGCGATCCGCCGGAATCAGGTACCAGGGCGCCTCCGCGGTGCTGCAGCGGGCCAGCATCGCTTCATAGGCCTCGCGGTACTGATCCCACTGCTGGCGCTTGTCGAGATCCGCCGGAGCGAATTTCCAGTGCTTGCGGCGGTCGGCAATGCGCTCCTCGAAGCGGCGCTTTTGCTCATCTTTGCTGATATGCAGGAATAATTTCACCACGCGGGTATTGCAGGCCGTCAGCAGGCTCTCGAAGTGGTTGATCTGGTCATAGCGCTCGCGCCAGACAGCGGGCGGCACCAGGTTGTTGACCCGCACGATCAGCACGTCCTCATAGTGCGAGCGGTTGAAGACCCCGATTTCGCCGCGCGGTGGCGCATGCGCATGCACGCGCCACAGGTAGTCATGGCGCATTTCCTCGGCACTCGGCGCCTTGAACGAGCTCACCGTGCAGCCCTGCGGACTGAACGCGGAAAACACGCGGCGGATGGTGCTGTCCTTGCCGCCACCGTCGATGGCCTGCAGCACCACGAGCACGGCGTAGCGGCCGTCGACAAACATCTTGTACTGCAGCTCTGACAGGCGGGCGCGATTCTCGGCAGTTGCCGCTTCGCAACGTTCGCTATCCCAGCCGAAGTCCCG
Organism: Gammaproteobacteria bacterium; assembly: GCA_031414335.1. Classification (GTDB taxonomy): domain Bacteria; phylum Pseudomonadota; class Gammaproteobacteria; order Steroidobacterales; family Steroidobacteraceae; genus UBA964. The sequence continues at coordinate 47,799 of JANNVI010000005.1, read as the reverse complement.
GGCGGCCTGGTCGTCGCGCAGTTTCGGCTTGCTGCCCGGCTCTACCTGCAAAACTTCCGGAATTCCACGGCGACTGACCCGTTTCTGGCTCATCGCGATCTGCTGGTGCCCATGCCGCCACCTCCCGGAATCTGCTGCGTGATGCAGTGTATGTTGCCGCCACCTAACAACACTTCGCGCGTCGCCACGCCGATGACGCGCCGCTGCGGAAAGATGCGGCGCAACTTTGCCAGCGCGGCCGCATCGGTACGCGCATCGAGCAGCGGCGCAATGACCGCATCGTTGGCGAGGTAGAAATTCACATAGCTGGCGGCCAGCCGCTCGCGCGCATGACGCGGCTTGGCGCCGGCCCGCGCCAGGATTCCCGCGGCCTCGGCCCGGCTCATGTAGAGCGGACCCGGCATCGGCAGCTTGTGCACCTTGAGGCGGCGGCCACGCGCGTCGCGCGCATCACTCAGGCGTTCGAGCGCGTCACGCGATGTCCGGTATTGTGGATCGCGGCGATTATCCGTCCAGCCGAGCACAACCTCGCCGGGTCTCGCAAAACAGGCGATATTGTCGATGTGCCCGTCGGTTTCATCGTTGAATACGCCCTCGTCCAGCCAGATCACCGTGCTGACGCCCAGGTACTGGCGCAGGATGACCTCGAGCTGCGCCTGTGTTAGCTGTGGATTGCGGTTGCCGCGCAGCAGGCATTGCTCGGTCACCAGCAGCGTGCCCTGTCCATCGACATGGATGCTGCCGCCCTCGCAGACGATGGGCGCGCGATAGCGCTGGAGGCGCTCGGCTTCGAGCACCTTGCGCGCCACCAGGTCATCCTGGTCCCAGGGAAAATACAGGCCGCCGGCCAGCCCGCCCCAGGCATTGAAATGCCAGTCGATCCCGCGCACCCCGCCGCGATCATCGACGACGCAGGTCGGTCCGACATCGCGCATCCAGGCATCGTTGCTGGCAACTTCCAGCACCCGTACCGACGGCGGCAGCTGGGCGCGCGCAAATTCGTAGTGCTCAGTGCAGGCGCCGACCGTGACCGGTTCAAATTCGGCGATCGCCGCCGCCACTGCGGCAAACGCGCGTTGCGCCGGCAGGCCGCCGTCGCGCCAGTTATCCAGCCGGTGCGGCCACAACATCCAGCAGCCGGAATGCGGCTCGAATTCGCCCGGCATGCGAAAGCCATCCGCGGCGGGTGTACTGGGGTGGGTCGGGCTCATCGGACGATTGTAGCCTGTCGCCCGTGCCAGGATTCGCGCGCTGCTCAGCCCAGCGCCAGCATCAGTTCGCGTGCTTTAACGCCCTGGGTACGCAGGACTGCAATCTTGTCATGATCAAAGCCGAGATCCGCGCCGAGCGAATCGGCGAGCCCCTCGGTACAGAATTCCGGGTACAAGGACTCCACCGCTAACAAGTGGCCGAAATAGACCGCCATGCTTTCGCGCGTCACCACGCCGAGCTCACCCATCTGACGCCATCCGAGGACCGCCGCACCGACGGCTGCCGGCAATTGCCAGCTTCGCAGCAGCGCTTCGGTCAGGCCGCGCTGTGCATGCAGCACCATCCGGCTGCGGCTGGTCACGTCAATCTTTGCATTCGCGGCCTGCTCCGCATGGCCGATCGCCTGCAGGGCCAGGGCCTCGCCGACACGGTGCAACAGGCCCGCGAAACAGGCCGCACCCGCCGACAAATCGCTGGCGCGTGCAATGCGCGCCGCAAACAGCGAAGTCGTCAACGCTTCGCGCCACAACAACTCACATTGACGTTCGTGACCCGCCGCGCTGTATAGAACTGCGCGAACTTCACGCGTCGCCGCGGCCAGGGCGACGTCGGCTGGCAGCGAATCCAGGCCGTCGGTGGCACGTTCCAGCAAGGTCATGAAGCCAATGGGCTTGGCGGGCGGCGCCGCGGTCAGTTTGCGAATTTCCTTTTCCGCCGCGCGTGCCAGCGCGAGCTGGCTGCGAAAAGCCGGCGACGCCTGCGCTTGCGGACGCGGATCAACGGGATTCGACATAATTGAGTTCTTGCCCGGTGGGTTCGAGCAACGATGGTGTGCGCCGCAGTCGCCCTCGTCCACGGCAGCGAATACGTTTCGCCAAGTGCTTCACGCTTCGTGCGGTGCAGCGGCCCGATCCAGCGCCTGGCTCAGATCGGCGATCAGGTCGTCCGGGTCCTCGAGGCCAATCGACAGGCGACAGGAACTCGGCGTGATGCCGCACAGCGTGCGCTGCTCCGGGGTGAACTCCCTGGGTTGGATCATCTGCGGCGGCACGATCAGGCTCTCGGTGGAGCCGAGACTCGCGGTGATCGCAAACAACTGCAGGTTCTCGGCAAATCGCCGGCCGAATTCGGCATCGCGGGCCAGGTCCAGGCTAACAATCGTGCCAAAGTCGCGCATTTGCTGTCTGGCCAGGTCGTGGCGCGGGTGGCTGGCAAGACCGGGATAATGCACACGCGCGATCGCCGGATGCGCCGCCAGAAAGTCGGCGACTTGCCGGGCGCGTGCGCACTGCTCGCGGTAGCGCACGAAGTAGGTCTTCAGGCCCTGCAGCATGCGATGCGCGATCTGCGGATCCAGATAGGCGCCGAACAATTGCAAATCCTGACGCATCAGCTTCAGCACGTCCTTGCTGGCGATGATCGCGCCGCCCATCATGTCGCCCGTGCCGGCGGCGTACTTGGTCAGGCTGTGAACGAAAACGTCGACGGCAAATTCGCCGTGCTGGTGAAAGCCGGCAAAAGTATTGTCCATGACCGTCAGCGCGCCATGTTGCTGCGCAAGCTGGACGATGTGTGCGAGGTTGGCAATCCTGGTGATCGGATTGGTCGGGCTTTCGAATACCACCAGTTTCGTCTTGCGTTCAGCTAACGCACGGGCGATGCCGGCGTCATCCTCGATCGACAACAGGGTGTGAGTGACACCGAAGCGCGCCAGCAGCCGGCGTATCGCGGCCCGGGTCGGGCTGTAAGTCTCATAGAAACAGAGGACATGATCGCCGGCCGCGGTGAGCGCCACCAGCGACTGCACCACGGCGTTGACGCCTGACGAGGTTACGATGCAGTCATCACGGCCCTGCAGCTCCGCCAGCAGCAATTCGAGCTGGCGGTTGGTCGGATTGCTGGCCCGCGCATAGAAGAAGCCGCCTTCGCCGCGCGCTGCCTTGCTGGCGGCGGCAATGTTCTCCGACACATATTTCACGCTCTGGTGTACCGGCGCGATCAGCGGCCGGTTACCCGGCAGCAGATCAACGGCAGGTGGATGCTGGACGCGGGTGGTTTTTTTCATGGCAGTATTTCAAATGAATCGGCGTCAAGCTGCGCCGGAAATTTTTCGCGAAATGCGGCCAGCGCCCGGCCGTCCAGGCTGACAGTCTCGCACCGGGTGTCGGCCCCGAGTTCGAGCAGCGGCTGGCCGAGGAAATCGATCGCCGCCGAATCGCCCTGGTACGGCACGCCGTGGCCATCGCGGCCGACGCGATTGACCCCGATGACAAAGGCCTGGTTCTCGATCGCACGTGCGCGCAGCAGCTGCGACCACGCGCTGGCCCGCATCTGCGGCCAGTTTGCGACATACAGCAGCAGGTCATAATCAAACCCGGCGCGCCGTCGGCTCCAGACCGGGAATCTCAGGTCATAGCAGACCAGCAGGCCGATCCGCAGACCGCGCCAGGCGATCACCGTATGCGCCGATCCCGCCGCAAAAGCCCGGTTCTCGCCGCCCATGCGAAACAGATGCCGTTTGTCGTAGAAACTCAGCCCGCCTTGCGGCGTTACTAACAAAAGGCGGTTGCGATAGTCGCCCGCGCCCGCTTCGACAATGATGCTGCCGGCGATCGCTGCACCGCAGCGCAGCGCCTGCGCGCGCAGCCAGTCTGTCGTCGGCCCATCGGGCCGCTCGGCGAGCTCCTGGGCGGCCATGGTGAAGCCGGTGGTGAACATCTCGGGCAGCACGATGAGGTCGGTCGTGCCGGCCAACCCGGCCAGCTGCTCGGCGAACTGCGCGCGGTTGGCGTTGGCGTCATGCCAGTACAGACTCGACTGCACCAGGCTGACGCGCAGTGGCGCCGAGTGTGTGCTCATGCGGCCGCCGCGAATTTTCGCAACCGTTCGGCGGCGTCCAGCAGGGTTGCATCCTGCTTGGCAATGCACAGGCGCAACAGCGTCAGGTGCGGCCGATCGCGATAGAACGGCGACAAGGGGATGGGGGCGAGCCTGGCTTCCCGAATCAGCCGGTCGGCAAAATCCACATCGCTCTCCCGCGACAGCGCCGAGTAGTCCAGCAATTGAAAGTAGGTGCCCTGCGCCGCCGGCAGGACAAATCCCGTGCCCTGCAGCGCGCCGCGCAACAAGTCGCGTTTTCTTTGAAAGAACCCGCTCAAGTCCTGCCAACTGGAGGGCTTCTGCCGCAGGTACGCCGCGATGCCATGCTGCAGCGGCGCGACAATGCTGAAGGTGTTGAACTGATGGACCTTGCGAAATTCGCGGCTCAGCGCCGGACTGGCGACGCAGTAGCCGACCCGCCAGCCGGTTACATGCAGCGTCTTGCCGAAGGAAAAAACCGCCAGGCTGCGTTCGCGCAACTCCGGGTGAGCTAACACGGAGAGGTGCTGCCGGCCGTCGAACACGACATGCTCATAGACTTCATCCGCCAGCACCCGACAGTCGCGCGGGCGCAGCAGCTGCGCCAGTTGCGCGAGATCATCGTGAGTCGCGATCGTGCAGGCCGGATTGTGCGGATTGTTGAGGATCACGAGACGCGTCCGGTCATCGATGGTGCCTGCGACGCGCCGCCAGTCAATGCGAAAATCCGGCGGCGCCAGCGCAATGCGCCGGCATTGCCCGCCTGCCAGGCGTACCGCCGGCTCATAGGCGTCATAGGCCGGATCAAACACCACCACGTTGTCGCCCGAGCTAACAAACGCCTGTATGGCTGAAAACAGGGCCTCGGTGCCACCACAGGTCAGCGTAATTTCGTTCACCGGATCGACGGCGACGCCCTGCGTGTCGCGCAGTTTTGCCGCAATGGCCTCGCGCAGCTCCATGACGCCTTCCATGGGCGCGTACTGGTTGCGGCCCTCCTGCATCGCCTGGGTCGCACAGGCCGCAAGCTCCGGATCGATGGGATAGTCGGGAAAGCCCTGGCCGATGTTGAGCGCGCCGGTCTGTGCAGCACGGCGCGACATCACGGTAAAGATCGTTGTTTCGACGTCCGGAAGCTTGCTGTGCACGATGCGGGAGTTTAGTCCACCGGGACTGCCGGTGTCAGCGCCAACGCGCTTCAGCGGCCGTTGGCGAGTGCCGACTGAATTTCGCGCTGGCGCTGCTGCTCCTGGCGTCGCAGATAGAGCGACGACAGCACGACGCCCAGGGCAACGATAGACACGAGGATGGTCGCGAGCGCATTGATGGTCGGATCGACGCCCAGGCGCACTTTCGAAAATACCACCATCGGCAGCGTGGTCGATCCCGGGCCCGATACGAACTGCGAAATAACCAGGTCGTCCCAGGACAGCGTGAAGGCTAACAACCAACCGGAAACAACCGCCGGCAGGATCAGCGGCAGGGTCACGCGGAAAAAAACCTTGGCGGGGCGCGCCCCCAGATCCATGGCCGCCTCTTCCATGGAATCGTCGAAGCCCGCCAGCCGCGACTGCACCACGACCGTTACGTACGACATCGAAAAGGTAACGTGCGCGATCACCAGCGACCAGACTCCGCGCCCCTGGGGCCAGCCAATCCACACTCCGAGCGTGTGCTCCAGGGCCACGAACAACAGCAGCATCGAAATGCCGGTGATCACTTCCGGCATCACCAGCGGCGCCGTCGTCATGCTCGACAACAGCGCGCGGCCGCGGAACGGCCCGAACCGGGCCAGCACCAGGCCCGCGACGGTGCCTAACACCATGGCGCCGGTGGCGCTCATCGCAGCAACCTTGATCGACAGCCAGGCGGCGCTCAGGTACTGGCTGTCATGCAGCAGCAGGCTGTACCACTTCACGGTCGGCGAGCCCGCTGCATCCCAGACCGATACCAGTCGCGAGTTGTTGAAGGAAAACACCACCATCGACAGGATCGGGAAATACAGGAACGCAAAGCCCAGCCACATCGCGGTCTTGCGAAACCAGCCGCGGTTCATTTTTTGGCCTCCAGTTCTTTGTTCTGGAAGCGCTGGAAGTAGATGATCGGCAACAGCAACAGCAACAGCATCACGATGGCAACCGCGCTCGCCACCGGCCAGTCGCGGTTGGAAAAGAATTCATCGGTCAGCACACGCCCGATCATCAGCTGGTCCGAACTGCCTAACAACGAGGGGATGACGTATTCGCCGACCGCGGGAATGAACACCAGCAGGCAGCCCGCGATCACGCCCGGCATCGACAGCGGCAGGGTAATTGTCAGAAAAGCCTTCATCGGGCGCGCACCCAGATCCTGGGCCGCCTCGATCAGCGTCAGATCGTGCTTCTCGAGGTTCGAATACAAGGGCAGGATCATGAAGGGCAGGTACGAGTACACGATGCCGATGTACACCGCGAAACTGGTGTACATCATCGTGTACGGCCCGAGACCGAACCATGCGGCGACGTTGTTGATGACGCCGTCGGTCTTCAGCAGGCCCACCCAGGCATAGACACGTAACAGGAAACTGGTCCAGAACGGCAGGATGATCAGCATCAGAAACAGATTGCGCTGCGCGGGCGTCGAGCGTGAGATCGCGTAGGCCATCGGATAGCCTACTAACAGACAATAAAAGGTGGATACCGCCGCGACTTTCAGCGAATAAAGGTAGGCGGTGTAATAAAGATCATCGTTGAACAGGCCCAGATAATTCTGCAGGTTGAGCTTGATGGTGTAGATACCCTGCTCGACTTCCTGGATCAATGCGGTATACGGAGGCTGCGCGGTCGCGTATTCGGCGAACGAGATCTTGAAAACCAGCAGGAACGGCACCAGGAAGAACAGCATCAGCCAGACGTACGGGATCGCGATGACCGCGCGCTGGCCGCTCCAGTACTTGACCACGTACGCGGACCAGCGCAGCGGACCAAAACGCCGGAAGAAATCCATCAGCGGCGCAAGCCGGCCGGTGGCAAGGGTCTTCTTGGTCTGGCTTGCCGTGCTGTTCAAAATGACGGCCTACTGGGTCAGAACGACCGGGCTGACCGGCGCCCAGGACAGCCACACCGGTTCGTCCCAGCTGATGCGGTCCGCAGCCTGCCGCTCGCTGTTAGGTATGGTGACGCGCACCAGGCGCCCGGTCGCCAGCCTGACCAGGTAGACCGACAGGTCGCCCATGTAGGCGATTTCCTTGACCGTGCCCTGCATGCAGTTCTCGCTGCTGTCAGCCGGCGCGACGCGGCTCATCTCGATCTTTTCGGGGCGAATGGCCGCAAAAACCTGCGCGCCCGGCGCCGCACTGATGCCATGGTTGACGTAAATCAACGCCGGAAATTCCGCGCAGCGTATTCGTACGTGATCCGGCTCGTCTGCGATCAAGGTGCCCTCAAACATGTTGACCGAGCCGATGAAGTCGGCGACAAACCTGCTGGTCGGGTATTCGTAGATATCGGTGGGCGTGCCCACCTGCACGATCTCACCGCGATCCATGACGCCGATGCGCGTTGCCAACGTCATGGCTTCTTCCTGATCGTGCGTAACCACCACGAAGGTGACGCCGAGTTGCTCCTGGATGTTGATCAACTCGAACTGCGTGTACTCGCGCAGTTTCTTGTCGAGGGCGCCCAGCGGCTCATCCAGCAGCAGCAGCTTGGGCCGCTTGACCAAGGCCCGCGCCAGCGCGACGCGCTGCTTCTGCCCGCCGGACAACTGATGCGGCTTGCGCTGCGCAAACTGCGACAGCTTGACCATCTCGAGCATTTCCGCGACCCGGCGCTCGATTTCCGCGCGCGGCAGCTTCTCCTGCTCGAGCCCGAAGGCGACATTGCCATGCACCGTCATGTGCGGGAACAGCGCATATGACTGGAACATCATGTTGACCGGCCGGTCGTAGGGCGGGATCCCTGCCATGTCCTGGCCGTCGATGAAAATGCGGCCGCTGGTCGGGTTTTCGAAGCCGGCCAGCATGCGCAGCAAAGTGGTCTTGCCGCAACCCGACCCCCCTAACAGACAGAAGATCTCGCCCTTGTAGACGCTGAGCGTGACATTGTCGACCGCGACAAAATCACCGAATTTCTTGGTAACGCCCTCGATCCGAATGTATTCTTTCGTGCGGTCGGTCGGGGGCGTCGCCATGATGGATGGGTTCTCAGCGGCCCGTCTTGAAGCGCGTCCAGGTGCGCGTCAGCTTGCGCGCAAATTTCGTCGATTCCGGCAAATCGGGCACCAGCTTGGCCTTGACCTCCGGCGTCGGAAAGATGCCCGGATCGTTCTTCACTTCGTCAAGCACCATCGGCAGCGAGGCGGCATTGCTGCTGGCGTAGCGCCGGAAATTGCTGTTGCGCGCGGCAATGTCGGCGCGCATCAGGTAATTGATCAGGATGTGTGCATTCTTCACGTGCTTGGCCTCTTTCGGGATGGCCAGCATGTCGAAAAACGCGATCGCGCCCTCCTTGGGGATGTTGTACTTGACCTTGAAGCCCTTCTTCGCTTCGTTAGCACGGTCACGCGCCTGCAGCACGTCACCGTTCCAGCCCATGGCCAGGCAGATCTCGCCGTTGGCCAGGTCCTCGATGTACTTGGAGGAATGCACGTAGCGCACATAGGGGCGGATCTGCATCAGCACAGCTTCGGCGGCTGCGAGGTCCTCCGGCGCTTCGCTGTTAGGATCCTTGCCGAGCCACAGCAGCACCGTGCCGACGACCTCCGACGGCGCATCGAGGATGGTCACGCCGCAGGACTTGAACTTGGCGACAATCTCCGGCTTGTAGAACATGTCGAAGCTGTTGACCGGCGCGTCGGCCATGATTGCCTTGATCTTGTCTTCGTTATAACCGACGCCGGATGTGCCCCACAGATAGTTGATTGAGTGCGCGTTGTCGGCGTCAAACACCGCAACCCGCTGCATCAGTTCGGGGTCCATGTTCTTGAGATTGCTGAGGCGCGATTTGTCGAGCGGCTGATATACGCCCGCTGCAATCTGACGCTGCAGAAATGACGCCGACGGTACGACGATGTCATAGCCGGTGTTGCCCGCCAGCAGCTTGGTCTCCAGCATTTCGTTGGAGTCGAATAAGTCGTAATTGACCTTGATGCCGGTTTCCTTGGTGAAATCCTTCAGCACGTCAAGGTCGATGTAGTCCGACCAGTTGTACATGTTGACGACCTTTTCGTCGTCCGTGTCGAGCGCCGGCGCAGCGGCTTGACCTGCCGTCGCAGCGGACGTGGCTCCGGAGGCAGCAGGTGCTGCAGTCTCAGCGGGCTTTTGACCGCAGGCGGCAACGAGGATGATGCTGGCGACGGCCAGCAAGGCCGTGCGAATGGAAAGGCTTTTCATGTATGAACCCCGGACTTAGGATGAGTTGCTTGTCGGTCCCCAACCATCCTTATAGCGCAGCCGCTCAGACCTGAGAAGCACCCCGCAGCTCGGCGTGCAGCTGATCGAGTGTCGTATGCGTCTTGGCGACCAGCTCGTCGATCTCGGCCCGGGTGATCACCAGCGGCGGCGCCGTGATCAACGTGTCCCAGACAGCGCGCATCACCAGCCCGTTTTGCACGCACAGATCCCGTGCCCGTGTGCCAACGGTGCCGCGCTCCGGAAAAAACTGCCGTGAGGGCTTGCGGGGCACCAATTCCAGGGCGCCAAACAGGCCCAGCGTCCGCGCCTCACCGACCAGCGGGTGATCGGCCAGGGTCATGAACTGTTTGCGCCAATACGGTGCGGTCTCTTCCCGAATCCGGCGGACGATGTCCTCGGATTTCATCAGCGCCAGGTTCGCCAGCGCCACCGCGCATGCAACCGGGTGACCGGAGTAGGTAAAACCGTGGAAAAACTCGCCGCCGGAGTTGATCAGCACGTCGGCGACTTTGTCCGACACCATGAGCCCGCCGAGCGGCAGGTAACCGGAGGTGATGGCCTTGGCCATGGTCATGAAGTCGGGGCGGGTGCCGTAATACTCGCAGCCAAACCACTGACCGGTGCGGCCAAACCCGCAAATGACTTCATCCGAGCAGAACAGGATGCCGTACTTGTCGATGATCTTTTGGACGGCGGGCCAGTAGCTGTCGGGCGGGATGATGACGCCGCCCGCTCCCTGGATCGGTTCGGCGATGAACGCGGCAACCCGCTCCGGACCGAGCTCGAGGATTTTGGCTTCCAGCGCCGCCGCGGCCTTACGCCCGAACTCCTCGGGTGTCAGGTCGCCGCCGCATTCGAACCAGTACGGCTGCTCGATATGGACGATGTCCGGAATCGGCAGGCCGCCCTGCCCGTGCATCGCCTTCATGCCGCCTAACGACGCCGCGGCCACGGTGCTGCCGTGATAACCGTTCCAGCGCGAGATGATGATCTTGCGCTGTGGCTGGCCCTTGATGTCCCAGTAGCGCCGCGCCATGCGCAGGAAGGTGTCGTTCGCCTCGGAGCCCGAGCCGGTAAAAAATACATGGTTGAATTGCGGCGGCGTCAGCTCAACCAGCAGCCGCGCCAGCTCGATCGCCGGCGGCGTGGTGCACTGGAAGAAATTGTTGTAGTAGGGCAATTCCTGCATCTGCTGAGTCGCGGCGTCCACCAGTGACTGCTGCCCATAGCCCATGGCGACACACCAGAGTCCGGACATGCCATCGAGCAGGCGCTGGCCGTTCGCGTCCTCCAGATACACACCTTTTGCCCGGGTGATGACTCGCGTGCCGCGCGCCGCCAGCTGTTTGAAATCAGTAAACGGGTGCAGGTGATGGGCGGCATCCAGCTGCTGCCACTTTGTTAGGTCTGGTTGACTCATGGCAGTCGTGTCCTAGACATTCAGCAACAGGTGTTCGCGCTCCCAGGAACTGATCGCCTGCTGGAACACTTCGTTTTCGGCCTCGCGCACCAGCGTGAAAGCTGTGACGAAGGGCTGGCCGAGAATGTCGATCAGCGGTTCACACTCACGCAATTCGCGAATGGCGGTGTCCAGTGAGCGTGGCAGCGCGAACGGCAGATCGTGCGCGCTGCCGGCAATCGGTTCTGTGGGGAACAGGCCTTCGATCATGCCGAGATAGCCACAGGCGAGCGACGCCGCAATCGCCAGGTACGGGTTGGCGTCCGCGCCCGAGAGTCGGTTCTCAACACGCCTTGATTCAGGATCCGAGCCCGGGACGCGCAGTCCGGCGGTGCGGTTGTCGTAGCCCCATTGTACATTGATCGGCGCCACCTGGAAGCGCGTCAGGCGGCGGTACGAGTTGACGTTAGGTGCGAGCAAACACATCGCGGCGGGCAGATATTTCTGCAGCCCGGCGATGTGCGCAAAGAACAGCTGGGTCGGCGTACCGTCCGCGGCCGAAAAGATATTCTTGCGGGTCTTGATGTCAACGATGCTCTGGTGGATATGCATCGCACTGCCCGGCTCCTTGGCATGCGGCTTGGCCATGAAGGTCGCATACATCTTGTGGCGCAAGGCCGCTTCGCGCGCCGTGCGCTTGAACATGAAGGCCTGGTCCGCCAGGTCGAGCGCATTGGCATGCAGCAGGTTGATCTCCATCTGCGCCGGACCGTCCTCGTGGATCAGCGTGTCGATCTCGATGTCCTGGTCTTCGCAGAACTGATACAGATCATCGAACAGCGGGTCGAATTCGTTGACCGCCGCGATGCTGTAGCTCTGACGGCCCGGCTCGGAACGGCCCGAGCGCCCGATCGGCGGCTTGAGTGGATAGTCGGCATCGGCGTTGACTTCCACCAGGTAAAACTCGAGTTCCGGCGCCACCACCGGATCCCAGCCTTTTTGTGCATACAGCTCCAGCACGTGTTTCAGCACCTCGCGCGGCGCCATTTTCACGCGCCGCCCGTCGGCATAAAAACAGTCGTGAATGACCTGCGCCGTGGGCTCGGCAGCCCAGGGGACGCGCCGCACCGTGCGCGCATCCGGCTTCAGGATGATGTCGATTTCCGCCGGACTCATCGCGCTCGACGAATTGGCCGGGTAATCGCCGGTGACGGTCTGCAGGAAAATGCTTTCCGGCAGGCGCATGCCCTGATCTTCGGTGAATTTCTCCGCCGGCATGACCTTGCCACGCGCGATGCCCGCCATGTCGGGAACGATCGCCTCGACTTCCTGGATGCCGTGATCACGGAAAAACTGCTGAATCTCGTTAGCCATGTTAGCTCCTGCGGCCCTTTGCGGCGCGTTGCCGGGCAGCCTGCCCGAACGCCGCAAACAGCGCTGTTGAAAAAGAATTGCTCTGCACCCGCCATTCGGGATGCCATTGCACGGCGACCGCGAAGCCACGCGCTGCAGCCACCCGGAAACCTTCGATCAAACCATCCGGCGAACGCGCTTCGACCAGGAGGCCCGGCGCCAGGTCGCGAATGCCCTGCGAATGCAGTGAATTCACCTCGATGCGGTCGCTGTCGGCGAGGCTGCGCAGCAGCCCACCGGCGCTCAGCTGCACCGCATGCGCGAGCGCATATTGTTTATCCAGGGGATCATCCTTGTTTTCGCGATGATCCAGGTAACCTGGCAACTCCTGCACGCGCTGCCACAGCGTGCCGCCATAGGCGACATTCATTTCCTGGAACCCACGGCACAGACCTAACACCGGGATACCGGCGGCAACCGCCGCGGGTATCAGCGCCAGGCTGGTGGCGTCGCGCTCCGGGTCGTGCAGCGTCCCGGGCTGGCTCGCTTCACCGCCGTAGCGGGCCGGATCGACATTCGACGGGCTGCCGGTAAACAGCAGGCCATCGACGCTCGCCAGCAGCTCCGCCACGCCCAGCGGCTCAGGCAGTACCGGCAGGACGACCGGAAGCGCGTCAGCGCCCCTGGCAACCGCGTGCACATACTTCTCTCCCGCCATCTGGAACGGGTGAGGGCCAACCATGCGCCGATCGGCGATGATTCCTATGACGGGTCGAGGGCTATTCATAAAAGGGTCGCCGATACGGCGCCGGTGTTGTCTTTCGACTCCAGCATTAGACCACAGCCCACCCCCGAAACGCCGTGAAGAGCCGCATATTTTGCCTTCCCAGCTGTCGTAATCAGCATCTAAGTTATTGTTTTTTATAGTTTTATTGCGAACGACAGCACAAACCGGTATGCTTAAGCTGCGCTGACACCCCTTGCATTTCGGACGGGGTTCCGGTCCGTGCTGCTGGGGTGGAATATGTCTAATACTGCGGATTCCGAGTGGGCTCAACTGCTCGCCAAGCATCCGGATATTCGGTTCGTCGATGCCTTCGTCACCGACCTCAACGGGGTCGAACGCGGCAAACGCATCGATCGTGCGTCCGCCGACAAGATCTGGTCAGCGGGCATGCCTTTGCCTGGCTCGATGTTCGCGCTCGACGTGCTGGGCGCGACCGTGCAGGCGACCGGCCTCGGGTTTGACGATGGCGATGCCGACCGGCCATGCCGGCCGGTGGCCGGCACGCTGGTACCCGTGCCCTGGGACCCGCTGCTGGCGCAGCTGCAGCTCAGCATGTTCGAACCCGACGGTCGCGCCTTCTTTGGCGATCCGCGTCATGTGCTGGCGCGCGTGCTGGAGAAATTCCAGCGACTCAATCTGACGCCGGTGGTCGCGATCGAATTTGAGTTCTACTTTGTCGACCAGGCGCGCCGCGCCGACGGGCAGCCGCAACCACCGCCGCTGCCACTGACCGCCCGGCGCGAGTTTCGCACCCAGATCAACTCGATGGCGGACCTCAATGAGTATTCGACCCTGCTGAGCGCGATCGACAGCGCCTGCCAGCAGCAGCGTGTGCCGGCGTCGAGCGCACTGGCGGAATACGGCCCGGGCCAGTTTGAGATCAACCTGCATCATCAATCCGACGCGCTGCGCGCATGCGACGAGGCGATGCGCTTCAAGCGCATCGTCAAGAGCGTGGCGCGGGCGCATGGCTGCGATGCGACTTTTCTCGCCAAGCCCTATCGCGACATGGCGGGCAGCGGCCTGCATATCCACGTCAGCGTCCTCGACGCCGGCGGGCGCAACATCTTTGCCTGCGATGATCCTGCCGAGAGCGCCGATCTGCGCCATGCGGTAGCCGGCTTGTTAGCAACGCTGGCGGATGGCATGGCCATCTGCGCGCCGGGCCCGAATTCCTACCGGCGCTTTGTCCGGGAATCCTATGTGCCGATGATGCCCTCGTGGTCGATCAACAACCGCGGCTCTGCGATCCGCATTCCGATGAGTGACGCAGCTAACAAGAGAATCGAGCACCGCCTTGCCGGCGCCGATGCCAATCCCTACCTGGTCATGGCCTGGGTGCTGGCCGGCATCCACTACGGCCTGTCGCGCGCGGTCGAGCCGCCGCCGGTCCTGCAGGGCAACGCCTATGAAACCCAGGGCGAGCCGCTGCCAACGCACTGGCCACTCGCGATCGAGAAATTTCGCGGCAGTGATGTAGCCCGCGAGTACTTGGGCAAGCCGTTCTCCAAGCTGTTCGCGACCGTGAAGCGCGCGGAGCTGGAAGACTTCAACTCCTACGTGACACCGCTGGAGGTTGCCTGGTTCATGGGCCCGTTGTGAGCGCTGGCGATGCCGTGCGGACCTCGTATGCCGCCAGCATACGGCTGCCGGCTGGCATCGCGAGCCTGGGTTTCGACGGCCCGCTGACCGGCGATGCGGATGCCGACGTCTGCGTGATCGGCGGCGGCATCGCCGGTTGTTCGGCGGCGCTGCATCTGGCGGAACGCGGCTACCGGGTGCTGTTGCTGGAAGCGCAGGACATCGGCTTCGGCGCCTCCGGCCGCAGCGGCGCGCAGGCGATTTTCGGCGCGGCCTGCGGCCAGGACAAGCTCAGGCAATTGATCGGCGCGGATGACGCACGCCGCGTCTGGGACCTGAGCGTCGAAGCGCTGGCGCTGCAGCGCAGCCTGATTGCGCGCCACCAGATCGACTGCGATTACGTGGCTGGCCAGTTGCATGTCGCGATCAAGCCGCGGCAGGAGGCGGAGCTGCGCGCCGAAGTGGCTGCGCTGCAGAATCAATACGATTACCCCAGTGTGCGCTATGTCGAGCGCGACGAACTGCGCTCCCTGTTAGCTACCGAGCGCTACACGGGCGCCCTGCTCGACACTAACAGCGGGCACCTGCAGCCGCTCAACTACACGCTGGGACTGGCGGGCGCGGCGGCGCGCGCCGGCGCGAAAATCCATACCCGCAGCGCCGTTGTCGCGGTCGACGAAACCACCAGCGGCGGCGCGGCACCGGTTCGCGTGCGCACTGCGCAGGGCGTGGTGCGCTGCCGCCACGCGGTGCTCTGTTGCAATGCGTACATCGGGGCGCTCGCGCCCGCACTGGCGGCCCGCATCATGGCGGTCGGCACCTACATCGTCGCCACCGAAATCCTGGGCGCGGAACGCGCCGCGAGCCTGATCCGCAACAACGCCGCGGTGACGGACATCAACTGGGTGCTGGATTATTTCCGCCGTTCCGCGGACCACCGTCTGCTGTTCGGCGGCCGGGTCAGTTATTCGGGCATCGACCCGCTCGGTACGGGCACAGCAACCCGTTTGCGAATGCTCAAGGTGTTTCCACAACTGCGGGACGTCCGGATCGAATACGCCTGGGGCGGCTATGTCGACATCACCCTGAATCGTGCGCCGGATTTCGGCCGGCTCTCGCCCAACGTCTACTATCTGCAGGGCTTTTCCGGGCACGGCATCGCACTGACCGGCATCGCCGGCCAACTGGTCGCGGAGGCCATCGCCGGCACGGCGGAACGCTTCGACGTGTTTGCGCGCATTCCGCACCATGGATTTCCAGGCGGGCCGGCGCTGCGTCGTCCGGCTTTGGTGCTGGCGATGCTCTGGTACCGGCTGCGCGACCTGCTGTAGCCCGCATCCGATCCGGCGACTTGCAACGCGCGCCGCGCGCGTCTAGGCTGTCGGCACTGCCGCAGTCGCGGCACCTAACAAAAAAGGGAACCCTGCATGAAACTTCAGAAACTGATGATGATGGCCGTGGCCTTGATTGCACTCGGCGGCTTTACGCAACGCAGCTACGCCCAGTCCAGCGATACGTCGTCGTATACGGAAGGCCCGGTCGTGGTGGTGTCGTATATCCGCACCGAACCAGGCCGGTTCGAGGAATACATGACCTACCTCGCCGGCAACTACAAGCGCACGATGGAAGAGCAGAAAAAAGCCGGCATCATCCTCGACTACGGCATTTACTCCGCCGAACAGCGCACCGAGAATGATCCGGACCTGATGCTGACCGTGACCTACGCCAACATGGCGGCGCTCGACAACCTGAATGAGAAGACCCGCGCGATCACGGCGAAAGTCTGGGGTTCAGTCCAGGCCAGCACCACCGCGTCCATTGACCGCGGCAAGCTGCGCAAAGAAGCCGGCGGCCAGACGCTGCGTAAACTGATCCTGAAATAACGCGGCCAGACGCCGCAATCAATTGGCGCCGGCCGGCTTGGTCAATGACCCACTGGCCGGCGTCAGTTTGTCGCCGATCGCCGCGATCGAATTTGTTAGCAATGCGGTGCCGGGTGCGGGCTTCGGCGCCGGATCGGCCGCTTGCACGGCATTGATCACCAGCTGCACTTTCCACTTGATCGACAATTCGAAGCCACCCGCCTGTGCGGGTTGACCCAGAAATTCGAATACCCTTTTCAGGAAATCTGACAGCGGCCCGGCGACGGCCGCAGGCGGCGCTGGCTTTACGGGCGTCTCCGCCGCGGGTTTGACCGCAGGTTCGATGACCGGTTCGCTGTTAGCGGGTGCCGGGACCTGCGTTGTGGCGGCAGACGGCGCAGCAGCGGTCGCCGGAGCCGGCGTGTTCGTGATCGCAGGGGCGGGTTGCGGCTGCGGCGGCTTGGGCAAGGCGCCGACCGCACCCGATTGCTGCAGCAGTTCCCGGCTCGACAATTTCAAGGCGAAGCTCGCAATCTGCTCGCCGTCGAAACCGAGGTGGGCAGCGGCGGTAAACGCCTTTTGAATGTCGCCGGCAAAGAAATCCTTGGCCAACGCGTCGACCTTGGCGACCAGAGCACCGATCGCCGCCAGTTCTTCGTCGTTCAGGTCGCCCTCGACGGAGACCTCAACGCGCCCGGACGCAAAACCATACACCCGGCGCTCGGCACCCGAATCGGCCCCACCATCCTGGGCAACCAGTCCGGTACGCGATGCAAAGCGTATCCGCACCTCATCGCCTTCCTGCGTTTCGATGCTGAGGCTCGCCCTGTCGGTGCGCGCATACACCGTCGACTGCGCCACCGTTTGTTCAGCGCTCGCTGCCAACGAGGAGCCCAATTGCTCACGCACGTCGTTCAATGCGGTCTCGACCTGCGCATCGCTGAAGCCGGAGGCTTTCAGGGATTCACCGGCCTTGGCGAGCGCCTTGTTGACCGCGTCCAGCACGGCGGGCACGCCATCCTTGTCGTTCGCGGTCGCCTTGACTAACAACGCGCGCACGGCCTGCGTGATGCCCTTGAAATCCAGGCCCAGGACCTTGCCCACTTCATACAAGGCACGCTTGCGCGCGTCTGCGGCTTCCGGGCCGCGCTCGCCGCCCTCATGCGAGCGTCGTGGCCGCAGCATCGCGGTCATTTCCGGGGACAATTCATTGGTCAGGCTGCCATGTATACGCATATCACTCTCCGTACAGGAGGGATCGGCCATGGGCTGGCGTGCTTAAGTGAAATCGCCCTATGGCAACTGCGCCGCGCTGGTAGTTGTGACGCAGTCGTCAGTTGCGCAGGCGCAGTTCGAAGCAGCGGTGTATTTTCGAATTGCGTTCGAAATCCGGCGGCAGTGTCTTGCGCGAGACGTCTTCGATCGCATAGCGCGCCGACAGCACCGGATCGAGCCTGAATTTCTGTGCGTTGGTCGAGAACACCAGCAGGCCGTCTTTGGCGAGCAGCCGCATGCAGGCATCGATCAGCTCGACATGATCGCGCAGGATATCGAGCACGCCCTGCATGCGGGCCGAATTCGAAAACGTCGGTGGGTCGAGAAATATCAGGTCAAATCCGGGTTGCGCGGTCTTGAGCCATTCGCGCGCGTCGGCCTGCACCAGTTCGTGCGCGGCATCTGCAAAGCCATTCAGGCGCAGATTGCGCCGCGCCCAATCGAGATAGGTGTACGAGAGATCGACCGTCACCGTGTCCCGGGCGCCTCCGGCTGCCGCATAGACCGTGGCGCTGCCGGTGTAGGCAAACAGGTTCAGGAATTTCTTGTTAGCTGCCTGGTCCCTGAGGCGCTGCCGCGTGATGCGGTGATCGAGAAAGAGTCCGGTGTCCAGGTAATCCTCGAAATTGACTTCAAATTGGAGGCCGCTTTCGGTCACCACGAAAAACTCGCGCCGCTCGGCCTGCTTCTCATACTGCTGGGAGCCCGACATGCGTTTGCGGGTGCGCAAATGGATGTCGGCGCGCGCCACACCGGTGGTCTCCGGCAAGGCTGCCAGCGCCTCGGCGCGCCGCCGCTTGACCTCTTCCTGCGGGATGTCGTCCGGCGCTGCGTACTCCTGCACGTACAGCCACTGGCGCGAGCCATCGGCGGCTTCATAGCGATCGATCGCGAACGCATACTCCGGCATGTCGGCGTCATAGATGCGATAACAGCTGACCGCTTCGCGTTTCGTCCAGGCGCGCAGGCGTTTCAGATTCTTGGCGATGCGATTGCCGAACATCCGGGAGCCGGCGGATTCCCGCAGGCTGTGGTCGGACTCATCGCGTTGCTGTGGCCGCAGGTCGCGCACCGCCTTGGGGGTCAGGTCGAAGCGCAGCAAGCGGCATTCGATCGCGCCGTTCCACAGCGTGTGGGTGCGATGCGCGCGCAGGCCGAGCTCCAGTCCCATTTCGCTCGCGGCGGTAATCACCACCGCCTGCCAGCCCATGAAGCGCTGTTGCAGCACCTCGCCTAACAGGCGATGGGTGGCGCGCGCCGCCTCGCGCTCCTCGAGACGTTCGCCATAGGGCGGATTGGTGCACACCAGGCCACGCGCTGCGCCCGCAGGCGGCGCCGCGTCGGCCAGTTCGCCCTGGGTGAAACGCGTCAGTTCCGCAACTCCGGCGCGTTCGGCGTTGGCACGCGCGGAACGCAACATGCCGCCATCGCGGTCGCTGCCGCACAGCGCCAGCGCCGGATCGGCGGCGACGCGTTTCGCCCAGCCGGCCACACCGGCATCGCCACGCGCCCGCGCCGCCGCGCGCACCGACTGCCACAGCAGTTCCTCGTGGCCGCGCCAGCCCAGGAAGCCGAAATACGTGCGCCAGATGTTAGGCGCCAGGTCGGCCGCGATCATCGCGGCCTCGATCACCAGCGTGCCGGAGCCGCACATCGGGTCCAGGAAGCGCGCGTCTTCGCGCGCCAGCTGCGGCCAGCCGGCGCGCAGCAGGATGCCCGCCGCCAGATTTTCCCGCAGCGGCGCCGGGCCGCCTAACAACCGGTAGCCGCGGCGGTGCAGGCCATCGCCCGACAGATCGATGGAGACCTCGACCCGCGCGCCGTTGGCATGCGCGTGCAGGCGCACCGACGGCTGGTCCGGTTTGATGTCCGGGCGCCAGCGCGTTGCCTCGCGCAGCTGATCGCAGACCGCATCCTTCATTTTCAGCGCGCCGAACTGGGTGTTGATGATGGTCGGATGCTGGCCGCTGAATTCGCAGGCCAGCGTGCTGCCGTGGGCGATTTCCGCCGTCCAGTCGTGCGCCAGCAGCTGCGCGTAGAACTGCTCGGTGGTCGGAGCCTCCAGCGTCAGGAGCGGCAGATAGACCCGGCTGGCAACCCGCGATTCCAGGCAGGCCCGATAGGCAACTTCCAGCGTGCCGCTGAAGGTGACGCCGCCCCGGCCCTCGCGCAGGTCCAGCGCACCTAACGCCTGCAGCTCGCCCGCCAGCAGATCGGCCAGCCCGCGTGCGGTGCTGGCAAAAAAACGTCGCAGGGTCATTCGGGCATTGTGCCCGAATCCAGCGGCACATAGCCGCCCTTGCGCGGATGCTCACGAAAATGACGGGCCAGGATCCGGTAGGTATCGGCATCGAACCCGCCGCCACGGCTGGCAGCCGTAGCTAACAACGGACGGCAGCGCTGGCGCAGGCCATCCTCGTCGATCGCTGCGTCATCGGCACCGCACTCCAGGCTGCCGAGGTGCATCCACCGATCGAGCACATGCAGCGCCACCCGGCCCGCCGCACCGCGCTCGATGGCGGCCACCGCGCCGCGAAACGGCCAATCCGCGAGCTTCCAGCCCAGCATCGCCAGCCGCGCCCGAACTGCATGCAGGGCCGGCGGCTCGGCGCCGACGCAGGCGCCGCGGCAACGCTTCAACTGATAGGCGAAGCAGGAGCCGTCGCCACTCTCGAGGCCGAGCGACTTCAGACAGAGGCGCTGGTCCTCGGCGAGTGATCGCAGCGCCTTACGCGCGGCACTTTCGCCCTTGAACAGGCCGAAGACCGGCGCGCCTGCGGCCAGCGCCTCGTCCGGTTCGACCAGTTGCGGTGCAATCGCGTCGTCGGGCCACTGCCAGCTGACTAATTTTCCGCCGCGCAGTTTGCGGTTGTAGACCGGTTTTTCTTCGCGCACCTGGCGCGCCTCGAGCAGCAGCGCACCCAGTTCCCCCGCGGTCACGCTCCATTCGACGCGCCGCGTCTGTTCGCGGAGCCGCTGCGACTTGGTATCGCGATGCGCGCCGGCAAAATGGCTGAGCACGCGCTCGCGCAGGTTGTTAGCCTTGCCGACGTAGATGAGGCTGTCCGCGCCCTGCGTGCTCGCGCCAAAGAACCGGTAGACGCCGGGCGCCTCGGGCAGATCCTCCGCAAGATCCGCGGGCAGATGCGGCGGCAACACTGATACCTGCGACACCAGCGCCAGGGTTTCATCCAGCAATTGCAGCGCTTGCTCGCGGCGCAGCTTCTGCCAGAACTGCCAGAGCGCGGCGGCGTCGGGCATGGCGCGATGCCGCACCGGGCAGGAAATTCCATGCACCGCAATCACCGTATCCAGGTTGTGGCGGGCCTGCTGCGGGAAGAGTCGTCGCGACAGGCGCGCGGTACAGGCCGTCGGCGCCTGCCAGCGCTCGCCGATGCGTTGGAACTCGCCGCGGATGAAGCCGTAGTCAAAGCGCACGTTGTGCGCGATAAAGAGACGCCCGCCGAGGCGTTCGCGCAATTCCCGGGCAATCTCGGCAAATGACGGGGCATCGCGCACCAGGTCATTGTCGATGCCGGTCAGCGCGGTAATGGACGGCGGAATTGGCCGGCCGGGATTGACGAGCGTCTGCCACTCAAAATCGAGCGTATCGCCATGCGCCGCGACGATGGCAATCTCGGTGATCCGGTGCCAGGCCGCCTGGCCACCGGTGGTCTCGATATCGACGAACGCGAGCGGCGCGTCGTCGCGGAAAATGCGCGTTACCGACATCGCGCGATCTTAAAGGATGCGGGACCCTGCGCCCGAAAACGGTGCGACCACCAACCGCTGCTGCCTCGAAACCGGGCAGGTCGCCGCGCGAGTGCGCCAATCAATCCCATGACTGATGGCGCAGCCCATGCTTAGCTCAAGATCATTCCTTCTTGCCGCCCAGTGTGAAGGACTTGGTGACGCTGAAAACGACCTTCGATTCGGTCGACAACAGGTCCACGCCCGCATCCGGGAGATCGCTGCCGTCGATGTACTTGAGGCCGAAATTGATGTCGTTCCAGCTGTAGGTGAGGCCGACCGCGAAGTCGGTGTAACCATCGCCATTGACCAGGTCCCAGTATTTGCCATCCGAGCGGGCGGCGTGTAACTCGAGGCCAAAGTTTTTCGGCAGTTCAACGCGCGCATTGACTTCGATATAGGTGCCGTTTTCATTGCTCGCGTTGAGATCATTGGAATACCAAAGCTTGGCGCTGGCCGAGAATTTGTCGGTAAACGGTTTGCTGATGCCAACCCAGTATTCGGGGTAGTTGAGGCTGCTTTCCGACACGTAAGTGTAGTACGTCGCCCCTACGCCCCAATTGAATGTTTCATCGCTGCCGCCGTTGAAACTTGGGTTGAAGTCGACCTCGGTATTGGTCTCGGTGCCGAGATCGGTCGTGCTGGCCCAGACGCCAAAACCGAATCCGGAGTCGTGTGCCCAGTCGATGCTCAGCTGGGGCGCCGGGTCGCGCGCGCTCAGGGAAATTCCGCGAAAGTCATAGTCGCTGACGATTGTCGGGGTCAGGGTCAATTCTGCGTGCGCCATCGGGGCCATGGCCATCAGCGCCAACGCGCCCACTGCGTGTTTCAGTTTCATCGCATTCACTCCACGTTTGTATCAGTCGAGGCAAAAGTGCCCAGGCAAGCTAAGCAATAAGTGTACCAATGCTGTCGGAGCGCAGTTGTGGGTGAAAAGCTACAGAGTCGTGCCGGGCGGCTCGAAGATGACGTAGAGCTTCTCGGTCGGCAATTTCACATCCCAGGTGCCGGAGAATCCGCGCGGGATGATGAACGCCTGGCCCGGTCCGAATTCGCAGCGGCGTCCGGATTCCGACTCGATGATCACCCGGCCCGACAACAGGTAACAGAATTCGTACTCGGTGTAGTGGACGCGCCAGCGCCCTGGGCTGCTGGCCCACTTGCCGGCGTGAAACTGTCCGGCCGTGTCGCTGAACAGGTTCCAGATCTGCTGGCGCGGATTGCCCGTCAGAACGCGCCCGGGGTCGGGCGCGCTCTGATCGGGTTGAGGCCAGGCATCGAAGCTCACGATCTCGGCAGCCATGTTCGCTCGCGGCAGAGGTACCAGAGCGTCAGCCTACGATAGCGTCGCTGCCGCAGCCAGTACTCCGCGATGCCGCTCACGGCGTCACCTGTGCGACGACATCCGCGCCCGCGTCTTCGCCGCCAGCGTCCGCGCTTGCGACCATGCGCACCGTGACGCGCCGCTCCAGCGCGCAGCGATCGGTATCGCGCAGGCAGTCGCTGCTGGCGGGCGCACCTGCGCCCTCCACCACGACCTGCCCGCGTGCCAGGCCGCCTTCGACCATCGCATCGGCGACCGCCTCGGCACGCGCGGTCGACAGCTCGAAGTTGTAGCCTGCGGCGCCGCGGGCGTCCGCATGACCGGTCACGTACACCACCCGATCGGTGCGCCGAGCTAACACCGCGCCGAGCTGACGCAGCTGATCATGATCGGGTGCTTCGAGCGAGGTGTCGCGGGTGCGAAAATGCACGTTAGCTGCGAGCTCGTTCAGCGGGATGCTGCTGGCACGCAGGTCAGTCAATTGCGCATCGCTGCGGGCCAGCGCCGTATTGAGCCGTTCGATTTCCGAGCTCATGCGGCTGCGATCGGCCAGTTGCGACCTGAGCTCCCGTGACAACGACTGCGCGAGTTGTTTTTCACGGTGCAGGCGATCGCCCAGCCAGCCACCCGCAGCGGCGCCGGCGATGGCGCCGATCGGACCGGCGGCCGCAGCACCGATCGCAAGTCCTGACAGGACTCCGGTGGTTTCTGGTTTGGAGGCTTTCTGGCGGACCGGCGCCGCGGACTCGGCGAGCGCGCGATCCAGGCTGGATCCCGCGATCAGGATCGCTGCAATGACGGCGGCAACCCGGCGGGCACGAACCTCAGGACTCTGGTAGCGAGGATGGAACATGGCACAACTCCTTTCGATGGTGGCGGGGCCTGTGTCGACCCCATGGCAGCCATCTTCGCGGCGAATTGCGAGGCCTCCCGGGCTCGAAGCGGGCAGGCTGCCGATGATTTATGGCGGAATATGGCAGGCGCTCGGCATACTCCCGGCCATGAAGAAACTGTTTCTCATCTGTCTGCTCGCGGCCACGGCAGCGCAGGCGGCCACGCCGGTTGAAGTCGTGGTCGGCGGCACCGCGTTTCGCAATACCGCCGGCGAGAAGGTCTGGCAGGAATTCCAGCGCAAGGCCGAAGCCGCGGCGCAGGGCGGGCTGCGGCTGCGGATGCTGGTGCACGGCGAGCTCGGGCCGGAGGAACAGATCGTCAGCGGGCTGCGGCGCAATCGCGTGCAATACGCGAACCTGTCGGCGCTCGTGACCTCGACCGTCGTGCCGGAAACCGCGCTGCTGTACGCGCCTTATCTGTTTGACTCGGGAGCGGAAGCGGATTTCGTCGTCGACAGTTACCTGACGCCGGAATTTCGTAAATTGATG
This sequence comes from Gammaproteobacteria bacterium, assembly GCA_031414335.1. Classification (GTDB taxonomy): domain Bacteria; phylum Pseudomonadota; class Gammaproteobacteria; order Steroidobacterales; family Steroidobacteraceae; genus UBA964. The sequence continues at coordinate 23,623 of JANNVI010000005.1, read as the reverse complement.
GCAGCCCGGGGACTGGAGCTGATTGCCTGGTACGACCTGGGCAATTCGATTTTCTGGTCGCGCAACAAACCCTTGCTGACACCCGCGGACCTGCGCGGCGTACGGCTGCGTATCGGCGCCAACCGCGCGACCCGGTTGTTAGGCGAGGCGCTGAAGGCGGATGTCATTCCGCTGCCGTTCTCCGACATCATCCCGTCGCTGCAGCGCGGCCTGATCGAGGCAGGAGAAAATGGCCTGCCGCTTTACACGCGCACCGGCATCGCGCGGGAAGCACCGTACATGACCATGACGGAGCATTGCCTCGCCGTGTCCTTCATTGTGGCGGACAAGCGCTGGTTTGATCGCCAGACACCGGCGTTGCAGAAAATCCTGCGCGACAGCTTTCCGGACGCGGCGGCACTGCGCAAGAGCACCCGCGATGAAATCGCCGCGGATCTCGCCAATGCCGGCAAGCTGGGATTCAGGATTTACCACCTGAACAGCGCGCAGCAGGCGGCGTGGGCGAGCGCGACCCGCGGCACCCACCCGGCGCTGATCGCCGACATCGGCGGCGACAGCGCGCGACTCTATGCAGGCATCATGGCGAGCCGCAAGAAGTTCGCGGCGAGCCAGGCCAAGCCGGCGCGGCCCTGAATCGGCCCGGCCGGCGGCCGTCAAGCTAACGCGGCGCGAACAGCTTGCCGGCCAGCGCTCCAAGGGCGGAATTGAGCAGGTCGCCGGATCCCTGCAGACTGGGCTGGATCTGACCCTGCGGCGTCAGCTGGTCGACCACATGCGGCAGCACTTTCGACAGCAGGTCACCGGCCTGCCCCGAATTCATGCCGAGTTGCGCTGCGATCTGGCCAACCGTCCCGCTGCCTAACACCTGCGTGACCTGGGTGGCGGAGATCTGCATGTTCTGGCCGGTACCGACCCAGGATTTCATGACGTCGCCGAGACCGGCGTTATTGAAGGCGCCGGCGAGGCCGCCCAGACCGCCCTGCTGGTTCATCAGCATGCTGACAATCTGCATGATGAGGGCGGGTGACAACAGGCCACCGCCTGCCGCCGCACCCTGACCGCCGAGCGCGCCACCCAGGGCGCCACCTAACATGCCACCCAGTCCGCCGCCCGCCGACGACCCACCCGCAGGCGCCGCGCCGGTTGCGGCGCCTAACAAATCATCCAGAATCCCCATGACCTCGACCTCATGATTGTTGGACCGGCCGTGGCCGGCGAAACCGGAACATACACGATCAGGGGCGCCAGAGGGGTTCAGCTTCAGTTCAGGTTTTCGAGCTCCGCACGCGTTGCCGTGAATGTTGCGCCGCTGAAGGTCCCGCGCACTTTGACGCCCCGACCCGCGACCTGGCTGAAGAACTGCGCCTGGGTGATGGTAGTGCCGTTGAGGTCACGGAATTCCGTCACTCCGTTTGTTGTCGTGACGGTGACTCCAACCAGCGTGAAATTGGGCAGTACCACATTGCGCGCGATCGACTGCAGCTCGCGCCGCGCGTCGAGATTGCGCCGCACGATGACCGTGGCCGCCGCGGTCAACGGCGCCGTGCCCTCCGCGCCGCGCAGTTCGAGGTATTCGCCAGTGCGCAACTGCGAGTAACCAAAAGGTCGGGCGTTGGCGCTCGAGTCGTCTTCGTAGCTGGTCGCGCTCGAGGTGCTGATCGTGACGCCGAAGATCGTCAGCGTCTTGTTAGTCGCGTTGAGCGCGTCAATCGTGCCCTGGAAGCGGGTGGTCGTATCAGTCTTGAACGAGATCCTGGTCGCCACCAGGACGCTCGAGGCGTTGAACGTACCCTCCACTTCAACGCGCTTGTTGAGCGCCAGGTCGCCAACCACGCCGCCGCTATAGCTGGTGGTCGCCGTGGTAGTCACCTTTTGCGTGCCGACATCGAAATCGGTCGACGATGCAAAGCGCGTGACAAAGCCCTCGATTTCTCCGGAGTCATTACTACTGGAGGAGACCGTGCAGCTTTTCACCTCGACGCGCGTCGCGATCAGCGCCGTGCCCGAGAACGTCGTGCCCTTCACTTCCGCGCAGGCGCCATTGGCCAAGAGTAGCGTGCCGCTCACCGTGGACGCCGAGGCGTAATTCACGCTGCTGTTGCCGAGCCGGAAAGTGCGCGCCGTCGTATCCAGCAGGCTGATCGTGCCATTCAGTTCGATATCGCCAGTCGCAGCGCGCGGTTCGATACGGGTCGCCACGACCTCACCAGCGCTGTTGCGCAAGCCGTGGACCTCGACCCACTGCCCCACGGCCAGCCCGGCGAGTGCTGGTGTCGTAAAGCTGTTGTCGAACACGGTCGCACCCGTCACGCGCACCACATTTCCTAACAAGACGAAACTGAGCCCCGGCAGATCGATGCTCTGCACCGGACCCACGTATTGATTGTTGGCCGCAATACTGGTTGCGGTGCCGGTGCCCGCGGATGATTTGATGGTGCCGCGCACTTCAACGACCTGGCCGATCTTCAGTTGCGACTCGCTGGCGCTGGCGCCTTCAACCGTAATGGTGCTGCCGGTGGTGGAAAACTCGATGCCGTTGACGAACACGCTGCCAAAACCCGTGACCGGACCGACCGCGATCCCGCCGCCGTTGATGCCGGCAATGCCGCCACCGTTGATGCCACTGAGGGCGGTATCGCCACCACCGCCGCAGGCCACGAGCGCAAACATGCTGAATGCTGCTAACAAATTGCGCGATTTCATTTGCGGTTCCCTCGATCAGTATCAGTTTGAATGTGGTAGAGGCCCACGCCGAGGCGCACCACGCGCGGCGGATTGCTTCCGGGCGCCGCAGCCTGGGCTTCATGCTCGGAGAGCCAGGCATCCACCCGTTCGAGGAACGCCTGGCCTTCCACCTCGAGCATCGCCTGGAACGCAGGCAGATGGCGTATATCGATGCGATCGTTTTCGGCGCGGCGCTCGAAGCGCAACCGCTGGCCGTTAGGACACAAGAGGTCATAAACAACCGTCTCGCCGATGTCCTCGATGACACTGCCGGCACGCAGCACCTTGGCGCTGTCGAACTGCGATGGAAAGTACACACGCTGCAGCGCGCGCACTTTCGTGCCTTCACCTGCTCCGACCGCGCCGACCTTGCGAAGTTCCTTCAGCAGCGCCGTCGCCGGAATGTCGCCGGCATAGCGCATACACAGATCACCGAACGAAGGCGCCGGACCATCCACGGCTAGTGGGCGGGGTGCGCCGTCGGCTTGCAGGTAGTCCGGATCCCGGTGCCAACCGGTCAGCACGCGCTGCGCCGGATTCAGGAACTCGGTGTTAGGTTCCGACTGATCGCCTGCCAGCAGGTCGCGCTGTTTGGCGACCTCGCGGCGGCTCAGGCCCGAGAGAATGGCGACGCGCGACGCGTTGGTGGGTCGGCCGCGAATCCCGAACTCATCGGTCGCGACCTCGACGTAGGCGGTCTTGACGAGTTCGGCGAAATCCTTCCACGGTATTCCGGATCGCAGCAAAAGCCGTACAATCGGGCGCAACAAAACCCGACAGGCCGACAGAACGCTGGCTTTCGGGTTGATTTCCATATATGTGCTAATTTATCACAAATATGGAAACTGTCAAATGGATGCCAGCTATGCGCACCCCCCAGCCCAGCCGCCCCCTGACGACCGACATGGTGCTCGAACTGGCCCGCATGGCCGGGCACCCGGTGGCGGAAAGGGACGTCGCCGGGCGCATCGCGGCCGGTGCGGCGGCCGCCTGTGCCGCGGTCACAGGTTTTGCCGCCCGCGGGCTCAGCGGCACAGAGCCCGCCGACTTTCTGGCCGCGCAGGACGAACTTGCGCCGGCCGCAGATGCGCGCGGCGGGCCACTCCCGCCCCCGCCCCTGCAGCAACCCGGCACGATCACCGATCTCACCGCACTGTCGCTGACCGAAGCCGCAACGGCCGTTGCCTCGGGCCGCTGCACCAGTATTGCGCTGACCGAGGCCTATCTCGCCCGCGCGCGCATTGAACAGGATCGGCTCAACTGCTTTCTCACCCTCGATTCCGACCGGGCCATGGCGGCGGCGCAGCAGGCCGACGACGCGCTGCGGCGTGGCCTGACGCCGGGCCCGCTGCATGGCGTGCCGTTGGCGTACAAGGCGATGTTCGATATCGCCGGCGACGTGAGTCTGCGCGGCGCGCGCATCCACGTGCCGGCGGCGAGCAGCGACGCGACCGTGATTGCGCGCCTGCGCGCCGCCGGCGCATTTTCGTTAGGTCAGCTCAACATGGCGGAATTCGCCTTTGGCCCGACCGGTGACAACAAGCACTACCAGCGCACCCGCAATGCCGTGAATCCGGACTACATGGCCGGCGGCTCATCGAGCGGCTCGGGCGCCGCGACCGCGGCGCACGCCTGCGCCGCCAGCCTCGGCTCCGACACCGGCGGATCGGTGCGCATCCCTGCCGCCGTCAATGGCGTGGTCGGTCTGAAGGCCACCTACGGGCTGATCCCGCGCCGTGGCGCCATGAAGCTGTCGCCGTCGCTCGACTTTGTGGGCCCGATCACGCGCACGGTGCGTGACTGCGCCCGGGTGTTAGGTGTGATCGCTGGCTATGAGGCGCTGGATGCCGGTTCGTCGCCGCGACCGGTCCCCGATTATGAGCGCCTGTTAGCACGGGGCGCCCAGGGCCTGCGGATTGCGCGGGTGCGCAATTACTTCTTCAACCACGCCACGCCGGATGTCGTGGCGGCCTGCGAACGCAGCCTCGCGACGCTGGAAAAAGCCGGCGCGCGCGTGCTGGAAGTCGAGGTGCCGGAACCCGAACCGCTGGCGGAACTGAGCCGCGCGGTGCTGTATGCCGAGGCCACCGCCCTGCACGGCGAGTGGTTGCGCACCGCGGCCGAGCGCTACTCGCCACAGGTGCGGGTGCGGGCACTCACGGGCCTCGCCATTCCGGCCTCGACCTATTACGAAGCCTTGTGCCTGCGCGGCCTGTTGTTGCGCGAATTTGTCAGCCAGGCATTTCGCGATTGCGATGTGCTGCTGATGCCGACGCTGGTGATCCCGGTGCCGAGGTTCGCCGAGGTCGATGTCGGCAGTGGCCCGGCGCTGTGGGACACGCTGGCGCGGCTGGTGCAAAACACGGCGCCCTTCAATTACCTCGGCCTGCCGGCGCTGTCGGTACCCGCGGGCTGCACCGCGAACGGCCTGCCGGCCAGCGTGCAACTGGTCGGCCGGCCATTCGATGAGGCCACGCTGCTGCGCGCCGCCGAGGTCGTTTGCGATCGCTCCAGGACGGGATCGCAGTCCTGAGCGTCGCCATGCAGCAGAACCACGATATGCCGCGCGTCGTGTTCGCGGCGTCGTTAGGTACCGTGTTCGAGTACTACGATTTCATGCTATATGGGAGTCTGGCGGCGTTCTTTTCCGGCTTGTTTTTTCCAGCGGAAAACCCGACCGCATCCCTGCTCGCGAGCCTCGCGACCTTTGGCGCCGGCTTTGCGATGCGGCCGGTGGGTGCACTGCTGTTCGGCCGGCTGGGCGACACAGTCGGGCGCAAGCGCAGTTTCCTGATCACGATCGTCATCATGGGTCTGGCGACCACGCTGGTCGGCGCGCTGCCGACCTACGCGCAGATCGGCTGGCTCGCGCCGGTCTTGTTAGTACTGCTGCGGCTGCTGCAGGGCCTCGCCCTCGGCGGCGAATTCGGCGGCGCGACACTCTACATCGCCGAACACAGTCCGGCCGCGCGCCGCGGCTGGTTCACCGCCTGGATCCAGATCACGGGCACGCTGGGCCTGATCCTGTCGCTGCTGGTGATCCTCGCCTGCCGTGCGCTGTTAGGCGAAGAGGCGTTCCGGGCCTGGGGCTGGCGGCTGCCGTTCCTGCTCTCGGTGCTGCTGCTGGGCGTGTCGATCTACATCCGCCTGCGCCTGAAAGAATCGCCGCTGTTTGCGCAGTTGCAAGCCAGTGGTGGCTTGTCACACTCTCCCATCACCGACAGTGTGCTGGCGGTGGAAAACCGCCGGCCAATGCTGCTGGCGCTGGCGGCGGCGGCCGCGATGGCGCTCAACTGGTATGCGGCGCAGTTCTATTCCTACGTGTTCCTGCAAAGCACCGTCAAATTGCCGTTCACGACCGCCGCCGGTATCGCCATCGTCGCGCTGACGCTCGGCATTCCCATGTTCCTGGCCGCCGGCTACTGGTCCGACCGCACCGGGCGCCTCAAGCCCATGCTGTTAGGCATGGCGATTGCGACGGTGAGTTTCCTGCCCGGATTCCAGCTGCTGATGACCCGCAGTGACTCGCCCGTGATCCTCACGCTGGCGATCCTCGGCATGATTGTCGGCGCCGCGCTGACCTGCGGACCGGGCGCGGCCTATCTCGCGGAACTGTTTCCGACCCGCATCCGCTACACCTCGCTGTCGTTCCCGTATCACATCACCAGCGCCTGGTTTGGTGGCTTCATGCCGCTCACGGCGACCTGGCTGGTGGCCAGAACCGGCAACCCGCTGGCCGGTGTCTGGTATCCGACGGTGATCTCGCTCGCCTGCCTGCTGATGTTGTTAGCCGGCGGCGCCTGGCAGCGTGAACAGCGCGGCGCGACCTGGCGTCAAGCGCTCTGATCCGGCAGCGGAATCCTGAGCGCTGCCATATCCTCGCGGCTGTCGACGTCATGAATGGATGGCAGCTCGACCAGCGCATAACCCTGCTCGCCCAGGGTCTGCAGATGCCGGGCGCGACTGCCCTTGCCGTAGGCGAACTCGATCGGCGTCGCGGGCATCAGCCACAGCAGATTGGTGCCGTCCTGGTGCTGGCAGCTGGCGAGCGCAGCCCGTGTGGCGCCGGGCAGCGCCCGGCCGTGCGCAATCATCTGATCGATGAGTTGCGGAGTGAGCGTCGGAAGATCCGCAAGCACGATGATCACTTCGGTAGCGCCCCGGGCGACGGCTGCGTGGCAGGCGCGCCCGACCGAGTCATTGAGCGATTCGCTCGTCTCGAGATGCTCGACTACCCACCGGCGCGCACAGTCGGGCGGGGGCGCGGCATCGCCGACTAACAGCACGGCCTGCACCGATCCCGCCTGCAGCAACGCATCCAACACCTGGCCGAGCATGCTCCTGGCGAGCTGCAGGCGCTGCGCCGGGCTCAGCTGATCTGCGAGCCGTGACTTCAGGTCCGGTCGCTCGCGATAGGGCACGATCGCAAAGCAGACCGGCGCGGCGCCTGCCGCGGCAGGGCGATTCGTCATAGCGCGGGGGTCATGGCTCAGGGCTTGAAATCAGGATCATCGCTGACTTTGCGCGCGGTGGTCGCCGCGGGCGGCTGGTACCAACCGGGATCGGCGTAACTCGCCAGCCGGTCGCGCACCTTGACCGTGGTAAACATGCCGCCCATTTCGATATTCCCGAACAGCCCCTTGCCCGCCATCATCGGCAAGGTGTTAGGCGGCGCCTCGTGATGGCCCATCTCGGTGTGCATCTGGTGTTCGGCCATGCCGGCCTGGCCCATGGAAAAGTATCCCGGCATGTGGCGGCCGATCTGCTCGTCAAGATCGCGCTGCTCGACACCGAGCGGATTCGGGATGCCGTGGCCCATCGCGTTCATCGTGTGATGCGACTTGTGACAATGGAATGGCCAATCGCCCGGCGCGCGCGCCGTAAATTCGATATCGACCGCGGCGCCGACCGGCACCAGCGTGGTGGTATCCCGGCGCTGCGCGCTTGACGGAATGGGCCCGCCATCGGTCCCCGTGACCCGGAAATGGTGGCCATGGAAATGCATTGGATGCTCATGCATGGAGAGATTCGCGACCCGTATGCGTACCCGCTGACCGGTCCTGACTACCATCGGATCGGTCGCCGGGAACACCTTGCTGTTCAGGGTCCATAAATCGAAGTCGGTCATGACCGACGGATCGGGCCGCGAGGTTCCCGGATGCACCGCCCAGTTGTGCAGCACGTAGGCGAAGTCCCGTTCCACGGTGGCCGGACCGCGCGGATGAATGATGAACATGCCCATCATCCCCATCGACAGTTGCACCACTTCGTCGGCGTGCGGGTGATAGAAGCGCGTGCCGCTCTCATTCAGCGTGAATTCGTAGGCGAAGGTTTCGCCGGGGCCGATCGGTGGCTGCGTCAGGCCCGAGACGCCATCCATGCCGTAGGGCAGCAGGATGCCGTGCCAGTGAATCGAGGTGTGCTCCGGCAACTTGTTAGTCACGAAGATCCGCACGCGATCGCCTTCCACCGCCTCGAGGGTCGGGCCCGGCGTCGTGCCGTTGTAACCCCAGGCCTTGACGCGCGTGCCAGGCGCGAATTCGTGCTCGATTTCCCCGGCGATCAGGTGAAATACCTTCGCGCCACCCTGCATTTTCCACGGCAGGCTGCGGCCGTTAGGCGTGATCACCCGTCCGGCACGCGCACCGCCGGCGGTACTGGTGGCGGCAGCGCCAGTGGCAGCGGAGGCAACGCCCGACGCCGCCCCGAGTGCGCTCGCGCCTAACAGAATTCGGCGTCGAGACAACAAGGCCTGGCGGATATCGTTGCTCATTGCGCGCCCGCCTCAACCGCTGCCGCCGGTTCCACCCACTCGCGAATCGCCTGCAGCGGCAGCGCCGCCGCCCGCGACAAGGCAATCCGCGCCAGCCAGTAGTCGCGCTCGGCCTGCAGCTGTTGCAGCTGCGCTTCCATGACCGCGCCGCGCGCCTGCATGGCCGCGAACGGTCCGATGATCATGTAGAAAAACTCGCGCTGGCGCAGATCAGCCTGGATCCTGGCCGCCGGCACGCTGGTATCCCGCGCTAACAGCAACGCCGCACGTGCCACCGCAAGCTGTGCGCGCGCCAGGCGCACTTCGCCGTGCACATCGAGGGCCGCCGCCTCCGCTTCCCGCATCGCCAGACGCGCTTCCGCGTCGCTGCGCGCCAGTGCCACCTGCGCTGCGGAAAAAATCGGCAGCTGCAATTCAAATTGCGGGCCGGCGAGCCGCGTTCCATCCGGGTCGCGCTCGCGGCCGTAGCCGGCCGCGAGCTCCGGCACCAGGCGTTTTTGTTTCGCACTGCTGAGGAACGCCAGGCGCGCGTCTACGCGTTTGCGCGCGGCCTGCATATCCAGTCGATTGCGCAGCGCCGCGGCTTCCAGGTCTGTCAGCTCACCGTCGGTCTCGGGCAATGCGGCGAAATCGCCGCGCAGATCCCAGGCGAGTGGCAGATCGCTGACGCCCATCAGCCGCTCGAGCCGCACGCGGGCCTGCAGCCGCGCTGTTGCAGCGGCCGCGGTAGCGCGCTGCTGTTCGGCGTAGGCCAGCCGCTGCGCCTGCAATTCCGTGTCGGGTTCATTGCCGGCGTTGACGAAACGTTCCATCAACTCGGCCTCGAGCCGCGCCAGGTCGCCACGTTCCGCGGCGAGGCCGGCGATCTTTTCGGCAGCCAGCGCTTCGAGCCAGACGGAGCGGATACCGGCAATCGCGTCAATGATTTCATTGGCGGCAGTGAGCCGCGCGCGGGTCAGTTCCTGGCCCGCAGCCCGGCGCCGCACCGGCAGCGCAATGAGGTCAGAAATACTCTGCAGTACCGACCACTCGAGTTTGCTGCCCGGGCCGCCGCGCAAGCTCTGCCGGCTCCAGCTGACAACCGGATCGCTGAGCGTCGCGGCCTCGAGATAATCGGCGCGCGCCAGTCCCAGGCGCTCAAAGCTCATCTGCAGGTCCGGACTTGCTAACAAGGCGACCTCGACCGCCGCATCGGCGTCGACGCCGGCCGCCAGGCGCGCGCTGACAGTCTTGCGCAGCGCCTCATCCGTATTCAAGCGCCATAGCGGCGTGACGCCGGCGCCGGACTTGACCAGCTGCCCGACGTCATGACCCAGCTGATCGTATGAGCGGGACGCACAGCCCGCGGTCAATACGCTCGCAACCCACACGATCCCCGCCACTCTGTAAAACAACACCCGCGTCCTCCAAAACCCGCCCGTGCCCGAGCCGGTAAGTTTACCCGGCGACCCTCTGCAGGTCGAATAGAGCAGACCTCCTGCGCAGGCTATAGTGCCGCCCATGCGCGAGAAAATTTTCTACGGCTGGGTCATTGCCCTCGCTTCGGGGGTCGGCCTCGCCTGTGGCATCGCGACGTTCGTCGCCGCCACGTTTCCGATTTTTGTCGGTCCGATCAGCAGGGAGTTCGGCTGGTCGCAGGGCGATGCGTTCAACGCGCCGCTGGTCATCACCCTGGCACTGGTGCTGTCGGCGGCCTGGACCGGCGGCCTGGTCGATCGCCTGGGACCCCGCAAAGTGATTCTCTGGGCCTTCGTCGCCGAGGCCGTGGTCGTGGCGTCCTTCTATTTTCAGGGCGCATCGCCTTACTCGTTCTACCTGCGGTACTTTTTGCTGGGCACGCTGGCGTTAGGCACCACGCACATCGCTTTTGCGCGACTTGTCTCCCTGTGGTTTGACCGCCGCCGCGGCATGGCCCTGGGCGTGGCGCTCACCGGCGTCGGTGTTGGCGGCATCGCGCTGCCGATAGTCAGTCAGCTGCTGATCCAGTCGATCGGCTGGCGCAATGCTTACCTGTGGCTCGCGGGCGGCTTGCTGGTGTTCACGCTGCCGTTCATGGCGCTGCTGGTCCGCGACAGTCCGCAGAGCATGGGCCTGGCGGTTGATGGCCTGCCCGCCGTGAACCATGCCTCCTCGTCCGCCAGCGGTGGCCGGACACTGCACGCCGCGGTCCGCGGCGGACTGTTCTGGTGGATGCTGCTGGCCGTGCTGCTGATCGGCATCGGCATCCAGAGCGTCATGCTGCACATGAAACCGCTGCTCGAGACCCGCGGCATGAGCGCCATGGGCAGCACCTACGGGCAATCGGCGATCTTTGCCGGCCTGGTTGCCGGACGGCTGCTCGCGGGCTGGCTGATGGACCGTTTTTTTGCGCCGCGCGTGGCGTTAGGTTTCCTGGTGTCGGCGCTGGCGGGCATCGTGTTGCTCGAAAGCGGCGCCAGCGGCACACTTGCCTATCTCGCCGCACTGCTGGTCGGCCTGTCATCCGGCGGCGAGGTCGATGTCATCGCCTACCTGACCGGCCGTTATTACGGGCTGCTGCAATTCAGCCGTATCTACAGCATCTTTTACGCGTTGTATTCACTGGGGGGTGGCATCGGTCCGCGCATCACCGCATCGCTGGTGGACCAGAGCGGCAATTATTCGAGCGCGCTGGTGCTCGATTTCGGCTTGTTGTTTGTCGCAGGCCTGATGCTGCTGCGATTTCCGGCATTCCCGCCGCCGGAGCGTTAGCTGCGGCGGCAGGCCGGCCGCTACAACCGCTCCTGCACCGCCTCGAGTTCGATCCCGGACGGGATGGGCTTCAGGAGCAGGTATAACAAGCCCGCGCAGATCAGCGGCACGGCAATCAGGAACGAAAATGTCCGGTCCCAGCCGATGACATCCTTGGCCCAGGCCATCAGCGGCGGCCCGAGCGCGATGCCGAAATTGACCGGCAGCGAGGTGCAGACCGCGAGCCCCGTGGCGCGCAGATGCGTCGGGAACAACTCGGCGACAAACGCGAACTTGACCGCGGCGGTGCCGTAGAAAAACATGCTCATCAGCCCGAACGCGGCCAGCGTGCCGTAATAGCTGCTGGTGCCCCAGACGAGCCACAGCAGCGACAGCGAGCCTAACAAGGTCCAGAGCACGACGGTGGTGCGCCTTGTCAGCCAGTATTCGCCGACGACAGCCGCAAGCACATAGCCCAGTACGCCAATCAGGTTGCCGAACCCGACCAGCCAGGTCGACGAGCCGACCTGCAGATGGCGCGCCTCGTTGAAATAGGTCGGAAACAGCAGCGCCGAGCTGCCGTAGGCAATCACAAACAGAAACTGCGCCAGCAGCAATGTCAGCGTGCGCGCGCGCAGCGCCGGCGCGAACAGCGCCACAACCGATGCGCGCAGTGGCCGTTGCGCGTTGCCGGCGCGCACACCCTCGAAGCGCGCGGACTCCGTGAGGAAGCGCCGCACCACCCACAGGTATGGCAGAGCTAACAAGGGCACCAGGAACAGCGAGCGCCAGCCCCAGAGGGCCAGCATCGGCGCCGCGATCGCGGCGGCCAGGAACCAGCCGACCGGATACGCGGCCTGCAGCATGCCGGCCCACAGGCCGCGGCGCCGCGCCGGCGCGACTTCGGTCACCATCGCGCCAGTCGCGGGGTAGAGCGCGCCGCCGGTAAACACCGAACCGGCGCGCAGGATCGCGATCTGCCACAGCGCACCGATCAGCGCATGGGCGGCCACAAACAGCGACGAGCCGGCGAGCGACACCTGCAGCATGGCCTTACGGCCGAAACGATCGGTCAGGTGCCCGAACCAGACCTGCAGCAGGCCACCTAACACGTAAGCCACGCTGATCGCGAGCGTCACCGCCAGCAACGACAGACCCAGAGACTGGCGCAGCGGCGGCAGCGCGTAGGACAACAAGGCGAGTTCCGCCTGGCTCAGTGCGTAGGCGCCGAAGCAGACGGCGAAACTGACTCGTGCGTCAGGTGTCGGGCTGGCCAATGCGTTCAGCGGATCTCGACCGGGCCGCTCATCTCAACTTTGTCATAGTCGGTGACAAAGATATCCAGGCCCAGGGTCCACTGGCCGGGAATGATCATCTCCTGCACCATCGCATGCCACATGCCGCCCGGCTGCTTGCTGGCCTTGATGCGAATGTCGCTGATCCCGGCGGATGGCAGCGATGGGACGACCTCCAGATCCGCAAGATTTTCCAGCACTTTGCCGTCAGCGCCCTTGACGGTCACCATCAGCATGTTTTCGCCGGGCTTGCCCGGCGTCAGTTCGTACTCCGCGGTGTAGCCATTGGCCTGCAGCGTGCCCTTCACACTGGCATTGGCCGCCATCGCCGCTGCGAGCGGGTTGGCAGCGCCCGCACCGGTCTGCACGATGGCGCGCGGCGGCGTGGTCAGCGTCAGTGTCATCGCCACCAGCAGGATCAGGAAATACAGCGCGAGCTCCAGCCTGATGGCGTTAGTTATGCGGCCCGCCGCGCTGGGCTCGCCACGTTCCAGCGCCGGCGTCAACCACAATTTGTTGAGCCCCGCGATTGCCAGCAGAATAACGAACAGCACCAGCTTGCGAATCAGCCGCTGGCCGTAATCATTGCCGAACAGGTTGCCGATCGACTGCAGCTGCGTCCAGGAGATCACGACGCCCGACAGCACGATGGCCCCAACGGCCCAGGCGGCGCGGCTGGAAAATGCCGTCAGCAAGGCGCCCGAGTCCTTCAGCGGCAGCAACTGCGTGCTGCGGGCCAGCGGCCAGAACGCGCCCATCCAGAATGCCGCGCAGGCGAGATGCACGCCCACGGTCGTTGCCATCAGCCACACCGGCGGCGCGGTGGCTGCGTGACCCGTTACCAGGAAGCTGGCGATAGCGAGCGCCGCGCCCAGGCCTAACACGCCGCTGCGCGGTGGCGTGGCGCCCTTGCTGCAGCCCCAGAACAGCAGCAGCATCGCCGGCACGCCGAGCGCCGCGCTCGAGGCCAGCGTGCTGTCGAACCCCCGGCTCCAGGCCGCGGCGCCGAACAGCGCACTGCCGTTACCTAACACCATTTCGGCGCCGCCCATGCCGATCGCCAGCAGGTAGTTGAGCGCCGCGATCAGCGCGGCCGGCCGCCCGACACGCAGCGCCGTCGCCGCGATCGCCGGCGCCGCCGGCATCAGCAGCACGAACAGCGCCGAACCCGCAGCCAGCAACATCAGGCTGTACAGCAACCAGCGATTCACGGCCACCGGCACCGTCCAGATGGAAGTGGGCGCCGCGGTCGCAGCGCTGGCGCCGCTCAGATCGCCGATCGGCTCGCCAATCGAGAACGGGATCGTCGCACCCACAGGATGGGTATCGGCGGAGATCACCCGGTAGGTTATCACGTAAGTTCCGTTAGGCAGACTGTCACCCAGGGTCATCAACATCCGGGTGCCGTCGAGGCGGATCTCGCCCGGCTTGCCGACTTCGGTGCCGGTCTTGTCGATGATGCGAAAGAAAATCGGCCCGACGCTCTCGTTGAAGGTTACCGCCACTTCTTGCGGCGCGACGTCGAGTTGTTGCTGCGCCTTGGGCGATGAGTCCATCAGCACGGCATGCGCCGACGCCTGCTGCGGCATCAGCGAGACCCATAGCAGGCAAGCCGCCAGCAGGGCGCGGCCGGCCCCGACGCTCAGTTTCAACATCGGCAGAGACCCGGGCTGTTAGCGGCCGGCAGCCGGTTTCGCTGCGCCTGCCTTGGGCGGCGCCGGTATCGCAAACGGATACTGCGGACGCGCAGGTTTTTCCAGGATCAGGAACGGCGACGGCCCCGAGGTCGCCATCATGAATTTCAGCAACTTGTCCGGCAGACCCGGCGTATTGGCCTTGAGTTCTTCCTTGGGCAGGTCGATGTACTTGTCATCGCCGACGGCGCAGATGTTCACCGTCCGGAAAAACAGAATCTGCCCGGGCGTGTTAGGCAGCGCGCCGCGGAACTTGAAGCCTTCGAAATAACCCATGGCCGGGATCGGCGACTTCGGCTCTTTCCAGATAATTTCATCAACCGTTTCGGTCATCATGTTGCCGCCATCGCCGGGGATGGGCTTCGGCAGCTTGCGCATCTTGACCTCGACGGTCCACTCGCGATTGACCGCGGCGCTGACCCGATAGACGCCCTCGGGAATCTTGATGCGGACTTCCGTGACCGGACTGCCCTTGCAGCCATGTGTGACGCGCATTTCAAGATCCTGCACATAGCCCGCTGGGCCGTACATGGTCGTCAGCGTGTCGTGGGCTGACGCGAGGTTAGCAACCAGCAGGCTGGCGCCCGCGCAGACTGCCAAATTCAGGGTGCGTTTCATGCGACGGATCTCCGGTCTGAAAGCTGTTTCGGGAACGGCGACTGTAACGCGCCCGTGCGCGGCTGGCCACCCCTGATAGCAGCCGGCGGTCAGCCTGCGGCTAGTCTTCCATGTGCTCGAGGTAGGCGTCTTCCAGCTCGGAATGGCTGACATCGGCGGCCGCGAATTCCGCCAGCAGCACGCCCTCGCGCATGATGCCGATCCGGGTGCCGGTTTCCTTGGCGCGGAACAGATCATGCGTCGCCATGAGGATCGCGGCGCCATTTCGAGCCAGGTCCAGGATCAGATGGGAAAACTCATTGCTGGCCTTCGGATCGAGGCCGGAGGTCGGCTCATTGAGCAGCAGTGCGCGCGCCTGCTTCGCCAGCGCAATGGCCACGCCGACTTTCTGCCGCATGCCCTTGGAATAGCCCTTCAGCGGGCGGGTATGGGCATCAGGCGCCAGGCCCGCGCGCGTCAAAAACCCGCGCAAGGCCTGGTCATCGTGATGCTGGCCGCTGAGCTCGGAAAAGTATTCAAGGTTTTCCAGGCCGCTCAGTGCGCCGTAGAGCATGACCGTCTCCGGGATGTAGGCCAGTTGGCGCCGCGCCGCAGCGGCATCGCGCGCGACATCGACCTCGCCCACCAGCGCCTGGCCGGAGGTCGGCGCTATGAATCCTAACAACAGATTGATCGTGGTGGTCTTGCCGGCGCCGTTAGCTCCTAACAGGCAATAGATTTCACCCGGACCCACGCTGAGATCCAGCGACTTGAGCGCCGCGACTTCGCCGTAATTCTTGGACAGTTGACGGGCTTCGAGCATGAGAATTTTTCCAGTTCAGATGATAGAAACGCGCCGCAGCCGCCGCAACGCCCAGGCCAGCAGTCCACCGGCGATAACCAGCAGCGCCGCAAGCGGTGCAAGATTGCGGCGCAACACGTCCACCACGGCAGGTTCCTTGAAAACAAACTGCGGCATGCGGGCATAGTCGCCGACATCCAGCGGCGCCCCGGACAACAGCCGGCGGTCGAAGAAATCGCGCCAGCCCGAGTGGAAATCGAGCGCGGCCGCGCGCAATTGCCGATGCCGCGTACCGTCACTGCCCGCCAGCGCGGTCAGAACCTGGTAGCTGAGTGTGCCGGGTGATAAATATTGCAGACGACCGACCAGTTGCTGCTGGCGCCCGGCCTGCGTATCGAAAGCAGCTAACAACGGCAGCATGGCATCGGAGATTTCGCGCTCGGAGCGCGCCACGCTGCGGTAGTAGGCGCTCATGTCCATGTCCTGGCCGCGCAGGTCCGGGTGATCGAAGAAATACTGGTCACGCTCGCCCGCCGCGCGCTTGTCGGCGGCCTCGGTTGCTTCACGCAGCGCCGTCGTCAGCGCCACGCGCGATGGCGCGGCAAAGACCGTGGTGGCGGCGAGATTGGTCAGCGCCGGTGCCAGCACCACAAACAGCAGCCAGGCGCCCGTGAGAACGCTGGCGTTGAGATCCGATGCGAGGCCGCGGGTATTCACCCAGACGGCCAATGCAAACCAGAATGCGCCATACAGCGTTGCCGTCGTGGCCCAAACCAGCCACAGCGCCAGGCCTGCGCCGCTCGCGATCGGTACGCCGCCAACCAGGGCCGCCAGCAACAAGGCAACCCAGATCGCTACCAACAGCACCAGCGCACGCACCCGGCACTTGCCCGCAATGAAGTGGCTCAGATCGGAGCCGGCAGCCGCCGCAATCGCCAGCACGCCCCGTTCCCGTTCGCCCGACACGAGATTGAAGGTCAGCGCGATCACCGCCAGCGGCAACAGCCAGACGATGACAAACGCCACATCGAAATTACCCAGCGCCAGGCGCAGCGGGTTATCGATGCCGGCATTGCCGAGAAAATTATGGACGCCGCGCGCGGTGACCAGGTAACGACCTGGCAGCAAGTCCGTTTGCCCGATGGCCAGTGGGCCCAGGGCCGCGCCGGGCAGGATGACCGGCGCAGCTAGCACGCTGTAGCCGGCGGCGCCCGGCTCGCGCGCGCTGGCGACGCCGCGGCCCGCCTGTTGCGCCATCGCCGCGCGCGTCTCGTTGGCCTCGGCACTCGCCGCAGCAGCCGATTGTGCCTCGACTGCCATCAGCGCGCGGCCATTGAGCGCCGCGGCAACCACCAGCGCGACCAGTGCCAGCACCGCCCAGACCGCCACGCCTTCGCGCCGCAACAGGTGCAGCTCCTCAGCTAACATGCCATGCCGCGCCGTCATGCTGCGAGCACCTGCAGGCGGCGGCAGGTCAGCACCGCGGCCGCCAGCAAAGCCACGCACCACAACACCAGGACCGTCACGGGTCCGCCGCAACGGGACAGCGACGCAGCCAGGGACTCGGCGTCAAACCGGTACTCACCGCTCTTGCGCCATAGATCGGGTCCGGCGCGATAATTATTCTGGCCGGAGCGCGAATTGAAGGTGATGTCGCGATTCAGCACCTGCATCAGCTGGCGGCGAAATTGCTCCGCGCCCCAGGCAAACTGCCGCTGGTGCTCGATGCTGGTCCCGGCGATCTCCTGCGAGATCGCGCCTAACGCCAGGCGCGGCGACAGGATGCTGGCGGCCTCGACCACATCGATCTGCGCATCGATGGCGTTGGCCAGCGAACCGAAGTGCTTGTCATAGACGGCATTGCCAATGTCATCCTGGATGCCGAAGACCACGCCCTGGAAATTGACCGGCAGGTCCTGCTCGCGACTGACTTTGTAGATCTTGAACAACGCCTCGCGCCGCTGCGCAATGCGCACGGCCGGCGGCACGCCGTCCAGCCCGGTCGCCAGGTCGGCATCCACGGCGCGCAGGAATTCCTGGACATTGGGTGTCGGATGCAACACCCGGCCGAGGTCGGCCGCCATGCGCGGCAGCACAAAACTGGTCATCGCCCAGAATGCTAACAAAACCAGCAACGCAGCCTGTGACGAGCTCGCGCGGGCCGACACGATCAGGGCGAGCAGCAGGATCAACGCGCCATAGATCCCATGCACGGCAGCCAGCGACAGTGCGGATGGCAGCCAGGTCATTCCGGAGGCAAGGACCAGTGACAGCGCACACAGCAGCAACAGCGGTGCAATCAGGATAAACGCCGCCAGCGCCAGGCCGACGAACTTGCCGGCGAATAATTGTCCCGGCGTGGCGCCGGACGCCAGCAGTTGCCGCAGCGTGCCGCTCTCACGCTCGCTCGACAGTCCGGCATAGCCCATCAGGATCAGGCCCAGGGGCACCAGGGTCTGAAACACGAAAGCCAGCGACAAGTCACCGAAGCGCAATAGCGGCGTCATGTCATCGGCCGGCCGGCCGGTGGCAAAATTGCGCTTATGCGCTTCCAGCCAGATGGAGACGCCTTCGTATGCGGACACGCCGGGATCGAAAAACGCCAGCGGCAGCGCCGGACGAAACGCGTACAGGCCATAGTGTGCCGCCGAGTGCGGGTTCTTCTCACCCTGCTCGCGCCATTGCTGCGCCACCACCGCCTGCGCGGCGGCGCGCTCCTGCGACAAGGCTTCGAAGCGCACGCCGGCGCTGATCAGGGCCACCAGCCCTAACAAAAAAAGTCCCAGGCCGCCTGCCAGCACCCGGCCGTCCCGCAGCGCGCTGCGCAGCTCCTTGTCAGCAACAGTCCGGATCATTTGCGGGCGACGGGCTTCGGCGGCGCGCGCAGCGCGTCCCATTTTTGCCGCCAGTTGGTGGCGTCATCGGAGACGGCATCGAGCATGTCGGCGAGTCGCTTGGAGCGCGCGACCGTGATGCCGGTCAGGGCGAAAGTTGCCAGCAATACCAGCACGAACATACCGATTCGTTCGGCGAACGGCCTGGCAGCCGCGTCGATCAGGTTCATGCCCAGCACGCCGGTCGCGATCGTACCGATCAACCCCAGGATCGTGACCACGGTCAGCCGCAGCACCGTGTTAGCCTGGCGGCGCGCGCTGTCGGAGTCGAGGTAGTCGTTCATATCGGTCACCTCGGTACGCACTTCGTTGTACAGCTCCTCGTTGCCGAGATGGCGCCGCAACAGGTCGAACACGCTGCTCGCCAGGGCCTGGTTCGAGACCTGATGGAACCAGTAGCGGTGCGTGAAGCGCAGGAACACTTCCATCATCTGGCGGATGGTGCGCTTGAAGGCCTTGACCGATTCCTTGTCGCCGACCGTGAGGCGATTCATCGCGACCGCGAGTTCATCGGAAATCGACAGCATCGCCGCCTTGTGAAAATGCGCGATCAGGAACAGCAGAAAATACTGGTGGCGGAACTGGCTCAGCAGGCCGTTCTCGCGACCGGAGAAGAACGGGTCGCCATGCGGACCCACGAGCGCCATCGTGTTGCCGCCAACGATGATGCGCGTGTCGGCCGACACCTGCTCGCCGCTGCGATTCCAGAAGCGGTCGTCGCAGTGGTTGCGCTCGAACTCGCGCAGCGTTTCCGCGGAATACGGCAGGTCGTCCGGACCGCCGGGCCGCGTCACCAGCGCCATGCGCACGAAATCCGCGCGCGTCAGCTGCTTGGGATCGTCGACCGCGTAATAGGACATGAACGGCATGCGGTAATACTCGAGCTGCCGATAGCGCAGCAGCCCGACCTGCCCCGGATATTCCAGCAACAGGGGTTTCAGCAGATATTCCCAGTGGTCAGCGACCCGCGGCGTGCGATGGCGCCCGACCCATTCGAGATAGCGGCTCCGGTCACCGTAGTCGGAGCTGGCTAACACGGCGCCGCTGGCGTCCAGCCACTCGACCCGATGCGGGCAATTGCCGCCCTCGCCGCGGCCGTCCCAGAAGGCTGGGTAGGCGCGGCCGAAACGAAAGCCGAGATCCTGGACCTGATCGAGTGTCAGGTCATCGGCGGCGATCTCGACGGCTAACACCGCAATGTCGGCATCGAGAAAGAAATGCAGGTCGATATGGGCGATCTGACAGACGATGGGACTCGAGTCGGGATCCAGCGTGATACGCGCGGCGCGGATATCGCTGCGCCGGTAAACATGCAGACTCGGTTCGCCATCGCGGCTCGAGGATTCCTGCCCGGCGCGCGATCCGTACAGGAAGCGCTGCACATACGGCAGGAAGGTCACGAATTCCTTGTAATGGCGCTCCTGGAACTCACGCGGATCGGCGCAGAATTCGTCAGCCACTTCCGACCAGGCGTTTTCCTGCGTGATGGATTCAAGCGCTTCCCAATGCCTTTGCACCTGGCTACCGGGCCGGACCGGCAGCAGCTGCAGGGGCCAGAGCAGGATCTGGCGGTAGTGGCGGACTGCAAGCTCACGGGGCATGCCGTGAGCATACCCGGTCTCAGCGTTGTGGGCGAAAGGCGGCGGGAAACGGACCCAAGGTCAGCAGCAGCAGCCCTGCGCATCCCAGGCTAACACCGACCCAGAGCAGGCCGGTCTGATAGCTGCCGGTCGTATCCCGCAGCCAGCCGAACACTGGCACCAGCGGGCCGGGTCCGAACGCAAAGGCGATGTAGACCCCGCCATAGATTTTTCCGAGTTCGCGCACGCCAAAATAACGCGATACCAGATAGGCCATCAGATCGACTTCGGCGCCCGCCGCCAGCCCACAGAGCGCAATGAAGAACTTGTGGGACCCGGGTCCGAATCCCGGCTGGCCCAGCAGCGCGATGCCAGTGGCCGACGCCAGAAAGAAGATGCAGCCGACGAGCGGCGCCCAGATTCGATCGAGCATCAGGCCAATGAATATGCGACCGAGAATCAGCGACAGGCCGAAGACCATGCCGGCGGTGTAGCCGGCCGTCGAGCGGCTATAACCGAGTTCGGTCAATATCGCGACGAAATTGTTGAGCACCCCGGTAATGCCGCCGGAGAACAGGAAGAAGATCCCGAACAACACCCAGAAGCGATAACCGCGCAGCGCCTGGCCGAGCGACAGGCCTGGCAGCTGGTCCGCGAGAATTTTGGCGTCAGCGGCCGCCATCGTGCGCGGCGGGTCGCGCGCCCAGGCCAGTGCCACCGGCAGCGCGACCAGCAGGATCAGGAGGCCGATTGCCACATACCCCGCCCGCCAACCCCAGTGATCGACAATTCGCACCAATTGCGGCTGGTACAGGAAACTGCTGAGGCCGCTGCCGATCAGCGAGATGCCGACCGCGAGGCCGCGCTCGCGATCAAATCGCGGCACCACCATCTTCATGTACGACACCGCCAGCATGCCTCCGCCTAACAAAGCGGCGATGCAGTAGATGCCGTAGAACGACCAGATCGAATGGGTCAGGAGTCCGAGGGCAACCATGCTGCTGCCGAAGCCGATATGCGAGGCAACAATCAGCGGCCGGGCCGAGCGCTGATCGACCCAGTAACCCACGACCGCGGACATCAGCACCACGGAGACCGCGACGATGGGCTGCACACCCATGATCTCAGCAAGCGACCAGCCAAACTCCCTGCGCAGCGGCTCGATCATGACGCCGATGGAATACGGCAGGCCCAGCGTCGCGATGGCGCAGGACATGCCCATGATCGTGGCGACCAGCACGCGCCATTCGCGCCGGATCTCGTCGCCGAATCGATACCCGGAGTTCAAGTCGGCTTGCGCTGCTGCTGGTACTCGATGAAGTCCAGCCGCGGCTTGGTCCAGCTGGCAATGTCGAAGATCTCCGGGGTCTTGCGCTCAAGATTGGCGCGCGCCAGCGGCGGCAGCTCATCCAGCGAGGCCAGCTTGGCGCCGTAGGCCTTGCCGTAGGTACGGCCGGGCTTCTGCCCCATGCCGATCCACGGATGGAAGCTAACAAGATTCTGGAACTGGACAAACGCTGGCGCGCTGGTAACGCGGCGGTTCAGGATATCCGCGGCCTGCGCACCGAACACATAGTGCGAGTCCCAGAAATACACCGGGCCGCCCGCCTCTTTCGGCCAGCGCTCTGGCTTCATCGGACTTGGAAATGAAAACGCGGACTGCGACGGCACCAGCACCAGGTCACCGAACTGCTCGATGCGCATGGTCTTGGGTTTCAGCGTCGCTTCGGGACCCGTGATCACGCCGTCCGGACCAATCTCGACCGACAAGGGGCCGCCAACGAACTGCCAGACTTCGCGTTCCTCGCCAGTCACCGGATTCTTCCAGGTGTCGATCAACTCATCGGTATCGAATTTTGTGTAGACACCGACTTCATGCACCTTGCCCTTGTAGTTGCCATTCGGCAACGGCTCCCACGCGGTGATGTTCAGATTCGCCATGCTGACCATGGGAATCAGGTTCGCTTCGTTGAACCACAGGTACAGATGCAGGCGGCAGAAGGTGTAGACCGTTTCGGCGCCGCAGGAGCCGCTGACCATGGCCCGGACGCGCGCGCGCTCAGCCGGATCCTCGAGATTCACGCGTTGCGCACGCCGGACCTTGGCGGCGCTCGCGGCTGCCATGTCCAGACCTAACAGTCCGGCCGTTCCGGCGCCCGCGGTCGCGGCCAGCGCTCCGCGCCGGGTCAGCAGTGGTTTCTTCTTCATGGTGAGTCCCTCAAAACTCAGCCTAGAGGCATTTCCGGCGGCCTGCAAGTCATTGCACAACCGGTCCGGGCTATGGCCGCGGCGCGGTGCGCCATTGCACCCCGGCGCCTGCCGCCCTACAGTTGCGGGCATGAACAGATCCGTCGCCGGCATTGCTTTGTTAGTCATGGCGCTCCCGGCCGCGGCCGCATTCGCACAGGCACCGGCCAGTTGCGACCTGCCGCGCGGCAAGGACGTATTCCTGATGTGCTCAGCCTGTCACGCACTGACCACGCAGGAATCGCGGCATGAAGGCCCGACGCTGGCCGGCGTCATCGGACGCAAGGCCGGCAGCCTGCCGGGATTCGCATATTCCGCCGACCTGCGGGCCGCGGCCTGGGAATGGACGCCCGGGTTGTTAGATACCTTTCTCGCGGCGCCCCGCAAGAGGGTTCGCGGCACGACAATGATGTTTCCCGGACTGAAGGACCCTGCGGACCGGGCCGCCGTGGTTTGTTACGTGGCCGAGGCGAGCGCGCCACCCAAACCCTGACGAGCGCTCAGAACGTCACCACCGAGCGGATCGACTCGCCGCGGTGCATCAGGTCGAAGGCATCATTGATGCGCTCCAGCGGCATCTGATGCGTGATCAGCGGATCAATCTCGATCTTCTTGTCCATGTACCAGTCGACGATCTTCGGCACGTCGGTGCGGCCGCGCGCACCGCCAAACGCCGTGCCTTTCCAGACGCGCCCGGTCACCAGCTGGAACGGCCGCGTCTTGATCTCCTGGCCCGCGCCCGCAACGCCGATGATGATACTCTCGCCCCAGCCGCGGTGCGCGCACTCGAGCGCGGTGCGCATCACCTCGACGTTGCCCGTGCAATCGAACGTGTAGTCGGCGCCACCGATCTGGTCGGCGCCACGTTTCGTCATGTCGACGAGATGTGCGACGAGATCGGAGCCCACCTCCTTCGGATTGACGAAGTGCGTCATGCCGAACTTCTCGCCCCAGGCCTTCTTGCCCGGGTTGACATCGACGCCGATGATCATGTCGGCGCCGACCAGGCGCAGGCCCTGGATGACGTTGAGGCCGATGCCGCCGAGACCGAACACGATGCCGGTGCACCCAGGTCCCGCCTTGGCCGTGTTGATGACCGCGCCGATGCCGGTGGTGACACCGCAGCCGATGTAGCAGACCGCTTCGAACGGCGCGTCCTTGCGGATTTTTGCGACCGCGATCTCCGGCAGCACCGTGAAGTTCGAAAACGTCGAGCAGCCCATGTAGTGGAAGATCGGCTTGCCCTTGTGGCTGAAGCGCGAGGTGCCGTCCGGCATCACGCCCTTGCCCTGGGTGGCGCGGATGGCG
>JANNVI010000004.1:0-225333 GCA_031414335.1 Gammaproteobacteria bacterium | reverse complement strand
GCTTCATCCCGTTGTCCACGTCCTTGTATCGGGCCATGCCGTCGATCCTCTGGTCACAATCTCCAGAACTTCGACCAGCCATTGCGGCTCGAGTTCTTCCGCGGCATGATCAGAACATGAATTTTCTACAGCTTCGTTAGGTTACTCATGACACGTCTCCTCGGTACGGAAGACAGACCGTTAGCCACCAAGCGCGCTGCCGTGAGCCAATCTCGTGGCAACTATCTTCATCAGTACCGAGTAGGGTGGTGCGCTCCTTTTTTCTCGTCGCAGATAGGCTGAGAATGTGTATACACGCTGCCTGAGCCAAGTCTTCTTCCTCCTGGCCTCATGTGTGCTTGCCACCGCCGCACATGCGAGTTACGGCCAGATGCGATTGGATGGGATTGGATTCTTTCTGGCCGTCGCACTGATCGTCACCTATGGCGTGATCGTTGATGTGGCTTTGTTTGCCAGGATCTTTCGCTACCGGGCGGCCCTCGTCGGCGGGCTCACCGTCGCCCTGGTGGCGATCTTTCTCCTCCTGGGCGTAGCCGCTTCCCCCAGTGAACGAGCAGGATTCTTCAAAGGGGCCCCGGGTGGGGCGCCGCTGGTCATGCTCTTGATGACCAGCGTGGTATTTTTGCCTCTCATCGTCATCGCTCCACTCGCGCAGTACCGGTCCATGCGCGAGGGCCGGCGCTGGCCGGATTGGGTCACGGTATGGATGGCCTTGCAGGTGGCGCTGCTGCCGGGTTTCCCCGTTCTCGCATACACGGATGAGTATTTTTGGAAGCAGGAATACGCGGCAGGGCAGGCCGTGGGTCGTGAAGCCAGAGCCGGCGGACTTGGCGTGCTACGGGAAAGCGCTGAACGACAACATGAACGCATCTGGGGTACGGGATGGACCTATCCCTGGCGGCAGGAAACTCCAAGCGGTTATCTCGCCCGACGATCCGGGTGGATCGCCGGCGTGGCGAGGGCCGTGGACGAATCTGCACTGATCGCGGCGAACGAACCCTTGAGCGAGCCGGACCGCACGGTGCTGCGGGCACTGACTCAGCAGCATTTCGTTGGGTACGCCGTTACGAAAATCGATACCAAACTGATCTGGGATGCGCTTGAGCCCGGCGCCATTTCAAGGCAACTCGCCCCTCACGGGTTGAATGAACAAGGTGTTGTTAGCGAAGAGGTGATCCCACTGTTGCTGGACAGGCTTGAAAAGTACGGCGAGGAGCGTCTGTGCCCCGACGGTCGGATGATGGACGCCGACCGCGCTGTGCTGAGTCAGCTGGTCCTGGCCACAGTGCGCACGTATGACGAAGCGAAGAAGCGCGAGCGTCAGGCCGAGCTTGAGGCGAAGAAGCGCGAGGGTGGGATGTTGGCAGCTCCTTTTCCGTACGGGCTCCTATTGAGAGCGACGAGCGCGCTGCGAAATTCGTACGGAGGGCAACCTGTCGGGGTCCCGGATTGGAGTAGTTATCCGCAGCGGGTCGAGCGACTTTGCCGCGGGCCGGAATAGCAGTCGAAGGCTCCGCCAGTGGCGATCGATACGCTTTCGCCGGACCTAACAAATAAAAAAACCCCGCCTGGTTGCCCAGGCGGGGTTCCAATACAAGTAACGCGGCAGCAGAGCCCTCGGTGTCAGCCGAACGAGTGACGGGAAACCGGATCGCACCAGCACCGTTCCATCTCGTCTCATCCGTCACACAGACAAGATCATTGCCCGCGGCTGAAGCGTTGGAGCTTGCGCTCCGGCCAACATTAAGGCCCGCGTGTTGAATCACGCTTTGGTCGCTTCGGGTAGCGCACAAATGGCAGCCACCTTTCCGTGCCTGTGTTCGAAAGTCTCCACATCGCCGTTGTCCGTTTCTTGCATCACCGTTGTTTTTCAGGCACTCGGCAATCCAGCCAAGCCGGGCGCCACAAGTACAAATCGCCTGAAAAACCAATACTTACAAGGTCGACCAAACTCTCAACGCTTTAGATTCTATACAATTTCGATGCAGGCACAATGTCTCATTTTCGCGACGACAGTCACGGGCCACGGCGCAGCGTGATGCGAAAGCGCACACCGTCCGTGCCTGACAGGTTTTGTGCCCGAATGACACCGCCGTGAAATTCGGCAATCAGGCGCGCGATATACAGGCCCAGCCCGAAGTGCGGTTTGCCATCCCGGCCGGACCGCGACTGCCACAGCGATTCAAAAATCAGCTGCTCCGCGCCCTCGGGCAGCGCCGGGCCGACGTTGTCGACGTCAAGGATTACCAGCTCCGGCGACGCTTCAAGGCTGATCGCAATCAGCGAGTCAGCGGGACTGAAGTCCACGGCGTTATCGATCAGCTTGTCCATCATCTGCAGAATCAGGTCCGGGGCGCCGTGCAGGTGGACTGCTGTCTCTGGCGACCGCAAGCTGAACCGCCGTTCAGGAAACGCGTGTGAATAGGCCTGGCAGGCGCTGGCCAGCAACTCACGCAGGTCAAAGCGACTGCGTTCAGCCTGGGAAATCGCTTCTTCGACCCGCGTCGCAGCGCCCATCGCGACCACGATATTGCCGAGCCGTTCCGACCCGGCGCGCGCGCGCGCCGCATATTCCCGCGCCGCCGGCGTCAGCGACTCACGGTCCAGGTTGTCGAGCGAGGAACGGACGATGGTCAGCGGCGTGCGAATCTCGTGCGCGAGTTTGCCGGCCAGCGTGCGCAGGTAATTCGTATAGCCGCCGAGGCGGCCGAGCAGCGCCGAGAAGCTGCGTGCCACATCGCCGAGCTCATCCGGCGCGTCCACGCCCGGGAAATCGCCGCGGATCGTGCCCTCGCTGGACACCGCATTGGCCGCCGCATCGCGCAGTCCGAGCAACCGGCGCGCCAGCCAGGACGCAAAGGCCAGGCACACCAGGAATGCGATCAGCGTCACTAACAAAGTCAGGTTCAGGAGCCGGGTCAGCGCGCGATCGCGCAGCGACAGCCAGCGATCGGAGGTCTGCGCTACCTGCAGCACGCCCAGCACCGCGCCCGATTCACGCGCCTTGATAGGCGCCGCCACTGCGATAATCAGCCGCCGCTCATCCGCGGTTGCGAGCAGCGCGGATCCGATCTGTCCGCTGGCGGCTTTGGCCGCGAGCGCCGCGTCCAGTTGAAACGGCCGCGCATCCAGCACGCGCTCGGCCAACGCGCTGCGCTCGAGGAAGCGCCGGTAAACGCGCGACAGCAGGCTCTGCAACGGATTCACGGCCGCCGGTACCGGCAGCGCATCGACCTGCGACAGGGTGCGGCCTTGCGGCGTGCCAACCGCGATGCGCACGCCGGCCTGGCGAAAATTCTCCAGGTACTCACGTAGCTGCGGCGCTGCGGTGACCAGCGGCGCGCCGCCGCTCAGGTTTTCCGTATTCAGGCTGCCGTAGCTGTTAGCCGGCTGGCCGCGGCGATCACGATCATCCATGACCAGGCCGAAATTCCCGGCCAGCATGGCCAGCGGTATCCGCATTTCCACGCGCCAGCCCGCGGCGCTGCGCGCCCAGGCGCCGGCGATACGCGGTTCGCTGATCAGGCGCGTCTGGCCGTAGTCGCCGCGCTGGGTACTCCGACCGCGCAGGTTTCCGGCCCGATCGCCGGACAGAAAATACTCCGAGCGCCCGCCCTCGGGTCGGTCAAAAGCAATCCAAAGCCGATCACCCGAGGCCGCCGGATCCAGCGCCGCAGCATCGTCGGCATCGAAAACCCAGTTGCTGTCCTTGACCTCGATCCGAAAATAGAAGTAGCGATCGAAACTGCCGGTGAGTACCTTGAACTGGTCTCCCTGCCGCGATTCAAAACTGCGCCAGGACTGGGGTGCGTCAGGCCAGTCGTCGACCTGCCCGTCCAGATTGGGTTCCGTCAGCAGCGGAATCGCCAGGAAGCCCTGCGTACCGCTGGCGGGTGCGGCCTGGCCGCGATACAGGAGATCGTTTCGGTCCTGCAGCGAGGTCGCCAGTGTGTTGGCGACGGCTAACAAGGCCTGTTGTTCGGCATCGCGCAGCGAGGATTCCATCTCGCGTGCGTACTGGCAGCCGGCCCAGGGCAACGCCAGCGTTGCGAGACTCAACAGCAGCAGTTTGGTGCGGATGCTCAAGTCGGTTCTTGCGGTACCCAGCGATAGCCCATGCCATAGACGGTTTGTATGCCATCAAACTCGGGTTCCAGCACCTGGAATTTGCGCCGGATCCGCTTGATGTGCGAGGTAATGGTGTTGTCATCGAGCACGACATTGGCCGCGTCCATCAGCTGCTGGCGGTTCTTGACATGCCCCGGATGCCGCGCAAGCGCATGCACGATCCAGAACTCCGTCAGCGACAGCAGCACCACGTCGCCGTTCCAGGTGGCCTGCAGGCGTTCCGCGTCCATGCTGAGTGCGCCGCGGCGCAGCACCTGCTCTTCCGCCGGCGGCCGGCGCAGCGCGTCGATGCGGCGAAACAAGGCGTTTACGCGTGCTAACAAATGCGGCAGGCTGAGATCCTTGGTCAGGAAATCGTCGGCGCCGAGGCGTAGCCCCGACACCGCATCCAGCTCGGAATCACGTGCAGTGAGAAAAATGATGGGCAGCTCGGCCGACAGGCCGCGCAGTTCGCGGCACAGTTCAAAGCCGCCTTCCGGCTCGTCCTGCAGCGAAATATCGATCACTACCAGGTCGGGAAGGCGCGTATGGAACGCCGCCAGCGCGGTCTTGCGATTGCCGTAGGTCTGTACCGCGTAGCCTTCCCGGGTAAATGCGGCGGCGTAGTTGTCGCGGATCGCGGGCTCGTCTTCGACAATGGCAATGGCGCGTTTCATGGCGCCATTATCCGGGATTGCCTAGGGATTGCTCCAATGCGGTCCGCGCGACAGTTCAACCAGTTCGTAATATGTCTGCATGTAGCCCGCAACCTGTCCCTTGAGGAACAGGTAGTCGCCGTCCGCCGTGCACCAGACGTCGTAGGGCGGATGCTCCTGCGGCAGTTCCGGGTTGGTAACGAACTGGTAGTGCAGGGCGTCGAAAGTGCCCGCGCCGACGGTCACTTTGTCCGGGCCAACGAATACCAGATTAAGACCGATCGAAAACAGCATCGGCCCGGTCGCGCCGCGATGGTCCGGGGACGACAGCAGCATCTGCTGGATGCGCTGGACCTGGCCGGGCTTCTTCTGGTCGATCAGCCGCAGGTGCCAGGCGTCGCAGGCGATCGCGTGGTTCTGGAAGGTCTTGAGCGGCGTTGCCAGGTCCATGCGCTGCGAGACCCGGCCTTCGAGCGAGGTGTTAGCCTCGCATTCGGCGTAGCCGGGGTGGAACCGAAACCAACCTGAGCCCATGAACTTGCTGCCGACGGACAGGCGCACGAAACAGTCGGTCGGCATCCAGTCGCGGTCCAGCGAGTAGGTGATATCGCGCATCACCGAGGGGCGATCATCGATCTCGCAATGCGCGGTGCAGGTGCGCGTGCCATCGGCATGCACATCAATGCGGAAATACTCCCGGCCACGTTCCTGGTTGAGCCGCTCGGGCTTCTTGCTGGTGTAGAGAACCTTGCCCATGACGCTGCGGTGATCGCGTTGCAGGATGGGGAGTCCGGTGTTCTTGGTTTCGCTCATAGTGGGGCCGATGATAAAGAAAGTGCGGTATTGATCCTGAGTTGTTTCAGGCCCAGCTGCGGGCTTCCTGGACTGCCGTGCGGAAATGCCGGCGGTTGTAGAGCAACAGCAGAATCCCGATGATTGAAAACAAAGTAGCTACAATCCACATTGAATAGCGAATTTTTGATTCATCCTTGAAATAATAGTCGGTCACCAGGGCGATGGCCGTTGGCCCGACAAACAGCCCGACGAAGTTCAGCACCAGGTAATAGAGCGCGGTGATTTGCGCGCGCATATGCGGCGGCGCAATCGAGATGACAGCGGCGGCGCCGGCGGCCGTGGGTGCTGCCGCACCTAACGTTGCCGGGATCAACATCAGGATCGCAAGCTCAGGCGTCGGCATCAGCGTAAACGTGCCGTAACCAATTCCCATGAATACAAAAGCGATCAGGCACACGCGCACGTAGCCGTCATCGAAGCGCCGCTGAAAGACGTCGCACAGCCAGCCGCCACCCACCACGCCGATCATGCCGAAGATGATGGCGACCACGCCACGTAACTGGATGTAGTGGCCCACCTGCGCGTCGCTGAGGCCGTAGCTGCGGCCGAGGAACGCCGGGATCCAGAGACCAATCCCGTAGGCCATGATCGCTAACACCGACAGCGCAAAGAACAGCACGATGAAGGAACGCCAGCGCTTGAACAGAAACGCCAGTACCTGCCAGGTCGAAGCGGCGGCAATTCGCACCGCCGGGTTCAGCGACTCGCGCCGCACCGGTTCGCGAATGGTCAGGATCAGCGCCGCGATCATCAGCCCCGGCAGGCCGACGTAGATGAACATCTGTTGCCAGGGCTCCAGGGTTCCGACCATGGGCCAGGTCTGCGGCCCACGGGCGACGACCACCGGATACAACATGCCGCCGATGATGAAAGCGAGCCCGCTGCCACTCGAAACGCCTGCCGTATAAAGACCAATGGCGCGCCCCAGCTTCTCTTTCGGGAAGTAATCCTTGAGGAGCGACAGCGCCGGCGGATTGAGCGCGCCCTCGCCGGCACCCACCCCCACGCGGGCCAGGAACAGCTGCGTGTATGAACCGGCGAGCCCGCAGGCGCAGGTCATCAGGCTCCACAGCGTCACGCCACCGAATATCAGCCAGCGGCGATTGCCGCGGTCCGCCAGCCAGGCTAACGGAATGCCGCAAAAGCAGTAGAAGATCGCAAACGCCCCGCCGAGGATCAGGCTCATCTGGGTATCGCTGACGACCAGGCTCTTCTTGATCGCCGGCACCAGCTGCGCAATGATTTCGCGGTCAACGAAAGCGAGGATGTAAGCTAACAACAGGACCACCACGACGTACCACGCATAGGCTGGGCGTGGATATGGAACGTCCTTGACGCTGTCGGGCGAATTCATGCGCTTATCCAGTGCCGGTTTTCAGCCAGCGAACGTGTGTTGGGCTTTGAGGTTGCTGGCCAGGTCATCAAACATGATCATCTGCGCGCGTGCATCCGACTTGATCTGTGCGCCGGCGCTGCGGTCGATGATCACGTTCACGACACTCGGCCCGTTGTGCGCGAAGGCGCGGTCCAGCGCGACGGACAACTGCGACGGCTCCGCCACGTGCTCGCCATGGCAGCCGAAGCCCACGCCCACCAGGTCGTAGCGCTGGTAGCCGAGCTCCGTATTGATGGCGCGCTTGATGGCTTTCACCTGCCCATGCAGCTCGGTGCCCCAGGCGCCGTCGTTGCCGATCACGCAGATGAGCTTCAGGCCCGCCATTGCGGCGGCATGCAGTTCTGCCGGGTAAAAGCCGAAGGAACCGTCGCCGGTGGTCAGCAGCGTGGGCGGCACATCGGTGCCCGCGGCCAGCGCCATCTCGCGCGCCGCGGCGGCTGCGCCGACCGCGAGCGGCGTACCCACGCCCATCGCGCCCATCGGGTAATGGTCGAGAAAACCCGATGCGCGCCGCACTTTCAGCGCGCCATACATCCAGTTCTGCACGTCGGCGCCGTCGCCGACAATCACCGCATCAGCCGGCAGGCGTTTCGCCAGTTGCCGGCCTAACACCAAGGGGTGGATTGCCTGGTGCACGCCGCTTTCGACCTCATCCAGGTACTCCAGGCGCTCGCGCAGCGCGTGCAGCACCCAGTCGGCGCGCGTTTCGGTCATCGCCGGATTGCCACGCAAGCCAGCCAGTGCATCGCGCAGTTGTCCCGCGGCGAGCCCGGCATCGGCGGCGATTGGCACGTCGATGCGGCGGTTGCGCGACAGCTCTTCAGCTTCGACGTCGATCTGGATGAATTTCGCGTTAGGCGAAAAACGTGGCGACAGGCCGTAGCCCAGCCGCTGCTTGAGGCGTGCACCAATGACGCAGACGACATCGGCCTCTTTCGCCGCGATCTGCATGATCGGCCAGTTGAACGAGCGCTGCCAGTCCTCGGCCACGATGCCGCGACCCAGGCCATTGCCCGCGATCGGGATGTGATGATCGGTGACGATTGCCGCGAGCGCCGTGCTGGCGGCCTGCGTCGCCGGCCCGGAGCCGCCGTTGCCAGCCGGCGCGTTGCCCCAGGCCGCGCCGGCGCCGGTGATGATCAGCGGGCGCCGCGCGCTGGCTAACAACTCCGCGGCCGCCGCGATTTGCCCTGGTTCCGCGCCGGCCCGCGACATCTGTGCCGCCGGCTGGGTTGCGGCGCCGTAGTCACTCATTGTCGCCTGCAGATACTCCTGTTGAATCTGCAGCACCACGGGGCCGCGCCGGCCGCTGAGCGCACGCTTGGCCGCGACGTCGACATACTCGGCGAGACGCTCGGCCGCCGGCACCGAGCGCGCCCATTTGGTAATCGTCCCGACCAGCGGGTGCTTGATGTTGTCGTACTCGGACTCGGCTTCGGTCCAGGAATTCGGCAGGCGCGCGATCAGTACCAGCACCGGCGAGCAGGCATGGAACGCGGTGGCAATGCCGTTGATCGCGTTAGGCGTGCCCTGGTCGGCAATGATCAGCGCGACGCCCAGTTTTCCGCTGACACGCGCATAGCCATCGGCGGCGCCGACGCAGCCGGATTCGTGGCGGTTGGAAATGACCCGGAAGCCGTCGCGGTCCAGCGCATCCAGCAGGTAGGTGTGCGAGGCGCCGGCCACGGAAAACACGGTGCTGATGCCATAGCGCGCCAGCGCCCGGCTGACAACCATGCCGCCAGTGATGATGCCCGCAGCGCTATTTGTCATGTACGGGAGAGTATCGCCAGTCAAGCGCGCGATAGACAAAGGCCAGCAGCCACAGCGGACCGATCAGCAGGAACTGCAGATCCTTGAAAAACGATGGCCGCTTGCCTTCAATCTCATGGCCGATGAATTGCCCGATCCAGGCGACGACAAATATCGCGAGACAGGTCTGCCACAGCGGCCACGGCAGCCTCGTCATCAGAGCTAACAGAAAGACCATCGCCGCCAGCACCGGGATCATTCCGAGTGCGAGCGCCGGGGACAGCAGCCAGTAATAGAAAACCCCGGCGACGATCGCGACGAACACCCAGTTGAAGGCCGGCCAGGCCGAATGCAGCACTTCAGGCACCGGGATGCTGGCGAGGAATCCGAGCACCGACAGCACGATTGGCGGCACACACAGCCAGTGCACGATCTTGTTGACGGGATTTTGGTGACTCTGCCCGTACTCGGCGAGCCACTCGTTGATATTGCGCATGGGATTTGGACGCTACGCCCGCCGCCGGGACTTGGCAATGGCACCGATGCATCCAGGCAGTTGCAGCGCTGCAGGCGAGGCTTTTTTCAGCGTTTTATCGCGGCCGTGGCCGAACGGCGGTTAATCAGCAATGCCCAGCTAGCGCTGAATTACACCTGCCGCAATCCGGGCAGGGTGCGCAGGGCCGGGACAACCCGCCCTGCGATCAGGTCATCAGCCCGCGCAGCTTCTTGATGGCATTGGCTTCAAGCTGGCGGATGCGTTCCGCCGAGACATCGTAGCGGGCGGCCAGATCGTGCAGCGTGGCCTTGTCGTCGCCGCTCCAGCGGCTAACAAGAATGTCACGGCTACGGGCATCCAGCGTCGCCAGCGCCTGTTGCAGGCGGTCGTGCGTCGTGTCTTCCCACTCTTCGGCTTCCGCCTGCACGGCCGGATCGGAATCGGGCGAGGGCAGGTAGTGGGCGGGCGAGTAGCTGCCGTCATCCTCGTCGTCGGTCGCAGTCGGATCGAATGACAGATCGCGCGCCGACAGGCGCTGCTCCATCTCGGTGACTTCGGCCGTGGTTACGCCCAGATCGCGCGCAACTACGGCGGTTTCCTCGGCCGACAACCAGCTGAGATTTTTCTTGAGACGGCGCAGATTGAAAAACAGTTTGCGCTGCGCCTTGGTAGTGGCGACCTTGACCAGGCGCCAGTTGCGCAGCACGTATTCGTGGATCTCAGCGCGGATCCAGTGCACCGCGAACGACACCAGGCGCACACCTAACGATGGATCGAAGCGCTTGACGGCCTTCATCAGGCCGACATTGCCTTCCTGGACCAGATCGCCGATCGGCAGGCCATAGCCGCTGTAGCCGCGCGCGATGTGCACGACAAAGCGCAGATGCGAGAGCACCAGTGAACGCGCTGCCTCCAGGTCGCCATCGCGACGGAAGCGCAGCGCCAGACCCTGCTCGTCGTCACGCGACAGCATCGGAATGTGGGACACGCGCTCGAGATAAGCATCGAAACTGCCCAGCGGCCCGGTCAGGGCAAAATCGGCAGTTCCAGGGACTGATCTCAGGGCCAGTGCGTTCGTGGTCATTGGGTACCTAACCTCCAGGTTGAGAACCTATCAACGAATGCTATTTTAGCACTCGGGCAGATAGAGTGCTAAAAGCGCTTCACAGTTCCCGGGTGCACTCTAAGTTATTGAAAGTTATAAATAAATTCTAGGGCAGCCCGGGAAGCTAGGCGCGCGGTTCGATCGCCGAAAGTTGCCGCCCGGCAGACAGCCAGGCGCCGATGAGTCCCAGGCCCAGCGCGCCGAGACCGAGGATTCCCATGTCGATGGGGCTGGGGCCCCGCAGCTGGAAGCCGCTGCCATATAGCAGTGCGAGCCGGTTGGCCGGACCCGCGATCAAGGCGACGCCTAACGAGACGAAGCCAAGCGCGAAGAAGGCGCCGAACGCGCCATACAGCGCGCCGGTATAGAGAAACGGCCGGCGCACAAACGCATTCGAGCCGCCCACCAGCTTGGTAACTTCGATTTCCGCGCGCCGGTTCTGGATTTCGAGCCGGATGGTGTTGCCAATGATGGCCACCACGCCCAGAGCTAACAAAACGGTGCCTAACGCCAGGACCCTGCTGAACAGGACCATGATATTGCTGAAGCGCTGCACCCATTCGTTGTCGACCTGCACCGCCTCGACTTCCGGCCAGGCGGCGAAATAGCGCTTGAGCATCTCCATCTGCGCCGGCGTGCTGGCCGTGGCGGTCGGTTGCACGTTGATCACGTGCGGCAACGGGTTGCCTTCAAGCGCCTGCAATGCCTCGCCGAAACCCGAGTGCTTGCGAAACTCCTCGAGCCCTTCTTCAGCCGGCACCAGCGTAACCTGCGCGACCTCGCGCTTCTGCCGTGCATTGCGCGTCAGTTGCTGCGCCTTTTCCAGTTTAACGTCGGCCTTCAGATAAACCGTAAGATCAACGGCATCGGCGAAATTGCCGGTCGCGAGCCGCAGGTTATCGACCACCAGCTTGAGCGCCAGCGGCATGCTCAGCGCCAGCGCAATGGCAAACACCGTCATGACGCTGGCCAGCGGGTTGCGCGCCAGCCGGCCCAGCGCACCTAACAAGGCCTGCACGTGGCGCAGGAACCAGGTCATCACAGCGCGCATCAGGCGGCTCCTGCGACCGGCGCTGTGGCCAGCGCCGCGTCCGGCACCGGCGCGCCCGCATCGTGTAGCCTGCCGTTGTCGAGCACCAGCTGGCGCGTGCCGAATTCGCGCACCAGGTCATGGTCGTGCGTGGCGATCACCAGCGTGACGCCAACATCCTGAAAACGCTTGAACAGGCGCATGATTTCGCGCGCCAGTTCCGGATCGAGGTTGCCGGTCGGCTCGTCGGCAATCACGATCGGCGGCTTGGCCACGAACGCGCGCGCGATGCCGACCCGCTGCTGCTCGCCCACCGACAATTCCAGCGGCGACAGTTTCTCCTTGCCTAACAAACCAACCTGGTCGAGCGCGGCGCGCACGCGCTTGTCGATTTCCCGCAGCGGCGTATCGGTCACGATCAGCGGCAGCGCAACATTGTCGAACACCGGGCGGTCCGTCAGCAGCTTGTGGTCCTGGAACACCATGCCGACTTTCTGGCGGAAGGCGGGGATCTTGCGCGACGGCAGGTTGCGGGTCTGCATGCCGGCGACGGTGACGTTGCCGCGCGTCGGACGCTCCAGCAGCGCGATCAACTTGAGTACCGAGCTCTTGCCGGCGCCGGAACGGCCGGTCAGGAACACCATTTCACCGGGCGCAATGCGCAGGCTGACGTCGGTCAGCGCTTCGCGACCGTTCGGATAGCGTTTGTAGACCTTTTCGAATTCAATCACGGCGGCGCAGTATGCCCGCCTGCGGAACCGTCGACCAGAGCGCGCGCAAAGGCGTCGGCATCGAACTCACCGAAATCTTCCGGACCCTCGCCAATGCCGAGATAGCGGATCGGAATGCCAAAGCGGCGCGCAATCGCAACCACGGCGCCGCCTTTGGCGGTGCCATCGAGTTTGGTGATCACCAGGCCGGTCACGCCAACGGCCGCATGGAACTGCTCGGCCTGCGCCAGCGCGTTCTGCCCCTGGTTGCCGTCCAGCACCAGCAGCACCTCATGCGGTGCGGTCGGCTCGGCCTTCTGCAGCACGCGCTTGATCTTGCGCAGCTCTTCCATCAGGTGCGCCTGGGCTTGCAGGCGGCCCGCGGTGTCGGCGATCACGACATCGGCACCACGCGCGCGCGCGGCCGCCACGGCATCAAACATCACGGCCGCAGGGTCCGAGCCGGCGGCTTGCGCGATCAGCGTTGCGCCGGTGCGTTCCGCCCAGATACCCAGCTGTTCGATAGCCGCAGCGCGAAAGGTGTCGCCCGCGGCGACAATCACGCGCCGCTTCTCGTCAGCAAACCGGCGCGCCAGCTTGCCGATGGTCGTGGTCTTGCCGGAACCGTTGACACCGACGACCAGGATCACATACGGCTTGTGGCGCGCATCGATTTGCAGCGGCTTCGCACAAGGCGTCAGCAACGCAGCGATATCGGCGCGCAACGCCGCGAGCAGGGCGTCGACGTCGGCGAGCTCCTTGCGTGCCACCTTCTGTCGCAGGCCCTCGAGCAGCTCGCCGGTCGCCTGCACGCCGACATCCGCGGTCAACAAACGCGATTCCAGTTCCTCGAGGATCTCCTCATCGATCTTCCGGCCCCGGAAAACATTGGCGAGGTCATAGGACAGCCAGGTATTCGGCTTGTTGAGCTTCTGCCGCAGGCGGCGGAAAAATCCCTGGCGTTCCCCGGTCTCGGTCATGGCATGGCTCGCGAAATCCCCGTCTCCTAACAAGAAGGGCGGCCGGAGCCGCCCTTCATTTGATCGGCAGTCCCTGGATTCGGTCAGGGCTCAATCACCGCAGCATTGGTGATTTTCGTGATAACCCCGCTGGTCGTCGCAAACGTGGCTATTTGTGTCTGCATCTCCACGGTCGCCGCGAGGCTGGTGGTGGGATCCAGGACTGAACTGTGTATTCCCGCGGTGAAATTGACATAGCTGCGCGATACCGCGTTGTTTCCGACGGCACTTACTTTTGTCAGGCCGCCGGCGAGAATCAATCGTGCCGTAGAATTATTTGGCACAGTCCGGTCAGGCGGAACAGCGCCGCCGCCGACTACTTGAATCAGGTGAAACGGCCGTGCGGCAACAGCCGCAGCCATATAGTTGAGTGGCTCAGCTGCATCGACTACAGCCTGATAATCGCGGAAATACTGGTCCAGGGCCGTCGATGGCAAGCCAGCCGCGGCTAATCCGCCCAGGATGCGCGGGCCGAAGGCGGGAGATTCACGCGCGGTCTGCGCGATACCGCCGCCCGTGGTTACGCCCGAAACAGACACGATAGGAACTGCGAGGCCGGAGAAAACAGTAGTCACCCAGCCACCGAGTGAATGACCGACCAGGTGAATGCGACTGGCATTGATATCCGGAGTGCCATCGCCATTCAGGTCCAGCGTCGGCAGCGCGCGTGTCAGCGTTACCAGGTCAAGAACGGCCTGGCGCAAGTTATCTCGCGTCGTCAGAGGCGACGTTAGATTAATAAAGTTCGTTCCTGTTGGATCAATCCCGTCGCCACCGGGCGGTGCGCCCGTGGTGTTGTTCACCACGTCGAGATCGAAGGTGCGCTCGTACGACGTGGCCCCGGCGGGAGCCGTGCCGCCGTATAGCGGATTCATCGGGTTGGCATACAGCGGGTTCGCGGGGTTCGTCAGTCCATGCAATGGCAGGTCGATGGCCACAACGACAAACCCAGCGTCCGCAAAAGCGTCGGCGACCGCCAGCATGACGGTGCGATCGACCGTAACGCCGTGCTGGAAGATCACAACGGGCCAGCCATTGGGCGGTCGTGCCGCTCCGGCAGCGGAGGCTGCATTCGGCATCGTATACAGCACCGGGATTGTCAGCGCTTCGTTTACCACAGGCACCGGGTTGAAGCGGGTCAGGAACCGACTGTTAGCATCCAGCGGCGAAGGATTTCCCAACCAGCTACCAGTCAGCGGCGCAGCACGGTTTTGGTAATACGGTATCTGCAAGGTACCAGCGAGCACATTGGCTTTGCCGGCAGCGCCCGGCACTACTTGTGCCGTTGTCAGGCCAGTCGGACGAGCGACGATCGGGCGTGGAGCCGCCGCGGTAACCTGCTGCGCGACGATGTTCATCGTGTCACGCGTGTTCTGCGTCGAGAAGCTGAAGCTTTGAATAATGCTCGCGGTATTGACGCCAACAGCACCAGCGATCTGGAACTGCGCCGCGGTCAGGCGGCAGATGCCATTCAGCGTCGAGTTCGTGATCGTGGTGCAGGTCGGCAGCGCCGCCTTGATGGTTTCAAAGTCGGTGTCGGCGTTGGCGGGTGCGCCACTGGCGCTGCGGATGCCGTTTGTTAGCGCGACAAGATAGCCAACGTTGGTGGCGCCGGAACTCGGCACCAGCGGCTTTAGCGGCGTGATCAGCAGGTTGGCGCCGCCGGTTACGGGATCAGGATTGACGGTCGCGGAAAAGTCGGTGCCCAGTGTCAGCACACCGCCGACACCAATCGTGGCCTTGGTGGTGTTGTCGACGTTGACGCGAATGACGCGCACGTTGGCAGCGGTCAGCGTAGTCGGATCAATCGCGCTGCTGAAGCGCACGGAAATCGTTGCGGTGGTCGAGTAACCATCCAGCGCATTGACCGCTGCAGCGTTCGGTTGCAGAGAGTTCAAAGGCAGGTTCAGCGTGCCGTCGGTCGAGCCATTGAAGAACAGGTCGGTTGGAAATGGCAGGACCGGCGCGGCGGTCACGCCATTGACGGTGACCGGCGCAACGAACAGGGCGCGGAAATCGCTGCGCGCGGCGGTCGTGCCGCCGTTAGGATTGTTGTTGCCGCTGGCGGTGTTGGTGGCGCCAATCGTGCCGCCGGTGCCATCTGATGACGACTTGGAGCAACCAACGAGGGCCAGCGCGGCGGCCAGCGCCGATACGGCAAACAGATGCCTTTGCATGATCGAAACTCCTGATGAGCAGGCGGCCATCGTTATAGCGTGCCGCAGTTCTTGTAATGGATAGCGTAGGGTACGCTCCCGACTGGAATAGTGGCAAGCGAGCAGCGTGAGTCCGCGAGGCAAAAAAACCACAGGCACCAAGGGGCGGAATCAGGCTCCTGGCAGGCCCGCAAAATCGGCGGTTGACCTGCGCATCATCGCGGGCCACTGGCGGGGCCGCCGCTGGAGGTTTTTGGCTGCGGAAGGGGTCCGGCCAACGCCCGACCGCGTCCGCGAGACGCTGTTCAACTGGCTGGCGCCCCGCATCGCCGGGGCGCGCTGCCTCGACCTGTATGCCGGCAGTGGGGCGCTTGGTCTGGAGGCGCTGTCACGCGGTGCGGGCCACGTAACGTTCGTCGAAAAACAGCGCCCGGTAGCGGAGGCCCTGCAGGCGCAACTGGTGTTGTGGAAGGCCGGCAATTTCGAGCTGCATATCGCCGACGCCGGCACCTGGCTCGCGCAGGTCGTGGGGCCGCCGTTCGACATCGTATTTCTCGATCCGCCATTCGACGCCGGCCTGGCGACCACGGTGCTCGCGCGTTTGCAGGCGCGCCATCTGCTGGCGCCGGGTGGCTGGGTGTATCTCGAGCAACCGGCCGACGCGCCGCCGCCCCACGACTGGGTCCTGCACAGGTCTGGCCGTGCTGGCGCGGTCGGGTATCATCTGTTGCATGAAGCGCAGCGCCCTGTATCCGGGCACGTTTGATCCGATTACCAACGGACATCATGATCTGGTGCGGCGGGCGTCTGGTATTTTCGATCGCGTACTGGTGGCGGTCGCCGCCAACCCTAACAAGGTGCCGATGTTCACGCTCGATGAGCGTATCGACATGGCCCGCAAGGTGCTGGCCGACCTGCCGAATGTCGAGGTCGCGGGTTACTCAGGCCTGACAGTGGACTACGCTGCCAAGCACGGCACCCAGTTCGTGGTCCGCGGCCTGCGCGCCATCTCCGACTTCGAATACGAATTCCAGCTGGCTAACATGAGCCGGCACTTGTCGAAAAACTATGAAACTGTCTTTCTGACGCCGAAGGAACAGTTCACGTTCATATCTTCGACGCTGGTGCGCGAAATTGCCGTGCTGGGCGGCAATGTCAACGAATTCGTGCACCCGATCGTCGCGGCCGAGATGTACAAGAAACGTCGCGTCACCTGAAGAAAACTCCCGCCTGACAAACTTACTTTTTCGCTCGCGGCCGTCGTTTCGGCGGTTTGCGGACCCGTGGCGGTGGTTGCGGCGGCGTGGGTAGTCGTTGTTCGCGATGCAGATCCACTGCGCGCCACAGGTACCAGCTGGCGATGCTGCGCCACGGCGCCCAGCGTTCGGCAAAAATTGCCAGCGCCTTCGGGTGTGGCATCGAGCGCAGGCCGTAGGCCAGCATGAAACCCTGGCGCACGCCAAAGTCATCGACCGGCAGCACATCCAAGCGGCCCAGCTGGAACATCAGCATCATCTGCACGGTCCACGGTCCGATGCCCCGCACCGCCGTCAGGCGCGCGATGATTTCCTGATCCGACAGGGATTCAAGATCGGTGCCAACCTGTGGCACCGTACCGTCCAGGACCTTTGCTGCAAGATCGCGGATCGCGGCAATCTTGCCGAGCGACAGGCCTGCGGCGCGCAGGTGCCTGGGATCCGTGGTCAGCACCTGCTCCGGCGTTGGATGCTCGGCATCGCCATAGATCGCCAGAAAGCGCTTCAGAATGGTCTTCGCGGCCGTGCCGTTCAATTGCTGGTGCGCGATCGCATGTGTCAGATGATTGAAAGGCGCGCCCGTAAAGCCCGGCACCAGCGTGCACGGTCCGGTGGCGCGGATCACGCCACCGAGAACGGGGTCAATGCTGCAGAGGCGTCGTCGTGCGGCGCGCCAGCCATCGGCGCTGTGATCGCGCGACGCAGTCATTTTTTTCGCACCGCTTTCTGCCGCGGCGGTTGGCAGCTCGGACAAAAATAGCTGGAACGCTGGCCTTGCTGCAAATGCCGGATCGGCGTCCGGCAGACACGGCAGGGATCGCCATCGCGTTCGTAGACGTAGAGTTTTTGCCGGAAATAACCCGGGTTGCCGTCGGTGCCGACGTAGTCGCGCAGCGTAGTGCCGCCGGCGCGGATCGCCTGTCCTAACACGCGCTTGATCGCGCGCGCCAGTCGCCGGCAGTCATCCAGCGACAGGCTGCGGGCGCTGCGGGTCGGCCGGATGCGCGCGCGGAACAGCGCCTCGCTGGCGTAGATGTTACCGACGCCGACCACGAGCTGTCCGTTCATCAGCAACTGCTTGATGGCAACGCGGCGCCGGCGCGTGATCCTGGAAAGATATGCGCCATCGAATTCATCATCGAGCGGTTCCGGCGCCAGTTTCGCCAGCAGGGGATGCAGCCCGGGCGCAGCCACCGAGTGATGCAGGCTGCCGAAACGCCGGGGATCGTTGAACCTCAGCAGCTGTCTCGAAGCTAACAGAATATCGACGTGATCGTGGATCAGGCGTGGCGTGCCGGCCGGCAGGATACGCAGGCTGCCCGACATCCCGAGGTGCCAGATGACGGTGCTGGTATCGTCGAGACCTAACAAAAGATACTTGGCGCGGCGGCCGGCGGAGACAATGGTGCGCCCGGTCAGCAGCGCCGCGAAATCCGGCGCGATCCGCCAGCGCAGCCGCGGCTCGTGGATGGCGCAGGCAAGAATGCGCTGGCCGACGACATGCGGTTCCAGGCCGCGGCGCGTGGTTTCGACTTCCGGGAGCTCAGGCATGGCCTGAGTCTAGATCGCGGGGCGCGCGACTATTTGATCTTGGTTTCTTTGTAGGAAACGTGCTTGCGCACCACCGGATCGTACTTCTTGGTTTCCATCTTTTCGGGATGGAGGCGCTTGTTCTTCATCGCCACGTAGAAGTGACCGGTACCGGCGGTCGACAGCAATTTTACTTTTTCGCGCATAACGGCTGCCTCAGATCAGATCTTCATGCCCTGGGAGCGAAGTTTGGCAACGACTGCTTCGATGCCATTCTTCTCGACCGTGCGCAGCGCCGAAGTCGCCAGCCGCAGGGACACCCAGCGCTTTTCGCCTTCCAGCCAGAAACGCTGCGTATGCAGGTTCGGCAGAAAGCGGCGCCGACGCTTGTTGTTGGCGTGGGAGACTGTATTGCCAACGGTGGGCTTCTTGCCCGTAACTTCGCACACGCGGGACATGAAAGTTCTCTTTTTAAATCAATAAGTTAGTGGCGCTATGGAAGCCCTGAGGCCGCCAAAGGGCCCGCCTTTATACCGGAACTTGGCCTCGACAGCAACCGCCGCCGCCGGCGGCGCCGACCGGGTCCGTTATGGTGCTTTTTCCACTAGGCTAGGGCGCGAGTTTCCCAGTTGCAAATTACGGGGTCGTCCATGTCTGGTTTTCTGCCAAGCGCTGTTGCCGTGATCTTGTTCGCGACTGCGATCGCGCCCGTGCACGCTGCCGCGCCCAAGGGGGCCGACGCCGCCCTGCAGAACATCTACCGCAGCGAATGGGACTGGCGTCAGGAGCAGTTCGCCGACAACGAGGACAGCCAGCGGGGCGTGCAGGATCACCTGCCGAAAGTGGATGCAGCGACACAGGACCTGCGCCTGCGCTACTGGGAAGTGGTCGCCAGGAAACTGGATCGCATCGACCGCAAACAACTCTCGGCGGAAGAGCAGATCAACTACGACGTTTATCGCCCGCAAATCGCTGCGCTGATCACGTCGCAACGGTTTCGCGACTTCGAGATGCCGGCCAACGCGGATACGACCTTCTGGACCGATCTGGGCTACACGGCGCGCAAGCCGTTCCGCACCCTCGCGGATTACCAGAACTGGCTCAGGCAGATGCGCGACATTCCGCGCTACTTCAACGAACAGCTGCTCCAGATGCGCGCCGGCCTCAGGCGTGGCTTCACGCCGCCGCAGCTGACGCTGCTGGGTCGCGATGCGTCGCTCACCGCGATCATCGATACGACCCCCGAAGCTAACAGTTTCTATACGCCATTCCGCGAGATGAATGGCATTGCGCCCGATGCGCAGGCGCGCCTGCGGGCCGAGGCCAGCGTCGTCATCCGCGATGTCGTGCAACCCGCGTTCCGGGTGTTGCTGGATTTCTGGCGCAATGAATATGTGCCGGGTGCCCGCCGGACCCTCGCCGCGGAAGACATGCCGGATGGCAAGGCGTTCTATCGCGCCAAGATCCGCGAGTTCACGACGCTCGATCTCGAGCCCGCGGCGATCCACGCGATCGGCGAGTCCGAGGTCGCGCGCCTGCATGCCGAGATGTCAGGCGTCATGAAGGAGACAGGCTTCTCCGGCGACTTTCCGGCGTTCCTGAAATTCCTGCGCACCGATCCGCAGTTTTATGCGAAGACGCCCGAAGAACTGCTGATGCGCGCCGCGTGGATCGCCAAGAAGTTCGATGCGAGGAGTTCGCAGTATTTCGGCTACCTGCCGCGCATGCGCTTTGCGATCAAACCGGTGCCGGACGATCTCGCGCCGTTCTACACCGCCGGTCGCGGCGGCCCGGGCGTCTATCTCGTCAACACCTACAACCTGCCGTCGCGCCCGCTCTACAGTCTTCCTGCGCTGACGATGCATGAGTCCGCGCCGGGTCATGCATTCCAGATGCCGATTGCGATGGAGCACAAGAACCAGCCGGAATTCCGCCAGAAAACGTACATCTCGGCATTCGGCGAAGGCTGGGCGCTGTACTGCGAAAAGCTCGGGCTGGAAATGGGGATTTACGAAACGCCCTACGAACGCTTCGGCATGCTGAGCTATCAGATGTGGCGCGCCG
The DNA here is from genome assembly GCA_031414335.1 of Gammaproteobacteria bacterium. Classification (GTDB taxonomy): domain Bacteria; phylum Pseudomonadota; class Gammaproteobacteria; order Steroidobacterales; family Steroidobacteraceae; genus UBA964. The sequence goes on along the minus strand of JANNVI010000004.1, from coordinate 205,201 downwards.
CGAGGCTGGTCGTCGACACCGGCGTGCATTCGCTGGGCTGGACGCGCGATCGCGCGATCCAGTATCTGAAGGAATACACCGCGCTGCCCGAGCATGAGATCGACACCGAAGTCGATCGCTATATCGCCTGGCCCGGGCAGGCGCTGTCCTACTATCTCGGCGAGATGGCCATCGTGAAAGCGCGCGCCAGGGCCGAGTCCGCGTTAGGCGCGAAGTTCAACATCCGCGCTTTTCACGACACCGTGCTGGAACTGGGGTCGGTGCCCTTGCCGGTGCTCGAGGCGCGCATCGATCGCTTCATCGCCGCGGGCGGCGTTGGGCCCTATCCCGAGCTGGAATAGGACCGGCACTACATCAGCCCTCTTTCCGCCAGCGAGACTGCCTCCGCCCCGGCGATGACCAGATGATCGAGCACGCGGATGTCCACCAGCGCCAGGGCCTCCTTTAATGAGCAGTACGCCGTAATGCGAAGGACACGCCCGGGAGGCTCGTTTTTCCGGGCGATAGCCCGAGCGTGCTTCGCATTATTTCGGGGAGGGCGTCAGAGCGAGTCGAGCCAAGTTAGCAAGTTCGGGTTGCGTTTCCAGCGCGGCGGATTTCTGGGTCGGGTTGAGCGATCGACTTGCTCGATGGCGCGTCGCTTGGTTTCGAGGTTCGCGCGTGCGTAGTGGTTCGTCGTATCGAGGCTGACGTGCCCGAACAAGTTGCGGATGGTCGTCAGATCGATGCCGGCGGCGACCATCTGGACACCCACTGTGTGTCGGAACGTGTGCGGATGCACGCGTTTGCGGCGAAGAGACGGTAGCTCTTCTGCGGCCGCGCGAACGTATTTCGCCAGCTTGAACCGGACGCCGGCGGCGCCGAGCGGTCGACCGTAGCGATTGACGAACACGGGTTCGTGATCGAGTCTTGGCTGGCGCTTGAGCAACGCCGCCATCAGTGCAGCCGTCTCCGGCCAGATCGGACTGATCCGCTCCTTGCGACCCTTGCCGTATAGCCTGACGTGCTCCGGCGATGTGAGCCGGATACCGCTGGGGCATAGACCCAGCGCTTCCTGGATGCGCGCGCCGGTGTTGTACAGCAAGGACAACAGTGCTTCGTCCCGTTGACCCTCGAGCGTCGAGCGATCCGGTTGGCGGAGGATCGCGTTGACCTCCTCGGTATCGAGATACGCGAGCGCCGGCCGCGGTCCCTTTTTCACCGGGATGCGCAGCACCGCCGCGCACTGCGCCGCCGCCAGCGGCTCGCGATCAGCGACGAAGCGATAGAACGAGCGTAGGGCAGCCAGTCGGCAGTTGCGTGTGCCGATCGTGTCGTGGCGCTCCGACTCGACATGATGCAGGAACGCAAGCACCTCCTCGCAGGACAGGTCGGTGAGTTTCAACGCACTCACCGACCGGTCCCGCCGACCCGCGACGTACCGCAGGTACAGCCGCCAGGTATCGCGATACGACAGGATCGTGTGCCGCGAGCAGTTGCGCTGCTGCCCAAGCCACTCGTGGAAGAACGCGTTCAACCAGAACGGCAACGGTGCGGGATTCATGGGCATTCTCCCGAGGCGCGTAGCGCGCTGACGCCGTGCCGCCGATAGCGCTCACTCGCCTGCTGCAGCAGTTCCGGCGTGATGTTGAGGTACACGAGCGTCGATTGGATATCCTTGTGCCCAAGGTAAGTCGCCAGATGCGGCAACTGCGCTTGGGGATTCACGCCCTCCCGATACCAGTGCAGCATGCGATGCGCGACGAACGTGTGCCGCAGATCGTGCGGCCTCGGCCCACGCCGGCCTCTCTCGGGTTTCAGGCCCGCGTGGCGGATCACGCGCATCAGGAGTTTATCGATCCCGCCGTAGCTGTATCGATGCCGGCGAAGGGCGCTCCACCACAGCGGCGCATCCGGCACCGTCGGTGCGCCCGCCGCCGCCCGCAACGTCACGTAGTTCGACAACACCGTGATCACCGTCGGCCGCAACGGCAAGCGCCGGGTTTTGAAGAACTTCGTTTCGCGGATCTCCAGGAGTTCCTCCTCCAGATCCAGATCCCCGAACCTCAACGAGGCGATCTCTCCGACTCGAAGACCGGCGCAGTACGCCAGCGTCAGCATGGCGTGGAGTGCGATCGGTCGGAGCGCTGCGCCCCGCGTCGGGAACGTGCGCGCCGCGGCGAACAGCTTTGCGATCTCAGCCTCCGTAAACAGGTACGGTCGCCGTTCTTCCCGCAGCACACGGCGCTGTAACCCGACGTCGATCGACAAGATCGGCGTCGTTCGATCCTGTCGACGCATCGCCCGCGACAGCGCTCGACCACACTGTTGCACCCGCAGTTGATGTCGGGCGCCGGAGCTCTCCTGACGCCATTCGTTCAACAGTGTCGGCAGCGCGGCGCCGGCCAGATTGGCCCGGCGCTGCAGGAACCGATCGAAGCGGCGCAGGTCACGCACCCAGGTTCCGTACCGGTAGCCCAGCGCCTGCATCCGCGCGATGTGCTCACGCATCAGCGGGCCGAGGCAGCTACCAAAGTCCGGCAGCGGGCGCAGCCGTTCCAAAGCGCTCCGATAATCGTCTTCGAGTAACGCTCGCGCGATTGGCGTCACGAGCCGGCCATACTGCGCCCGCAGTGAGGTCAGCGGATTGGGTCCGCCACCGCCGGCCGTCCGCCAGTCAAGGTAGTGGCCGATCACGCAGGCTCGCTGCACGACACTCGACAACGGGGATCGCCGGACTTCTTCCTTGAGCCACGCGCGCAGCGTCTCGATCGACAGCGGCTCATGCGCCGCTGTCCGATCGAGGACGAACGCGTCGAAGGCGCGCAGGATGCTGACGTAACAGTAGCGAGATTTGCGTCCGATCGAGCGCGTGTCTAAGAACGCGTAGACGGTATCGTGGTCCTTCATGGCGACACCCCCGCCGGCAGATCCAGCGCCACCGCGCGCAAGTCCTCGGTGGCTAACTTCAGGTACGCCGATGTGGATCGCTCGGAGCGATGTCCGAGCACATCGCCGATCACCTTGAGTGGCACACCGCCGCGCATCAGACTCACTGCACGGCTGTGCCGAAGCACGTGCGCCCCACGCTTGCCCGTCAGCGATACGCCCACGGCAGCCAGCCGTCGCGTGAGCAGATGGTGTAAGGCCGCGCTCGCCGTCAGTGCCCCATACGGTGCGCACGCGCGGATGAACACCTCGCGTACCGCCGTCGCTGGGCGCCCGTATTTCAGGTAGTCGAGCAGCGCGTTGGCCGCGCCGCGCAGCAGCGGCAGTTCCGAGTGCGCGCCGGTTTTCGAGTGTCGGATGTGCAGGCGCTCATGCCGCCAGTCGATGTCCGACAGGCGCAACCCCAGGATCTCCCCACCACGCAAGCCATAGCTCGAGAGCAGCATCAAGATCGCATAGTCGCGACGGCCCAGCGGCGAACGATCCAGTCGCGTGGCTTTCAGCGCGCGCTGCACATCCTCTACTCGTATCGTCGAGGGGATGCCCTCAAGCGCATAGATCGGCGGCCCAGTGATCTCGCTCGCCAGCTCCTCCGCCAGTCGCCCACTGCCGTGCAGATAACGCAGCACGCCGCGCAGCGTGCTGGTCATCTCTGCGATGCTGGTCCGACGCATCGACGCACTGCGCTGCGCGACATATGCATCGAGGTCGGCAATGCACAGTGCAGCCACTGACTTTTTTTGGCCGCGCAGCCATTGCAACAACCGATGCGTTTCGCATCGGCGGTGTCGGCGCGTGCTCGCAGCCAGGCCGCGAAGCTCGCTCATCCATGCATCATAGGCATTGACGATCTCGCGATCAGCGATCTCGTGCGCCGTCGTCGGCCCAATTTCCGGTGGCCACTTCCCGCGTACCAAGCGCAGCAACATCTGGATCGCCGCGCGGTGCATGCGCCGTGAGTGATCTGGGAACGGCCGACGGTAGCGCCGCAGGCGCAGCGAGTCGAGATGGCGATCCACATCAGCGGCGCTGACGGTCTCGACCGTCAGCCCGCGACGCTCAAGCGCGCGCAAGAAGCGTCGCACGGCCACGGGGTAATTCCAGATCGTACCGTCACCATAACGCTTCTCCCGGAAGTGATCCTGAAGCACGGCGAGCAACGGTCGGAACCGGGGTTCTGTAAAGGACATGGTGAGTCTCCTTGGGATTAGGAACCAAGGAACGTACGCCCAAAATAATGCGAAGCAGGATCGGCGGAATCAGGCTCCTACCGCGGCAATATCATCCAACTTCGCATTACGGCGTCCTGCTCATTAAAAGAATAATGACAAGCTTGTCATTACTCCTTCAGGCGCCGCGTGATCATTTCGTCCGCCTGGCTCGGCTCAGCGACGCCGGACGGGTGGTTGTGCGCCAGTGCGACGTGAAGTCGCTTTGATGATTGTTCGAATAGAAAGGAGATCTATGAGTCGAACCTGCGCTTCCGTGCGCAGTAGCCTATCGGCACAGGCGTGGCGAGTAATTGCTGCGTCTGAAGCTGCCGAGACAACGTACCTTTGCCAGACGATTGGCACGGTGGCGAGCGCGAGCAAGCGATCGAGGCTGCCAGCATCAGGCGGCTTGAGGGCAAGGCTGCGTGTTAGGTCTAATGTAAGTGAACTGCCGTTCAGGCACCGTCAAAATCAGTCGAGCCAAAGATGCTGAGTGGCTCAGGCCAAAACGGTAACGCGGTCAGCTGCTCCGCCTTGTGTACTCGGAGCACACGGATAATCAAGACCGTCGGTGTATTGGCAGGGACTAACACACGCGTGTCATCAATGCGAAACACGGTAAACCCGATGTTCCGCTCCCTTGCGGGAGCAGGCGCACTCGCAAGGGTCGCCCAGGGGGCAGCGGGCATAGGAAAGTGGAGAAAGCGAAGGCGGTTCGGTAATCGAGCCGATAGGGGTTGCGTCGGCAACGACAACATTACCTCGCTGCGAAAGCAGGCCCACTTCCGCTCGGTCGTTCGTGACGAGAAAGCGTGTAGAACCGCCTCAAGAGGGAATCGCAAATGAACGCAGCGCAAGCGGCGTGTGCACCCTCAGGCGAGATGCCGCCCTGGGACCAGATCGACTGGCGCCAGTGTGAGCATCACGTGCAGCGGCTGCAAGCGCGTATCGTCAAGGCAACACGGGAGGGTCGTCACGGGCGTGTCAAAGCGCTGCAGTGGCTGCTCACCTGCTCGTTCAGCGGCCGTGCCTTGGCCGTGAAGCGAGTGACGAGTAATCGAGGCAAAGAGACCTCTGGGGTCGACGGACGCGTCTGGCGATCCGCGGAGGCCAAGGCACAAGCAATCCGAACGCTTCGACGGCGCGGCTACCGGCCGCAGCCGCTGCGGCGCATCTATATCCCGAAGGCCAATGGCAAGTGGCGACCCTTGGGTATCCCGACGATGTACGACCGGGCCATGCAGGCTCTATACCTGCAGGCGCTCGATCCTGTCGCCGAGTCCGGGGCGGATCACAACTCCTATGGCTTCAGGCCGATGCGATCGACGGCGGATGCGATCGAGCAGTGTTTTAAGCTGCTGTCACGCAAGAGTGCTCCGGGATGGGTGTTGGAAGGCGACATCGTGGGCTGCTTCGATCACATCAGCCATGCATGGTTGCTGGACAATGCTCCGACCGACAAGGCGATCTTGCGGGGCTGGTTAGAGGCCGGCTATGTCGAGAAGGGAACCCTGTTCGCGACCGATGAGGGGACGCCGCAAGGCGGCGTAATCTCACCGGTGTTAGCGAATCTGGCCTTGGATGGGTTGGAACGTGCGCTCCACGAATCCTTCTTCCGGAAGGATTTAGGCCGGGGGCGCGGCAAGTACAACCCCAAGGTCCATCTGGTGCGGTATGCCGATGACTTCATCATCACGGGCTGCTCGCGAGAGTTACTCGAGATGCAAGTGAAGCCGGTCGTGGAGCGGTTCTTGGCAATCCGGGGGCTGAAGCTCTCGCCGGAGAAGAGCCGCGTCACACACATCGATGTCGGGTTCAACTTCCTGGGTCAGCACTTGCGAAAATATCACGGCAAGTTGCTGGTCACGCCTTCCCGAAAGAACGTTCACGCGTTCTTAGCGAAGGCCCGGGCGCTCATCCGAGCAAACCGCGCGGCAACACAGGCCGATCTGATCTTTGCGCTGAATCGAGTGTTGCTCGGTTGGTGCATGTATCACCGGCACATTGTGGCGACGCGTACGTTCCGCAAAGTGGACCACGTGCTTTGGCATAGTCTCTGGAGATGGGCGCGGCGCAGGCATCAGAACAAGAACGCCGACTGGGTGCTGCACAAGTACTGGCATCGAGTTGACGGTCGCAGCTGGCGCTTCGCTGCCGATGTGGGCGAGCGAACACCTGAGGATCGGTCGTCGTGGTTGTCGTTGGTATGTGCTAACAAGACAATCATCCGGCGCCACCTCAAAATCCGGGCCGAGGCTAACCCCTATGACCCGGACTGGCGTTCGTACTTTGTGGACCGTCAGGGATCGACGGGTCAATCGCGTCGGCGAGCCCATCCCCCGCCTTGTTCGTTGTGAGGTTCGGCTCGGCTTGACCGCCGGGCTTTGTGACGGCTTGAGCCGGATGAGCGGAAACCATCAAGTCCGGTTCTTAGGGGAGGATGCAGCCGTAAGGCTGCATCCTTACCCGACGGATGACGGCGGCGGCGTTGTGCGCGAGCGCCTGGCGCAGCACTTCGCGGGGGTGCACGGTGGCGCCGTCGATGGTGCCGCGGAACAGCTCTTCGAAACGGATCAGCCGGTGGCGGTTGTCGAGATAGAGGCAGCAGAAGACCTCATAGGGCCGGTCCCGGAGCTGGGCCACGAGGAAGGCTCTCGTATCACCCGGCGAGCCCAGCACCGAGCCCGCCTCCAGGCCCTGGCGAAAGTGCCGCCGCGCCAGCTCCAGGGCCGCATGCAGGCTGGCATAGCGCGCCGGACCGAGCCCGAGGCGCCGCACGAGGCCGGTATTTCCGGGCGCCGCGACCGATGGCGCACACAGCAGCCCGCGCAGGGAACCGTACTGTGCCAGCAGGTCCTGGGCAACTTCGACCACATTACGGCCGGGCAGGCCGGTGCCAAAAAGGACGGCCAGCAGCTCGGCGTCGGACAGCGCGCCGGCCCCGCTCGCCAGTAGTTTCTCGCGCGGGCGGTCGCCGGGCGGCCAATGCCTGAGGCCGCGGTTTGTGTCGGGTGGTGCTGTAGCCATCGCCGCATGATTGCCTGCGGGACCCGCAGCGGCTAGACCTTGAATCGGGTGCGCTTGCGCAGAATCGAAATGGCTAACACTCTATAATCGGCACGACATGGAACTGGCTGGCAAGAAAATACTGCTGGGCGTGACCGCGGGTATCGCGGCCTACAAGAGTCCCGACCTGGTACGGCGGCTGCGCGAGCGCGGCGCCGAAGTCCAGGTCGTGATGACTGCGGGCGCGCGTGAGTTCGTCACACCGCTGACTTTCCAGGCGGTGTCCGGCAGAGCGGTCCGCGACGAACTGTTCGACAGCGCCGCCGAAGCGGCCATGGGCCATATCGAGCTGGCGCGCTGGGCGGACCTCATCATCGTCGCGCCGGCCACGGCCGATTTCCTGGCGCGACTCGCGGGCGGCCATGCCGATGACCTGCTCGCCACGCTGTGCCTCGCCACGGACAAGGTCATTGCCGTCGCGCCGGCGATGAATCGCCTCATGTGGGCTAACAAGGCAACCCAGGACAACATGCGGTTGCTGGCCGCGCGCGGCATCGCGGTGCTGGGTCCGGGCAGCGGCGACCAGGCCTGCGGCGAAACCGGCGACGGCCGGATGCTGGAGCCGCTCGAAATCGCCGAACACGCGGTCACGTTGTTAGGTGGTCGCGGTCCGCTGGCCGGCGTGTGCGTGCTGATCACGGCCGGCCCGACGCGTGAGCGGGTCGACCCGGTGCGTTTCCTCAGCAACCGCAGTTCTGGCAAGATGGGTTTTGCGGTCGCAGCGGCCGCGCGCGCCGCCGGTGCCGACGTGGTGCTGGTTGCAGGTCCGGTGGCGCTGCCGACGCCCGCCGGCGTGCGGCGCATCGACGTCGAGAGCGCGGCCGATATGTTAGCCGCGGTCGAACGCGAGGTTCAGGCCGCGCAGATCTTCATTGGCACTGCCGCAGTCGCCGACTATCGCCCGGCCAGACCCGCGGGCCAGAAAATCAAGAAGAATTCTCCGGAGCTCGAGATCGCCGTCGAACGGACGGTGGATATTCTGGCCAATGTTGCCGCGCGCAAGGACAAGCCTTTTGTGGTCGGTTTCGCCGCCGAAACCGAGCAGCTCGAGCATTACGCCAAGACCAAGATGCTGAAGAAAAACCTCGACATGATCGCCGCCAACGATGTCAGCAACGACAAGGTTTTTGAGCGCGACGAGAATGCCTTGTTAGTCCTGTGGCGCAACGGCCGGCAGGATATCGGCCGGGGACCCAAAGACCAGGTGGCCGCCGAACTGATCACTCTGGTCACGCAGCAATTCCGCAAGCGAGCGGACGCGGTTGCCTGATGCCTGATGCGCCCGCTGTAACGCGCACGCTGCAGATGCGCATCCTGGATGCGCGCATCGGTCGCGAGTGGCCGTTGCCGGCCTACGCGACCGGCGGCTCTGCCGGCATGGACCTGCGGGCCTGCATCGATGCGCCATTGCTGCTGCAGCCCGGCAGCGCCGAGCTGATCCCCACCGGCATCGCCATCTACGTGGCGGATCCGGGTCTTGCTGCCGTGATCCTGCCGCGCAGTGGTCTCGGTCATAAGCACGGCATCGTGTTAGGAAACCTGACCGGCCTGATTGATTCGGACTACCAGGGTCCGTTGATGGTGTCGTGCTGGAATCGTGGCCAGGCCGCGTATACGGTGCAGCCGGGCGAGCGTATCGCGCAGCTGGTCATCGTGCCGGTGGTGCAGGTTGCGCTGGACATCGTCACTGATTTTGCCGCGACTGAGCGCGGCAGCGGCGGATTCGGCAGTTCCGGCCGCAGGTGAGCGGCCGCACAGCTAACGCGTGCTCGCCACTTTCGACCTGAGCATTTTATAACGGTCGATATCGAGCTGGAATTGCTGGCGCAGCGCCCGGTCCTCGGCCATGCGTTCGGCCATCTGCGCGCGTTGCCCGGAGACTTCCTTCAGGGTGCGCACCAGGTCTTGCGCCAGCTCATCGGGCATTCGTCGCGCGCCCGGCGCCTCGTTATACGGACGAAATATTTGCACGCGTTCGTGCAGCGACATCAAGCGGCCCTGCAGGGCTTCGATATAGGCCTCGGTGGATTTGCGTGCATCCGACATTTGTTGCAGGCGCTGGTCGCGCAGTTGCTCGATATCGTGGACCGAGGTGTAAGTGGTCAGCAGAAATGAATCGCGCTGCTGAACTTTTTCCCGGATCTCGCGCTGCGCGGTTTCGAGCTCGATTTGTTCGGGCGTCTTCTGCGCCGGCCGGATGCCGACCGTGACGCCCTGATTGTTCAGCACCGCCGCTTCGCCGCGGCTGTATTCCGGTGGGATGCGATCGCCGTAATGCACCACGCCTCTTTCATCGGTCCAGCGGTAGACTTTCTTCTGGTCGGCAGGGATCTGCGCAATCGCTGCGCTGGCTAACAGCACAGCCAGCAGCGAAATCACAACGGCCGCGCGACGCGTCAAACCGGGCTCCGGCAAGCTGTGTTTTGCGTGATTCATGGTCGGCGGGCCCTACTCGATACCGTATCGTTCCCGATATTCCTTAAGTCGTGCAATCTCGGTTGCAGAAATGCGAAGCGCGTCACCCGCCGGCCCGCCACAGAATTCAATCAGGTCGGCCAGTGTGACAATACTCACACACTTTACGCCGAATTCGGCCTCGACTTCCTGCGCTGCGGATTGCGTTCCCTGGCCGCGTTCCTGGCGGTCCAGGGCGAGCAGCACTGCCACCGGCCTGGCCCCCGCGCGCCGTATCAATTCAACCGATTCCCGGATTGCCGTGCCCGCCGTGATCACGTCATCGACGATGGCGACACGGCCCTGCAGCGGCGCGCCGACCAGCAGGCCGCCCTCGCCATGGTCCTTGGCTTCCTTGCGATTGAAGGCCCACGGCAGGTTCAGCCGATGATGCTCGGCCAATGCCGCCGCGGTCGCTGCGACCAGAGGAATGCCCTTGTAGGCGGGACCGAACAGCATGTCGACGGCGATGCCGGACCGCTGCAGCGTGGCCGCGTAACACCGGCCCAGCATCGCGATCGCTTCGCCGTCGTTGAAGAGGCCCGCGTTGAAAAAATATGGGCTTTCGCGGCCCGACTTCAGCCTGAAGTTCCCAAAGCGCAGCGCCTGGCGGGTCACCGCGAGATCCAGAAAGCTGCGTTGATAGTCCTGCATCGCCGTTATCATAACGCCGATGCGAGTCATTACTCTGAATGCCAATGGCATTCGATCCGCCGCGAGCAAAGGCGCATTCCGCTGGTTGGCCAGGCAGAATGCGGACGTCGTCTGTCTGCAGGAGACAAAGGCGCAGCTGGATCAGCTCGAGGGCCATGGTGCTGAGATACCGGGCTATCACCGTTACCTCTATGACGCTGAACGCAAAGGCTATTCAGGCACAGCGGTCTTTGCCAGAAACAAGCCGGACAAAGTAATACGCGGTTTCGGCGTGCCCGAGTTCGACAGCGAGGGCCGCTATCTCGAGGCGCAATTTGGCGATCTGTCGGTCGTGTCGCTCTATTTGCCGTCCGGTTCATCGGGTCCGGAGCGCCAGGCTTCCAAGTTCCGGTTCCTGGATGTCTTTGTGCCACATTTGCGCAAACTCGCGAAGCGCAAGCGCCATTACATCCTGTGCGGCGACTGGAATATCGCGCATAAGGCCATCGACCTTCGCAACTGGAAATCGAACCAGAAGAATTCCGGCTTCCTGCCCGAGGAACGCGCCTGGATGGACCAGTTGTTAGGCGCGGAGGGCTGGGTGGACGCGTTCCGCGAGGTCTGCGCCGGGCCCGACCAGTACACCTGGTGGTCCAATCGCGGCCAGGCCTGGGCGAAGAACGTCGGCTGGCGCATTGATTACCAGATTGTGAGCGGTGGCCTGCGCGGCAAGGCCAAAGCGGTGCATATTTACAAGGATGAACGCTTTTCGGATCACGCACCCCTGATCATGGACTACCGCCTGTGAAGCTCAGCTGGTGGCAGGCGCTGCGTGTCTACGGGCAGCCACGCATGGTGTCGATGCTGTTGTTAGGTTTTTCCGCGGGCCTGCCCTTTTACCTGATCTACCAGACGTTGTCTGCATGGCTGCGTACTGTCGGTATCCAGCGATCGACCATCGGCATGCTGGCCTGGGTCGGCCTGGCCTACAGCCTGAAATTTCTCTGGGCGCCGGTGGTGGACCGGTTGCCAATACCGATCCTGACGCGCCTGGTTGGCCGCAGGCGCAGCTGGATGCTGCTCGCGCAGTTCGGGCTCGTGGCAGGACTTGCGTACATGTCGACCAATGATCCGACGCGCGCCGTACTGCCGATGGCGCTGTGTGCCTTGTTCATTGCATTCTGCGCCGCGACCCAGGACATCGCGATCGATGCCTGGCGCATCGAGTCGGCGCCGGTGGACGACCAGGGCGCGATGGCAGCGGCTTATCAGCTCGGTTATCGCGCGGCGTTGATCGTCGGCGGAGCCGGCGCGCTGGCGCTGGCCGACGACTATGGCTGGCAGTTCAGTTACCTGACGATGGCCGCGCTGGTGGGTGTCGGCGTGCTGACCACCATCATGTCCGCCGAGCCTGCTGTGTCCCGTCAGTCGCTGTCCTTCGATCATGAGCAGCGCGTGGTCGACTGGCTGCAGCATCGACCGCACTGGCCCGAGTGGCTGCGGACCGCCGGCAGCTGGTTTGTCGGTGCGGTGATCTGCCCGTTTACCGAATTCTTTTCGCGCTACGGCCTGCCGCTGGCGCTGCTGATCCTGTTCTTCATGAGTGGCTATCGCCTCACCGATTTTGCGATGGGCAGCATGACCAACTCGTTTTATATCGACAAGGGATTTTCGCTCAAGGAAATCGCCGCGGTGGTCAAGTTCTACGGTTTGTTAGCATCGCTGGTCGGCGTGGTAATCGCCGGCGTGGTGATCGCGAAAATCGGCCTGCTGCGCTCGCTGGTCGTCGGCAGCCTGATGGTCATGGTTTCGAACTGCCTGTTCTCGGTGTTAGCCGGAATCGACAAGCCGAGCCTGCTGCAGCTCGGGATGGTCAATGGTTTCGACAACCTGGCGCTGGCGATGCATGGCACGGCCCTGATCGCCTTTCTATCCAGCCTGACCAGCGCCCGCTACACCGCAACCCAGTACGCGCTGTTCTCGTCGTTTTATGCGCTGTTCGGCAAGATTCTTGAAGGCTTCTCCGGTTTCGTGGTCGATGGGATCGGCTACCAGCTGTTCTTCGTCTACACCGCGAGCCTCAGTATTCCGGCGCTGATCATGCTGCTGTTCCTGGTGCGCCGCGGCGTGGTCCCGGCGCCCAGGCCATAGCGGACCGCTGCCGTGGCGGAGATCGATACCACGCGAATCCTGTGCTCGCTGGCGGAGCTTGGTCAGCAGGGTTGCCGCGGTTTTACCGTCGGCGAGGGCGACTGGCCGCTCAAGGGCCTGGTGCTGCGCCTGCCCAACGGCGAGCTGCGCGCTTACCTCAACTGGTGCCCGCACCAGGGTCACCCGCTCAATCTGCAGCCGCACAAATTCCTGACCAGAGATGGCGCGCTGCTGATGTGCCATTCGCATGGCGCAGTGTTCGAGCGGGACCAGGGCAGGTGCCTGTGGGGACCCTGCGTCGGCAAGCACCTGGTTGCGGTGCCGATCGAGCTAACAGACGGTTACGTGCTTCTGTCCCAGGAAGCTAACATCTCGGCATTGGCGGCATCGATCGAGCGATCCTGATCGCCGGTGTCGTCATCGAGCGGATCCATGTCCACCGAGCCGCTCCAGTCCTCCGGCGGTTCGGCCGATTCCACTTCACGGGCGCTGGCCTGTTCGATCCAGTCGTCCAGCTCCATCTCTTCGACGGTGCCGTCGAAGTACTGCATTTCCACACAGCGGGTTTCTTCATCGAGCGCGACCACTTCAAAGATCGCGCCGCCGCGGATGCGGTACCAGTCGCCAACCTTCGGGTAGGGAGTGGTCATAAGTGAGATACTGCGCCTGTCGGCGATGACTGGCAATCGGTGTTCATCCTTATTGCAAGGCAGCATGATGCTTGAGCAAATAATTAAATTTTTCGTGGTTTTCTTCGTGATCGTCGAGCCTCTGTCACTGGCGCCGGTATTCGCCAGCCTTACTGAAGGGGCCAATGACGGCTACAAGCGCAAGATGTCCCTGAAGGCCGCGCTGGTCGCCGCCGGCATCCTGCTGCTGTTCGCGCTGACCGGCGCCGCCTTCCTGCGCATCATGGGCATCAGCATCGACGCGTTTCGGATCTTCGGCGGCCTGTTGCTGTTCCTGATGGCGCTCGAAATGGTGTTTGCGCGCGAATCCGGCACCCGGACCTCCTCCGACGAACAGGCCGAGAGCAAGCGCCGCGCCGACATATCGGTGTTCCCGCTGGCTTTTCCGCTGCTGGCGGGTCCCGGGGCACTGACCACGATCCTGCTGTGGTTCGGGCCGGTGCTGGTGACCGAGCAGCCGGTCCTGTTTTCCGGATTGATCGCCGCAGCGTTCGCGGTAATTGCCGTTTCGCTGCTGATGATGCGGCTCGCCGGGCCCATCATGCGGATCATGGGCGTCACCGGCGCCAACGTTACCAATCGATTATTGGGTGTGGTGCTGGGCGCGCTGGCGGTGCAGTTCGTGCTGGATGGCGTGCGCGCCGCGTTCAAGCTGCTCGGATAAATTCAAAATCCCAGACACCGTGACCCAGCCGCTGGCCGCGTTGCTCGAATTTGGTGAGTTCACGCCAGCTGGGCCTGGTAATTGCGCCACCGCCGCCTGCGGAATTATTCAGCAGCGGGCAGGCACCGAGCACTTCCTGCATGTGCAGCGCATATTCCTCCCAGTCGGTCGCCAGGCGCAACGCGCCGCCTGGCCGCAGCCGGCCGGCTGCTAACAACGCAAATCCTGGCTGGATCAACCGGCGCTTGTGATGGCGTTTCTTGGGCCACGGATCCGGGAACTGGATCAGCATTTCGTCGACCGAGTCCGCGGGGACCGCCTGCGTCAGTACTTCAACGGCGTCATGGCAGATGATGCGCAGGTTCGAAAGGTTCGCAGCTTCCGCAGCTAACATCATGTGGCCGATGCCGGGCCGGTGCACTTCAATGCCGAGGTAATTGCGAGCCGGGTTCGCGGCAGCCAGGTGCGCGAGCGTGGCGCCGTTGCCAAAGCCGATCTCGAGCGTGAGCGGCGCGCTGCGCCCGAATGCGCGCGGGAAATCGAGCGGCAGCGTGGCGGGCGGCCAGTCGATACCGTACCGGGGCCAGAGCTCGACCAGCGCGCGTTCCTGGCCGGCGGTCATGCGCCCCGCGCGCACGACAAAACTGCGGATGCCGCGGCGCGGAGTGATTTCCGTCAAGGCGGCGGCGTCAGAGCTGGCGCGCGGGTTTCTTCACGGTCTGCGAACTGCCGGACTTCATCAGGCGTGCGGCATCCGCCGAAGCTGCGTCCGCTGGAATCACAAACACGCTGAAAAAGCTGGAGTCGCCAAGGTCGACGTGCACCAGGGCGCGAATAGTTGCTGGCGTTGTGCCGTTGCGTCGCACGCTGAGCAACCGGTTGTAGACACCGGAGGCACTGGCCTTCTGGAGTGTCATCGGAGCCCCGCCGTAAACAATACTGACGCTGCTGTCCGGTACCAGTTGTACGCTAAGTTTGCCAGCGAGGCGCGGGATGATTGTTAGTTTCAGGCTGGGGTCAGCCGAAGCAGCACCGGGTGCGAGATGCTGGTAGTAAACATCTACCGGCGCGCCAATCTTCTCGCCGCTGCGAAGCGCCAGCGTCATGCCGGACACCGCGGCCGGCTTGCCGATTTTCTGCGTCGCGGCAGTTGCCGGAGCTACCATCAGGCTCAGCGCCAAAGCGACCGGCAAAAACAGATTCGGCATGGCGCGGCTCCTGATCATTGCACGGTCACGGTGATAGTGGTGTCAGCTGGAGTGGGCGTGTCGCCAGCGCAACCCGCATTGTTGCACTCATAAACTTCCAGGACATAAGTGCCCCCGCTCAGCGTGGCGTTGAAATCCTCGTTGCCACCTGACTCACCACACACCTGCGGCGGCGTCGGCGTCGGCGTGCAACTGAGCGAAATAACCTGCAAACCGGCTTTGAAAATCTGGACGTCAGGATCCTGGCCAGCCACGGCGGCGTTAGCAGTAATTCGCACCGTTCGCGGACTTGCAACAATCATTTTCACAAAGTGCCGATTGCCCAGCTTATTTCCAGTACCAAAGTCCCTCGTACTGGGCACGATGAGTGGACCGCCGCCCTGTCCGATGCTGGCATAGACTGGCAGTGTACTCGGGACCCCCGCATTGTTAGTTTCGGTGCTGCCGAAGTCATCAATGGTGGCAGCCACTATGGACTGCGATCCGACTACACTGTCAATCTGACTCACCAGGCCAGGATTCGCCTGTTTCAATGCCGTGATGAACGTGAAAATAGTTGTCATCGCACTCGAGTCGCGCAGCGGGCCGGTCAGTATGGCCCATATCGGCGCCAGCCCAACAGACGCTACGTCGTCATTTGCCGGGTCGTACAAATCCCAGAGAATTGTCCAGACGCTGCTTTCGCTGAACCAGCCAGGATTTCGGAACACCGTCTCAATATCGAATCCCCCGGATTGCGATTGCTGGGGACCGAAGGTATCAATCATGAGCGTGTCGTCATTGACTACTCCGGCGAACCAGTAGCCGAAACCCTCTCCCCATGCCAGACGCGGATCCAGCCGATCGCCCAACGTATGTGGACCGCCGATACTGTCAGATCGGCCGAATCGCCACTCTATAAAGTGTCCGAACTCGTGCGCAATAACCTGTGCGTCGTATTCATCGGTGTCGACGTTAGCCTCGCCGGCCAGCACAATTTTAGGTCCCGCGCTGGAAACCGAGAAGAACGTCTGGTTTCCGACATTCTCAGGCGCCCAGTCCACGATCAGGTTCGGTAGATTGATACTCGGATTCAACACGACTAGCTTGGTGATGGCGCGATAAACAGTATCGAGAATCGCGAATGGCGCTGCATCGCGCGGGCTGTTGTATGTCCCCGCAACTGTATCCCAGCCTGACTGAATCGCCAGGTTCTGCATCGATCCCGACCCCGAGTTGAAATCCGTGCCGCGTGCAGTCTGTTGCGTGCTGCTGATGGTCGCATCGGCCTGGACCCGGATATTCCAGTTTGGCAGCGCGCCGGATTTGACCAGTTCGGCACGCGCTCGTACAAATGCGGTCGTGTTAGGTGTGGCAATCAGGAAATAAAAGCCATCGCTGTCCGTGGTGCCCGACGAAACAATACTGTTAGTTCCGGCATTGACAATTTCGACTGTTATGCCGCGCGCTGGTTGCTGCGTCGTCCCCGCAAAGTTCAAACCGTTCGCGGTCCTAAATGTCGGGATTCGCGCGAATGTGATCCGACCACTGATCGGCGCTTGCCCCGCCGTCAACGGCCGCACTGTGACATTTTCGAAATCGGGCGCACTTGTAGCGCCCAGATTGTCGGTCACCACCAGCCGGAATGTCAGCACTGTGTCTGCGAGTACGCTCGGGGCTGTGAAGCTAACATTGGCGCCGCTTGGCATCGTTGGCGTCAACGTGACCGCGGGGCCTGCAGTCTGTGACCAGACGTAACTTGCGATAGTACCGTCGCTGTCGCTGCTGGCCAAACCGATCAGCGTAACCACCGAGCCCATGTTGGCAATCCGATCGCCGCCAGCGTTAGCGACCGGCGGGCTGTTAGCCACGACGCTGACGCTGGTGGATGTCGATGCTGATCCTCCGGCACCGGTACACGCTAAATTGAAAGTCGTCGTCGCGTTGACCGGCCCGGTCGTTTGCGACCCACTTGTCCCCTGTACACCGCTCCAGCCGCCGCTGGCTGTGCAGGTCGTCGCATTGAGAGACGTCCACGTGAGTGTGGAACTGCCGCCAGCCGGCACCGTCGGCGGAAATGCACTCAACGTGATTTGGGGCAACGGTGGCGTGACGACGACGGCGGCAGTCGCTGACCCGGAGCCACCTGCACCGGTACAGTTCAAGGTGAAACTGGCGTTGGCGTTAAGTGGAGCAGACGCTTCGCTGCCGCTGGTCGGCTTATTTCCGGCCCAGCCGCCGCTTGCCGTACAGGCGGTCGCGTTCGCCGACGACCATGTCAGGTTGGTGGACGATCCGGCAGTTACCGACGGTGGAACTGCGGTCAATGTGACCGTGGGCGCCACCGGAGCCGTTACGGTCACCGACGCGCTGGCGGACCCAGAACCCCCGGTACCCGAGCATGTCAGAGTGAAGCTTGCGTTAGTGGTTAGCGCCGCCGAGTTTTCGGTGCCGCTGGTGGCCTTGGCGCCGGTCCAGCCGCCCGAGGCCGTGCAGGACGTGGCGTTGGTGCTGGACCAGGTGAGCGTCGTCGTCGCGCCCGAGATGACGCTCGCAGGACTGGCGGCCAGGGTTACCGTCGGCGTTGGCACTGGTGCGGGCGCGGAACCGCCGCCACCGCCGCAGGCGGCCAGGATCAGGGACAAGACGATCGGTGCCGCATAACGGCCAATGCTTTGCGAGCGCATGGCACCGATAATCGATCCGATTGCGACATTAATCAATGCCCGAATTCTCAAACCTGGGACCAGGGCGGGGGTCTGTTCAGGCTTGCGGGCGCCGGCGCCGGGCTGCGTTTACAAGCCCCGGCCAATTGGACACAATAGCTGTCCGCAAACAACGACAAAACAGTGCTAACAACCTGATTCGTGATTGTTAGCTGGCTGCCGCGGGTGTAGTTCAATGGTAGAACTGTAGCTTCCCAAGCTACTAACGTGGGTTCGATTCCCATCACCCGCTCCACTGCTATCATCGCCGCGCCGCTGTCAACCGATGCGCCGGCACTTCGTTCCATCAGTCTTCGGGGTTGCAGGAAGCAAGAGCATGAAATTCCTACTGGTCTGCCTGTTATCGCTGGGACTCGCAGCCTGCGGCGGCGGCTCTGGCAGTGGATCGGGCGGCGCGATAACCGCACCCAGCGGGCTGTCCTATCCAAGTCCGCAGACCGCGGTGGCTGGCACTGCGATCACGCCCGTGAATGCAACCGTCACGGGTACGGTGTCGAGCTACAGCGTGACCCCCGCGCTGCCGGCCGGCCTGACGTTGAACGCAACGACCGGTCAGATCTCCGGCACGCCGGGCGCCGCGACGCCATCTGCGACCTACACCATCACGGCGCAGAACGGCGGCGGTACGACCACGTTCGTTGTCACGCTGACGGTAAATCCCGCGACGACGGCCGCACTCGAGCCCGGCGCGGCCACGACGATCGGTACCGGCCAAAGCATCAGCCTGTTCTTCGTGCAGCGCGTCGGTGGTGCGCCGTACCCGAGCTATGTCGACCCAACGCAGGTCACCTGGTCGTCATCGAGCCCGGGGCGCGCGCTCATCAATGCGAACGGCGTGGTGACGGGCCTGGCCGAAGGCACGTCCACCATCACGGCGCTGTACCAGACGTTCTCGCTGCAGCTAACAGTGCAGGTCAGCGGTGCGTGGATTGCGCGCACCCTGTCGGTGCCCGCGCAGGGCCTGCGCCGCTACGCGATCTATGTCCCGACCGGCCTCGGCGCCGCAGGACCGCGTCCTGCACTGCTGGCGTTGCATGGCGGCACCGGCACTGCGATGGGTCAGGCCGCAAGCAGTCAGCTCACGAAGTTTGCTCAGGAGCGGCAGATCTATGCAGTGTTTCCTGAGGGCAGCGGCACGCTGCAGACGTTCAACGGTGGCGCCTGCTGTGGCACGGCCCAGTCACAGAATGTCGACGATGTTGCGTTTGCACGCGCGGTGATCGCAGACATCCGCGCGAACTACAATATCGACGCGGCGCGCATCTATGCGACCGGGTTTTCCAACGGCGGGATCATGGCGCATCGCCTTGCCTGCGGGCTCGCCGACCAACTGGCCGGCATCGCGGCGGTGAGCGGCGCATCGGCTGAGTTCGATGGTGCCGGCACGCGCTACTACACCTGCAGCCCGGCGCGGCCGATCACCGTGCTGCACATCCACGTTCTCAACGATCGTAACTATCCGTACGCCGGCGGTGTCGGCACTGATGGCATCTCCGCGACGAATTTCTACGGTGTTGACGCGACGATCACGAACTGGATCGCCCGCAACAACGTGACGAACCAGTTCATCGAGGAGCGCATCGGTGCGTCGACCACCTGCAGGCGCTACGCCACGGCAGCCGATGGCAATCGAGCGAGTGCACCGGTGGTGAATTGTCGCGTCGATCCGCCCGATGTCTACGACGCGGTGAATCGCATCGTATTCGGCGGCGGGCATTCCTGGCCCGGAGGCGTGCGATCGGCGAGCGGCAGCAGCGATACGCCGATACAGGACTTCAACGCCAACGCCTATATGTGGGGCCAGCTCAACCCCTGACCCGTTAGCTCGTCAGTGAACCGAGCTTGGAACGGATCAGCAGCACGTATTCCCGGCACTTGGCCGGCAGTTTTCGCACCGGCGGACCGTTCGGATCGAGTGGTGCAAACGGGATCAGCAACATCAATACCAGGTAGAGGATGAACATCCCGCCGCTGGTAACAAACAACAGGATCACCGCGATGACGCGCACCAGCGTGACGTCGATCGCAGCCGCCCGTGCGAGCCCTTTGCACACGCCGCTGATCATCGCGCCTTCGCTGACTTGCTGAAGTGCGCCGGTGGCGGCCGGTACGACGCGCGCTGCAGGTTCAGCGGCCTCGGGCACTTCTACCGGCCCCATTTCTTCCAGAGCCGGCGCCAGTTCCGCAAGAGTAACAACCGTCTGACCGGGCAACATGCGGCGTTTGCATTGATCGGCAACCGCCTGTTCGAGGTCGAGCAGAATCTCGGCGCGATCGGGGTTGGCTGCGAGCTTCATGCTCGCATCGGCAAGGTAGGCCGACAGGCGCGCATGCGCATCCTCTTCGATCTGGACGGCGGTGCGATTCAGGCTGACGGTCATCACGGGTTGCATGGCTTAGCGTCCGATGTTGGAAATGGTCTTGTTGATCTGGGCCCAGTACTCATCGAATGCCGCGAGCTGCGCCTTGCCGGCTTTTGTTAGCCGGTAGTACTTGCGAGGTGGCCCGACGTCGGATTCCTGCCACTCGTACTGCACCAGCTCTTCACGGCGGATCTTGCTGAGGAGCGGATACAGTGTGCCTTCCTGGGTGGCAAACTCTGTTTCCGCAAGCTTGCGCAGGATGTCCGGCACGTAAACGCTCTCAGTGCCGACGATCTTCAGCACCAGGAACTCGAGGAGTCCTTTGCGGATAGGGGCTAATTTTGCTTCTGCTTGCATTGGTGTATCAGGTACCTTTTGTTGTAAAGGTACATGTGTGTACAATGCTTGTCAATGGTCATTTGCTGACGGTGAGATCTCCATGAAGATACTTCTTGTCCTGATCGCCTGGTTCATCCTGCTGGCAGTCGCGTGGCCGCTGGCGATAGTGGCCCTGGTGCTGTTCCCGATCCTGTGGCTGCTGTCGATTCCATTCCGGATCGTCGGGGCGCTGCTCGAGGGACTGGTGGCGCTGGTCAAGGCGCTCTTCATGTTGCCGGCAAGGCTACTAGGTTACCGGCCCGCGCACTGATTGCGCTGCGGCGCCTAACGAAAGCGCGTAACGAGTCCCGGCAGGTCTTGCGACGCTGCCGGGACTCACGCGTGGCTATTTACCGAAGAACCGCTGGTAAATGTTGTTGAGAATGACATAGAGAGCCGCGCCAGCTGCGAGCTGGCCGATGGCTGCAACAATGCCCTTAAGGTACATGCCGGCACCTGGAACGGCCTCAAAAGCGCCTGCAAACATGCTGAGCGCAATCGCACTGACGATGACGCGCACATTGTGATCCGCTGCTACACCGAAGCCTATGACGAGGCCCAGCACTAACAGGATCAACGCCGCATACGGGATCGTTACAAACGCTCCGACCACAGCGACCAGCAAGCCGAGAATTCCAGCGATCTTGTGAAGATTCATCGTGTCCCCCTGATTGTTTTAGTTGTTATGCCTGCTTTGTCGCCAAAGCAGGCGCGCCAACCAGAACACATCCTGGCCCGGGAATCAAACAAATTTCCGCTAGTTGTTGCTTGCCCGCTGCGCATGGCGCGACGCGGGGTGTGACGTAATTGCTACACACGGAATGCAGGCAGTTCTGGGGCTGTCTTGTGCCTGTTTTTCAGTATCTGTAGCATCTTGCCTTGAGAACGCCCCTGTGGCGAAGTTCCCACAACCGGAATCCGTGCCATTGCGGGCTAACAGACTGCGGTGCACACGAGTTGCCGGGTTGGGCTATAGTTTCTCAACAATGCGCAGCAAAAAAGAAATCGTCGACAACTGGCTACCCCGGTACACAGGAACCCAGCTGGCCGATTTCGGCCAACACATCCTGTTGACCAATTTCGGCAACTACGTCGATATCTTCGCGCGCCTGATGGGCGTCGAGGTCATGGGCCGGGACCGGCCCATGCCTAACGCGACGGCCGACGGGATCACGCTGATCAACTTCGGCATGGGCAGCGCCAACGCCGCGACGGTGATGGACCTGCTGTCGGCGATCGCGCCAAAAGCGGCGCTGTTTCTCGGCAAATGCGGCGGCCTCAAGCGCAAGAACCAGATCGGCGACCTGGTGTTGCCAATTGCCGCGGTGCGCGGCGAAGGCACCTCCAACGATTACCTGTTGCCCGAAGTTCCGGCGCTGCCGGCCTTCAGTCTGCAGCGCGCCGTGTCGACGATCATTCGCGACCTGGAACTCGACTACTGGACCGGCACGGTGTTTACGACCAATCGCCGTGTATGGGAACACGATGATGACTTCAAGGAGTACCTGCGGCGCACGCGTTGCATGGCCATCGACATGGAGACCGCGACTCTGTTTGCCGCCGGCTTCGCCAACTCGATTCCCGCTGGCGCGCTGCTGCTGGTCAGCGACCAGCCGATGATCCCGGAAGGCGTCAAAACCGAGACTTCGGACCGCAAGGTCACCGACGCGTTTGTCGAGCAGCATCTCAAGATCGGCGTCGAAGCACTGAAGCTGATTCGTCGCCACGGCAAGAGTGTCAAGCACCTGAGGTTCGACGAATGAAGCGCCTGCGACCTTTGTTAGTACTGACGCTGCTGACCGGCGCGACGCTGGCAGCCGATGATTCTGCCGTCACCTTGGTCATACGTAATGCGCGGATATTCGACGGCCGCGCGGCGCAGTTGCGCGAAGGCGCGGACATCGTCATCGCCGGCAACAAGATCGTTTCGTTAGGTACGGCAGCCAACATACCAGCGACGGCCAAGGTTGTCGACGCCGGCGGCCGGGTGGTGATCCCGGGCCTGATCGATGCGCACATTCATCCGTCGGTTGCGGTGCCCTTTACCGGCCTCAGCGACAACGATCCTTCCTATGTCGTTGCGCGCTCGATCGTCGAGGCGCGCGGTATCCTGATGCGTGGCTTCACCTCGGTGCGCGACATGGGTGGCCCGTCGTTCGGTCTCAAGCGCGCCATCGACGAAGGCCTGGTGGAAGGCCCGCGGATCTTTCCGTCGGGCGCGATCATCAGCCAGACCGGCGGTCATGGCGATCATCGCAACCGCAGCGATTCGCCGCCGCGCGTCTGGAGTGGCCGCACCGATATCGCCGAGCAACAGGGCTTTGCACTGACCGCGGATGGTCCGGATCAAGTCCTGGCGGCTGTGCGGGAGCAATTGCGACTGGGCGCCACGCAGATCAAGCTGACCGCGGGCGGCGGCATCTCATCCGCCTGGGATCCGATCGACAGCGTGCAGTTCCTGGCGCCGGAGCTGCGGGCCGCAGTCGAGGCGGCTGCTGACTGGGGCACTTATGTCGCTGTCCATGCCTATACGCCGCTGGCGATTCGCCGATCCGTGGAAGCGGGCGTACGCAGCATTGAGCACGCGCATCTGATCGATGAGGCGACCATGAAGCTGATCGCGGAACGTGGCGTGTATCTGTCGCCGCAGGCATATCTCTTCGGCGGCGGCGGCAGTCCCGGTGCGCCAGCGGGCGCGTCGGCGGCGCCCCTGACGCCGGTGCAGGTGTCACAACGCGAAAAGGCGGCGCTGGTGGCCACTGGCCTGGATCACATGATGCAGCTCGCCAAGAAGTACAACGTCAAGGTTGCCTTCGGTACTGACGTATTCGGCAGCCCGCGCGCCTTTGCAATGGAGAGCGGTGAATTCGGCGCGCGGCTGCGCTGGTTCACGCCGCTGGAAATCCTGCGCCAGGCGACCTCGATCAATGGCGACCTGTTAGCCATGTCGGGGCCGCGAAACCCCTATGGCCGGCTCGGCGTCATCGAGCCCGGCGCGCTGGCGGATGTGCTGATCGTGGCCGCGGACCCGCTGCAGGATATCCGCGTGCTCGAGAAGCCCGACCAGAATCTGTTAGCCATCATCAAGGACGGCAAGGTCGTTCGCAGCAGTCTCTAGGCTGCTCACGCGTCCGTTTCCCCGAACCCTGTGCCGCACGGCGCCACCTGTGCGGTGGTCCAGGGGACTCGGGCGCGTTTCGACCTGCTCGCGCCAATTTGGTACCGTGCGTGTGCATGAAAGACACGCACGTCATCGTGGCCGGCGCGGGTATCGGCGGCCTGGCCGCCGCTCTTGGGCTGGCGCGCGCTGGCCAGCGCGTCACCGTGCTGGAGCAGGTCGCGGAGCTCGGCGAGGTCGGGGCCGGGCTCAGCATCACGCCCAATGCGGGCAAGGCGCTGATCGCGCTGGGCCTCGGCGACCAGCTCGACCGCCTCGGTAGCCGCCCGACCGAGGGCGCGATGCGTCACTACGCCAGCGGCGAAATCCTGGTGCGCCTGCCGCAGGATCGCACCGCCGAGACTTACGGCGTGCCGCTCTACCACATGCACCGCGCCGATCTGCACGCTGCCTTGTTAGCAGCGTTGCTGCGTCTGCAGCCGGCGGCCGTGCATGTCGGCACCGCAGTTGCGGGCATCGAGCAGGGCGGGAACGCCGTTACTGCGCTGCTCGCCAACGGCGAGCGCATCAGCGCGGACTGGCTGGTGGGGGCCGATGGCATTCACTCGGCGGTACGCACCGCGCTTTTCGGGCACGATGCGCCGCTGTTCACGGGCTTCGTGGCATTCCGCGGACTGGTGCCGGCTGCCGCCGCACCCGCAGCCTTGTTAGATCCGCCGCTCTGCATGACCATGGGCCCGCGCCGCTTGCTGATGCGCTACCCGTTGCGCAACCGGACGGTGATCAATTTCGTCGCACTGGCGCATCGCAGCGCCTGGATGGAAGAAGGCTGGAGCGTTCGCGCCGAACTCGCCGAGCTGCAGGCCGAGTTTCATGACTTCGAGCCGGTGTCGCAGCAGTTGTTAGCATTGACGCCGCGCGACCGGCTGTTCAAGTGGGGCCTGTTTGATCGCGACCCGCTGCCAACCTGGACCCGCGGCCGGGCGACGCTGCTGGGCGACGCCGCCCATGCGATGCCGCCCTTCACCGGGCAGGGCGCGGTCATGGCACTGGAGGACGCTGCGGTGCTGGGGCGCTGCGCCGCGGTCGCCGCTGATCCTGATGAAGCCATGCAGCGCTATGAAAAAGCGCGCCACGCGCGCGTCGTGGCTGCTCTGGCGATGTCGCGCGCGCGTGCCGATGTTTATTTTGCGCCCGATCCCGCGGACCAGATCAAGGCGCTGGCGGCCGGGATGGCAGAGGTGCGCACGCTGTACGCCTACGATGCGGGTTCGACGCCGGTCTGACGGCATGCGCTCAGTCGCGGCGCCTGATCCACAACCATTCGGTCGGATTCGGCGTGGTCTGTCCGCGCCCGCCACTGGCAGGAAAATCGTTGTCGTTGACGACCAGCCAGTTGTTCGCGTCAAGCGCGTAAACCGATTCGAGCGACACGTAGGAAAAACGGAAAACATCTGCCGGCCCGGCAAGGTGATCCGGATCAGCTAACGCCAGCAGGTCGATGAGCGGAGATTTTTCGAGAATTGTGCCCTGCGGCGCAGCGCTCGGATCCGGCAGCTGGAATACGATCTTGGTCCGGGCTGCGTCACCCTGCAGATTGTCGTGCTCGAGAGCCAGCAACGCGCCGGCGGGCGTGCTCGCGAGTTCGCCGACGCCGAACTGCGATGAATTCAGGCGATAACGCCACCAGCGGCCGGTCCATTGCTGCAGCCGCGGATCGAATTCCAGCAGCCGCAGGTTGTGCGGGTCGGCTTCGGCCGGCAGCGGCTTTTCGAGCAACGCATAGAATTTCAGCGAGGCGCCGGGCTCTGCCGTCGTCAGGCCCTCGAACCCGCCGGAGGCGCGCACATTGGCGGTGGCGCGTCCGGCCAGGACCTCCGGGTGATTGGGCGAGCGCAGCGTGCCCAGGTCCGCGACGACTGTCGCGACCGGCGGAGCTAACAAATGTCCAGCTGCGGAGAAATGCAGCAGCCAGGGGCCGATTTCGTCGCCGATCCAGAATGTCCCGTCCGCCATGACGACCAGGGACTCGGGATCGATGTCGCCGCCGGTCAGGGGTCGCGCCGGGTCTGCCTCGAGAATCAGCCGGTGCGGAAACCTGCGCTGCGGATCACGAAGCTCCACGCGCCTGAGCAGCTGCAGGCGTTCATCGAACAGGTAGATGCAGGTGCGATAGTCGAGGCTGTTCCATTTGCTGCCGAAGCCGTTGTCGGACAGCGCCCACCAGGTGCCCCGACGCGGACCCGGCTTGATCGAACTGATGCCCTGCACCGGTTGGCGCGCAAAGCGCGGGCGATCGAGCCGCCAACCGTAACCGCCCTTGTCCTCGTATTGCCCGGCCGGCGGACCGCCGGCGAAAGTTTCGGCCGGCAGCACTGCCCGCCGTACTAACACAAATTCCGCCGCAGCTGCCCACGGCACACCAGCTAACAGCGCGAGCGCGCAGATCGTACTGCGACAGGCCGGGATCTTCCTCAGGCGCCCGGCTTCCAGATACCGAGGAAGGCGGAGATCGCAACGCCGGCCCAGATGGCGAGCACATAGGGCCGGCAGGCACTCATGCCGGCAATCATCTTCTGGTCGCTCTCCGGTGTCGCGCCGCTGCTGGCCAGTGTGCGGAAGCCTTCGATGAACGGCGGGATTTTCACGCGGATCATGAAACCGCAGAAAATCAGGAAGGCGAAGATCAGCAGCTTCGCTGCCATCCACGGATACGGTTTCAGCAGCCCGGTATTCCAGTGGTAGATGACCGACGTAATGATCGCGAAGATCATGAACACGCGGAAACGTTTGTCGATCGTGGCCAGCGTCTTGCCGAATTCGGTGCCTTCCTTCACGTGAATGGTATGCACCACCCAGACCCAGACCGGACCTAACACGACCAGGCCCCACAGCATCCAGGTTTCGTGCTGGTAACCGACGAATTCGGCGAGGATTCCGCCGACCGTGAGCATCAGTGCCAGGCAGTAGCGTGGCAGCATGTCCAGGTTGACGAAGATCTTGAACGCGGTGAGGCGCTGGTCTTTTGTCAGCTTCGGATTGACCACGAAGCCGGACGAGTAGAACACCCCGGCGTCGCCGCCAAGCCAATAGACAAACAGCAGCACGTGCAGGAACTTGAACGCCGCGTGCGCAAACAGCAGCGTGTGTGGTTCGGCCAGATCGGACATGACTCCCCCTTTTTGGGGGAGCTTACCTCAGGCCTTGCGCGCTGATGCCGTCAGGATGCCGGTGTATCCGAATTCCTCGTTGTCGGGGCAGGGAATCAGCTGCACATCGATGCCGCTGTCCTCGAACCCTTCTTCCTGCAGGGCGGCATGAATGTCATCGACGTTGAGGTCAGCGCCCGGGAACAATCGTGGCCCGCATTTGTAGGCGGTGCACCGATTCAGGAAGTGCAGAACCACCAGGCCCTGCGGCGCAACCATCGACAGCACATTCTGCATGCAGTTGCGCCACACCGCCTTGTCATCGGAAATCGCATCCAGGCAGAAACCGGAAATCAGCAAGTCGTAGAAGCCGCGGTGCTGGATGCCGAGCGGATCGCGCCAGCGCGCATCGCTGACGTACAGCCCGCGAATGCTGCGGCGCGTGCGTTCTTCACGCGCCAGCGACTCCGCGTGCCCGGCGCCGGGGTTGCCTTCGAGGGCGAGGGTGTATTGGGTGAAGCGCCGCCAGTCCTCGTTCTGACCGTCCGCGGCCACCCACTCGCTGACCGCGACCAGGTTGTCGGCGAGCCAGTCGCTCATGTCGATACGATTGACATAGCTGCTGGCCGCGATTGCGCGGTGCAGGGTTGGACCGCAGCCGTATTCCAGCGCGCGGTTGAAACGCCGTCCCGCCGCGCGCATCGCGCTGATCTGATACGACAGCACGGCCTGCTCATCCGGCAGGATGACCTGGCTGTAATAGGTGTCGTAATAGTCCCGCGGCCGCCACTCCGAATAGTTGGCGACGCGCGGAATGCTGGTCGCGGCATCCGCCATCTCGCTGCTCCTGTTCTTCTTCTGGTCGCAGTCTTTTTGTTGTTACGAAGCAATGTTAATGCTCCGCTTGACATAAGGATATCAGGGTAAGCCCCTGATTATGAAAAATACTCAGGCCGGCACCTGTTTACATAATCAGGGTTGCCCCGAGTGATTTTTCTGCCGGTAGGTGGTTCTATGGGGGCGTCAATGAATTTACCGGCCTCGCCGCCGCCTTTGGACACCCCGTTACGCCAGTTAGGCAACACGGTCGGGTTCTGGCGCGAAGATTTTACCGTCCGCTCTTTTTCGCTTGAGCCCCAGTGGCGCGCAGAGCACGGTGTTGCACTGCAGGATGGCGCTGATTCGGCGGTCCGGTGGCTGCAGATCGTGCATCCCGAAGACCGTCTTTCTGTCAGCCACGCGCAACAGTCCATGCGGACCGCACGGCACGCGGATATGGACATCGAGTATCGCGTGATGGCACGCGAGCGCGGCTGGTTCTGGGTTGCGCAACGCGGCCAGATTGTCGATCGGGGCCAGGATGGCCGGCCGCGGACGGCGGCGGGCGTGATCATCGACATCGATGGCGAGAAACGCGCGCGTATCGCGCAGCACGTTGCCGAGGCGCAGCGGGACGTCGCTCTCTGGGGCGGCGATCTCGGCTTGTACGACTGGAACCTGCTGACCGACGGCATGCGCTGGTTGCACGGCTGGGAAACCCGGACAGATGTCGATGCCATCGCCGGGCTGGAAGTGAGCGCACGCTGGCTGACGCTCACCCACCCCGATGACCGGGCGTTGTTAGGCGCCGCCCTGCAGGATTTCCGGACCGGACGCGTACCGGACCTCCGGGTCGAGTACCGCATCCGCTCACGCGCCGGCCAATGGCTGTGGCTGGTGGACCGCGCACGCGTAATCGACCTGGATTCCCGGGGGCAGCCGCTGCGCGCAATGGGCATGCGCCAGGTGGTTGATGAATTAGTGCGGCTGCGACTGCAGACAGGCGAGGTCGCTAACGCCGGGCGGCAATTCGAGAAGGACTTGCTAGCTGTGGCAAGCCGCGAGCAGGAGCGCATGGGCAGCGAACTGCATGACGGCCTGGGCCAGGAGCTAACGGGCGCAGCCCTGATGCTGCAGGCCTGCCTGCGGGATCTGCGTGCCAGCAATTCGCCGCAGGCCGCGGCGGTCAGCGAAGTCCTGGCGCAGCTCAATAGCTCCATTGAAAACACCCGGACTCTGGCCCGCGGTCTGTGGCCGCTGGCGACCGGGCCGGGCGGTCTCGTCAGCGCGCTGGCAAACCTCGCTGCGCGGCTCGACCGGCATTCCGGGCTGCAGATTCGCTTCGTGAATCGCCTGGCGCAGTGCCCGCTGCTGCCGCCACCATCCGCGCATCACCTGCTGCGCATTGCGCAGGAAGCCGTGACCAACACGCTGAAACACAGTGGCGCGACGGACGTCGTTCTGGAATTGGGGCCGACTGAAGATGGAATTTATCTGTGCGTGCGCGACAACGGTCGGGGTTTCCCCGATGCGATTGTTACGGACAACGGCATGGGCGTGCGCCTCATGCAATATCGCGCGCGCCTGCTGGGCGGCGATCTGCGCACGCATTCCGCGCCTCATCAGGGCGTCACCATAACTTGCCGATGTCCTGTACACTCATTCGCATCGCATTTGGATTTGTCTGACAGCGGAGACTTGCGATGACCATGGTCAACAGCGGCATGACAGCTAACGTTCTACCCGTGACTAACATCCGACGGCGGGTACTGATCGTCGATGATCACCCGATCGTGCGTCAGGGCCTGAAGCGCATGATCGACGCCGAAGACGACCTCGAGGTCTGCGGCGAGGCCGACAGCGAACCTAACGCCCGCACCGCGGTGCGCGATCTCGATCCCGACATCGTCATCGTTGATCTGTCGCTGCAGGACGGCGATGGACTCGAACTGGTGCGCGCCGTGCACGCACATCACCCTGAAGTGCCGCTGCTGGTGCTGTCGATGCACGACGAAGCCATCTACGCCGAACGCATGCTGGCGGAAGGCGCGAGCGGCTACATCATGAAGCAGGCCGCTGCCGATCAATTGCTGACCGCCTTGCGCACCGTGTTGCAGGGCGATACCTACCTGAGTGCCGAGATGGCCGCCGTCCACAAGGAGGCGGCTAACAAGATGGGTTCCGACCCGCTGCAGCGCCTGTCCAACCGCGAGCTGCAGGTGCTCAACCTGGTGGGCCGCGGCGTCAGTTCGCGGGACATCGCCACCGAGCTGGGCCTGTCGGTCAAGACGGTCGAATCGCACCGCCAGAGCGTCAAGCGCAAGCTGCACCTGCTGACCAATTCGCAGTTGATCAAATACGCGATGAACCTGCACGCGGGGCGCCGACAAAGCACCTGAGCGACGGTATTTAGCCTTTTTCGGGCTACCTGTTTAAACCCAAACGCTGCCCGAACCCTCTAACCTTGCAGGGAGAGAGAGGTTCATGGCGGCATCCTTAACGGCATTTGAGTCGATATACCGGGAGCATTCTCCGACGGTATTCGGCCTGTGCCGCCGGCTGACCCGGGACCCGGCCGCCGCCGAGGATGCCACCCAGGAAACCTTTCTGCGCGCCTGGCGCGCGCTTGCCCAGTTTGAGTCCCGCTCGGCGGTCGCAACCTGGCTGCATCGCATCGCGGTCAACGTGGTCATGGAAACACGGCGCCGCAAGTCGGCACAGATGCTGACTTTTGTGGCGGAACCGCTGCCAGAACGTGACGGCGAGTGGGTGCTCGACACGCCGGTGGAGGTGGCCGAGCTCGAAGCCGCGTTGCTGGCGCTGCCGGAAGGCGCGCGCGATGTGCTGGTGTTGAGTGGGATCTATGAATACACACACGAGGAAACGGCGGCGATGTTAGGTATCGCGGTGGGTACCTGCAAGGCGCAGCTGCATCGTGCGCGGCGCCTGCTGACCAACAAACTGTCGCCGGAGGCAGCAGCATGACAACCGAACATACGCAGCGAGTGCGTTCACTCGCCGAATTGCCGAGGGGCATCGAGCCGCCGCGCGACCTGTGGCCGGCGATCGCGGCGCAGATCACTGGCGAACAACGCCCGCCCGCGGCCCAGCCGCGCTGGCAGTGGGCGCTGGCCGCCGGCCTTGCGGCCCTGACGATCGGCGTGCTGTTAGGCCGCGTGTCGGTGGCGCCGCAGGCCGAAATGACCGCCAGCAGTGCGGATATCTCGCGCGGCGCACTGTTCGACGCAAAGTTCGTCGCGCAGCGCAACCAGTTGCGGAGCTCGGTTCTGCAGAAGGTCGAGGCGCTGCCGCCGGCCGAGCGCGAGAAGCTGCTGCGCAGCATCACGGCGCTGCGGCGCGCGGTCGAGGACATCCAGAGCGCGCTCGGCAAGGATCCGGGCAACGCGCTGCTGCAGGAATTGCTGGTCAATGCCTGCCAGGACGAGATGACCAATTTGAGCGATATCAGGAATTCGGAGACCAAACTATGAAAACTTCCATACCGGTAATTTTGTTAGCAGGCTGGTCGGCGGTCGCCGGCGCGGCGACGCCGATCGACAAGCGGGTCGCGGCGGCGCCGGGCAACGCGGTGCGCGTGGTCAACGTCGCGGGCGCCATCACTGTGGTCGGCGGCACGCAGCCCGAGGTGCATGTCACCGGCACCGTCGGCAGCGGGGTCGAGCGCGTGGATATCCTCAATGACGGCGGCACGATCGTCGTGCGCGTGGTGCTGCCGAAGGCAACGCTGTACAACCGCGATGGCCAGGCCACGCTGACCGTGACCATCCCGGTCGGCAGCCGCCTCGAGACCAGCACGGTCAGTGCGGACCAGAACGTGCGCGGCATCAGCGGCGCGGTGCAACTGTCCAGCGTCAGTGGCGACCTGGATGCCCAGCTGGACTCGACCGACGTGCAGGTCAAGACCGTCAGCGGCGACATCAATCTGCAAGGGGCGGGCAAGAGCGCCAAGTGGCGGGTCTCGACGGTGAGCGGCGACGTAAAACTGCTGCGGGCCGCGGGATCGCTGGAGCTCAACACGGTGAGCGGCGATACGCAGCTCGAGCTCGATCAACTGACCAGTTTCCGGGGCCGCACGACTTCGGGCGACCTGCAGCTGCGCGGACGTGTGCTGCGCGGCGCGGATATCAGTTATGAGTCCGTCAGCGGCGATCTCGGTATCGCCGTGGGTACGGAAGCCGGCATGAGCATCGATGCGTCGACCTTCAGTGGTGAAATTACGACCTGTTTTGGCGTGAAGGGCAGTCCGACCAGCGAATACTCGCCCGGCGAAAAACTGTCGACCCGCCGGGGCGAGGGCGGCGCGACGGTGCGGGTCAAATCGCTGAGCGGCGACGTGAGCATCTGCGATCACCCGTAAGCGTTAAGAAATCGGCGCCGGGCTTCCTTACAATCCCGGGGTGACATGGACCAAGAGATTATTGTGGGCGATCCTGGGACTGGCGGCGCTGGCAGTGCTCGGCGCCGTGGTCCTGACGCAATTCGTCGACCCTGACAGGTATCGCGGCACGATCGAAACCGCGGTCCGCGACGCCACCGGCCGCGAGCTGCACCTCAAGGGCAAGCTGCAGCTGAGCTGGTTTCCGTGGCTCGCCATTACCACCGCGGATGGGCACATCGCCGGCGCTCCCGGGACCCCGACGCTTGTTAGCTGGCGGGAGGCGCGGGTCGGCGCGCGGCTTCTGCCGCTGATCGTCGGGCGCTTCGTGATCGATCGTATTCGCGCCGATGGCCTGGTGCTGCGACTGCATCGTGATGCAGCAGGGCATGCGAACTGGGATAACCCGCAGTCGGCTTCAGTTAACAAAAGCAGCGACCGGCGGTTGACCATCGCCGGCCTCGACCTGCGCGACGCGACGCTCGACTATGTGGACGAGGCGAAGGGCAGCCGCTGGCAGGCCTGCCATGTCGACCTGACGAGCTCGGCGCTGCTGACGCAGCAGCCCGTGAACATGCGGGGTCAGCTGACCGTGTCTCTCCGTGACGCCGTCCCCTGCGACCGCGGGCTGACCGCCGCGTTTTCCGCCGAATACCGCGCCGTGCCCGATGGTTTCGAGGTTCGTCAGCTGCAGCTCGCGTTCAAGCAGGGCGGCCTGCAGTTCGCGGTGCCCGAGCTGCGGGCGGATCTCAAGACGCAGAGTTTCCTGCTGCCCTCCTGGAACCTGGCCGTCGGCGGCGGCAAGGTGGCGGGCGGCCCGCTGCGGGCGACCCTGGTCCCGGCGCTCGCGCTCGGCACGCCGATGGAGTTTGACAAGTTGTCGCTGCGGGAGCTGGCGGCCGCGTTAGCCGTCGAGTTGCCGCGCAGTCACGACGCGACCGTGTTAGGAAACATCAAGGGACCGGCGTCGTTCACCGCGTATGGGACCGGAATGGAATTTCGCAGCGGGCAATTGCAGGTCGATGACAGCCAGCTCAAGGGCTATGTGCGCCGCGGACCCGATGCTGCGGCGCCGTGGGAGTTCGACTGGCAGGTCGATGAGCTGAAACTGGAGCGCTATCTGCCGGAGCGAGATCCGTCCAAGCCTTTCAAGTTCCCCTCTGAGGAGCTGCAGACACTGCAGGCGCGCGGCCGCCTGTCCGTCGCCACCCTGCGCTGGCAGGACATCGTGGCGCGCGACGCGCTGGTCGTGCTCGAGTTGCAGGGCGGCGAGTTGCGCACCGTCGGCGCCAACAGGAAATGACCGACATCGCTGCCAGTTTCTCATCCCGTTTGTTAGCCTGGTTTGACGATCATGGCCGCCATGACCTGCCATGGCAGCAGGATCGCAGCCTGTACCGGGTCTGGGTGTCCGAGATCATGCTGCAGCAGACGCAGGTGGCCACGGTGATCCCGTATTTCGAGCGTTTCATGGCGCGCTTGCCGGCGGTGGCGAGCCTGGCCGGCGCACCGCTCGATGAGGTGCTGAATCTCTGGACCGGGCTCGGCTACTATGCCCGCGCGCGCAACCTGCATCGGGCGGCGCGCGTGATCGCCCAGCAGCATGGTGGCGAATTTCCGGTGGATTTCGCGGCGGTACAGGATTTGCCGGGCATCGGCCGCTCGACCGCCGGCGCGATCCTCGCGCAGGCGCTTGGGCAACGGCACGCGATCCTCGATGGCAACGTGCGGCGCGTGCTGGCGCGGCGCCATTTGTTAGCCGGTGACCTGACGACGAGCGCGGCGCAGGCGCGTTTGTGGCAGCTCGCGGAGGAATACACCCCTCGGGCACGCCTCAGCGACTACACGCAGGCGATCATGGATCTCGGCGCCACCTGCTGCAGCCGTGCACGGCCGGCCTGCGAGCGCTGCCCGGTGGCCGGGGATTGCGGCGCGCAGCTCGCCGGGCGGCAGGCGGAACTGCCCACGCCCAAATCGAAGGTGGCGGTCCGCAAGGCCCGGCCGCAGCGCCGCACCGTGATGTTGTTAGCTCGCGCGCCGACCGGCGCGGTGCTGCTGGAGCGACGGCCGGAGTCCGGTATCTGGGGCGGCCTGTGGTGTCCGCCGGAGTTTGCCAGCGCCGCCGAGGCGCGGGCGAGCGGCGCCAGTGTGTTAGGTATCGAAGCCTGGCCGGCGGCGCCACTGGCGACCATCCGCCACAGCTTCACGCATTTTGATCTCGACATCGAACCCTGGCTGGTGCCGCTGGCTGCGGCGCAGGCTCCCAGCCGGGTCGCCGAGCCGGATGCGCCGTCGGCCCGCGCCACAGTCTGGTATAACGCAGCGCGACCCGAGCAGTCGCTTGGGCTGCCGGCGCCCGTCAAGGCGCTGCTCGACGAACTCGCTGCTAACAGGAATGAATAACGTGAACGCCAACACCCGAACCGTATTTTGCGCGTTGCTCAAGAAGGAGGCGCCGGGCCTCAAGGCGCCGCCGTACCCGGGCGCGCTCGGGCAGCGGATTTTCAACGAAATCAGCCAGGAAGCCTGGGGCCAGTGGGTCCGGCACATGACGACCCTGATCAATGAAAACCGCCTGACCCCGATCGAGCCCAAGGCGCGTGCCTTCCTGGCTGCCGAGATGGAAAAGTTCCTGTTCGGCGGCGGATCCGCCAAACCGGAAGGGTTCAAGGGCACTGCCGACAAATAAAGTCATTAGGTGTCAATGGCTTAGCGGGATCGTTGCTTGACGCGCCGCCGGGGCGCCGTTCTAATAGCGCCCCCTGTCCTGGGGCAGCTTCCAAGTCGATGGCCGGGTAGCTCAGTTGGTAGAGCAGCGGACTGAAAATCCGCGTGTCGGTGGTTCAATTCCACCCCCGGCCACCATTTCCACAGGGTCTATTCCGGACAGATAGCTGACGGTTTATACCGGAGACATGGTTGACACTTTAGCACTGAAGGGGTTTGGGGCACATTCGACGCGGGTGGACTCGTGATCGAAGAAGCCCAGGTCGTATTGCATTAAGCTGACCATCCAGACGCTGTTGCTGACTTCCCGGACACAGCCATTCGTCTATTTTGCAGAACCCCTGCCATGGCATTCGAGTCTCCTGCAAGTGCCGCAAAGTGTTATCTATGTGCCCGGAACGATATGCAGCCTATTTGCTGGTAACCACAGTTGCGAGGAATATGCTTCTTTTCTTGAAGAGTTGTTCGCGCGGACCGCTTGGCAATTGCGTGCTAGCAACGCTGGTCGGCCTGAGCCTCGCCGCGCTCGCGTCCGGCGCGTCCAAGCGGCCGCCAGATCCAGGTCTGCAGCTCCCGGACTACCGCGATCTACAACGCTTGATGGATGAGCGCATGGGCAAGGCGGCCCTCGCCGATCAGGCGGTGAGCGCGGACGGGGTGCAGGTCGTGTTTCAGACCGGGCATGCGTTCGGTGTCACTGCGTTAGCCATGAGCGGCGACGGGCGCTTGCTGTTGTCAGGCAGCTCTGACGAGACTGCGAAACTCTGGGATGTGGCGAGCGGGCGCGAGGTGCGCACACTCACGGGTTTTGGATCCATGGGTCCGCGCAACGTGCAGATCAGCGCCGACGGCACGCGCCTGATCGTTGGCGATTTCCAGGAAACCAGGGTCTTCGATGCCGCATCCGGGCAGAAGTTGCGTTCGCTAGCGGGCATGTCCATGTCCAGTCTTGTTAGCACCGATGGCAAAGTGGGCATCGACAACAGTCACGCGACCGGCGGCCGTGCACCCGACCTGGTGGACCTTGCGACCGGCAAGGTAATCTGGACCCTCCCTCTGGACGGCGACAATATTGATGAACAGGCGGTTGTCGTGCTGAGCGGCGATGGCAACACATTGATAACACACAAGAGCAGTCAAACCCGCGCGTCGATGGCCGCGCGCCAAAAACCGCAGTACACGGTTGAATTGCAGATTTGGGACGTCGCCCTGCGCAAGCTGCGCTCCAAGCTGCCGCTGGCGGGCAAAGAGCTGGACGGCTTTGGTCTTATGGCCCTCAGTCCGGACGGCAGATTGCTGGTGTCTGAAAATCGCGATCAGGCCTCGTCGACCTTGTCGCTCTATGATCTTGCGACTGCACGGGAGCTGGTGAAAATCCCCACCGGCGCCACCGCGACCAGTGGCATGACGACGACGCTGCTCTTCAGTCCCGATAGCACCCGGATCGCGTATGCATCATCCGAAGGGCCAGCCAAGATCTTTGAAGTGACCAGCGGCCGGTTACTAACAACGCTGGACGCTACTGCGGCGAATTTTTCGCCGGACGGGAGCAAGTTGCTGTATGGACGGCTACAAGGTGGCGCACCGGTGATCCGCGACCTAGCGAGCGGTAAGGACGCTGCACTGACCGGCGGCGCGGCTGCGATACTTGACCTGACGCCGGCATTGGATGGCCGTGCGATCGTTGCCGCAAACGTCAGCGGCGCCGTCAATGTCTGGGATCTCGCCACCGCGCAATTGCGCCGCAGTTTCGATTGCGCCAACGGCATCGCAGCATCATCGGTAAGCGCCGGCAGGTCGGGTGCCGTGTTAGCCGTGGGCTGCATGGATGGCTCCGCAGCACTCTGGGACCTTACCAGCGGCGAGAAATTGCACGAGTTGCTGCCGCCGCTCGGTTCCGGCTTCATGTATGCGCACGCGGCATTCAGCAATGATGGCAAGGTGTTGGCGGTTGCGGTCAAGGAAACGGTGTCGGTTTTCGACCCACAGACTGGCCGGAAAATTCATCAATGGACTTTGCCGCACAGCCCGAAGCCTCAGGTGCAAGGGCAACAGGCGTTTGCGATGGATCCGGAGTTTCTCAAGCAACTGCCGGCCCGGCAGCGCAAGCTGCTGGAAGAGCAACAGGCGGCGCAGGAACAGGAACAGCAGGACGACAACGACTACGAAGCCACGGAAGAGTTGGCGCAGGACATTGAGACGATCGCCATTCATCCTGACGGGCGGTTTGTCGCCACTGGCCGCGCATACGAGGTCGCGTTGTGGGATATCGCGACCGGGCAACAAGTGCGGCAATTCGGGGGTGCTGCCCCGAAATCTGACTCGGACGAAAATTCCGGTGCCGGAGGCATACCGGATGCGACATCTATGGCGGACATGATCAAGAAAATGCAGAAGAGCGGTGGTGGTCTGCTCGGTGGCTTGTTAGGTGGCGGCGGCAAAGGCGATGCCGCGCAGATCGTGATGCCGGACCTGTCGGAAATGATGCGCAGCCAGAGAGATCAGTTCAGCGGCGCCAGCAGCCTGGCTTTCAGTGAGGATGGCCGGGTGTTGCTAACGGTCGGCACGCAGGGCAAGCGCTTGTGGGATGTGGCCACAGGCCAGGAAATGCGCAGCGGCCGCGCGGCGCCGAAGTTAGATATGTCCAACCCCGACCCGAAGGCGATGATGGATGCTTTGATGCCCGAGGAAATGGGTGCGGCCCGGGGCACGGCTGTCAGTGCTGACGGCCGGCTGTTAGCCAACGGCAATGGTCGAGTTATCAAGATCTCTGACGCTGGCACCGGCGATGTCATCGCACAGTTGGTCGGTCACACCAGCAATGTGTCGGCGCTCGCGTTCGTTGACCACGATCGGCTGCTGGTCAGCGGCGGTATGGATGGCGCCGTGCGCATTTGGAACATCGGCGAGCGCAAGGAAGCTGCAGCGCTGATCGCGCTGGGCCGTGCAGACTATGTGGCGGTGACGCCGGACCAGTATTACCGCGCCTCCAGGAGTCACATCAAGGGCTTCGCGTTTCGTGTCAACGGCCAGCTCTATCCGTTCGAACAGTTTGATCTGCGCTTCAACCGTCCGGACATGGTGCTGGAACGACTCGGCCTGGCGGCGCCGGAAGAGGTGCAGAGTTATCGGCGGTCCTATGAGCGGCGGCTGCGCAAAATGGGCATCAGCGAGAACATGTTAGGCACGGATTTTCATTTGCCCAGTCTCGCGATCGTCAGCAAGGACCTGCCGATGACTACCGCGGAGCCGAGCGTGAAATTACAGGTGCGCGCGGCGGACGACAAATATCCGCTCGATCGACTCAACCTGTTCGTGAACGATGTGCCGATCAACGGCACAGCCGGCTTGCCGCTGGCAGCCAAAGGCGCATCGCAGGTGGAGCAGGAAATCACCGCGCCGCTGGTTGCGGGCCGCAACAAGATCCAGGTATCGGTCCTCAATGCGCAGGGCACCGAGTCGCTCCGGCAAACAATCTACGTCAATTCCACCGCCGATCCCGGGCCCGCCGACATCTACGTGGTCGCCATCGGCGTCAGCAACTACAAGAACAGTGCCTACAATCTGCGCTACGCTGCCAAGGACGCGGGCGATATTCTGGATGCGTATCGCGCACTGGAAGGGCGTCCGGCGCCGCGTGGTCAGGTGCACGTGCTCAATCTGACTAACGAGAAGGCGACGCGTGACGGCATCCGGCAGGCGCGCGACTTTCTGAAACAGGCGCGCATCAATGACCTTGCGGTGGTGTTCGCCGCCGGCCACGGCATGACCGACGCCAGGCAGAATTACTACTTCGGCACCTGGGACATCGATCCTGCGCATCCCGAAGCCAACGGCTTGCCCTACGAAGACTTTGAGGGACTACTGGATGGCATTACCGCCCTGCAGAAGGTCCTGCTGCTGGACACGTGTTTTTCGGGTGAAATCGACAAGGACGAACCGACGACACTGACCGCATCAACCGCAGGAGCGGATGGCACAGTCAAAATGCGTTCCTTCAAAGCGCAACGGGGCGTCAGCGTGGTTGCGGACACTGAAAACAGCACAGCCGCCGCGCCATCCTCGACCAGTTTGTTGCGCTTTCAACAGGATTGGTTTGCTGACTTGCGCCGAGGCACTGGCGCTGTCGTGATCTCGAGCGCCAGCGGCAACGAGTTCGCGCTCGAGGGCGAGCAATGGCGCAATGGTGTTTTCACCTATGCGCTGCTCAACGGACTCAAGAATCGTGCGGCCGACGCTAACAAAGACAACACCGTTACCGTCGGAGAATTGCAGACTTACGTCATCGAGCAGGTCCGAAAACTTACCGAGGGTGGCCAGAATCCGACCGTGCGGCGCGAAAACCTGGAGTACGACTTCGCGGTGTTTTGATGTTCGCGCGCAACCGTGGTTTTCCAGCCCCAGGCTGAATATTGAGGATTACCGACGTGCAGGCCCGGGTAATTGAACCTGCTGTGTCTGGCCGCGACGACAAAACTAAGGAAACAGCATTGGCAAAGGAGCTGAGCATGAGAAACCGACAAAGAACACTGGTCGCATTTGGCCATGGTTGCCGAAATGCGGAAACTCAGCGGGCAAGTACGTTGGGCCCGGGCCATGCACGTCGTGTGACGGCACTCTTCGCGGCCCTCTCCCTGCTGCTAACGGGATTACGGTGACACAGCAACATAACTCGGACGTGCTAATGACCTACCAACAAACCGCTTTCGCTTATGGCTACCCGGCCATGGCAACTGCGCCGCCACCGCCAGGGTCCCCTCCGGGAACGGCGTGGCGGGTCAGCGAGGCCAAGACCTGGTTGGTACCCAATCAAACCAACTGGGGTTATCCGAGACCTGGCTATGCCAAAGGAACCATAGGCTGCGGCTGGAATTTGGCGGTGGGTCAGTAGATTCGCTGGCAATGGCCGCAATGATCACGTCCGAGGGTCTGTGGGTGCGGGATTCGTGCCGCCAGTAGCATTAGCGCCGGCAAATCGTGATTTCATCCGCGTCGGTAAATCACGCATTCACGGCCGTGGTGTTTTTGCAAAACGGAAAATTCCCAAAGGTACACGCGTTATCGAGTACCTGGGCGAGCGTATTCTGGTTGAAGAATTATGCCGCGATCCTGAAGTCGCCGAACCGGCACGCGTGTACGCGTTTTATCTTGATGAAAACACCGTGATCGACGGTGCACGCAATGGCAACGATGCGCGATTCATCAATCACAGTTGCGATCCTAACTGCGAGGCGTATTGTATGGACGAGCGCGTCTATATTTATGCCATGAGCGATATTGCGCGCGGCGAGGAGTTGACGTTCGATTACAAACTCGCCTCCATGAAAAACAGACTGGGTGATATACAGTATTCCAGTGTGCACATTTGCCGTTGTTGTTCGGCAAACTGCAGAGGCACCATGTTAGCCGCAAAGGAACCAGGGAGATAAAGTATGAAAACAGGAATTGTGAAAATTCAGTCAGGAAGAACTGCGTCATCCATTGCACTTGCAACCGCAATGCTTGCCGTGCCGGCGGTCATGCCTGATCAATTGAGCGCAGCGCAGCCGACGCAAAGATCCGCGACCGCCGTGAAAATGCCCGGCAGTCTGAGTTCGATTTACATCAAATACGCAGAGCGATTCACCAAAGGTTCCGAGCAGCCTCTCATTGTCGGGGTCGATGCGGGGCACACCATTTATAAAAACTCGCGTGGCGAGATGTTTTACATCGAAGCCGGCACCGGCGACATGAAATTCCTTACCGCGAAACAGGCGAGCCAATACGTTTGCTGCAAGGTTGCTGAACCGGTAAGCCTTGTCGGAGTTGATGCTCAGGGCAATACGTTGCAGAAGAATGGCAAAGGGCAGTTGTTCTATCTCGATCTCAAGACAGGCGACATGGTTTTTGTTAGATAATTAACTGGTGATGGAAGTTTGATTCGACGGGTGTCGGATTCACACGCCGCCTACCCGTCGTGCCGTCATAGACGAAAAGTCAGTCGCTCAAGGGTCTCGACATCGTATCTGCCCCGTAATCGAGAGACAGAACACTTCCGCTGCCTGCGTGGCTGCCGAACCCTGCAGCGGAATTGGTACGTCAATTCTCTCTATCTTGGCGGTAGCGGCGCGGGTGAGGTCGCCGGCCCCGTGGGCGTTGGCCCTTTGGGCGGCGGGCCGAATGTGCCAGGTGTCGTGGTTGGCACTCCCGCGACGTCACGAACGCCGCCAGTCACAATGGGCGCCTGGACGCAGGGTCCATCGGCGCATTCCGGCCCGGCTTTTACCACGGGCTTCATCTCCATGGGTTGCCCACCTGCGATGCCGCCGCCGCGATTGCAGGGACACACCTCGCCCGGCATGCAGCGCATCGCCGCGCAGCGCTGGTCGTTAGGTCCGTTGCGGGCCAGGTCACCGGCCTCCATCATGCAGGCCATGGCGCCGGGCAATGGCCCGGCGGCCTGCGAGGGATCGAACAGGGCGATGGTCGGATTCGGCGTGGGACCGGCACTGCCTGGATTCTTGACGCCGCCCAGGCCGGTGCCAGGCTGGCGAGGCGTCATGTCGGATCCCGCAGTGCAGGCATACAGCGACTTCGCGCGGGCGGCGGCATTCGAACTGGCGCTGCCGCTGCAACCATTATTCGGATTCGACGGATCGTTGACGGTGCGTTTGTTAGCTTGCGGATCGGTCACGACACGGCCTGCGCGCTTCTCCAAATAGGCCTCGACGCTACCGGTGTCATCATAGGTTTTCGCTGCGCCCCCCTCCTGCAACATCTGCAGGCCGCCTCGAACGGCATCCGCGCCTTCGGCACTCGCAGCCTGCGCAATAACATCTACCACTGGCGGAGTCTTGTCAAAGATGGCGACGACCACACTGACAACGACATCTTTAACCTTACCGACACCGTCCTTGAATTTCTCCCACTTCCCTGGCTCCTTGGTCGTGGTTGTCGTCGTGGTGGTATCGGATCCGGCAGTTCCGCCGGCCTCATCGCTCAACGCACAGAATTTGTCTTTAATGCCGGGCTGCTGCGAGGCTTGCTTCGCAAGATCGGCTCCCGCGGTACGTGGATCCACGGTCATTCCCGCGATGGCTCTTGACATGCACGCGAACTGACCGCGCACGCCGGAAGACGTCACGCTATCGAGGACACAGGCCACGCCGCTTGCCGGGATTCCCCCCGGCGGCTCCATGCCACCCGCGCCGCCTTTGCCATTCGCGCCAGTGCCCGCGGCGTCGGGGCATACAAAGTTGTTAGACGACATGTCGAGCAGCATGCAGCTGCCACGTCCAAAATTGTCCAGGTTTTGCATCGACCAGAGAACGCGATCCATACCGTCGACCAGACCGCTCTGCACCATCATGCCGCGCCGAAAGTCATACATCCACAAACCCAGGTCGCCGCGCGGATAGGCGGTCATCAATGGCTTGATGCGCGCGTAGTCGATGTTCACCATCATCAGCCACCAGCTTTGCCCGGTGTACTGCAATTGATCGAAAGTCTGCATCCCGAGGTTGGTCACACCCATCACGGCAATCTG
This sequence comes from Gammaproteobacteria bacterium, assembly GCA_031414335.1. Classification (GTDB taxonomy): domain Bacteria; phylum Pseudomonadota; class Gammaproteobacteria; order Steroidobacterales; family Steroidobacteraceae; genus UBA964. The sequence goes on along the minus strand of JANNVI010000004.1, from coordinate 163,017 downwards.
CGCCTGCTGAGGCGGCAACTGCGTGACGGCGCGATGCACGTACGTCGCCAGCGCGAACTCAAGTCCGCGTGCGCCGTCTCTTGTCAGGCAGAGAGACTTATCCTGAAACTGTCCCATGAAGCGCGTCGCGTCGCCGTATTTCTTGAGCGACACCGCTGTGATCGTGTTCTTCACCAGCACGTCCAGTCCGAGGTTGCCCTGACAGCTCGCGTCCTGCTGCGTGGAGGACGCCGCCTGGATCGGATAATAGAAGGCCGCCCGCTGCCAGGTGACGTCCCACAGCGCGTCCCAGGTTCGCGGCAGGGCTTGCTGCGCGCGGCTCTGTGCCGTGATCGGCTGCGGAGCGGCCGCCAGACTGTCCGGAATCCCACCAACAACCAATGCGATCAGTGCACTGGCGCAGCCAGTGCGCGCAATAGCCCTTTGGAAAAAATTCATGACAGTCTCCATTGAATTGAGTCGCTACGGTTTCGAGTCCGCGTTCCCGAATACTCTGTCGCTCGGAGTCTGCAGCAGGTTCAAGCGTGGCGGTTAACGCGCACGATTAAGTATGCGCGCATCTGGATTCATGGCGAGGGTTTCGACGATGCGAGTTCCTGGATCAGTGGGCTCGCCAGGACGGCCACCCTGACGTTGTCGCTGCCTGGCCGTGCATCGGCCAGGCAGCGAGTACCAACACAGCGTTGGATTTGCGGCAAATTACTAACGTCGGGGCGTCATGCACGCGCCGAAGCCGTCGGCGACCTGGCTGGCGGGGCACATTCCCGTGGCGCCGGCGGGCGGAATGACGCAGGTGCCAGTCTTTGCGCTGAACATGAGTCCGGGTGGGCAGGTGCAGACGGCCGCCACGCGCGCAATCATGCAACCGCCGGTGCCGTTAGCGACTTGTCCGGCAGGGCAGGTGCCGGTTGCGCCGGTCACCGGATTAACGGTCGTGGTTGTCACACAGCCACCAGTGCCGTTAGCAACCTGGCCCGTCGGGCAAACACCGGTCGCGCCTGCGGGTGGAAACGCCGCGCCTGGCGTCATGCATCCGCCAGTGCCGTTAGCAACCTGGCCTGTGGGACAAACACCGGTCGCACCTGCGGGCGGAAACGAGGTCGCGGGCGACGTACAGCCGCCAACACCGTTCGCAAACTGTCCGGTGGGGCAGTTGGTGGTGCTGCCCGCTGGCGCGTTCATGCACGTGCCTCGGGTGGGATCTACCTGCTGTCCGGCGGGACATACCTGAGCTAACACACTGCCGTTGGCAAGAATGCCTGCAAGTGCCAGGGCAGCCAAGACTATTGGTTTTTTCATGATCAAATTCTCCCGTTTATGGATACATCTTCAATCGGCGACCTCGATAGTGACCGACGCCGCAACCCAATCCGGGGGTGCTGAATCGGCCGTGACTTTGATGCCGCGGGTCGCGCTGCTGGCAAGGTCGGAGCGCAAGGTCCCGAGATCCTGGCCAATGCCACGCGACGCGACGTTTTGTAGTGACCGGATGCGGTCGCGGATTGTGTTAGCCGTGGCGATGTCGGTACTGGCAAACACGCGCACGGTGTCGACGCCGCTCGGAGGACTGTAATCCCAGTGAAACCCGGCGCGATTGCCCGACTCCAGCGTATCTGGTATCGATACCTGCTGGTTGGCGCGCACCGCGCCGCTCGGGTAGAAGTCCGCGCGCTGGTAATCATTAGGGAACAGGACGTTGGTATGGCCTTCGGAATCCACGTCCACGATGGTCAGGTAGGCATCCGCGTTGACGGTGATGAGGAGTTGCAGGCTGTTCTGTACGCTGCGCGCCTCGCCGGCGCGCCGTGCGTGCAGGCGTGCGGCTGAGGTGTCTGCAACCAGTCGGATGTCGCGCGTGCCCAGAGTCTGCTCACCGGCAACCCGGACTGCCAATTGCAACTGTGACGCCGGATTGTCAAAGCTCAGCAGTTCGGTGGCGCCGGCTGAGCGCGACGCGATGCGCGCCACGCTGGCGGCGGCGCGTTCATCGCCCGGTGCAAATGCACCCAGCACGCGCAGGCCGTCGGCGGTCAGCAGACGCACCGCGGTTCCCTGCGAATCCACCAGGAACCGCGCGGGTTGCGCAGGACCCACGAGGACGAGATTGCGGATGTTGCGTTTCAGGATATCTGCCACGCGCGCATGCTGTTCGGCCGGCATGTCGAGGATGCGAATTGCGATGCCTGGTGTTGCCGCCGCGGGCATGAAGACCACTGCGCGCGACTGCATCGGAATGGGCCCGGTCTGGTTGCTTACGCTGGCGCGCGCATCCCTGTCTGTTAGCTCAGTGACGCGCGCGACCGCTATGGCCTGACCGGGTGCGAACCGCGTTTCTCCGGGCGGGTAAATGGCCCAGCTGGCGCCGCGAGCTGCGCCGAGCAGCGCACCGTTGACGAGGATCAGTTGATTCGCGCTCGCCGGGTTGGCGATAACCCAGGGGAGTCGAGGCGCTTGCGGCGCGCTTGCAGGTGCACTGTTAATGTCAGTCGCCGCGAACAGGGGCTGATCGAGTGCTTCAGGGGGCGCTTCCAATTGCGGATCGGGCATGGAGTTGCGGCCATAATTTGCCTGGATCCGGCCCAGTTCGCGGGCTACGCCGGCGAAGACCTGGCGCGGCGACGCCGAACTGGGCGAGGTTGTCATTGCGCGCGCCAGCGAATAAGTGAAAAAACCGTGATAGCGGCCGTCGACCTCGCCATCGAGTGCTTCTTCGTTAGCTGCAGCGCCGCCCATGACCACGAAACGTGATTTGCGGAATGGCACGATGCCGCGCGTGCTGACGGAGGTCGCACCAGCACGATACAGCTCCACGCGGTTGTCCTGTGGAATCGAGCGTGTGTGGATCTGCAAGCCACGCGTTGCCGTGCCTGAATGGCAGGAGTCGAGCACGATGACAGCGCTGCGAGCGCGCAACCGGGAAAAGATAGCGTCCAGCTCGTCATCGACGATGTCGCGCACGCCGTCGCTGCGGCCATCCTGCGACACGATGGTTTCGTCCAGCCCGTCGGGTTCGTCGCCATTCAGGTCCTGCACCTGTGAGCCGTGCCCCGAGTAATGAAAGTACACGGTATCAGCCGGTCCGGCGACCTGCACCAGAGTGTTCAGCGCAGCTAACATCGCTGCGCGCGTGGCGTTTTCGTCCGCCAGCAGGGTGATGTTGCGCGGCTGGAAACCCCAGCGGCTGATCAGGATCTCGCGCATGGTCTCGACGTCGTTGACCGAGCCCTGCAGGCCGGGCACCGATTTGTAGCGGTTGATGCCGATCAACAGCGCGCGCTTGACGCCGGCCGATGCCTCCGCTGGAGCTTGCGCAATCGCCGGCGCCGCGCACACGGCGAACAGGAGCACGCAGAACGCAGAACAGAACCGGCTGGCCACGGACAATTTCATCACGATGACGCTGGGTCGCTTGTCGCCGCCCTGGAGTTCATGGCGGCGCGAGCTCCAGTGACTGCAAAATATCGCTGCGCGTACGCGCGGCGCTGATCTTCTGGCCGAGCGCTGCCAGGTCTGCCGCTGGCAGTTCGACCAGGTATTCGCCGGCCGGGCCGGGGCCATCAACGATCCGCGCGCCCAGGCTGACAAGCAGCTCGCGAATCTGCGCTTCCTGCGCCTGCGGCTTGAAAACCAGTCTGAGCCGGGTTGGCTGCGCCGATAGCCCGCGAGTCGTGACCGCAGGAGTGGGCTGCACGTCTTGAGGATTGTTCCGCAGCAACAAGCCACCCTGAATTACCACCAACACAAGCGCAGCCGCCGGCGCCCAGCGCGGCACCACCGGTGCGCGCAGCCAGTCCGCCAGCTGCGCCACGAAACCCCGATTGGCCGGGGTCTTCTGCGACTGCAGTTTGTTAGGCGTGGCAGACCGGATACGCGCCATGACCTGCGATCGTGCCGCGGGCGACGGGCTCGGTTCGGCCGCCAGTGCAGCGTGCACTTCGGTGCGCAATTCCGTGACCGAATCGAGCTCTGCACGGCACTGCGCACAGCTCGCAAGATGGGTCTCAATAGCGCGGTGTTCGCTCTCTGTTAGCACACCGGCCGCGTACCAGGGCAGCGCCGCCGCTTCGGCATGCGTTTCCGGCGGCAATTGCTCGCGCGGCGTCATACCGCGGGCTCCAGGTCGCTGCCCTCGAGCACGCGGCGCAACTGTCGCTTGGCGTAAAACACCCGCGTCTTGACCGTGTTGTCCGGAATCTCTAACAAGATCGCTATGTCCTCATAGGGTAACTCTTCGAAAAACGCCAGTCGCAGGATTTCCTGGTGATCCTGCGACAGTCGGGACAGGGCGCGGCGCATGGCGGCCGACCTGAACTGGTGGTCGGCGGCATCCGCCAGGCCCTCGGCCTCGTCCGCAAGTTCCGCAGTCTCATCCAGCGGCACGTTGCCGCCCGACCGGGCCGCCGACCGCACCGCATCAAGCGCCTTGTGACGTGCAATGCCCAGGATCCAGGTCGACACCTTCGACGAGCGGCTGAACCCCCTGGCGCCATGCCATACCGCCAGCATGGTGTCGATGACAACCTCCTCGGCCAGCGCCGGCTGCCGTAAAAAGCTGCGAACGTAGTTGTAGACCCGGCGTTCATAGCGTTCATACAGGCGCTCAAACGCTGCCGTCCCGCCCGACGCCGTGGTCGCAATCAAGTCGAGGTCCGACACGTGTTGTGGGTCAGGTGCAGTCACAGCGAGGTTCAAAGAGTCTGCGGGAATTACGTTTGACGGGGTGCGTTACGGGCTCTAGAGTGGTTTGAACGATTTTTCCGGTCCGTCCGACATACCGGTGACAGCATACTGCGGCGGTTAATACGCCACGAGGAAATCACCATGACATTCCGTACCGCGACCTCTAACAAACTCACGCAACGCGCCGGCGCCCTGGTGGCCGCAGTCATTCTGGCATCCGTTGCCCAGGCCCAGGTGCCGCAGCAAGGCTATCCGCAGGTGCCACAGCAAGGCTATCCGCAGGCGCCGATGCCGCAGCAACAATTCACCCAGAGCGCACCGAAAGCTCACCCGTTCCGCGACATGTTCGCGAATACCCTGGCCATGGTTCTGCAGACCGCGACCAGCGGGTTGGCCGGCGCCGTTAACGGACGAATCATGGACTGGTTCGCCCGTAAGGGCGGCTCGCAATCCCAGGGATTCCAGTCCCCGGGATACACCGCGCAAGCCACAGCCGCAGCGTACCCAAGCCCCGCCTATTCGCCGCCGCCCGCAACCTATCCGTCACAGCCGGCCGGTGCCTATCCAGCGAGCCCTGATCCGGCTGCCGCCGGTGCATACCCACCCGCCGCCAATGCCTACCCGCCCGCCGCCAACGCCTACCCGCCGGCCGGCGGTTATCCGCAGGCTGCCACCGACCCCAATGCCGCGAATCCGTATGGCGCCGCCGCGCCTCCGGCCGCTGCGCCGCAGATCTATGACGCGCACACTGGCCAGCCCGTTAGCAATACGGCTAACAACCCATACACAGCCGCGCCGGCTCCCGGCGATAACGGCTTGTTTGCAGGCATCGCCTACGAGGTTCATGCCATAGGCGCCGATGGCAGCGCAACTCCGGTTAATTCGGCAACTTACGATTTTCACACCGGTGACAGGTTCAAGTTGTATTACCGGCCGTCGCTGCCGGGGCGCATGGAGATTTACAACATCAACCCCACGGGCCAGCAGACCCTGATCGATTCCAGCAATATGGCCGCAGGGCAGCTGTCGGAACTCGGTCCCTATCTGTTCACCAACCAGGCAGGTGACGAATCCCTGCGTCTGGTCCTGTCGCCCTGTTCAAGTCCGCAGTTGTTAGCCAGGACGCGGGACATCGTACGCGCCGATGCTCCGCCGCCCGCGCCGGGTGCGGCCGCGGAGCCAACGGGCAGTGGCGTGCAGCTGTCCACCTGCGGCGCACCGACCACGCGCGGAATCGATCGTAAAAAGGTGCGCACCCGCGACATCGAGAAAGTCGCAGTTGACGGCACCACCAGCTTTGCGCTCGATCCCGTGTCACGACAGGAGCAAGCGAGCGGGGTGGTCGAGACGCGTGAGGTAACGATCATTTTCCGTCATCGTTAGCCAGGGCAATCTTGGCTAACGGGCGAATGTAGTGAGTGCGCGACGCAGGCGGCGGTGCGCACTGGCAGTCGTCAATACGGTTCTCGCGGCACTGGTGTCAGGCGCCGCCGCCGCAGCGCCGGCCAAAGACAATGAACTGGCGGCATGGGACGCCAAATGGATTCAGATCCAGTCGGGCGCGGACCGCACCGACTGGATCGATCATTTTCGCGTTTGCGCGATCAAGTTCCGCTATCGCAATTACGATCAGCTGTTTCGCTGCCTGACGCTGTTTGAAGCGAAGATCGCCAAAGACGGCGTCAAGGTGAAACACGGCAACGTCGGCATGTTGCGCAAGGCGGCGCCGGTGCTGACAGGCTGGATGCGCGCCGCAGCCTATACCGAACTCGGTGAACCGGAGCAGGCCCTGCACTGGGCGGAATCAGCCTGGGCTGCCTTGCCCGAGGAATTTCGTCAGACCAAGCAGTCCTGGATGGGTGGGCAAGTGCAGGACGACTTCTCCGGCATCGCGATGGCGATCGGCGGCTACAGCATGCGTGATGCCGAGGAGCAGACATTTTTCGGGAAAGACAATCCGGCGGGACTCGACCTGAGAGGCGAAACCATTGCGATGGGCCTGGCAGCGCAACGCGCCTTGCTATTTGCACGCGCGGGTGACGCCGATAAGGCCAAGGCCGCGCTGGCGGACCTGCAGAAATGGGAAAGCATCCGGCTCAAGGACGGCTGGATCGGAGTCTTTCCGACCGCCGCGCCCTTCAAGATCCAGTCGCAGCTGCTGTCGCTCGGGCCGCTGTTCGCGTTAGGCGATTATGCGCAAGTCGTCAAGACTTACGATGACGCGGCGGCGGAAACAGCCCGCAAGAAACATCGGCATCAGTTGCGCGTGGCGCTGACCTGGATCGTGTTCCTGCCGCAGGGATTGATGTACACGCTGGAAAACCAGGTCACGAAAGCCTTCACCGCGGCCGATGCGCGCCTGTTTGCGGTGGCCATCGAAGACACGGCCAACGCGCTCGTCTACGCCGAGAGTCTGGCGCGCATCCAAAAGACCAACGACGCGCGCACGATGCTCGACTCCATGCTGGCGCTGCCTGAAATACGCGCGATGGGCAGTTTATATTGGGCAACGCTCTACCAGCGCGGCCTGATCGCATTGCATGACGGCAAGCGCGCCGAGGCGATCCAGTATTTGACACAGTCGATCGCGGCCATCGAGAGTGTGCGCAGCACCATCTCCTTTGAAGCCGCAAAAATTGGTTTTGCCGGTGACAAGCAGGCGGTCTATGCAGCGCTGGTCAGCGCACTGGCGGACCAGGGCGACTGGAACGCGGCATTTCTGATTGCCGAGAGAGCCAAGGCGCGCTCACTGGTCGATTTGTTAGCCCAGCGCCGCGATATCGCGGCGCCTCCGGCGGCCGACGAGAAGGTGCGCGCGTTGTTCGCACAGGCCGCGACGGTCGATGCAGCCGTTGGATTGCCCGACAACGAAGGCGCGGTGCGTGGCATCACCGTGGTCGCCGAGTCGCGTGCCGCGCTGTCTGAGGTTGCGCCCGAGGCGTCATCGCTGGTATCGGCGCAAAAAGTGTCGATTGCTGACATTGCGGCGCGCATGCCCGCGGGTGAATCGCTGATCGACTACTTCAGGACCGGCGACGATCTTTACGCGCTGGTCCTGAATGGCTCGACTGTCAAAGGATACAAGCTGTCGGCCACCGGACTCGATGCCGAGGTGCGTGGTTTTCGCGACGCCATCGAGCGGCGCGACACTGGCGCAGCGGCGCTGGGCAGGCCGTTGTACGACCGCCTGATCCGGCCGCTGGCCGCTGACCTAACAGGCAGCAAACTTACGATTTCGCCGCACGGAGTCCTGCACTACCTGCCGTTCGATGCGCTGATGGACGGCGATGAATACCTGCTCGATCGATTCAGCCTGCGATTGATCCCGAGCGCCGCGACGCTCACCTATATCCGATCCGACCAAGCCACCAAGGTCGGCCGGCTGCTCGCGCTCGGCAATCCGGATCTCGGCAATTCGAGTTATGACCTGCCTAACGCGCAGATAGAAGCGATCAATGTTGCGGCGCTTTTTCCAGAGTCGCGCGCGCTGCTGCGCGCCGACGCCAGCAGGAGCGCCGTGCGCGAGCTGGGCAGCGGGTTCTCGATGCTGCACTTTGCGACGCACGGCAAGTTCAACGCTGACGCACCGCTGAACTCCGGGCTGTACCTGGCCAAGGGGCACGACGCCGACGGTATCCTGACGGTGAGCGATCTTTACGGCCTGAATCTCGACAGCGATCTGGTGACGTTGTCGGCCTGCGAGACGGGCCTCGGCAAGGTGGCCAATGGCGATGACGTGATCGGACTGACACGCGGCTTTCTGTATGCCGGCGCACGCTCGATCGTCGCCAGCCTGTGGGAAGTGGACGACGCTGCGACCGAACAGCTCATGGTCAGCTTTTACGGCAACCTCAAGGAACACGACAAACGCGAGGCGCTGCGCCTCGCGCAAATCGAGACTCGGGCGAAGTTTCCACATCCCATGTTCTGGGCCGCATTTCAGATCGTGGGTCGCGCGGATTGATGAACCTGCGCGCGTTGATGGTCGACCTACACGCAACCAGAGGGAATTCAGCATGAAAGACATTTCAGGAAAAGCCGGCACTATTCACCCCAAGACGTTGACGCGCCGAACTGTGGTGCAGCGCCTAGGTTTGGCGGGCGGTGGCCTCTGGGCGCTCGGGTCCTCAGGGTTGCTGCAACCGACGACGGCGCTGGCGGCACTCCAGCCCGCGTTTGTTTCGGGGCAGGTGTGGATCGAATTTGACGGTGCGATCACCGCGATCTCTGCGTTCGAGGGCGGTAACGCCGTCGTCGAGGTGGTGTCCGAGGCACTCGGTTTGGATATGCCGATTGCAAAGCGGCCGGGTGGCGTCCGTTACGAAGACATCGTATTGAAAGTGCCCTTTGATGTGGCGACGACCTTGACGTCCTGGATCCAGGCATCAATCGCAAAAGGACCCTCGGCGCGAAGTGGCGCAATTGTTTTTTCTGACGTCAACAGAGTGGAGTGGAAGCGACTTGAGTTTGCTAACGCGATCATCACCGAGGTCGCGCTGCCAATTTGCGATAACAGTCTTCTCAAGACCGTGGCGCAGATGACGATTCGGCTGATACCGGAGTCGACGAGTTGGACTGGTGGTTCGGGAAAAATCCTGCAGCTGCCGGTGGCCAAGGCAAGAATCATTGGCGGTTTCAGGCTGAATATCAAGGGTATGGAAGCAGCCACACAGTATGTAAACAAGATCGAAGGCCTGAGCGTCAGGCGCGCAATCCAGTCCGACCCAGTGGGCCAGTTCAAGTCCAAAATGCTTCAGGTGGGTGCGGCGAATGTGCAACCCATCAAAATTGCCTTGCCTGAATTTCGGGCCGCACCGTTCTACAAATGGTTCGACAGCTTCATTCTCAGGGGCGGCGCTGCTGCTGGCGAGGCAGAACTGCCCGGTTTGGTGGAATGGCTGTCTAATGACCTGTCGACCGTCGTCGCCAGCGCGCAGTTGATGAACCTGGGCATTGTGCGCTATGCGCCGGACCCGTATGCGGCTGGACTGGTTAACGATAGACCGCCGCTTGTCCAGGTTGAATTGTATTGCGAGCACCTGTCGTTTTCATTACCGGGCTGACGGCGTCTCGCAGCAGTGCTAACACGATAAATTTTTACCAAATACCCTGGTGACACTCTCCAGCTCAAGGAAGTAGTAACATGTACCGCTATCACAAAATATTGACAACCACAGCGGCGATCGTTGCTGGCGCACTGCTTGCCGGCCCGCTGTGTGCTGAGGTTACGGCCCAGCGCGTGCCACGGGACGCTGTACTGACGCCTCTGCCAATGCAAATGCCGACGAGAGAACCCACTCGTCTGCAGGTGCCAGCAGGTCCCGCGCCGCAGAACGTGCATATGCTGCCCGGCGGACCGTTGGTCCATACGCTGGTCTGGGATCGCCTGCCCGGTATCGATGGTTACAACGTGCTGATCAACAACACGGCGACCAAGGGCACCTGGATGTTAGCAACGCCAGCGCCATTGCTTGCGGAGGTTTATGCCGCCAGCGATTTCCCACAGCCAGGCGCGCAATACCGTGTGATTGCGTTGTATCCCGACGGTCGTCAGGGCAGCACGGATTTTGTCTACGCAAATCCACCGCAATTGCAGGTGCCTACCGGCTTCACGGCGCAGCAGACGGGCCCCGGCACGGTACGGTTGTCCTGGCAACCAGTTGCTCTCGCTAAGGGCTATCGTTTGTATGGATCCGGCCAGCCGACCGACGGTACTTTTATTACCGGTACAGAGCACAACTTCAGCAATATGCCTGATGGCAACTACAGTTGGCAGCTAACAGCCGACTACGGTGGTGCATGGCAGGGCGCCGGAATGCCGGTCGCGAATATTACGCTGGCGACGGCCGCGTCGGGACGTTATCTGGTAACAATTACCGGCTTGCGCGCAGTCCGCGCCTCCAAGGATGACGTTTTGTCGCGTGATGGCATGGGCGATGAAATTTATGTCGGTGTTTTCAGCAGAAAATACGATCGGCGCAATGAAAGCCTTTTAAATTCCTGGCCGAACAAGACGCCATACACATATGGCGACGTTAATGGGCGCGGCACGAGCAGGATTCAGGCCGGGACCATGAGTGGGTTGGGAGGGATTCGAAATGGCGATCCGATACCAGCAAATTCGGATCCCGCAGAACGCAATGGCAATCCGTCTGACATCGCGTTTCCGCTCAAGATCTTCGATGGCGTGCTGACAAACGGGATAGACACTTTGGTGATATCGCCGACCATTTGGGAGGAAGACAACAGCAATCTGGCCTACACACTCTGGAATAACCAGATGATCCAAGTATCGCCTCTGCTGATCAAGCGACCAGAGATTCAAAGCCAGATTGCCAAGGGTAGTTTCGAGCCAATTCTGTTTGGAACGGCGGCAGTTCCAAATATGTCGGACTCCGCCTGGGCAGCATCTCTATATGCCAATGGCATTGCCCTCGGCGCTTCCACTATGGGCATATCTTTCGGCTATCAGGTTGCCGAGCGCTTTATAAAAGGGGACGCTGATCGGCCAATTGGTGTCATCCCTGCGGGTATCGCCGACTCCGGCATGGCACTGCCTAACAAAATGATCGTGCTGACGCGCGAAATTATCGAGGCTGCGCTAACGCCGTACGGACCGGGAAATGTGCCTGTACCTGTTGCCAAACCCTACTGGCCACGTTTCCCAATGCCGGGCGTCATGATGATTCCATATCATGATTCTGTGTTCCCAAATCTGTTTGGTGTCGCTATCCCGGCCTATTACGAAATGTATCTGAAGGTGGAACGGGTGCCCTGAGGTTGGGTACAACCAATCCCGCGGATGATGGATTTATGAACCGCGGGACTTTATTTCGAGGAGAGACACATGATCAAAATAAGACTTCTGGATGCTCGATTGACGCGCTGCCTGATCCTGTTGTTAGGCGTCACAGCCACAAGCGCGGCTGTGCCAATACCGGAATTGATTGTCAGAACCGTCGTACCGGCGCCTACAACCGAACAACAGCTGGCGCAATTGCAGCAGCAGGTGCAGTCCTTGCAGGCGCAGCTGACGGCGTTGCAGGCGATCGTGCAAATCACTCCTGCCAGCACAGCTGGTCAGGAACCAGCGGTCACAATCAAGGCACGCAACGTGGTACTGCGTGCGTCTAACAGTTTGACGCTGATGTCGGGATCTGACACCAGTATCAAGGCGTCTAGTTTTCTTGACCTGCGCAGCTCTGCTGAAACGCGACTTCGCGCCGGCGGTCCGCTTCTCCTGGATGGGTCATCTGTGCGCTTCAATGGAGGTAACAAAGGCCTGGCAACCGTCGGCAGCGTCGTTCAGACAAACGTTCCGGTCGGTTCAACGGGGACTCTGATTCCTGTTTCCGGTCAGGTCATGAATGGCAGCCAGAATGTATTTTCGAATTGACCTGCGGGATCTCCTAGAGACCCAGGAATCCGATCATTTGCTGTGCCCAGAACGTGCGGCGCTCGTTGTCGACCGAATGGCCCGTCTCACCCAGGAACAGAGCCTTCCCGGGCGTCCTCGTCATGCGCACTGCGGTTGTCTGGGTCGCGGGACATATGTCGTTGTAGGGCACGTGATCCTCGAGTCCACAGCCGAGCAGCATCGGCTTGGTATTCGACATGTAAAGCGGCTCGCGGGTTATCGGATCAATAGTCTGGTGGCTGAATAACAGCTGCTCCGCCCCGAGGCGCCAGTGCCAGGCGAGAAAATTCTGGTCGTACGTTTCCTGGCGATCCAGCCGCGCGCCAGCTATCGAGGATCGCTTGCAAAGATAGAAGTCGCTCATCCAGGTGTCGGACTGGGCCAACGGAATGATCACCGGCACGATCGCCTTGTCCCAGCTGCCGAAGAAGTCGCTTCGAAACGCAGCCGCCTGCGGGCTGTTCGGCGCGACGCTAAGTTTCTCATTGGCATTCTCCCAGGCTTTGCGAGGCCCGGCATGCTTGAGAATGTCCGCACCCCCTCCGAGCGAGTCCCAGATCGACGCCGGTGACCACACAACCACTTTCTGAATCCAATCAGCATTCTGACGACGGCCGAGGCGCATCGTGATGTTGCCGCCGAGACTTCCTCCCATGACCGCCTTGAGGTTGGCCTTGACGGGGACGTTTTGGTTGAGTCCATCGACAAAGCCGACCACGAAATCCTCGATAAATTGGAGTATGGGTGTATTGCCACTCGCCTGAAAATCGGGAAGCGGGACATTGGCTGGAATGATCGTACCCGGTGGAAACGCTCCCACCCCGGGTATCAGGATCTCGATGCCGGGCACGACGACGATTGGGAAAGGCACGTTCGTCGTCTTCGGCACGCCGATGTCGATCAGCGGTGAAACATCGTTATAGCTCAGGTTAGTGGCGTACCCCTGCGTGGGCAGATCGAGACTGATCACGACCAGGGTCTTTCCGTTGCGGGATGGCTGTGGTGATTGAGCAATCGTATAGCGCGTGTGCACCGCGACCTGTTTCTGCGGGAGCGGGGAGAACGGTGTGCCGACGTTGACCAATAGATCGTATTGCGGGAAGTCGCTGGACGGAACATCCACGGGGCGATGCGGCGAATCGTCTTCCCCGGACACCGCGATCCACCCGAGCTCATTTCGTTCGGCCACCTTTGCAAGCTTCAACGCCAGCGTATCTCCCCTCTGGCCCGTGCGCAGGAAATTGGCGACCCGATAGGCGCGTTCGAGTGCGCTCCGACAACCGGCGATGAGCGTATCGGCGCCCATAGGTGAATTGGACGGGGGTGGCATCTGACCGACCAGCCATTGGCAATAATCGCCCTGCGGCAGGATCCGGCTGAACGCCTCAAACGCCTTATGACCGGTCACGCTCAGATCGGCAAACGCGTTACCCCAGAGGGCATTGCCCTGGCCAAATTTGTAGGCGGCGAGCTTCAGGCTGGCGAGCGGGTCGGCAGCTTTTGCCGCGGCCCGCAGAGCCGGTTGTAGTCTCCCCTCGTTCTGCCCGAGGTTATGGGCTGCGGGCACGTTCATCGTGGTGCCCGGAGGTGCAGGCGAATCGAGCAGCGTCGACCACGGTGGAATTGCAGCCGGGAAGTACTTGGTGACCGCTTGCCCCTGGACCATATCGAGCGGCACCCTCGCGATTCGCTGACCGCCTACAAAGAAATCCGGGTTGTCACACGACTCCGGGCAGCCGCCGGCGGGATTCGGGCACGAATTGTTGAAGTGAACGGTCGTGCGATTGGTTGCGATTGTCGGTCCACCCGTTGCCGAGGCTCCGGGCGCGCCGAGCGCGGTGACGTTGCTGATGAAGACGCCGATATCACGGATCGCAGAGTTGGCGAGCGCCACCGCATCCACTCCGGCCTTGCAGACAGCAAAGGCAGGACCGATGGGTCCCAATGGCCCCCCCCCGATTCCGTAGTTCCCACCCGCCTCCATGGTGCAGTGGACATGCTTGGTATGCATTTCCTGGTGCTTCGCGCATTCAAAGCAATCCTGCGGAATGATCTTCTCGAGATTCAGCTGGAAATTGGCCGGATCGCCGCGATTCGCCTGGGCTTGCAGCAAGATGAAACCCGTCGCCCTGTCCGCCAGGGAACACTGATTGCCGGCGACGCACGTGACGACGTTTCTGGGCTGCAGCCCAGCAGCGCTCATAAGTCCTGACGTGGGCGGTGCCGGCGGAAAGCCGCGTGTCTGCATGTCAGCCTGGGTCTCGTACTTCTCCATGACACAGCTCCTGTATTTCTGAAGGAGTTGGTTCAGCGCAGCAATCATGGGCGCCGGGTTCGGCGGCGGAGGCGGGGCCGATGACGCGGGTGGCGGTGCGTTGGTGATCGCCGCGAACAGCGCGCTGGTGATGTCGTCGGCCTCCTCGGCGCGCGAATCCATTCCATGAAGGAAGAGGAGCACTTCCGAATTCGGGGCGATGGAGGGCGCGGCTTCGGGACGCAGGAACCAGCGGGGAAACTTGTTTCGATCGACTTTCACCGGAATAGGTGCGGCCTGAACAGGCGCAGTCCGAACAGGCGCAGCTTGGACGGGTGCCGCTTGGATGGGTACCACCTGCAATGGAAGTGGCTGGGCAATCGTCTGTTGCGCCGCTGGCGGAGCCAGCTGCGGTGCTGCAATGGGCGCCGGCTGTAAGACGATTTGTGCAGGGAGTGGCGCTGGTGGCAAGGCTTGCGCCACTATCGGCGGCGCCCGCAAGCCCTTGCCCATGGTGAAGGCCACTGGCGCGGCCGCTGCAAGCGTACCATCGGCTAACACGGCAACAACCTGGTAGAAGTAGGCCACACCCAGCTCCACCTTGCCGTCTTCAAACGTGACGCCCTCTATCGGATCGGTAAGATCGATGCCGCGATCCGCGTCATTGGGCGCACGTAGCACGCGATACAACACGCCACGCGACTCGACCGGCGTCCATGACACGGTGGCGGTGCTGCCGTTGCTGACAACTGTAACGTTGGCGGGCCCAGGCGCACCCCGTTGTGCTAACAGCGGCGCTGGCAGCAGCATGACCAACATCATGGCCGCTGCCGCTACGCGTGTTCGACGAACTATTTGATTGAGCATGAGAGTTCTCTCTTATTGTGAGAAGCACGCCGTTGCTGGATTCAGTATGGTCTTTTTACAAGCGGCGTCCACCCGTATCGTGGCGCAGGCGATGCCGTTAGATAGACCGATCCGAATCAATATCGAGGCAGCCTTGCAGGCAGTGTCATGAGCATCGGCGGGCAACAAAGCCTCTCGTACCGCGAGACGTACCCCAAGGCAGAACAGATTCGGTAACTGTCGATCCCCGATTTGGCGCTCAGGACTCGGGACTCTGCCCCGATTTCTGTGCTCCCGGGATCAATTTCCCGGCACCAGCCGCCTGTGCAGGGTC
Source organism: Gammaproteobacteria bacterium (assembly GCA_031414335.1). Taxonomy (GTDB): domain Bacteria; phylum Pseudomonadota; class Gammaproteobacteria; order Steroidobacterales; family Steroidobacteraceae; genus UBA964. The sequence goes on along the minus strand of JANNVI010000004.1, from coordinate 147,486 downwards.
AATTTTGTGCCGATTGAGCACAATTTAACATAATAGTGTCTCTGTTTCCACATATGTACAATAAGAACACATATATGGCATTCTCGCTCCTGACGACCCAACTATGTTCAGGAGACGAGCCATGAAAATCAGATTCCTTCGATCCACCCTGGTCGCGTGCGCGACCCTGGTGATGACCGCTTGCGGGGGCGGCGGGTCCTACAGTGCTAACAACAGCACCGGCGCTGTCGGTGCGACCACACAGACAACGGCGGTGACCGGCACGATCACCGGATTTGGCAGCGTGCATGTCAATGGCATTCACTTCAACACTAACAGCGCCGCGATTTCGAGGAACGGCGCGCCGGCGCTGCAATCCGACCTGCGCGTCGGCCAGGTGGTCAAGGTCCGCGGCAGTGTCAACGACAGCACCGGTGAAGGCGTGGCCTCGTCGGTGTCCCAGGACGACAACGTCGAAGGCCCGATCAGCAGCATCGACGTTGCCGGCAAAAAGTTCGTCGTGTTAGGTCAGACGATCATCGTCGATACCGGCACGTCGTTCGACGACCGCATCTCGCCAGCCTCGATCGCGGGCCTCAAGGTCAATGACCAGGTCGAAGTCAGCGGCATGGTCGGCGCCACGGGCGACATCACGGCAACACGCATCGAGTTGCGCAAGCCGGGCGTGACGCAACTCGAAGTGACCGGCAAGGTCAGCGGTCTCGACTCCGCCAACCGGAAGTTCAAGATCAACGCGCTAACGGTCAACTACTCGACCGCGCAGCTCGAGGGCTTCGCCACCGGTGCGCCGGCCAACGACGATCTCGTCGAGGCACGGGGCACTGCGCTCAACGCCGCGGGCGAGCTGGTTGCGACCAAGGTGGAGAAGGAAAGTGCTGAAGCGCGCGACGCGGATCGCGGCGATCGCCGCGAGGTCGAAGGCATGATCACCCGCTTCGCATCGAAGACCGATTTCGATGTGGCCGGGCGCAAAGTCACGACCAACGCGTCGACCCGCTATGAAAACGGCACCGAGACCGATCTGGCGCTCAATGCGCGGGTCGAGGTCGAGGGCTCGCTGGACGCTGCCGGCCTGGTACTGCTGGCCGCCAAGATCGAGTTCCGCAAGGGTGGCGGCGCCGGGATTGCGGGCAAGGTCGATACGGTCGACAAGACTAACAAGAAGGTCACCGTGATGGGCGTGGAGATCACGCTCACGGCTACGACCCGCCTCGAGGACAAGTCGACTGCCAAGGTGGAAATGTTCAGCATCGAAAACATCAACAGCGGCGACTACCTGATCGTGCGCGGCACCGAAACCGCCGCTAACAAGATGACCGCCACGCGCATCGAACGCCGCAATCCGGTTGCGGAAGTACGGGTGCGCGGCACGGCGCGCGATGTCGTGGCACCGAAGTTCACGGTGCTCGGCGTGACGGTCGAGACGAACGCGAGCACGCGCTTCGAGGTCGATGACAACCAGATGATGACGGCGACGCAATTCTTCACGGGCCTTGCCGGCAAGGTCGTCACCGTCGTCGGGACCATGTCGGGAACCTCGCTGATTGCCAGCAAGGTGGAGTTCGCCGACGAAGACTGATTGCAGATTGCGTCAGGAGTGGAGTGCAAGACTGGCGGCGGACCGAAAGGTCCGCCGCTTTTTTGTCTGCGCGTCAATCGCGGTGCTTCAAAGCCCGCTTTGCCTATTTCCTGAACAAGTCGTCCAGCGCTGAACGCGCTTTGGCGCGCTCGTCCAGGTTCGGCGCTACATAGGCTCCCGGCCTGGGCTTGAAAAAGTCACAAAAGTTCGCGTGTTCCTTGTCGTTCACTTCTTCCGCGATGGGTTCGCGGCAGTGCTTGGCCTTGCCGGTGTCGTAGTCGACGCAGAGTTTGCAGACGTGCAGCTCGGAGTGGCATTTCGGGCATTCGTCCAGCCGGCGCAGCGGCAGGCTCAGCTCGGCGAGCGCCGCGCCGCATTTCCAGCACTGAAGATCATGGGCCATGGCGCAGATTTACACTGCAGCGATTCAGGTATCAAGTCGCCCGACGAGGAACTCCGCGAGCGCGGCGCCGGTGCGTGAGGTCTTGGCCTTTTTTGCGACACTCGCGGGCGGGCCGGCAACGACAATGTCGCCGCCGGCGCTGCCGGCTTCGGGACCGAGGTCGATTACCCAGTCGGCGGCAGCGATCACGTCGAGGTTGTGCTCGACCACGACCACGCTGTTGCCGGCATCGACCAGGCGATGCAGCACGGCCAGCAGTTTTTCGACATCCGCCATGTGCAGGCCGACCGTCGGTTCGTCGAGCACGTAAAGCGTGCGCGTCGGCTTCTGGCGCAGCTTGCGCACATCAGTGCGTACTTTGGAAAGCTCGGTCACGAGCTTGATGCGCTGGGCCTCGCCGCCCGACAGCGTCGGGCTCTGCTGGCCCAGGGTCAGATAACCCAGGCCGACATCGCGCAACAAAGCCAGCGCATGTCTGACGGTTGTGTGCGCGGCGAAGAATTCGACTGCGTCGTCGATTTCCAGGCTCAGTACATCGGCAATGCTCTTGTCGCGCCAGCGTATCGTCAGCGTTTCCGGGTTGAAGCGCTTGCCACCGCAGACGTCACAGCGCACTTTGACATCCGGCAGGAAGTTCATCGCGATGGTCTGCACACCCTGGCCTTCACAGGCCGGGCAACGGCCGTCGGCCGTGTTGAACGAGAAACGACTGGCATCAAAGCCGCGCAGCCGCGCCTCATTGGTACCGGCAAAAATCTTGCGGATGTCGTCCCAGAAGCCGACATAGGTTGCGGGGCAGGAGCGCGGCGTCTTGCCGATAGGCGTCTGGTCCACTTCCAGCACCCGGTCGAGTTGCTGCGTGCCGGTGATCCTGCGGCAGCCGCTGAGCGCTCCCGGCTTTTCACCTAACAAACTGTGCAGGTTGGTGTGCAGGATGTCGCGGGCCAGCGTCGACTTGCCAGAGCCAGAGACGCCGGTGACGACGACCAGCCGGCCGAGTGGAATGCGTACGTCGACATTGCGCAGGTTGTGCAACGTCGCGCCCTCGATCTGCAGCGCGGGCGTCTCGGCGTCCACGGCGCGCCGTGGTTTCGCGGGATGCCGCAGCGGCTCGCGCAGGAATTTCCCGGTGATCGAATCCGGGTTTTTCATCAGTTGCAACGCGGTTCCTTCGGCGACCAGGCGGCCGCCGCGGATACCGGCGCCGGGGCCGAGATCGATCACATGATCAGCACGCCGGATGGTGTCCTCGTCGTGCTCGACCACCAGCAGCGTATTGTCATGGTGCGCGAGCTTGGCGAGCGCAGCCAGCAGCACACGGTTGTCGCGCGGGTGCAGACCGATGGTCGGCTCGTCGAGCACATAACAGACGCCGCGCAGGTTCGAGCCAAGCTGCGCCGCGAGGCGCAGGCGTTGTGCCTCGCCGCCCGACAGCGTCGGCGCCGCGCGATCGAGTTGCAGGTAGCCGAGGCCAACCTCGCTCATGAAGCCGAGGCGGCTCCTGATCTCGGCTAACAAGTCGCGGCCGATCGCGCGTTCCCGGACGCTCAGCTTCAGCGCCGCGACAAAGCTCGACAGCTCATCCACGGGCCGCGCGGTGAGCGCGCCGATCGATTCGCCGCGGAAACGCACCGCGCGCGCGACTTCGTTGAGGCGCTGGCCCTGGCAACTCGTGCAGGTTTCCTGGTGGTCGCCATACCATTCGTTCCAGCCGGTCTCTTCGCCGGTCTGTTCTTCGTCGAAGCCGGGCAGGCGCACACCGGCGCCGAAGCACGTCCCGCACCAGCCGTGTTTGGAGTTGAACGACAGCAGGCGGGGATCAAGTTCCGGGAAACTGCGGCCGCAGCCGGGGCAGGCGCGGCGGGCGGACAGGATTTCGACCTTGTCGGACCCCTCAGCTAACAAGTGCACCGTGCCCTTGCCGTATTCGAGCGCCTGCAGCAGCGTCGCACGAACCGACGCTTCATTGGCGGCAGCGACCTTGAACTCGCCGACCGGCAGTTCGATGGTGTGCTCCTCGAACCGTGCCAGGCGCGGCCAGGGCTTGGTCGCGACTCTCTTGCCGTCCACGCGCAGCTGCGCATAGCCCTTGCCCTGCGCCCACTTGGCGAGATCGGTGTAGTAGCCCTTGCGGCTGACCACCAGCGGAGCTAACAACTCGATGCTCTGGTTGCGGTGATTCTTGAAGATCCGCGCCAGCATGGTCTCGGGTGTCTGCGGCTCAATCGCGAGATCGCAGGCGGGGCAATGCTGGGTGCCGAGCTTGACGTACAGCAGGCGCAGGAAATGATAAAGCTCGGTCAGCGTCGCCACGGTGCTCTTGCGGCCGCCGCGACTGGTGCGTTGTTCGATCGCGACCGTCGGCGGGATGCCGTAGATCGCGTCGACATCCGGCCGCGCCGCCGGCTGCACGAACTGCCGCGCGTAGGCATTCAGCGACTCGAGATAACGGCGCTGGCCTTCGTTGAAAATGATGTCGAACGCCAGCGTCGACTTGCCGGAACCCGAAACGCCGGTCAGCACCGTGAACTTGTTGCGCGGAATGCTGACATCGAGATCGTGCAGATTGTGTTCGCGCGCGTGGTGCACGACGATGGCGTTGTCGCTGCTGGCAGTCGTGTACGTGTCGCGGGGCTCCGCGACCTGCGAGGGCGTAAAACCGACGGCGTAATCGCGCAGCGCGACCGCGGTATGCGAGGTCTGGTGCTTGAGCAGTTTCGCGACCGTGCCTGCGAACACCAGTTCGCCGCCAGCCTCGCCGCCCTCGGGGCCGAGATCGATGACCCAGTCCGCGGCGCGGATTACATCGAGGTTGTGCTCGACGATCAGCAGCGAATGGCCGGCATCGAGCAGCTTGCGCAACGCACCTAACAAACGGGCGATGTCGGAGAAATGCAGGCCGGTCGTCGGCTCATCAAACAGGAACAGCTTGCCGCCCGGCTTCTGGTCCTTGGGGGCGCTGACGCCGGCATCCGCGAGATGTCCCGCGAGCTTCAGGCGCTGCGCCTCGCCGCCCGACAGCGTCGGCACCGGTTGGCCGAGCCGCAGATATTCGAGTCCGACATCCGCCAGCGGCTGCAGCCGCGTCGCGAGCTCAGCGTCGCCGCCGAAAAATGCCAGCGCCTCGGCCACCGTCATGTCGAGCACGTCCGCGACGTTAGCGCGCGCGCCGCTGACACCTGCCACGGTCACTTCCAGTGTTTCGGCCCGATAGCGCCGGCCCTGGCATTCGCCGCAGCGCAGGTAGACATCCGACAGGAACTGCATCTCGACGTGTTCGAAGCCGTTGCCGCTGCAGATCGGGCAGCGGCCGGTACCGGAGTTGAAACTGAAAGTCCCGGCGGTGTAGGCGCGTTGCTTGGAGACCGCCTCGTTGGCAAACAGCGTACGGATCCGCTCGAATGCGCCGACATAGCTCGCAGGATTCGATCGGGTCGTGCGGCCGATCGGCTTCTGGTCGACCGACACGACATCGGTGATCAGTTCCGCGCCGCGCAGCTCGCGGAATCTGCCCGGTGTTTCGGTCGGCTTGCCTAACACCTTCTTCAGTGCCGGCTCCAGCACATCCTGCATCACCGTCGATTTGCCGGAACCGGATACGCCGGTGATACAGACGAACTGGCGCAACGGGATATCCAGGCTGAGATTCTTCAGGTTGTTCTGGCTAACGCCGGTCAAATGCAGTACATGGGGTGAGGCAACGTGCTTCCTGCTCGCCGGCAATTCCACTCGCCGTTTGCCGGACAAATATTCACCGGTCAGAGAGCCTGGCGCGCTGACAATTTCCGACGGCTTGCCGTTGAAGATGATGCGCCCACCGGCGCTGCCCGCGCCCGGTCCCATGTCGATGATACGATCGGCATCGCGCATGATCTGCGGATCGTGCTCCACGACCACCAGCGAATTGCCTGCGCTGCGCAATCTCTGCATGACCTGGATCACGCGCTGCATGTCGCGCGGGTGCAGGCCGATCGATGGTTCATCGAGCACGAACAGGGTGTTGACCAGCGAGGTGCCGAGCGCGGTGGTCAGGTTGATGCGCTGCACCTCGCCGCCGGAGAGGGTACGCGACTGGCGATCGAGCGTCAGATAAGCGAGGCCGACATCGCACAGATAACCGAGCCGGGTGCGGATCTCGCCTAACACCAGCTCGGTCGCGGCATCCAGCGCGCCGGTGAGACGCAGCGTTGCGAAGAATTCGCGCAGCCGCGTAATCGGCAACAGCGAAAGCTCGTGCAGGTTGTAGCCCGGCAGCGCGCTGCCGGTACGCACCGGGCCGAGGCGCCACAGCAGCGACTCGGGCTTGAGCCGCGCGCCGTTGCAGGTCTCGCAGGTCGTGTAGCTGCGGTACTTCGACAGCAGCACGCGGATATGCATCTTGTAGGCCTTGGACTCGAGGTACTTGAAGAACCGCTTGGCCCCATACCAGGTCTTCTTGGTCCAGGCGCCTTCGCCATCCAGCACCCACTGCTGGTAATTCTCCGCCAGCTTGTTCCACGGCACATCGAGCGGCACGCCATGGCGCTTCGCATGCCGCTCGAGATCCTTCTGGCACTCGGACCACGCCGGCGTCTGCCAGGGCCTGAAAGCGCCCTGCGCGAGCGTCTTGTTAGGATCGGGAATCACCAGGCCCCAGTCGACACCGATCACGCGGCCAAAGCCGCGGCAGGTTTCGCAGGCGCCGAGCGGCGAATTGAACGAGAAGGCGCTCGGCACCGGTTCGCGATAGGCGATGTCGCAGCTCGCGCAGTGCAGGTCGATGGAGTAGCGCTCGGTCGCGATGGCAGCGGCGTCGTCGGTGCTCGCATCCATTGGCACGAAGTGCACCGACACCCGGCCGCGCCCGACGCGGAACCCGGCTTCGAGCGCTTCCATGATTCTGCCACGGTCGGTCTGCCCGAGCCGCACGCGATCCTGGATCACCTCGATGCTGCGCGCGCTGCGCTTGCGCACGCGCGTGTAGCCCTGGGCCAGCAGCAGCGCGTCGACTTCCTTCGCCTTGAAGTTCTTCGGGATGTCGATCGAAAAGCACAGGTACTGGCGCGAGTCCGGATGCCGTGCCGCCACAGCTAACAAAGATTCATAGGTGCTCTGCGGCGAATCCCGGCGCACGACCTGGCCGCACTGCCGGCAGAACAGATCCGCACCCCGCGCGAACAGCAACTTCAGGTGGTCGTTGAGCTCGGTCATCGTGCCGACCGTGGAGCGCGAGGTGCGCACCTGGTTGGTCTGGTCGATGGCAATGGCCGGCGGCACGCCGTCGATGTGATCCACGGCCGGCTTGTCCATGCGATCAAGAAACTGCCGCGCATAGGGCGAGAAGGTCTCGACATAGCGCCGCTGTCCCTCGGCGTACAGCGTGTCAAACACCAGCGATGACTTGCCCGAGCCCGAAACGCCGGTCACGACCGTCAGTTCACCTAACGGCAGGTCGAGATCGAGATTGCAGAGGTTATGCTGGCGAGCGCCGCGGATGGCGATCGCCGGGCGCGAATCTTTCATCGGCTAGTCCGCGGACTGCGTAGCCGATGTACTGCGCTTGTTTTGCAGCAGCCAGGAAATCGCGAACATGATCGCCACCGGGACCGCAACCCACAAGAATGCGCGCTGGTAGCCGCGCGCGCCGCCGCCGGTGGAGGCCGCGACGGCGCCGATCAGCGCGCCCGACAACAGCTGCCCGATGCTGGTGAATATCGTCAGGATGCCCTGCGCGGCAGCGCGCTCCGCGGCCGGTACTTCCTCGATCAGCAGGTAGCGCAGCGGCGCACCTAACAAACCGGACAGACCAAGGCCGACCAGCACGCCGGCGATGATGATGTTGGTGCGCGACACCGGGCTGTAGCCGATCCACAGCGCGCCCGCGAGCAGGCTGGCGAGCGCGAACATGATGATCGGCTTCGGTCCGATCCGATCCAGCAACCGCCCGAAAGTTGGCGAACCGAACAACAGGGCAACCACCACCGACAGCAGCAGGTAGCTCGATGCCTGCGGCGTGATGCCGAGACCGGCGACCGCAAGATCGGGCAGGAATACCATCCCGGTTTCACCCAGGCCGGCGCCGGCGGCAAACAGCGCGATCAGCTTGATCTGGCGCGACGCGAACCAGCGCGGCCGGATGACCGGATCGGCGGCGCGGTTCTCCACTGACCTGGCAGCTAACAACAACACCGCGGCGCCCAGCAACCAGCCCCAGACCGGGGGATCCCTGAGACTCGTCAGCAGATGCTCAGAATTCAGGTTACTCAGGCCCAGCGTCAGGCAGGCGAGCATGCTGCTGATCAGGATCGCGCCCTGCCAGTCGAACGGCGGCGGCGTTCCCGGATGCCTGCCCGGCAGCCAGCGCAGGCTGGCGATGATCAGCAGCACGGCAATCGGCAAATTGATCAGGAACAACCAGCGCCAGCCGAAATTGAGCAGCTGCGCAGCTAACAAGGGCCCCAGCAGGAAGGCGATGCCGAACACGGCGCCGATCAGGCCGAGCGCACGGCCGCGTTTCTCGGGCGGCATGGTGTCGCCGATCACGGCGCTGGCGACCGGGAAAATGCCGCCGGCGCCGAAGGCCTGGACCGCGCGGCCTGTTAGCAGCATGGTAAACGACTGCGCCTGGGCGACCAGCAGCGAGCCGATCGCGAACAGGGCTACGTCCAGCGTATAGATCGCGCGGCGACCGAGCCGGTCCGAGAGCTTGGCATTGATCGGAGTGCCGACCAGGTTGAAAAGCACGTAGATCGTGAACACCCAGGCGACCGCGCGTTCGTCGATCGCGAACTCGCTGCGCAGCGCTGGCAGGGCGGGGCCGACGATGGCTATGTCCAGCGCGCCCATCAGCACGCCAAAAAACAGCACCCAGAGGATCTTGGTCGGTGAAGCAGTCATGCCGCTTATGCTAAACCAAAATGGCCTGGAACCACGGTGCGAACAGCGGCCACGCAGCGGTAGGAGATTCGTGCAGCGCGGTGCCCCGGGGCAATCCTCCGCAAACTGTCGCCCCATCATGCGTCAGCTTCAGATTGCCATCATCGGTGCCGGGATTGCCGGCCTGACCGCCGCCGCCGCGCTGCTGCGGCGAGGTTTTGATGTGCATGTTTATGAGCAGGCGCCGGCGCTGGGGGATGTGGGCGCGGGTCTGACGGTCACCCCTAACGCGACGCATGCGCTGCAGTCCATCGGCCTGGGGCCGGACCTCGAGCAGCTTGCCATGGTGCCGGCGCAGGGCGGCGTCAAGCACTGGCGCACCGGCGAGCTCCTGACCTCGATCATGCGCGGCGACACCATGGTGCAGAAGTACGGCGCGCAGTACTACCAGATCCATCGCGCCGACCTGCACGTCGGACTGGTGCGCGAGACGCGCGCCGCCGCCCGGCCCGGCGTCGACCCGATTTCGCTCAATTGCCAGTTTGTTAGCAGCAGTGAAAAAACCGGACGCATCGAAATCCGCTTCGCGGACGGCCACCTGGCCAACGCCGATGTGCTGATCGCCGCCGATGGCGCGCGATCCGCAGTGCGCACCGCGGTGTTCGGCGCCAGCCAGCCGAAATTCACGGGCTACATTGCCTATCGCGGTCTCGCCGACATGCGCAAGCTTGCGCCTGAGATCATCACGCCGACATCCTGCCTGTCGATCGGGCCAAAACGCTCCTTCACGCGCTACCTGGTACGGGCCGGCACGCTGGTCAACTACGTGGGACTGGCCGAACGCGACGACTGGCGCGAAGAGGGCTGGTCGATTCCGTCCAGCATCCCCGAGTTGTTAGCTGAATACGAAGGCTGGTATCCGGACGTTCACGAGATCATCCGCGCGTCGCCGCCGGACAAGGTTTTCAAGTGGGCGTTGTATGACCGCGAGCCGCTGCCGGAGTGGAACCGCGGCAACGTCACGCTGATCGGCGATGCCGCGCACCCGATGCTGCCATTCCTGGGCTCCGGTGCGGCGATGGGTATCGAGGACGGCGTCGTGTTAGCTCGCGCCTTCGAGCTGGCCGGTTCCGTGGCCGAGGCGCTGCGCCGCTACCAGGAGGCGCGCCTCGAGCGCACCACCTTCGTCATGCTGAAATCGCGCGAAACCGCCTTGCAGTACCACTCGGGCGACACCGAGGGCTACCAGCGCCGGCCGCATCAAAGTGCGGAGTCGCTGGGTCTGATGTCCTACAATCCGGTGACCATAGCCCTCTGATTCCTTGGGGCGAGAACTCGTGGCCCAGGATCCTTTCCGCACCAACAGACGATCTGCAATCAGGCTCGCCGGGCTCGTGGCCGCGGTGCTCGCAGCGCTGTTATATCGCTGCACGCAGCCCGGCGGACAACCGTCGGCGCCCGCGCCTGCAGCGAAGGCGACGCGCTCGCTGCCACAGCAGGCAGGCCGGTTCGATTTCTACCTGCTGGACATCACGCACGAGGCGGCTTGGTGCGAGGACGGCAATGAACGCCGCGGTCAGTGCCGGCAGGTCGATCGCTCGCTCGCTAACAAACGGCCGCTGGTGTTGCACGGCCTGTGGCCGGAGAATCTCAGGCCGGGCACCTACCCTTCGGAGTGCGGGTCGACCGCGCTGGTCCTGTCCAACGGCCTGCGCCAGCGTCTCGACTGGGTGATGCCGGGCACGATGGAAGGCCTGGACGAGCATGAATGGCGCAAGCACGGCACCTGCACCGGGCTCGATGCTGAAACCTATTTTTCCGAGGCGGTCCGCTGGACCGAGCGCCTGGGCAGGGCGCTCAACGGACCGGTCCGCGCGGCGGCGGGCGGCCGAACCTCGGCCGCCACGCTACGGGCAGGGATTGCGACGACTGACCCGGCTTTGGCGGATAGCGTGGTGTTTCTGTGCAAGAATCTCGCCTCGGTCAACCCGCAGCACCGGCGGCTACCCTACCTGGTTTCCGTCCGGGTGTGCATCGACAACGATGGCGCTGGTGGCCGGCCCGAAACCCTGTTGCGCTGTGAGTCGGTTGGACGCCGCGACCAGGGATGTGGCCAGAGTTTTTTCGTGGACGACATCGAGGAGTGAATGATGAGCAAGCCTGACAACAAGGATCTGAGTCGCCGCAACCTGCTGCAGATGGCCACCGGCCTCGGCGCGGCCGGCGCTCTGTTAGCTAACAACGCGCAGGGCGCGACCGCACCCGCCGCGGGTGCGAAAGCCGCCAAACCGGCAGCGTCCAGGATCAAGTTCAACAACACGTTCAATTTCATGGATCCGGAGTGGAACCGCGACGCCTATTGCCGTCTGCAGGGCGACCTCGACACCACCAAGACCCGCTTCGGCTGGCTGGGCGGTCCGGTGATGGCGGTGGTGCCTGGAGAGAAAGTCAAACCGCTGTTCTGGATGGAAGGACTTTCCGCCTGCCGGTTCATCCCCTACGAAAACAAGATCAGCGACACCGTCACCGAAAAAGGCTTTCGCAAATTGCTGCGCGAAGTCGTGGTCTATCGCCAGTGGACGTCGAAAGGCCCGGGACCGATTCTCGAAACCTGGGACAACCCGTACACCGGCGAAACCGTGCGGGTCGTGCCGATCATGAACGACCCGTTCAATTACAACATCACGCAGTTCTATCCGGATCCGCCGAGCTTCGGCGGCCTCAATACCGAGAAGCCGCCGAGAATCCCGCTGATCCTGCCGTGGTCGCTCAAGGGTGACATGCTGCACCTGACTACCGACATTCATCTTTACTATCCTAACGCGCTGCAGCCGGACAAATGGCCGCGCGAGTCCGCGGGCCCGATGGTGCAGGTGTCGGAGTTGTACCGCTATTACATCAACGCGAAGGACATGAAGAATCCGAACCTCACGCAGGTGCCGTGTTCGGGCTGCTGGTCTCGTGTTACGCCGTGGCTGCCGTGGATGCTGATGGGTACGCGCCCGGGCCACACGCTCTATATGGTGGATTTCACGGGCGCCGATGATCCGGGCCACATGTCGCAGGAACTGCGCACCTGGATCGACAGTACCGAGGAGCGCGCCAGGTTCCTGACCGCGCCGGACTCAGACTACGGGCCATCGCTGTCGTCGCTGGAAAATTACGCGAAGACGCAGAAGCCGGCGCCGGCAAAATAACCAAGTCGCCCGGCTGTTAGATCATCCGGGCGCAGGGTGCCATGCAAACTGCTCCGGATATCGCCGCCATCGCCAGCACGCCCCACCGCAAGGTGGGGACATCTGCGCCGTTTCTGCCCATGTCACGGGCCGAGATGGACGCGCTCGGCTGGGACCAGTGCGATGTGATCCTGGTGACCGGCGACGCCTACGTCGATCACCCGAGTTTTGGCATGGCGCTGGTCGGGCGGCTGCTCGAAGCGCGCGGTTTTCGTGTTGGCATGATCGCGCAGCCGGACTGGCATTCGGCCGAGCCCTTCAAGGCGTTAGGCCGGCCGCGCCTGTTCTTCGGCATCACGGCCGGCAACATGGATTCGTTGGTGAATCATTACACCTCGGACCGGCGCATCCGCAGCGACGACGCCTATACGCCGGAAGGCAAGAGCGGCCGCCGGCCCGATCGCGCCGTCATTGTCTACTCGCAGCGCGTGCGCGAGGCCTGGCGTGACGTGCCGGTGGTCATCGGCGGCATCGAAGCCAGCCTGCGGCGTATCGCGCACTTCGATTACTGGTCGGAGAAAGTCCGGCGCTCCGTTTTGTTAGATGCGAAGGCGGACCTGCTGGTGTTCGGCAATGCCGAGCGCCAGATTGTCGATATCGCGACCCGCCTGGATGCAGGTGAGGGCATCGACCAGATCACCGACCTGCGCGGGACTTCATTTGTGCGGCGTGGACTGCCCGCGGACTGGATCGAGATCAACTCGACGCATCTCGATGCGCCGGGTCCGCTCAATCCGCCGCAGGATCCGTATGCGATGCAGCCCACGTCTGGCAAGGCAGCGGCCAGCGATGCGCCTCCAGCGGTTGTCGAAAGAGTGGTGCGGTTCGCGCGCGGCGCGCGCAATGAAGACCGTGGCCACAGTGTCATTCGACTGCCCGCTTTCGAGCAGGTGCGCGACGACCCGGTGCTGTACGCGCATGCATCGCGCATCCTGCATCTGGAGTCGAATCCCGGCAATGCGCGCGCGCTGGTGCAGCGTCACGGCGATCTCGATGTCTGGCTGAACCCGCCACCGATTCCGCTGACCACGCCGGAAATGGATTTTGTCTACGAGTTACCGTACCGCCGCCGGCCGCATCCAGCCTATGGCGATGCGAAAATTCCAGCGTACAAGATGATCAAGTTTTCGGTGACCATCCAGCGCGGCTGCTTCGGTGGCTGCACGTTCTGTTCGATCACCGAGCACGAAGGCCGCATCATCCAGAACCGCTCGCAGGAATCCATCCTGCGCGAAGTCGAGACGGTCCGCGATGAAGTGCCGGGGTTCACTGGCGTCATCTCCGATCTCGGCGGCCCCACAGCTAACATGTATCGGCTCGCCTGCAAGAGCCCGGAAATCGAATCGGCCTGCCGTCGCCCATCCTGCGTCTTCCCCGGCGTGTGTCCGAACCTCAACACCGACCACAGGCCGTTGATCGAGCTGTATCGCAAGGCACGCGCGCTGCCCGGCATCAAGAAAGTACTGATCGCGTCCGGCGTGCGCTACGACCTCGCGATCGAATCGCCCGAGTACGTCAAGGAACTCGCGCAGCATCATGTCGGCGGTTATCTGAAGATTGCGCCCGAAGCGATCGGCGAGGGGCCACTGTCGAAGATGATGAAGCCGGGTGTCGGCACCTACTACCGCTTCAAGGAGCTTTTTGACCAGTATTCGAAAGAGGCTGGCAAAGAGCAGTACCTGATCCCGTATTTCATCGCTGCGCATCCCGGCACCACGGACCAGGACATGCTGGAACTGGCGCTGTGGCTGAAGCGCAATGGCTTTCGCGCCGACCAGGTGCAGGCTTTCCTGCCATCGCCGATGGCGACCGCGACCGCGATGTATCACACACTCAAGAATCCGCTCAAGCGTGTGACGCGCCAGAGCGAAGAGGTGCATATCCCGAAGGGCATGCGCGTACGCCGACTGCACAAGGCCTTGCTGCGTTACCACGATGCCGCGAACTGGCCGCTGCTGCGCGAGGCGCTGCGGCACATGGGCCGCGCGGATCTGATTGGCAATGGCAAGCACCAGCTGATCCCCGCCTGGCAGCCTGTTAGCACCGAGGCGGGCGGCGGCGCGCGCGGCGCGCCGGCCGGTAGGCCCGTGCGGCCGTTCCGGACCCAGCACACCGGCCTGCCACGTACGCCCAAGCCGCCGGGCCCTGGGCGACGCAAGGCGCGCTGAGCTATAGTCCCGCCATGACAGCACGCAGCCAGAAATTGCTTGCGACCGCAGGCGTCCTGATCGCAGTGGCCACGGCCCTCGGCGCGTTCGGCACGCATGGCCTGAAACCCAGACTGGATGCCGCGGCGTTTTCGGCTTACGAAAGCGCGGTGCAATATCATTTCTATCACGCGCTTGGCTTGTTTGGCGTCGCGCTGGTGATCCACGATGGCGACAACGCGCTGCTGCGCTGGTCAGTGCGGCTGATCCTGACAGGTATCGGCCTGTTCGCCGGCAGTCTCTACCTGATCACGTTTGGCGCGCCGAAGTTCATAGGCGTTGTAACGCCGTTCGGCGGCCTGTCATTGATGGTGGCCTGGGTGCTGTTCGCGGTCGGCATCACCCGTCCGCGCCAGCTGCCGCAGTGAGCTGACGCCCGCAGGCCGGCTAACGCTCCGAACCAAAAGTGTCGCAAGCCTTGAGCGACCCGGTCTCAAAGCCGCGCTTGAACCAGGATACGCGCTGCTGCGCGCTGCCGTGCGTGAAGGATTCCGGCACCACGTAACCCTGCATGCGTTTCTGGATCGTGTCATCGCCGACCGACGATGCCGCGCGCAGGCCTTCCTCAATGTCGCCGGGTTCCAGCGTGCTGCGTTCCTGGTTGGAATGATAGGCCCAGATGCCGGCGTAGCAGTCGGCCTGCAGTTCCATCGCGACCTGGTACTTGCTGCCTTCGGCCTCGCTGACACGCTCCTGCGCCTGGCGGACCCTGGCCGAGGTACCTAACAAAGTCTGCACGTGATGACCGACCTCGTGCGCAAGCACATAGGCCTGCGCGAAATCACCGGGTGCGCCGAATTCCGTGTCGAGCTGCCGGTAGAAATTGAGGTCGATATAGAGTTTCTGATCGGCGGGGCAGTAGAAGGGTCCGGATGACGCGCTCGCGGCTCCGCAGCCAGAACTCACCTGGTCCGAAAACAACACCAGCTTTGGGTTCTGGTACTGGGCGCCACCGGCGCGGAAGATCTCGCCCCAGGTCTTTTCCGTGTCGCGCAGCACGTTGGACACAAAGACCGTCTGTGGATCGTCGGCCCGCGGCGCGCCGCTGCCGGCTGGCGCGGGTTCCATTGGCGCGCTGACATCGGGCGTCACGGATTGCACGCCCTGCAGCAAACCCATGATCAGGCGCGGATCGAAGCCGAGAAAATAGCCGATCGCGAGGATTACCAGCGTGCCGATGCCGAACCGGAAACCACCACCCCGACCGCCACCGCCGCCGCCGCTGCGACCGCGGTAGTCTTCGACATTGTCGCTGCGTTCATTGGGATCGAGTTTCATGGCGGACCCGCTGGTGCTTGTGCCGGTATGTTAGCAGACGAAACCAGCCAGGCCTGCAGCGCCTGCGCGACACCGGCGGCTGCTTCCTCATGCACGTAATGACCGGATCCCGGAAAATGAACCAGTTTCGATCCCGGCAGCATGGCCTGGAGTTGCGTCGCTTCAGACAGCGGCTTGTTGCGGTCCTGGTCGCCCCACAGGATCAGCGTCGGTACTTTCACCTGCGGGGCCAGCGCGATTTCCTCGCCTTCGCTGTACTGCTTCATCATCGAGGTCATGCCGCTGGCATAGCCCTCGCTGCGCGCACCGAGCATCAGGTCGTCGATCACCGCATCGGTGATGATCGAGGGGTTCACATAGGATTTGCGCAGAAAATCCGCACGAAAACTGCGGCTGCCGAACATGCGCGCCGACAGCCGCGGCAGCGGCGGGACGCTCAACTGCACGATCTTCGGCACGCCGGTCGAGATGATCCCCGGATTCATCAGCACCAGTCCACGCGCTTCCGGATCGAGAACCGCCGCCTGCAGCGCGATCGCGCCGCCGAGCGAATGGCCGACATACACCGGATTGCCCTGGCCTAACGCATGGGCCGCCGCAACCACGCGCGCGGCCTGCGCGCGGTTGTGATAATCCGCGTCCGCCGGCTTGTCGGACAGTCCGAAGCCCAGCATGTCGATGGCGATCACGTCGCAGCAATCGGCTAACAAGGGGGCCGCGACGCGCCAGCTTTGCAGCGAATTGGCGAAACCGTGGATCAGCAGCAGCTGCGGCCGGCCGGGTCCGGCAGTGCCGTAGCGGCGATAGCGCAACTGCGTATTACCGACCCGGACGAACTGGTCCTGGCTGCTCGCCAGCTGGGCCACAGGGACCTCGGCGGGACCTGGCCAATAGGCATAGGCCATCAGCAGCGCCCAGAGGCCAAACAGGACGCCGAGCGTCCAGAGGGATATTCGTTTCAACATTTCAATACAATCCTCGCCGATGCGAGCCACCGGTCTGCCAATCGACACTGTCTTGCCCGCGCTGCGGGCGGCCCTTGCGCGTTCCGTCAACGCCGCGCTGGTCGCCGCGCCCGGCGCCGGCAAGAGTACCGTGGCGCCGCTCGCTTTGCTGGATGAAAGCTGGCTCGGAGGCCGCAAGATCCTGATGCTGGAGCCGCGCCGGCTCGCGGCCCGCGCCGTCGCGCAACGTCTGGCGGCGTCGTTCAGCGAAAAAGTCGGCGCGACGGTGGGTCTGCGCATGCGGCTCGACACCCGGGTCTCCCGCGCCACACGTATCGAAGTGGTGACCGAAGGCGTGCTAACACGGATGCTGCAGACGGACGCCGAGCTGGCAGGCGTCGGCCTGGTGATTTTCGATGAGTTTCATGAGCGCAGCCTGCAGGCCGATCTCGGCCTCGCGCTGTGCCTCGATGCGCAGTCCGCGCTGCGGCCGGATCTGCGACTGCTGGCGATGTCGGCCACACTCGATGTCGAGCGCGTCGCGAAGTTGTTAGGTGACGCGCCGGTGGTCAGCGCCGAGGGCCGCAGCTACCCGGTGACCACGCACTATGCCGGCCGCGGCGCGCCGCCGCTGCCGGAATTCGATGGCAGCATGGAGCGCAGCTTCGCAGCGCTGATCGCGCGCGCACTCGACGAGGAGAGCGGCGATGTGCTGGCGTTCCTGCCGGGTGCGCGTGAAATCCGCCGCACCGCCCAGGCGCTGGAATCCCGCGTCGGCCGCGACGTGCGCGTGCTGCCGCTGTACGGCGACCTGAGCGCCGGCGACCAGGATGCGGCGCTGGAACCCGCGCCGCCGGGCGCGCGGCGTGTCGTGTTAGCCACCAACATCGCCGAGACCAGCCTGACGATTCCGGGCATCCGCATCGTGGTGGACTCGGGCCTGGTGCGGCGCGCGCGCTTTGATCCGGTCACCGGCATGAGCCGCCTCGAGACCCTGCGAGTGTCACGCGCCTCGGCCGATCAGCGGCGCGGCCGCGCTGGTCGCGTAGCGCCCGGCGCCTGTTATCGTGCCTGGAGCGAAGAGGCGGATCGAACGCTCGCAGCGCACACGCCGCCTGAAATCCTGGAGTCGGACCTGAGTCCGCTGGCTCTGGAGCTGGCGGGCTGGGGAACACTCGATGCCGCGCAACTGCGCTGGCTGGATGCACCGCCCCCCGCGATGCTGGCGGCCGCACGTGATCTGTTAGTGCGCCTGGATGCGTTGGCTGCGACCGGGCGCATCACGCCGCATGGACGCGAGCTGCTGGCCTGGCCGATGCATCCACGTCTCGCGAACCTGATGATGTTCGCCATTGCGCATGGGGCCGCAGACCTCGGCGCAGACCTGGCCGCGTTGTTGGGCGAGCGGGACGTGCTGCGGGGGACGGCAGGCGCAGATCTCGACCTGGGCTCGCGCCTCGCGGCGCTGCGTCGCGGCGCTGGGCGCGACGATTCGACCGCCTCGATCCGCCGCAATGCAGAGCAGTTTCGACGCCTCGCGCAGCAGCGGGGGAGCCGGGGAACGCAACCTGCTGCGGCCATGCCGACGGACGCCGGTGCATTGTGCGCAGTCGCCTGGCCGGACCGCATCGGCCAGCGGCGTGGCGGCGCGGCGGGACGTTATCTGCTGGCCAATGGCCGCGGTGCGACGCTGGCGCGCAGCGATGCCCTTGGCAACAGCGAATATATCGTCGCACTGGATCTCGATGACTCGGACCGGGATGCGCGCATTTTGTTAGGCATCGCAGTAACGCGCGCAGCCCTCGAGGAAGTGTTCGCCAGGCACATCGTTGCCAGCGACAGCGTGCAGTGGGACGCGACGACCGAGGCCGTGGCTGCGCGCCGCCAGCGGCGGCTCGATGCGCTGGTGCTCGATGACAAGCCGCTACCGGACCCGGCGCCGGAGGCGGTCGCGGCAGCCATGCTCGAGGGACTGCGCAGCATGGGCCTGGATGCCTTGCCGTGGACCGACGAAGCCCGCCAGTGGCTGGCGCGCGCACGTTTTGTCGCAACGCTGAAGATACCCGGGCTCGAAGACTGGCCGGATTTCTCCGAGGCGCAGCTCGCTGCCAGTGTCGATGAGTGGCTGGCACCGTGGCTAACAGACTGCAGCCGGCGCGCGCACCTGGCGCGACTCGATCTGAAGGCGATCCTCCGTCAGCGGCTGACGCCGGCGCAGGCGCGCCGGCTCGAGGAACTGGCGCCGCCGGATCTGGCGCTACCGACCGGCACGCGCGTCGGCATCGACTACCTCGACCCGAACGCGCCCTGCGCATCGATGCGCATGCAGGAGGTTTTTGGCCTGGCGACCACGCCCGCCATCGGCGGTGGCCGCGTGCCGATGACCTTCAAGCTGCTGTCGCCCGCACGGCGGCCATTGCAGATCACCCGGGACTTGGCGAGCTTCTGGCGCAATGCGTATAGTGAAGTTCGCAAAGACATGCGCGGCCAGTATCCAAGACATTATTGGCCCGAAAACCCCCTGGACGCCGAGCCGGTGCGCGGCATCCGGCGACGCAAATAGGAAAAAAGATCATGAGAATCCCGCAGAAAGTTCTGGCATTGGCCGTTTTGTTAGTTGTCGGCGTTGGGGGCGCGGCAGCGGTCAGCGCCGCCGACGCCGCGCCTGCCACTGTGCTCATCACCGGGTCCAATCGCGGTATCGGCCTCGAGTTCGTGCGCCAGTACGCGGCGCGCGGCTGGCGCGTGATCGCGACCACGCGCGATCCGGCCACCGCCACCGAGCTGGCAGCACTGGCGAAAACCAGCCCGAAGCTGATCACGGTGGAGAAACTGGACGTGGCCAGCGACGCCGATATCACCGCGCTCGCGGCCAAATACAAGGGCCAGCCCATCGACGTGTTGCTCAACAACGCCGGGACGTTAGGCGATCCGGCCAGGCAGTCTTTCCAGCAGCTCGACTATGCGACTTTTGAGGAAGTGCTGCATGTGAACACTTATGGCCCGCTCGCGGTGTCGCGCGCGTTTCTCGACAACGTGCTGGCGAGCCAGCAGAAGAAAATCGTCGCGATCACCAGCGGCCTGTCGTCGATCGAAAACACCAAGCGCTTTGGCAGCCTGTATTTTTACCGTATCAGCAAGGCGGGCCTGAATATGGCGATGCGCGCACTGCAGGCGGAGCTGCGCTCCAAGGGTGTCAAGGTCGGCATCCTCGCGCCCGGCGTAGTTGAAACGCGTTTGCTGCGCCAGAGCGGCTTCGGCGGTCAGGGCATGACACCGGAAGAAAGCGTGCGCACCACGCTGCTCAACATCGACAAGCTCGACGATTCCGCCGACATGCGCATCAACACTGGCGAAAAACTGCCGTGGTGATACGACTCAGATGCGGATGACGATCTTGCCGAAGTGGCTGCCGGTGTCCATGAACTCGTAGGCCGCTTCGGCATTGAAATATTCAAAGGCGCGGTCGATGACCGGCTGCACACGATGCTGCACCATGAAACCGAGCATGGCTTCGAACTCGGCACGCGAGCCCACGGTGATGCCGGTGACGCTGGCGTTTCGGCCGATCAGCGAAAACACCGGGATGTCGCCGCCGAAGTTGGTCAGCCCGCCGATCAGCGCCAGATGACCGCCGAACGCGAGCGACGTGAGTGACTTTGCCAGGGTTCCCGAGCCGCCGACCTCAAGGACGTGGTGTACGCCGGCGTCCTGGGTCGCGGCGCGTACCGGCTTTTCCCAGTCCGGTTCGGTCTTGTAGTTGATGCCGGCGACCGCGCCCAGCGACTTCGCCTTTGTTAGCTTGGCGTCACTCGACGAGGTGATGATGCCGTTGGCACCCGCCGCCTTGGCGAACTGCAAGCCAAAGACGGAAACGCCGCCGGTGCCCTGCAGCAGTACGTTGTCGCCGGCCTGCATGTGCCCGCGGGTCACAAGCGCGCTCCAGGCCGTGACTGCCGCGCATGGCAGCGTCGCCGCCTCTTCGAAACTGAGGTAAGCGGGCAGCGCCACCGCGCCCTTTTCATGCAGCGTGACATATTCCGACAGGACGCCGTCGAGCGCGCCGCCTAACGAGCTGGGCATGGTGCGGGGCGATGAGCGTCCGGATTCCCAGTCCTGGAAGAAGGTGGGGGCAACACGGTCGCCGACCTTGAAGCGTTTGACATTGCTGCCAGTGGCGACCACTTCACCCGCGCCGTCCGACAATGGCACCAGCCAGTCCGGCCGCCCGGTGGGGTACATGCCCCGGGCCACCATGATGTCACGGCGGTTCAGCGATGCGGCGCGCATGCGGATCAGGATCTGGTGATCCTTGGGCGGCGCGACCGGCGCTTCCTTGAGCGTCAGCTTGAAGCCGCTTTCACCGCGGATGAGTTGATATTGTTTTTGCAGGGCGGGAATCGACATGCTGGTCATCCTTTGAGTAGGCGCTGGCGCTGCGATTTTACCTTGCTTACACTCCGGGCATCATGAAAACCAACCTGCGCCAGCGCGGCCGCGCCGAGCTTTCCTTTCTTGCGGATCTGGGCCTGGTCGGCGGCCATTTACGGCGCGCCGTGCGCCACGATATCGAGGCGCGGCTGCCCGCGACGAAGTTGGCCGCGGACCTGGATCAGCGCAACGAACAGGTCGAGGAGGCGCTGCATGACTCGCGCGCCTACGAGAACTACCTGACGCTGCATCGTTGGAGCCTCAATAACCTGACCCGAGCGGCGTTCGATGCGTTCGAAGCCAATCGCGCCGCGCTCGAGCCGCAACTGACCAGTCCGCTGACCGGTCCCGCGACGCTGACGCAGCCGGCTAACGTCAGGATCCCGGACTACTGGCACAACTGGTTTCATAACACCACCGGCGGCTGGGACGGCCATGAGCACATGGGCTTCATCCACGGCGAGCTGATTCATCGCTGGGTCGTGGGCGCGACCTTTCCCGGCAATATCTTCGCGCAACGCGCCGCCGCAGCCGCCGAATGCCCGCGCAACGATTACCGGCGCATTCTCGACATGGGCTGCGGTACCGGTCACTACACCACGGCACTGACGCAGAAATTTCCCAAAGCGGAAATATTCGGGACCGATTGCTCAGAACGCCTGCTGAACTACGCCGTGCGGGTCGCCAACGAGAATGGCTGGGCTTGGCATCTCCACCGCGTGCCTAACGAGCACACCGGATTTCCCGCCGCGCATTTCGACCTGGTGACCTCGTACATCCTGCTGCACGAATTACCGCGCACGGCCATTCGCGAAACCTTCGCCGAGGCGTTTCGCGTGTTGCGGCCGGGTGGCGACATGCTGATGGCCGACGTCACGCGCTTCCAGGAGATGGATCCGCTGGCCGTCTGGCAGCAGGACCGCGCTGCGCACCGCGAGAAGGAGCCGTTCTGGCGCGAGTCGGCGACGCTGGATCTCGCCGCCGCGGCACGCGACGCCGGCTTCGTCAAAACACGCAGCTATGGGCTCGGCGCAGCCAAATACCCGTGGATCGTCTACGGCCGGAAGCCGGGCTAGCGCATGGCGACGCGTCGCAAACCGGCCAAACGCCGCACCAAAGCCAAGCTGCGCAAGACGGCCAAGCCGCGCAAGCCGCTGACCGGTTCCGCGGCTGCTAACAAATCGGAAACGAACTTCCTGCTGCACCGGCGCATCGATGACCTGGCCGCGGCCTACGTCAGTGTGTTAGGTGAGTTGTGGATCGTGAAGGACCGGCAGGCGGTGCTGGAGCAGGTGCTCGCGCGCCATGGCATTCCCGCGCCCGAGGCTGTGGAGCAGTTCGAGCCCGACGGCAAGTTCAAGGCCGAGCTGGATGCCGAGCGTCAGGCCTGGGTGCGCCGCATGGTCGGCGCACTGTTTCGCAAGGGCCTGCCGCCCGTCAGTTAGCCCGGCAGGCCGTCCAGCACGGTGACGAAAAACCGGCCCTTGCCTTCACGCAGTTTCTTGGCCGCGGTGTATTCGGCCGACTTCCAGAAGCCCCAGGCGGCTTCCTTGGACGGAAACTCGGCGATCAGGATGCTTTCGTTGCGCGGCTCGCCTTCGGCGATCTCGACTTTGGCCGCCGGTGTCACGGTGAGGTAATGCCCGCCGAATTTCTGGTAAATGGGCGGTAGCGCGGCGTTGTAGGCCTTGAAGCCTTCCATGTCCGTGATCGTGCCCTGCACCAGGAGATATGCTGACATGGGACCTACTTGATCAGGCCTTCGGCCTTCATGGATTCGACCACGGCGGGGCGTGCGCCGATGCGCGCATGGTAGGCCGCCAGCACCGGCCACTTGGCAAGATCGACATTGACGATCTTTGTCCAGCCTAACAACACGAACAGGTAGGCATCGGCGACCGAGAAACCCGACGCTAACAGATAGTCGTGGTTGCCGAGCTGCGAGACGATGAAGTCAAACTTGCGCCCGAGGTTGTCGCGCGCGGCCTGCTTGGCCTCGTCGCTCGCGCCTGGCGTGAAGAACGGGCCGAATGCCTTGTGCACTTCGGAATTGAGATACCCGAACCACTCGTGCAGGCGATAGCGCTCCATGGTGCCGGCTGCGGGCGCAAGATGCCTGGCGGGTACCTGGTCCGCGACATAAGGCATGATGGCCGTGCCTTCGGTCAGCACCTGGCCGTCATCCAGGCGCAGGGCCGGGACATAGTTTTTCGGCGTCACGTCGAGGAAGGCCTCGTCGCCCGCGGTCTTGGGAACGCCGCGGCCCACGACTTTGACCAGTTCGAAAGGCAGGCCTGCTTCGCGCAGGGCAATATGCGACGCCAGCGAGCAGGCGCCGGGGGAGTAGTAGAGTTTCATGGCGTGAATCCTAGCGCAGACGCCCGCCGCCTGCGCAAGATGCGATAATTTCGGCCATTATTCGCGGACGGCGCGCGGGCCTGTAGCACAACGGTTAGTGCAGGGGACTCATAATCCCTTGGTTGAAGGTTCGAATCCTTCCGGGCCCACCATTTACCTAACATCGGATCCGAATGCAGAACGATTCCGCGGCACCTGGCGTACGCACCGCTATCCGGGCATCCGCTCCGACAGCGCACTCGTTTACGAATGAGCCGGCTTCAGCGCGCGTCGCAAATCCGCCGCACATAACGCGACTGCCGTCCGGGCCTCGTCCAGTACCTTGCCCATGAGCACGAAGCCGTGGATCTCGCGCGCAAAGAGCACATAGCTCGCTGCGCTGCCGGCCGCGGTGAGCCGTTCCGCATACGCTGCGCCTTCGTCGCGCAGGGGGTCGAAGCCGGCGGTCAGTACCAACGCTGGTGGCAGATTCGACAAATCGGGATGCAGCAGCGGCGATGCGCGCCAGTCCTGGTATTGCGCAGGGTCCGCGATGTAGTGGCCCACGAAGTAGTCCATCGAATCTTTTGTCAGGTTATAGCCCTGCGCGTTCTCGATGTGCGACGGAAAGGTCCGCTGCATGTCCGTAGCCGGGTAAATGAGCAGCTGAAACGCGATCGGCAGGTCGCCGCGGTCACGCGCGTCGATCGCGACCACGGCCGCGAGGTTGCCGCCGGCGCTGTCGCCGCCGACAGCGAGGCGCGACGCATCGAGCCGCAACTCGTCGGCATGATCCCGAACCCAGCGTGTCGCGGCCATGCAATCGTCCACCGCCGCCGGAAACCGGTGCTCGGGCGCCAGGCGATAATCGACCGCGACCACCGCGCAGGTTGTTAGGTTTGCGAGTTCCCGGCACAGCGTATCGTGGGTGTCGAGGTCGCCGATCACCCAACCGCCACCGTGGTAGAAGACCAGCACGGGGAGCAGGGCCTTTGGGGACGAACCCAGCGGCCGGTACAGTCGCAGCGGGATCGGACCGTGCGGCCCGCTGGCCTTGAGATCCTGCACGCTGGCGACTTCGGGCGGTGCCGGTTGCGTGGCCCTGCGCCGGTCGCGGTAGACCGCCCGTGCGTCCGCGACGCTCAGCAGGTGAGTCGGCGGCACGCCGCTTTGGGCGATCAAATCAAGCAGGGCGCGGGTCTGGGGGTGCAGCATCAAGGCTCCAAGCGTAGACGACGGCTCGACGGATCAACACTTCAGTAGTAGGGTGTGCGCATGAACACAAAATCCCTGCTCAAAGCCATTCTACTCATCAGCAGCCTGGCGCTCAGCGGCAATAGTTTTGCGGGCGACGCCAGCACGCAATCAATCGCCAAAATACTGATGACCGTCAAACACGTGCCGACCGCGGCCGACGTCAGCGCACTGGGGGCGATCGCCGCCGACCCTGCCAGCAGTGCGGACGAAAAAACCGTTGCCCAGGTCGTCGCCAGCCTGAAGCATTTCCCGAGCGCCGAGGACAAGGCCAGGTTGCAGGCGATCGTGGATAACGCCAAGGCGGCGCCTAACGTCAAGGCCCTGGCGACCGCGTTGCTCGGCTTTCAGCACATGCTGCCGGCGGACAGCCCGGTGGCCGCGCTCGCTGCGGCCAAGTAATTCGCTCGATCGCAGCCGTTAGGTTGTGGAAGCGCCGCCGGCGATTCGGCGCCAGACGCGCAGTGGTTTGCCATCTTCCGAGTACTTAAAGCCAGAAGCGTTAAACACAAACTCCTGCTGCCCGTCGACCGCAGTCAAACGAACGGTATCGCCGTCGCTGCTGACGGCGAACGAGCGCCGGCCTTTTCATAGCGGCTAGTGGGAGATCGACGCACCGGACGGACTTTCGATAACCATCGAAACATCTTCGTATCCGTACGAGAAATGGCCGGCGTCGAGACTGTAGGTTCCTGCCAATGCGCCGGTAATCACTGACTGCGCTTCTCCGTGTCGCCTGCGACCTTGACGTAAGGGCGCACCTCGTCCAGCGTCTTGCGGCCGATGCCCTTGACGCGCAGCAGATCGTCGACGCTCGTGTAGGGACGGCCGGCGATAATCAGTGCGGCCCGCGCCGCGCCAATTTTCGGAATCGTCTCGATTTCCTGCTCGGTCGCGGTGTTGACGTTGACCACAAGCGAGCCTTCGGCAGGCGGTGCGTTGTACAGCTTGTACGCGACACCCGCGATGGCGGCCACGGCCGTGGCGGCGATCACCTTGCCCTGTGCGGTCGACAGAAAGCCGAGCAGCTGGTCGGCCCACGACGCGGACGTCGCGTTCTGCGTGTCATTGCGGTCTTCAGGGCTCATGCGTTTCCTAACATCCCAGTGCGGGCAGCAGATATTCGCCAATGATTCTCAGGCCCTCGGCCGGATCATCATGCAGGCGCAGCGCAACCTCATCGAGACCGGCCGTCGCCATTGCGTTGATCTTACCGGCAATTGCCTCGATATCCGAAATATCTCCGGTCAGGGTCAGGTGATCGACGAGCTGCTCGATCACCGCCTCCGGAACGCCTTCGATCGTGGCTGAGCGCGAGAAAAATGCCTTCAGGAATGCCGGCTTGGCCGCCTCGACGGCCTTGGCCGTCGTCGGGTCGAGAAATGTCTCGGTAAACCAGGGCAACAGGAACCCGCGCCAGACCAGTTCGCGGCGCGCTTCAGCGACTGCGGCCTGTTTGTCCTTTTTGACGTGCCAGGCCATGAAATTGTTGACGCGAAAATCCTGTCGCTGGCGACCGCCGCTTGTTAGGCCAGCCTTGATCCAGCGATTGATATCGGGCATGCGACCGAGCGGCGCATCCGAGAGCATGGTGCCGTCGGCAATTGCCGCGGCCATGGTCAGCATCTTTTCGAAGGTCGCGCCGGCATACACAAACGGCGGCTGTTGCGTAGCCCACTCGGCGCGGTAGTCGGTGAGCGAGAACATCTCGCCGCGGTGTTGGACTGCCTGATTCGGGTTCAGGTTCTTGAGAATTGTCAGCGTGTCGCGTACGGCGGTGATTCGACGTTTGGGCTCGAGCCCGGTGACGCGGCTCACCGAATGTCCGAGACCGCCGATCAGGATGCCGGCGCGGCCGTTCGACAGTTCATTCAGCGTCAGGAGCTGGTCGGCGATCCGCAGCGGGTGCACTTCATAAGGACTGACCGGCAGACTCGCGAGACGAATGCGGTGCGTGGCGCGGCTGGCTAGCGCCAGCGCCGACACCGGGTCGCGGCGTGACGGAAAGCTCGCCACCCACAAGGTGTTGATGCCGATTGCTTCCGCCTGGACGGCCAGTGCCTCTACCTGCGCTGCAGGGAGACCGGCCTCGAGAACGATATCTATCTTCACACTAATCTGCGATCGAAGGAATCGACTCTTATTTCCGGTCCTGCAGCATATGTTGCTGCAGCTCGGCAAGAGTCTGGTCGGCAGCATCGATCCTGATCAGGCCGAAACGCGGATACTCCAGATCCAGTATCACGAACAATGTCGCAGACATCGTGCCTGACACCAGCAACATGTAGAGCCAGCTGCGCAGCCGGGTCGTGCTCATGACATAGCCGGCTAACAAAGCCGCGACCAGGCTCAGTGCGGCCAGCAGGAAATAGATGACCCGTGGTGGATGATTCTGCAGCGCCACGGCCCGTGTTGTGGTGATATCGATCATCTCATTCAAGGCAGGGGTGACCAGCATCGCGGCATTTGCCGCCGCATCCGGGCGCTGACACGCCGCGATCGCGGCGCTCCATATCCGATCCTGCAGTTCGAGACTTTCTGTCAGCCTGGTGCTGTCGCGATACACTGCCAGCCGCGTACTGACGTAGCGGCGGAACAGATTCCGGATCTCGGGCTGCGCCTCGCGCGGCAGCAGGTCGACACGCAGGTACGCAGTGCCGATGGCGTTGGTTTCCTCGGCGATCAGGTGTCGGCGATCTTCAAATCGCGACGCGGCGCCCGTCAGGGTCAAGGCCAGCAGCAGACCCAGCAATCCAAACACCGCGGCTTCCACCGGGCCAGCGCCGGTGGCGATGCCCTCCGGGTCGCGCAGCAGTCTGCGCCGGCCCGCGCGCCGGCCCAGCTCGAAAAGCACCAGCATGCCGGTAAACAGACCGACGGCCGACAGCATTGTTGTTAGTGTGAAACCCATGAGTCGCGCTCCAGTTTTTCGCAGTGTAGCACCGCGCGAAAACGGCGGGCTACAGCGGTTCGTCGTTGTCGCGGCTGATTGCGACGACCGCCGAACGGGGCAGAAAATCGCCGCCATCCGGCCAGTGGCTAACAGGATGGTCGATGGAGCCGCCTTCGCCGGGATGCTGGATGGACAGGAACATGGTGCGGCCATCGGGCGTGAACTCGCAGGCGCAGATCTCGCAGCCGACCGGGCCGCTGGCGACCTGGCGCAGCAGCCCTAGGTCGGGGCCGGCAGTTGGCACGACAAAGCAGCCGTTGTTAGCAATGAGCTTGCTATCGGCGTCACTCGCGATCCACAGGCGCCCGGCAGGATCAAAACCGAGATTGTCGGGGCAGGCAATGGGGCTGACACGCTCGCGGGCATCGGCGCCGGCATAGTAGGTGGTTTCGCGGGTCAGGTTGCCAGGCTGCAGATCTTCATAACGAGTCAGGAAGCGTGTGCCGGGATTGCGCGGATCTCCAGCTAACAAAAAAACGTTCCAGGAGAAGAACTGGCTGGCCGCGTCGTCGCCGGCCTCGATGAGCTCGATGATATGCCCGAAGTCATTTTGCGGTCGCGGATTGGCATGGTCGCAGGCGGCGTCGACCACACGGCCGCTCGCCTGTACGCTGCGCGATTCATTGCTGCGGTCGCTGTTCATCGTGCAGGCGATATAAACACGGCCCGTCAGCGGATTCGGCTCGACGTCCTCGGTCCGGTCCATCGGGGTAGCGCCCAGGATATCTGCAGCCGCGCGGCATTTGATCACCACATCGGCCTGGTTGCGAAACCCGGCGCCAGAATTCAACGGGCCTTTTTCATCTTGCACCAGCGGCAGCCAGGCGCCGCGGCCGCTGGCGTCGAATCGCCCGACATACAGCGTGCCGTGGTCGAGCAGATCGAAATTACGCTCGCGGTGCTTCGGGTCAAAGCGATCGCGGCTGACGAACTTGTAGGCGTACTCGAACTTGGTGTCGTCGCCCATGTAGACCGCGACCTGGCCGCTGCGCGTGAGAATGGTATTGGCGCCTTCATGCATGAAGCGGCCTAACGCCGTGCGCTTGCGTGGCGCCCGCTGCGGATTGTGCGGATCAATTTCGACGATCCAGCCGAATCGCAATGGCTCGCTAGGTTCCTGACGTAGATCGAAGCGCGGGTCGGTCATTTCCCAGCCGTAAGCGGAGCGTTCTGGCAGCGGCAGACGCTGGTGCGCCTGCAGCGTCAGCGGATCCGGCGCCGTGTTGCTCCAGGACCGCGCGCCGCCGAAATAGGCATCAATGCTTTCTTCGGCTGTCAGATAGGTCCCCCAGGGCGTCTTGCCGCCGGCGCAATTGCCAAGCGTACCCAGCACCCGCTCGCCATCCGGATCGGCGCGCGTGCGCAGCAGGTCAGCGCCGCGCGCCGGGCCGCTGATCTGACAGGATGTGTTAGCTGTGATGCGGCGCGCGTAGCGGCCGCCTGCTTCATGTACCCAGCGCAATCCGTCCCGTGAGACTCTCGCCACGCTGGCGCCGTGCGCCGCCTGCATCCAGGCCACGGCGTGCGGGTGACGCGTTATCCAGTTGCGGCGTCCGGCTGGATTCCGGCGGGCTTCCGCCGCGAGGCCTGCGAAGATCAGATCGGCAACGACGTACTCATGGTTGACGCACAGCAGCCCGTCCGCACTCGAGCCGTTCAAGGGGAAGTAGGCGACCGCGTCGCAGTTGTCGCCAAAGCGCCGCGATTGTCGTTTCGCCGCGTGCGCATCCAGCCAGTTCATTGTCAGCCGCTCGCGCGGCTGCTGGCCCGGGTCGCCGGGCCAGAGGGCATCGCCAAAACGCAGCACAACGTCGTGACGCAGCCCTGGTGCTAAAACCAGACGGTCGTCGCGCGTCGGTTCAATACTGGTCGGAAACTGGCCGGCGACATTCGCGGCGCCGGGTGCTGCGAAAACCGTTGCAACGCCGGCCGCAACGAAATCGCGGCGCGACCAGCGGGCCGCGACGATGGACGAAAAATTCCCGGCCGGGGTTGGCAGCGCGTCGGGAGGCGGGTCGTCAAAGTTCATCGCTGCAGTCCAAATTACCACTGTGAATCGGCGACATGTCAGCCGTATGACAGCGCGTGACTGGCCGCCGGATCAACCGTCCGGTGTCTCCACCTGATCTCCCGGCCCTGATCTAGCGGGCCAGCACCAGCGACAGGTAAACAAGAGTTGCGGTGACGCTCAGTGCGGTGCGCACTGCGTGCAGCTGGCCCCAACGTACTAACAAATCACGCGTCTCAGGGCTCGCGAGATCACGCCCGGTCGCAAGCAATTGATGATTGGTACGCATGATGATGCCGAATGTAAATGGCACCACCGCGCCAATAAGCAGCGCCGCGACCAGCCACGCGACACCCGCGCCCATGAGCCAGGCCGCAACGCCGCAGAGGAAACTCAGGATCGCGAGCGGCGCCTGCAGCCAGGTGGCGCGTTTGTAGCTGGGCGCCCATTGCGCCGCGGCTTGTTTCGTTTCGAGACCCATCCGCGCCGGATGCTCGACGACGTTGATGTAGAGCGCGGCGCCTGCGAACAACGCCGCGGAAAACACTGCGAGAAATTCCAGGGCCTGAGTCATCGCACACACCTCGCCAGATCGGCAGCCAAGTCGGCGCCGCGTTGACGTCGATCATAGTCGTTGGCCGCTGCTCCGGCCAGCGGCTGGCGACAGGTAATTTTTCGCCTCCGCGAGGGCGGCGGCTCGTGTCCCGTTTTTGGCGATACCGAGAAGTTCCTGATAGAAACCGCGAGCTAACGCAGGCTCGCCAAGCGTGCGGGCCGCGCGCGCTGCGCCCAGCACCGAGTTGAATCGTCGCGGATACAGTTCTATCGAACGTTGATAGGACGCGAGCGCTGCCGCCGGCTGGTTCTGTTCCATCAGCAGGTCCCCCAATAACTCGTTAGCCGGCAAAGTGGGTCCTGGTGTCACGGGTGGTTTCGGCGTCGAGTTTTCAAGATCAGCGGCTTCGCGCATCAACCGGACGCCGGATTCCTCTTGTCCTTGAGCGTGCGCGGTCCAGGCATTCAGCTCGAGGCCCAGCACCTGGATATTGCGCGCGAACAGAGTCTCGCCAGTCTTGCGGGCGGCAGCCTCGAGTTCGCCCAGCCGTGTACTCGCCGTCCGGGCCTCGTCAAATTGTCCCAGGTGTGCGGCGCCCAGGCCTTGCCCGAATCGTACGACGGCTTCCGGCCAGGGGAATCGGTCCCAGTCGAGACTCGCGGGCTCGCGCGCCGTGAGCTGCGAGGCCTCGGTCCACGCACGCCGCTCCAGTGCGTAGCGAGTCTGTGTTGAGGCCAGATGAAATGCTGTCTTGAAGCTGGGTTCCAGGTTCGCAGTCGAGCGCAGCCGCTGCAACTGCGCAAACGCTTTGTCGTCCGCGCCTTGCTGCAGATAGGCATAGATGAGGTACTCGATTGCGTGCGGGAATTCATCCCACACGTATTGCCCCTTGTCTCCCGCCGGATACTCCAGGGCCGCATCGGCGGCCTGCAGATTGCCGGCGATCGATGCATTCCAGTCACCGACGCGTGTATAGATATGCGTTGGCATATGCAGCGCATGCGGATTGCGCGGAGCAGTGGCCGCGTACTTTTGCGTTATCTCCAGCGACTCGCGTTCGCGTCCCGGCACGTCGTTAGCATGGACGAGATAGTGCATGGCGCCCGGGTGATCGGGATGTCGTGCGTAAACGCGCAGCAGGATTTCGGCAGCCTGGTCGGAATTCGTGCGGGAGATCGCGTCGGAGGGGGCGGTGGCCAGCAGCCCGAGGGCGTAGAAAGTGGCGGCCTCGGCGTCGTCGGGAAATGACACATAAACTTTTTCTGTCGCCTGCGCCCAGCGGCGAATGCGCAGCCAATAGTCGGCGGACGCCGGCTCAAGGAAAAACGCTTCGGTGCTTGCGACGAAAAGCTGTTCGCGTTCCGTCGGCGGCTTGAGTGTCTTCGCCTGTTGCACTTCGTCCCAGCCATGCTGGCGCACTTCGGGTCCCGGCCGCGTGGGCCACAACGGCTGAAACAGGGTCATCGCTATGCCCCAATGCGCCATCGCGCACTGCGGGTCGATCGCGGTAACTTGCTGAAACGCTTCCCGCGCCTGCGGATAGGTCATGTGGTGCAGCAGGGCAACGGCGCGATTGAACTCGACCTGAGCGGGCTGGGAGCAGCTGACGGGAAAGTCCACCGTACCTAACGCATGATCTGCGTGCTGCATGTCCTGGTCACTGGCTGCGCCTGCGCCAGTTGCGAGCAGCACAGCGATCACGCCGCCACTGAGCGGCATCAGGAAATGGCAGCCTTTTTGCATTGCGGTAGCGTGTAAGTGTCCAGGTAGCGTTGCAACCATACTCTCGGGATCGCAAGTGGTCGAGCGTACCGCGCGTTAGGAACTCTGTCGGGCGGCGGCGGCCCCTGCAAGGTGAATTCCGCGAAGCGCAGGAGTAGGATCGGGCATCGCGGCGGGTGTGGAGCCGCTCAACAAGAAAATGGGGAGATTTTCATGCATTACCTAAGGGCAGCCGCAGTTGCTGCGGCGGGATTATTAGCACTGGCGGGCTGCCAGAAAGCCCCGGCGGACACGTCGGCGGATAAGGCGGCGCTGCGCGCCATGCTGGTGGAATGGGACACCGCGTACAACGCTGGCGATGCGGACAAGATCGCCGACATGTATTGGGAAGATGCGGTGGTGATGCCGCCCGGCGAGCCCGCTTCGACCGGCCGCGTTGCCATTCGCGCGTCGATGGACGGCGGCATAACGGCTGCCAAGGCGGCCGGAATGACTCTCGATATTGCGGAAGCCAGCATTCTTGAGGTGTCCGGCGACCTGGCGATCGACTCCGGATCTTACGACGTCAAGGACGTGGTCGGCGCGGTGGCCGACAGCGGCAGCTACATCGGCGTTTACCAGAAGCGCCAGGGCAAGTGGGGCTACATCCGGGACATCTGGAATTCGGACAAGGCGCCACCAGCTCCGGCCCCTGCGGCGGCGCCTGCACCCGCGCCAGACGTGGCAGCCAAGAAGAAGTAGCCCGCCGCGTGCACCCTCCGGCGCCCCCCGGAACGTATAGGTTGTAAGACCGATACCAACAGGGGGCGTCGATGGTTGCAAAAACATGTCTGGCCGCTTTGAGCCTGGTGCTGCTGTCGGCCTGTGCCGCAGCCCGCACAGGCGAACTGCGGATCCCGAATTATGATCACCTGAGCCGCAAGGCCTCGGACAAGACGTCCGTTAGTCTGTCCGGCACGCTACTGCGACTGGCGTTCAAGTTGTCCGACGCGGACGACAAGGATCCCGACCGGCAACTGCTGGCGCAATTGAAGCGCGTCCAGGTTCGCAGCTACGAATTCGCGACCGACAATGCGTACACGCAGGGCGACGTGGACGTCGTCCGCAAGCAACTGCAGACGCCGCAATGGAGCCAGGTCGTCAAGGTTCGCAATCCGAAGGAAAACGAACAAGTCGATGTCTTCATCTGCATCGAGAACGGCGAGACCAGGGGCTTTGCGGTGATCTCG
Source organism: Gammaproteobacteria bacterium (assembly GCA_031414335.1). Lineage (GTDB taxonomy): Bacteria > Pseudomonadota > Gammaproteobacteria > Steroidobacterales > Steroidobacteraceae > UBA964. The sequence goes on along the minus strand of JANNVI010000004.1, from coordinate 114,494 downwards.
GCCGAGCCACGCGAGCTGACTATCGTCAACATCGTCGGTTCGATCAGCATCGAGCAGCTGGAGCGCGTCCGGCGTGTTGCTGCAGGCAGCTAACAACGAGGATGAGGATTTGTCACGTGCGCAGCGTGGCGATCGCCAGGCGTTTGCGGGCCTGGTGCGCACGCATCAGCGCGCGGTCTACGGGCTGGCGCTGCGCATGCTGAACCGGGCGGACCTCGCGGAAGAACTGGCGCAGGATGTGTTTCTCAAACTTTTTCACGCGCTGCGTGATGTAACGTCGGCTGACCACCTGAAATTCTGGCTGCGGCGCGTCACTGCCAATCTTGCGATCGATCGATTGCGGCAAAAGACGCCGGTCACGGCGCAGGACTTTCCTGCTGACGCTGAACCTGCCGCACCTGAGAACGATGCAGACCCGCTGTTGCAGAAGACGCTGCAGCGTCTGGTCGCCGAGCTCGCGCCGCAGGCACGCGCCGTGGTCCTGCTGCGTTACCAGGCGGATCTCGATCCGCTGGATATTGCCGAGGTGCTGGAGATGCCCGTGAACACCGTAAAGAGTCATCTGAAACGCTCGCTGGACTTCATGCGAGATCATTTTGCCGAGGGCGCACACCATGACTGAAGAGCTGGAAAAAGAACTGCGCCGTTCGCTGCGGGTAGACGATCCCGGTGAACTTTTTACGCGCCGTGTAATGCAGAGATTGCCGCATGAGCACCGCGTTGCATCGCGCCGCTGGCTCACGTGGTCGGCCGGGCTCGCCGCATCGCTGCTGCTGGTCTTCGGTATACGCCAGCAAGTGCTGGAACAACGCGAGCAGGCCGCCGGCCTGCGCGCCAAACAGGAATTGCTGGAGGCGCTGCGCGTCACCAGCGGCAAACTCGACCTGGCCTATCAGGCCGTCGACAAGGAGAATGAGACGTGAATACCCGAATCAGCAAGCTGTTAGCCATCGCAACGTTGTTAGCCGCAGGGCCCGTATGGGCGGATCCCAGCGGCAAGATCAGGTTGCCGGACCTGGCCGCGCTGGAAGCCAGGGCCAGTGAGACCGTCGAAGTCACGCTCGACGCCGCGCTGCTCGGCATGGCCAGCCGGTTTCTGGATGCCAAGAATCCGGAAGAAGCAGGCGTCAGGGAAATCGTCAACGGCCTGCAGGGCGTGTACGTCCGCAGCTATACCTTTGATGAACCCTTTACCCCGCAGAAGGCCGATGTCGACATGGTGCGCAGTCAGCTAACAGCGCCCGGCTGGAGTCGCATCGTCGGTGCGCGCAGCCGCAAGGACAATACCAACGTCGAGGTCTACATCATGCTGTCCGGGCAGCAGGCCATGGGACTCGCGGTGCTCGCGATCGAGCCCAAGGAGTTCACCATCGTCAATATCGTTGGTGCCATTGACCTCGACCGGCTGCATCGGCTCGAAGGTCAACTGGGCGTGCCCAAGCTCGGGATTGCCAAGCAACCGTAACGTCAGGCCAGCGGCGGCGATGCCGCCGGCTGTGGTCTAATCGCGCATGACCTCGAGCAGGCGCCCGTTCTGGCGGCAGAGCCGTACGTTCATTCACCTCGGCCTTGCGCTGTTGCCATTGGTGCTATTACTACCGCATGTGCTGGGGCTAACGCGCTACGGGCTCATCGATCGGGTTGAAAGCTATCTCTATGATTTTCGGGTACGGCAGACACTGTTGTCCGGCCAGGACCCGCGAATTGTCATTGTGGATATCGACGAGCGCAGCCTTGCGGCGGTCGGGCAGTGGCCGTGGTCGCGCACCCGCCTCGCCGAGCTGCTGGACCGGCTCTTCGATGATTACGGCGTGCGAGTGGTCGGCATCGACATTACGTTTCCGGAACCCGAGAAGGCAACGAGTCTGCAGCTACTGCGCGAGCTGTCGCAGAGTTTTGCCGGTGACGCGCGGATTGCGCCGTGGGTTGACGCCCGCCGCGGCGCGCTCGATGCCGATCAGCGATTTTCCGAGGCGCTGGTCGCGCGCGATGTGGTGCTGGGTTACGTCTTCAAGGCGAAACTGGATCCCGGCCAGCCGGGGGCGGTCGGCGCCATTCCAGAGCCGATCGCGGTCAGCGGCGCGACGCTGACGCGGGTCCCGTGGGTGGAAGCGGCCGGCTATACCGGCAATCTTGCGTTGTTTCAGCAGAATGCGGGCGCCGGTGGATTCTTCAATACCTCGTTAGTCGACGACGATGGTGTCGTGCGCCGCATGCCGCTGCTGCAGCGCTATCGCGGCAACCTCTACGAATCGCTGGCGCTCGCGACCGTGAGGCTGTCGAAAACCGGAGCGGCGTTACAGTTCGGGTTTCGCGGTGAGCGCAGTGCGGCTGAAAGGCTGGACTACATCGAACTCGCGGGCGTGCGCACCCGAGTCGACGAGCAGGGCGCTGCGCTGACGCCGTTTCGTGGCGGCGTTGGCAGTTTCCCGTACGTCTCCGCGTCTGACGTACTCGCGAAACAGGCGGACGCAATGGTCCTGAAAGATCGCATCGTGCTGATTGGCACCAGTGCGCCGGGTCTGCTCGACATCCGGCCAACGCCGGTCGCGAACCAGTATGTCGGCGTCGAGGCTCACGCGAATATGGTTGCGGGCCTGCTCGATGGCAATGTGCGCGCCGTGCCGCCGCGCGCTCTGCTGCTGGAGCTAACAACATTGGCAATCCTGGCATTGCTGATGCTCCTGATCGTCGCGCGCGTGGGTCCACTCAAGGCCCTGGCCGTGGTCATCGGCGCTGCACTGCTGGTGATCACCGGCAACCTGGTGCTGTTTCGTTTCTATGGCTGGGTGTTGCCGCTCGCCACGCCGCTCATATATATCGCCGGAGCGGCATTCCTGCTGCTGAACTACGACTACTTTATCGAGTCGCGCCGCAAGCGGCGCCTGCAGGGATTCTTCGGCCAGTATGTACCGCCCGATGTTGTCAGCGAGCTCGACGCGGATGATGCGCAGATTTCCCTCGAGGGCGAGAGCCGCGAGATGTCGGTGCTGTTCTCGGACGTGCGCGGCTTCACGACCCTGTCCGAGGGCCTCAGTCCGCGTGAACTTACGGCCATGATGAACGAGTTGCTGACACCGCTGACCGCGGTGATTCAGTCGCAGCGCGGCACGATCGACAAATACATGGGCGACGCGATCATGGCGTTCTGGGGGGCACCGCTGCTCGACGCGCAGCACGGGCGCCACGCGGTCCTCGCCGCGCTGGGCATGGTGCAACGCCTCGACGCCGTACGCCAAGATTTTGCGCGGCGCGGCTGGCCGCCGGTGCACGTCGGCGTTGGCGTGAGTTCCGGATTGATGAATGTCGGCAACATGGGTTCGCAGTTCCGCATGGCCTATACCGTGCTGGGCGATACCGTGAACCTCGGGTCGCGTCTTGAAGGGCTGACCAAGCAGTTCGGCGTCGACATACTGGTCAGCGCGACAACCGCAGCCGCCATTGGCGACATCGTCTGTCGCGAAGTGGACCGGGTGCGCGTCAAGGGCAAGAACGAACCGGTCGCAATTTTCGAACCGCTGGGTCTCGCGAGCGAGCTGACCGAAACGCAACGCCTGCGCATTGAACGATTCGAGCAGGCACTGTCAGCGTATCGCGCCCGCGACTTCGCCAAAGCGCAGGACATGTTGCGCGAGCTTGCTGCATTGCAATCCGAGAAATTGCTCGATGTCTATCTCGAGCGGATTGCGCAGTTTCAGCTGACGCCGCCGCCGCTCGACTGGGATGGCGTCTACGTCTTTACGTCGAAGTAGCGCAAATCCAAACTGTGAACTGGCTCACAGGCCCCGTGATGGGGTTCTCGCTTCCGACAATACCCGCAGCTGACATATTGCGTCGCACCGCTGCGCGGCCGCATTCTACATAACACGATTCGGGTACACCGCTGCTGGCAGCGGTGCAGGGAGTTCGCGCATGAGCAAGTTTTGCATTGGCCTGTCGTTATTCATTCTATGTGCTGCGCCACTTGCGCAGGCGCAGTCCGGCGCTGATCCACTCATTGATCAGGCGCAACTGCTGATTGCGGAACGCAACGCCGCTGCAGCGTACGCCTTGCTCGCGCCGCAGGAAGTCAATCGCGCCGGCGACCCGATGTACGACTATCTGTTAGGCATTGCGGCCCTCGACAGCGGCCGCGCTGCGGCGGCAGTGGCGCCGCTGGAACGCGTGCTGGCTGCGCAACCCGGTTTCTCCGGTGCGCGCATGGAGTACGCGCGCGCGCTGTACGAACAAGGCGACCTGGTCGCGGCCGCTGAGCAGTTTCAGACGCTGCTGACGCAGTCGCCGCCGCCACGCACGCAGGCGGTGATCAGGACGTATCTCGAGGCGATCAATCGCGGTCGCGGTGTCGCGGGATCCAGGTTCACGCCTTCCGTCGATTTCGGTAGTGGCTACGACAGTAACGCGAATGGTTCGACAGCAGATTCGCAGTTCCTCGGCTTTACGCTGAATGCGCGCAATGTCGAACAACAGTCTGCCTTTCTGGAGGGCGGCCTGGGGCTCGCGCACACCGTGGCGCTCGGTGCGCGCTCGGGGCTCGCTTCATCGGTGCACCTCTCGCATCGGCGCAACCCGGATGCGCCCTTTGTCGATCAATCCATCGCTGCACTCGCCTCCACCTGGCTGTTCAAGTCCGGTGAGACGCGCGGCAGCATCGGCTTCAACGGCTTCTATGGACTGCTGGACGGTGAAGATCACCAGGTGCAGGCGAATCTCGAATTCGGGCTCGCCCGGCGATTTGCCCGCGACTGGGAGCTATCCGGCCTGGCGCGCATCGGACGTGTTGATTATCTGCAACCGGTCCTCGAGATCATGGAAGTGGATCGCTTGTTAGGTGGCATGGCGCTGACGCGCTTCAACCTTGGTGATCGATCGGGTCGCCTGGGCGTGGCGCTGATCGCGGGCCAGGATGAGCCGCGGCTTGCCGGGTCGCCATACGGCAATGATCGCTACGGCGCGCGCCTGTTCGGCGGCATGTTGCTGCGGCCACAGAGCACGCTGTACGCGGAGATTTCGTATCAACGAGCCGATTTCAAGGGCGGCTCGGGATTTTTCGGTGTCGATCGCCGCGACAACCAGAAGGTTGCCATCATTGGCCTGGACATCCAGAACTGGCCGGCGACCGGCTGGAGCCTCAGTCCGCAACTGCGGCATACGCAAAACGATTCCAACGTTTCCCTTTACGAATTCTCGCGTACCGAGGCGGCGCTGTTTCTGCGCCACTCGTTCCGCTGATCGGGGTCGCACATGAAAAGAATATTGTTTGTTCTGGCGTTGTTCGCAGTCGGCGCTGCTCATGGCGCTGCCGGCAAGGCAGTGTTCGTCTCCGGCACGGTCACCGCGGAGGGTCCCAGGCCGCGCGTGCTCGCAACCGGCGCTGAGGTCAATGTCGGCGACACAATTGTCACGGCGGCCAAGTCGCGCGCGCAACTCGCGATGAACGACGGCCAGCGCTATGCGCTGCGTGCCGGCAGCAGTTTTCGTATCGACGCGTTTTCACTGCCGGCCGCCGTCAGCAAAGGAGCGCAGGCCACCGCCGTAGCTGCGGATGGGCAGAGTTTCTTTACCTTGCAGAAGGGCGGCTTTCGCAGCGTGTCGGGCGCGATCGGCAAGAAGGATCCGGCTGCGTACCAGGTGCGCACACCCGTTGGGACGCTCGGCATTCGCGGCACGATCTGGGCGGCGGTGTTCTGTCGTGACGATTGCGATGACGCGCCGGGCCTGGCGCCCGGCCAGCCGATTCAGAATGGACTTTATATCGGGGTCGATCAGGGACGGATTCACTTCGCGGGTCGCGGACTCGAGCTCGAATTGAATGCGGGCGAATATGCCTTTATCGCGCTCGACGAAGTGCCCATCGAGCGCCTGAAGCAACCGCCGGTATTCCTGCTCGGTGACGGTGCCGGCCCGCTGGAAGTAGCCGGCAACGGTCCGCGTACTCCCGCGCAACCATTCAGCAAAGCAACGGATTTTTCCGGCCGGCGCAGTCCGCTGCCTGAGCCCGCTCTGGCCGATCTTGCGCCATTGCCCGCGGCCAGCGACGAAGTGGATCAGGGTATCAGCGCCCAGGGACCGCGTGGAGCGGTTGTCGATCTAACAAAAGGCGGCAACCCGCCGCAGCGATCGCTGGCGTATGCAGTTGGCGGCGGCCAGGCGCCGCTGGTCAACGCAGGCGGCACGCTCTCGTCGGTGATGCTGTTCGATGCGAATGGCAATCTGATCGGGTTTGCGACCCCGAGTGGCACGTTGCAGAACTATGCAATCGGCTCGGCGCAGCAGGCGAGTCTTGGCAGTAATGTGGCGACCGGAATTCGCTGGGGCCGCTGGACCGCCGGCAATACGACTGTCACGACGCAGGGTGCCGCGCCCCAGATACTGAACCTCGCGCAGCAAAGCCTGCCGTGGATCGTCGGCCCTGAGTACCTCGGCGCGCCGACGCTGCCCACGACCGGTTCTGGCTATCTCACGCTGGTCGGCAATACCACGCCGACGGATACACGCGGCAACGCCGGTTCGTTAGGCGGCGCCAGTTTCCTGGTCGACTTCACCCGGCAGATCTTCAACTTCGCGGTTCTGGCAACCATCGATGGTCGCAGCTACTACGCAGCTAACAGTGGCGTCTTTGTCCCGGGCAGTCGTGAATTCAGCGGCGGTCTGCAGGGCGTCGTGGTCGGCAATATTGCAGCGGTCGCGGGGGCCTACGCCGGCTTCATCGTCGTACCTGGCGCCGCGGGACCCGCCAGTCTTGGCGCTGCGGTCGCGTGGTACATCGATCCACAGGTCGCATCGATCGGAAACGTCAGCGGCGCGACCGTGTTCTCTGCCGCCGGCAGTGGTTTCCCGGCTGGCGGTGGCAACGCCCTCCAGCCACCGGCACAGCAGCGGCGCGACATCGCGTTCTCGATCGCGAGTGCGCGCAGTCCAGGGACCACATCGAATGCTGCCGCCGAATATGCCCTGACCGGATTCAATCTGACACGGTTCGGCGGCGTGTTCGCTCCACGGGCCGGTTCAGTCCCCTTGTCAGGCGCGTTTGATATTGGCAATGCTTTGACGGTGGATGCTGGATTTGACCTGCGCGGCATGCTGCGCTGGGGCCGATGGGCGGGAGGCGCGGGTACGGTCACTACACCACCGGGTTCCGGCAACGCCGTACCGCTCGACTTTTCCCAGCAGAGCCTGCACTACATCATGTCGGCTGACAGCGCCAATGCGCCGCTGCTGCCTAACACGGGCAGCGCCACCTACACCTGGATTGGCAACACCAATCCGATCAACCAGCAGAACCAGGCGGGCACTCTCAACAGCGCGACCTTTGCCGCGAACTTCACCAATGCCACGGTTGCAGCGTCGATCAATGCAAGCTTTGCAAATTCGACCTGGTCGGGGGCCGGCAATGGCACTATTGCCGGTGGCACCAACCTGTTCTCGGGCAATTTGAATGGCACATTCACGGATACACAGGCCGGTTTCTCGCTGCCGGCCGGCGGTTCGTTCAACGGGTTCTTTACCGGCCCGCAGGATCCGGCGGGCGTACCTAACGGCGTCGGCCTCAGTTTCGAGATGACTGAGCAGCAGACTCAGAGCTCGGTCAACGGAGTCGCCGCGTTCGTAGCCCGTCCATGACGCTGCGCAGATGAGCGAGCGCTTCAAGATAGCCGTCGTAGGCGCAGGCCCCGGCGGACTCTCGGCAGCTGCACATGCAGCCGAGCTCGGTGTGTCACACGTGCTGCTCGAACAGAGCGGTGCGCCGGCAAACACGATCCAGCGCTACCAGAAACGCAAGCATGTGATGGCCGAACCCGGCGTGCTGCCGCTGCGCAGCCCGCTGGCCTTTGGCCCCGCGCGCCGCGAGGAGGTGCTGGCCGCATGGACCGCCGGCCTGGCGCAACACCGGGTCAATGTCCGCTACAACGCCAGGGTCACCAGGATCAGCGGCGCGCGCCCCGAGTTCGTCATCACTCTGGCGAGCGGCGAGCAGATTCTTGCTGAGACCGTGGTTTTTGCGATCGGGCTGCAGGGCAACCCGCGCCAGCTCGGCATTCCGGGCGAGCAGCTGCCCTGTGTGCAGTACCAGCTCGACGATCCGGAAGAGTATCGCGATGAGTCGATCATCGTGGTCGGTGTCGGCGATGCCGGCCTCGAGAATGCGCTCGGCTTGCACGGCCATAACCGCGTGATCTTGCTTAACACCGGCACAGAATTCGACCGCGCCAAAGAGGGCAATCGCAGCGCTGTACTGAAGGCCATCGATGCCGGCGCGATGAGCTGTTACTACAGCTCCAAAGCCGTTGCGATTGAAGTGGCTAACGAGGAAGAGCAGGCGCGCGCACCTTACGTGTTCGTCATTGATATTCCGACCGGACAGGCGCGGTTGCCGGCGCATCGGATCATCGCGCGCATCGGTGCCGTTGCACCACGCAAGTTTGTCGAGAGCTGTGGCATCTCGTTTCCGGGTGCCGATCCGACTTCGCTGCCGGCGCTGTCATCGCAATACGAATCGAATGTGCAGGGCCTCTATGTGATTGGCGCGCTGGGCGGCTATCCGCTGATCAAGCAGGCCATGAATCAGGGCTACGAGGTGGTCGAGTACATCCTCGGCCACAAGATCGAGCCAGCGGATCATCCGTTGTTCGTCGAAAAATTTCGCAAGCTGCCACTGCCGCAGGACGTCGATGCCATCCTGGCGTTCATTCAACAGCGCGTACCCTTGTACCGCGACCTCAACACGCTGCTGTTCCGCGAGCTCGCGCTCGGCAGTGAGGTACATGCGCCGCAGGCCGGCGAGGTGATGTTCCGCAAGAACGACTACACCAACAGTTTCTACGTCATCGTCCAGGGCTCCGTTGAAATCGAACTGGGCGACCAGGACAAATATCGACTGACACTCGGCGAAGGCGAATTTTTCGGCGAGATATCGCTGCTCTCGGGTCGTCGCCGTTCGGGCACTGTCTACGCGGGCCCCGGTTGCGTGCTGCTGGAATCGCCGCGCCGGGAAATCAACAAGTTGTTGTCCTCGGTCGAGGCCGTCAAGCGCGTGCTGGATCAGCAGTTCATCGCCCGCGCGATTCGTGCCGCCTTCGCACCGCAGGCCAGCCAGGAGGACCTGAAGCCGATTGCCGATCGCGCGCAACTGAAGCGCTACAAGACCGATGAAGCTCTGTTCCATGAGGGTGACAGCGCCGACACGCTGCACCTGGTGCGCTCCGGGTCGGTTGCCATCTCGCGGATGTTAGGCGGCCGTGAAGTCGTCACGTCGTACCTGGCAGCCGGAAATTATGTCGGCGAAATGGGACTGATGGGTGGCACGCGCCGCAATGCGACCGTGAAGGCCACGGTGCCGACCGAGACCGTGTGCCTCGACGCGGCGAGTTTTGCCGAGTTGCTCGAGCGCAATCCGCGGCTGCGTGACGCCGTACAGGCCACCGCGCGCAAGCGCATCGCGGCGAATGTCGAAATGCAGGCCCAGCCACAGGCGGGCGACCTGATTTCGTTTCTGCTGCGGCAGGGACTGGGCGAGGCGACCGATGTCCTGCTGATCGATGAAACCCTGTGTGTCGGTTGCGATAACTGCGAGAAGGCCTGCGCCGCGACCCATGACGGAACCTCGCGTCTTGGCCGGGAGGCGGGACCGACGTTCGCGCATGTGCACGTGCCGACTTCCTGCCGGCATTGCGAAAATCCGCAGTGCATGAAGGACTGCCCGCCGGATGCGATCCGCCGCGCACCTAACGGCGAGGTGTTCATTGGCGACAATTGCATCGGTTGCGGCAATTGCGAACGCAACTGTCCCTACGGCGTTATTCACATGGAAACTTCCGGCAGCAAGGACGATGCCAAGAAAGCGGTCAAATGCGACATGTGCTCCGGGCAGGCGGGCGGGCCGGCCTGTGTGCGCGCCTGTCCGACCGGCGCGGCGATTCGCGTCAGTCCGGAGAAGTTCGTCGAGTTCGTCAGCCGCGCGGCGCGGCCGGTATAGGGTATGCACGAGTCACTGCTCGCTTACCGCCGCAAGCGATTCCTGTGGATCGCGGTCGCTCTGGCGCTGCTGGCGGTGCTCGCCTACGCGCTGCAGGGCAATGCCGAACCCCATGACGGCGGTACCTGGCTCGGCTACACACTCGGTGGCGTTGGCGCCGCGCTGATTTTATGGCTCACGGCCCTGGGTGTGCGCAAGCGCAGCTATCGCTCGACGTTAGGCAGCCTGCAGGCCTGGGTGTCGGCGCATGTCTATCTCGGCCTCGCGCTGCTGGTCATCGTCACGCTGCATACCGGGTTTCAGTTTGGCTGGAACGTGCACACACTGGCGTACGTGCTGATGTGCCTCGTGATCGCCAGCGGTGGCGTTGGCGTGGTCCTGTACCTGCGTTCCCCGCGCGAACTGTCAGCCAACCGCGCGAGCCTGACGCGCGACCAGCTGACCGAACAGCTCGCGGAGATCGACGCGCGCAGCCTGCGGGTCGCGTCGCGCTTGCCGCCGGAATATCGCGACCTGGCACAGAGCGCGCGCGATCGTACGCGGCTCGGCGACGGCGTCCTGGCTTTGCTGCGCGGCGCCGATCGCTCGCAGGTGCTGCTGCCGGGTGCCGCGGGCGGCGGTGCCAGCATTGTCATGAATCCGGGTCAACGCGCCGTGATCGATTTCCTGTCGGATCGGCTGTCGCGCAGCACCGATGGCGCACAGACGCAGGCACTCACCGAATTGATGTCGCTGGCCGCTGCACGGCGCGTGTTGCTTGAGCAACTGCGTCGCGACGCGCAGCTCAAGGCCTGGCTGCAGATCTGGCTGTACGTGCATGTGCCCGTGACATTCGGCCTGCTCGCGGCGCTGATCGCGCACGTGATCAGCGTGTTCCTGTACTGGTGAGGCAGGAGCAACCCGTATGCGTGCTCTGATCCGATTTGTCAGTCGCGGCCCAGGCGGTGCCGCCCTGCAGCGCGACCGGATCTTCGATGGCGACGTGATCACGCTGGGCCGCGCAACCGATCAGGTCATCAACCTGAAGGATCGGCGCGTCGAGCTTGAACACGCCCGTATCGTGCGCGTCGGCGGGCGCTGTCTGGTCAGCAGCCGCGCACTGACTGGTGTGCTGGTCAACGGCACGGTGCGCCGGGATGCGCCGCTCGCGGTTGGCGATGCGCTGCAGATCGGCGCCAACGTTCTCACTCTCATCGCGCCTCCCGCGGAATTTGATCTCGCGTTCACCTTTGAACTTGATGACAGCGTCGACACGCGCGCGGTCGAGGCGCCGGCGCTGCTGCTAACGCTGCCGGAAGTGGGCGCGCGCATGCAGCCATGGGCCTGGGCGCTGGCCATCGTGGTGCTGGTTGGCGCGCTGCTGGTGCCCTGGTTGAGCTCACCGCAATCCGGCGCGCTGTTGCCGACCCGCCAGACTTTGCTGCCGAGCGATCACGCCTGGCAGGCCGGTCCGCTGCACGCAGCCCACGGCAATCTCAGCACGAAATGCGAGTCCTGCCACGAGCGTCCATTTGCGCGCGTTGCCGACCGGGCCTGTCTCGCGTGCCACGCGGCGTCGTTGCACCGGCACCTGCCGCCGGGCAATCGTCAGCTGCCCGTGTTAGCTGCGGCGCGCTGCGCCAGCTGTCATCGCGAACACGACGAACCCTCGACGCTGGCGCGTAACGACGAACAGGTATGTGTCAGCTGCCACGCAAACCCAAAGCTAACAGAGAAACCCGCACCAGCCACGGATTTCCTGCGCCAGCATCCGGCGTTCGCAGCGGCAGGGATTCGTGATGAATCGCATGTGAAGTTCCCGCACGATGTGCATCTCAATCCCAAAGGCATCAAGACAACCACGGGCAGCGAAGTCATGACCTGTGCTGGTTGCCACGAGCCACAGGCGGGCGGCGCGCGTTTTCAGCCGATTGCGATGCAGCGTCACTGTCAGCGCTGCCACTCCCTGTCGTTCGATCCACGCGCACCGGAGCGCGATGTGCCGCACGCCAGACCGGAGATCGTGCTTGAGTCCTTGCTTGAGTACTACTCTTCCGAGTACCTGCAGGGCTATCCGGATGCGCTGAACACTGCACGCCCCGTTCGCAAGGTCGCGCGGCCGGGAGTCGATCTGAGCGCCGCGCAGCGCGCGCGGGTACTGGCGCGCGCCCGCGCGCAGGCCGAGATCACCGCGCGCGATTTGTTGGAACGCCGGGCCTGCGTCGTATGTCATGAGGTGCAACGCGGCAAGGTGGCATCGAGCTGGACTGTGACACCGGTGAGCTTGCGTGCGGTCTGGATGCCGAAGGCGAGGTTCAGTCACGCCGCCCATGCCACCAGCCTGACACGCTGCAAGACCTGTCACGCCGCGGAGCAATCAAAGCACGCAACCGATATGCTGATGCCGGCGATCGAATCCTGCCGCGCATGCCACGCTGGTTCGCACTCGGCCGCGTCCACACAGATTGCGAGCAGCTGCACCAGCTGCCACGATTTCCACAGCGGGCAGTATCCGCTCTGGCAAGCAGGCTCGGTGCGCGCTGCGCCAACAGCGGCAGCGCGGCAGCAATGACCTTGTCCACACGACAATGTAGGGCGCAGACAGCACTCGCGTTTGCCGCTGCGTTGCTGGCCGCCTGCGGCGGCGGCAGTACGCCGGTCGATCCGGCCACGGCACCGCTGGCGCGGGAATGCAGCGGTTCGTGCGCGGGCGCCGCGAGCTTTCTCAGCGTGAGCGATGTGCAGCGCGTTTTGGCGCAAGCGGTGGCCGAGGCGCAGGCGCGTAATGCGCGCGCGACGATCGCGGTTGTCGACCGGGTCGGCAATGTACTTGCGGTGTATCGCATGGCCGGCGCTGCTAACACGATGACCATTTCCAGTATCCAGGCGAACGGCGGTGGGCGCGCCGTCAGCGGCGGCCTCGAAGGCGTCAACATCGTGCCCGCGAGCCTCGGCGTCATCGCCAAGGCGATCACCGGCGCGTATCTGTCGAGTGAGGGGAACGCGTTCAGTACGCGCACCGCCAGCCAGATCGTGCAGGAGCATTTCAATCCGGGCGAGGTGCTGACGCCGGGAGGTCCGTTGTCAGGCGTGCAATTCTCGCAGTTGCCGTGCTCGGATCTCGCCGCCCGTGCCAGTGGCGCGGCGCCGACACCCGGCCCGCATCGCTCACCACTCGGACTGGCGGCGGATCCCGGCGGGTTCCCGCTCTACAAGGACGGCACGCCTGTTGGCGGCGTCGGCGTGCTGGCGGATGGATTCTATGGCTACGATGCGGATGTGCTGGATCGCGACCGCGACCTGGACGAACAGATTGCGTTCGCCGCGGCTTTTGGTTTTGCCGCACCCGAGGATCGTCGCGCAGATCGCATTACGGCCGATGGCAAGACCCTGCGATTCAGCGATGCAGACTCTGCGGATCTTGCGACGGTGCCGGCTAACGCGCCGGCGTTTGGCACATTGACGGCCTCGGTCGGTTCGCTGATCGCGGTCCCCGGCTACAGCGACGGAACCAGTCACGCAGGTCTCGCGTTCGCGAGCGCGGCTTCCGGCATTCGGGCCGACACGCTCGACTACAGCGGACTCGACGCGTTCGTGCTGGTCGATGCAGCTAACAACGAACGCTATCGGCCACGCGCGGGCACCGAAACGAGCGGCGCCCTGAGCATTGCCGAATCGCAGGCCGTGTTGCGCAGCGCCTTGCGGGTCGCGAATCATGCGCGTGCACAGATTCGCCGGCCACTCGGCACGCCCGCGCGCGTCAACGTCGCGCTGGTCGACAGCGCCGGAGTGATACTGGGCATTGTGCGTTCGCGCGATGCGCCGGTGTTCGGCATTGATGTCTCCTTGCAGAAAGCGCGCAGCGCAGCGTTTTTCTCCGGCACTGCGGCTGCCGCTGCGCTCAACGCGTTGCCCGATGCAGTGTTTCTGAACGGCGGCCTGAGCGTGCGCAGCCGGCAGGCGCCCGGCGCCTACGTGTCCCAACTGCGCAGTTTTCTCGCGCTGCCCGCAGCGCTTGCGGATGGGCAGGTTGCATTCACGGCACGGGTGCTGGGCAACCTGGCACGGCCGTTTTATCCGGATGGTGTCGATGGCAATGCCGCCGCGCCTTTGTCGCGCAATTTCGCCAACTGGAGTCCGTTCAGTACCGGCCTGCAGCTTGACCTGGTGCACAACGCGATCATCCAGCATGTCGCCTTCGTGCTCGGAGCGGCCCCGGATGTGCCGGCGAATTGCAGTGGCGTCGGTGGCTTCGACACCGCGTTTGCGAATTCCGGCGCCATCGCCGCCGTCGCAAACGGCATGCAGATTTTTCCAGGTTCCGTGCCGATCTACCGCGGCCGGCAGCTGGTGGGCGCACTGGGTGTGTCCGGCGACGGCGTCGACCAGGACGACATGGTCGCGTTGTTAGGCGTTGATGAATCAGGCGCTGCCGGAATTGGCAATGCGCCTCCGGATCTGCGCGCCGATCGGCTGTTGCCGCAAGGTTCGCGCTTGCGCTATGTGGGTTGCCCGGCAGCGCCTTACCTCGACAGCAACGCGAGCGGGGTTTGCGATGGACGCTGAACGCCGGCTGGCTCTGGCCCTGGCACTGCTGACGCTGCTGCTACTCGAGTCGCAAGCGCCGGTGCTGGCACAGTCGCAAGCTGCGGACCGCTGTCCTCGTGAAGTTCCCGCGGATCCCAATCGTCGTAGCACGACCGCAACGCCGGGCGCGTTCGAACCGACCCCCTGCGATCCGCAGCGCCTGCCGCCGCCCGAAGCGGCCACGACGCCGGGCGCGGTGCCCGTCCCGGATCGCTGGCGTATTGTTTCCGCACTCGGTTACCCCGAGAACCTGCTGGATCCCTACCATGGCAATAACTGGCTCAAGGGCGACCGGCCGGCGTTTGGCGAGGACTGGTTTGTCAGCCTGACAGGCGTATCTGACACGCTGGTTGAGGCGCGGCGTTTTCCGGTACCGGTCGGCGGGCCGGTGACGGCGCGGCAGGGCAGCCTAGATGTCTTCGGCGAAGGCGCGCAGTGGATCGCGACCCAGACCCTGCTGGCGGAACTGGTCGTCTACAAGGGCGACACCGTCTTCAAGCCGCCGGACTACGAGTTTCGTTTCATTCCCGTTTTCAATATTGCGCGTGTCCAGACGCGCGAGCGGGGACTCGTCAAGGCGAATCCAGATTTCGGCACCAGCCGTACTGAAGCCGTGTTAGGCATCCAGGGATTGTTCTTCGACAAGCATCTGCGCAACGTCTCGGAGCACTATGACTTCGATGCAGTGCGCATCGGAGTGCAACCATTTACCACGGATTTCCGTGGCTTCCTGTTCAACGATTCACCGCTGGGCCTGCGGCTCTTTGGTACGCGCCATAACAATCGGTATCAATACAATCTCGGCTGGTTTCGGCGCTTTGACAAGGATGCGACCACCGGGCTCAACGATTTCACGCAACGAGGACTCGCGGCGCTGCGCAAGGATGACCTGATCGTCGCGAATTTCTACGTCCAGGATTGGCCGCGGCCGGCCTTCACCACGCAGGCGACCCTCGCGCATAACATCAATCGCGAAGGCGATCGTGTGCAGTACGACGATCACGGCGTGTTGCAGCGGCCGGCCTCGCTGGGCCTCGCGCAGCCGCGCAACTATCGTGTCAGCTATCTCGGAGTGAGCGGCGATGGCCATTTTGCGCGCTGGAATCTGACCGCCAGCGGCTACTTCGCATTCGGACGGGAAGATCATGGCGTGTTCACCAGCCTGGAGCAGGACATCCGCGCGGGTTTTTTTGCCGCCGAGTTGTCGCGTGATTTCAGCTGGATCCGGGTGCGCGGCTCGCTGCTCTATGCCAGTGCCGACGCTAATCCCTTCGATGATGTTTCCACAGGCTTCGACGCCATCAACGAGAATCCCCTGTTCGCCGGCGCCGACACCAGTTTCTGGATCCGTCAGCCCGTGCCGTTGATCGGCGGTGGACGTGTCGCGCTGTCCGCACGCAACGGCCTGCTGAACTCGCTGCGCGCGTCCAGGGAATATGGACAGTCAAATTTCACCAACCCCGGCACGACGCTGCTGGGTATCGGCGCGGACCTGGACCTGACGCCGCAGCTGCGGGTTTCAATGAATATCAACGAACTTGGTTTCGTGGATACGACGGTGCTGGAAGTCGCGCGGGCGCAGGCCGGCATCGAGCGGCGCATCGGACTCGATCTCTCGGCCGCCGCCACGTGGCGACCGTTCGCAACGCAGAATGTCGTCGCCCGGCTCTCCGCTGCCATCCTGATCCCGGGCGCTGGCTATAAGGCGCTGTATGGCGACGACCTCGCGTATTCCGTACTCGGCAACCTGGTATTGCAGTACTAGCCATGGCTAACATCCGCCATTTCCTCGCCCTGCTGTTGCCGTTCGCAAGCGCGATGAGCTACGCCAGTGACAAGCCGCATGCCGTCCCTCGCGACTATGCGGCCGCCGGTGTGCTCGCGGCTAACGCGCCTGAAAACCAGGATGCGGGCGCTGCCTTCGACAAGAGTCGCGGCTGTCTGTCCTGCCACAACGCCACCGAGCAGGCCACCATGCATGCGAGCAAGGCGGTCGTGCTTGGATGCACCGATTGCCATGGTGGCAATCCGGGGGAACACTGGCTCGGCGGCCCGCAGCAGCCCGCCATGGCCGCGCGCAACAGCGACCCCGAGTTTCGGCGCGTACGCGATGCCGCCCATGTGCTGCCGCGCTTTGCGAGCGAATGGGGTTATACGGAGACCGGGCGTGCTAACAGCGCCACGCCTGAGCGCAGCTACACGTTGCTGAATCGCGAAGCACCCGAATTCATCCGTTTCATCAATCCAGGTGATCTGCGCGTCGCGCGCGAAACCTGCGGATCCTGCCACCTGCCGATCGTGGAGGCCGCTGAGCGCAGCCTGATGGCCACCAGCGCGATGTTCTGGCAGGGCGCCGCGTATAACAACGGACTGCTGCCGTTCAAGAGCGCGATCATCGGCGAGGCATACACGCGCGAAGGCGCGGCGGCCGCGTTGCGCGGCCCGCCGATCCCGGCCGAGGATGCTGAAAAAAATGGTATCGTCGGCTCCCTCGCGCCCCTGCCGCGTTGGGAGAATCTTGCCCCCGCTGACGTGTTTCGCGTTTTCGAGCGCGGCGGCCGCAACATTCTCAACACCTTTCCCGAGGTCGGATTGCCGAACGTGTCAGGGCAACTGCAACGCCTTGAGGAGCCGGGACGCCCGGACATCAGGCAGAGCGCGCGCGGCCCGGGCACGGGTGCGCGCATCGCGGTGCCGGTCCTCAATATTCACAAGACGCGGCTCAATGATCCGCTGATGTGGTTCCTCGGCACCAATGATCAGCCGGGCGACTATCGTTCTTCGGGCTGCAGCAGCTGCCATGTGGTCTATGCCAACGATCGCGATCCGCTGCACTCGGGGCCGTACGCGGCGTTCGGGCACAATGGCACGACGCAGACCGCTGACCCGACGATTCCGCGCGATGAACCTGGCCACCCGCTGCAGCATGCGTTTACCCGCGCCGTCCCGACCAGCCAGTGCATGGTGTGCCACATGCACCAGCCAAACATGTTCATGAACAGCATGCTCGGCTACACCATGTGGGACTACGAATCCGACGCGCCGCTGATGTGGCCGAAGCAACAGCAGTTTCCCTCCGCGCAGCGCATGCGCAGCGTGCTGGATCGCAACCCGGAAGGAGCGGCACCGCGCGGCAACTGGGCCGATCTCGAGTTCCTGAAGAACGTCTGGACCGACGTCAACCCGAAGGCAAAGGACACGCAGTTCGCGGACTATCACGGCCACGGCTGGAATTTCCGCGCCGTGTACAAACGCGATCGGCACGGCAACCTGCTCGACGCGGGCGGCAACCTCGTGGCCAACGACGATCCCGGGAAATTTGCCAAGGCAGTGCATCTGACCTCGGTGCACGTCGACGTTGGCATGCAATGCGTCGATTGCCATTTCGCACAGGACAGTCATGGCAACGGCCATATCTATGGCGAGGTCGGTGCCGCGGTGGAAATCGACTGTAAGGATTGCCACGGGACGGCGACCTCGCTGCCGACGCTGCGGACTTCCGGACCGGCGGCCGGACCTAACGGCCTGAACCTGGCGGCACTGCGCAATCCCGATGGCCGCAAACGCTTTGAATGGCTGGATGGCAGGCTGCTGCAGCGCTCCGTGGTGGATCCGCGGCTGGAATGGGTCGTGAAACTGGTGCAGCACAGCGTCACACCGGGCGATCCGGACTACAACCCGAAGGCTGCTCGCGCCAAGCTGATGTCACGCGATACCGGATCACAGCGCTGGGGTTCGTCGGTGCCCGCCGCGATGCTCGCCCACGGCGATGACAACATGGAATGCTACGCCTGCCACACGTCCTGGACTAACAGCTGCGGCGGTTGTCATCTGCCGATCGAGGCCAACTGGAAAACTGCGCGGCATCGCTACGAAGGCGGCGAGACACGCAATTTTGCGACCTACAATCCGCAGGTAGCGCGCGACGAGATTTTCATGCTCGGTCGCCGCGGACCGACCGAGGGCGGCAAGATCGCGCCGGTGCGTTCATCGTCGGCGCTGGTGCTTTCCTCGACTAACGCCAATCGAGAAAAGATCTACGTGCAGCAGCCTCCCGTTTCGTCAGCGGGCTACAGCTCGCAGGCGATGAACGCGCACTATCCACACACCGAACGCAAGGTCGAAACCAAGACCTGCAGTGATTGCCATCTCGCCAGCAACGGCGACAACAATGCAATCCTGGCGCAGACCCTGGGGCAGGGAACGCAATTCATCAACTTCGTTGGCTACAACGCCTACCTGGGTACCGAGCGCAACATTGCTGCCGTGCAGGTCACCGAGTGGGACGAGCCGCAGGCTGTGATCGGCAGTTATCTGCAGCGCTACGCGTATCCGCAGTGGTGGCAGGAGCACCAGTCACGCGGCCGGAAACTCCAGCATGCAGTCGACATCAGCGCGGGACCCGCGAGCTGCGTGCAATTGCGCGGCGAGTACCTGTACGCTGCGGAAGGGCCACGCGGATTCCGGGTGTACGACGTTGCCTCGGTGGCTAACAAAGGTGTCAGCCAGAAAATAATTGCCGCGCCGTTCTCGCCGCTCGGCCAGGGTGTGGCCATTCCATCACGCAATGCAACCTGCGTCGCGCTTGCCACCACGCAACCGGTAGCGCCGGCGAAGTGGCAGGCGCGCAATCTTGAACAGCCGATCAAGGCGATCTACAGCTACGCGGTCATCAGTGATTCAGTCGAAGGACTGATACTGGTCGACATCAACACCCTGCAGGATGGCGAATTCCGCAACAACTTCCTGAAGCGCGCGGTGACCTGGAATCCGGGCGGCGCGCTCAGCGGCGCGCGTCATGTGACCGTGGCCGGGGATTTTGCCTATGTCGCAACGCCGCGCGGCATTGCCGTTGTTGATCTTGAGAACCCCTTGCAACCGCTGCTGGTCGCCAGCGTCCCGCTGGACGACGCGCGCGCCAGCATGCAGCAGTTCCGGTACTTGTTTGTCACCGACCGAAGCGGGCTTGCAGTCATAGACGTCACCGATCCGCGCAAGGCACACGTCGTCGACGGCGCGCGCGTGCCGCTGAAGTCCGCGTACAAGCTGTTCGTGTCGCGTACCTATGCCTATGTGGCCAACGGCGCTGAGGGGCTGGCCATCATCGACGTGGAAAAGCCGGCGCAACCCCGGCTCTATCAGCGCTGGAATGCCAGCGGTGCGCTGCGCGACGCGCGTGATGTGATCGTTGCGACCACCAACGCGTCGCTGTTCGCCTACGTCGCGGACGGCAGCGGCGGCCTCAAGGTGTTGCAACTAACAAGCCCGGAGTCACAACCCAATTTCTATGGCTTTGCACCCGAGCCCAGGCCCGAACTCATCGCCCAGTACGCCACACGCGGCGCGGCGCTGTCGCTGTCCCGGCCGCTGGAACGGGACCGCGCGGTAGACGAAACCGGCGGTCAGGTTGCCGTATTCGGGCGACGCGGCGCCCGGCCGTTTACACTGCCGGAGATGCAGCGCATGTACCTGAATAGCGCGGGACAGCCGTGGTTCGTCGATGACCTGGCGGGAGCAGCTCCATGAAGCGCTGGATCATTGGCATGCTGTGCATGATCGGGTTCGGCGCAGTGTTCGGCGTTGTTCATGCGCAGAGACTGGGCGTCGCGAGCTGCGCGCAGAGTTTCTGCCACGGTTCCGCGAAACCGCTTGCTGCCACGCTCGTGCAGCAGAACGAATACATCACCTGGCTCAACTTTGATCCACACGCCAGGGCTTATGCGACGCTGCGCAACGCGAAGTCGCGCGCTATCGCACAGCGGCTCGGGCTCGGAGACGCCTACGAGGAGAAAGTCTGTCTCGACTGCCACACCGACTTCGTGCCCCGCGCGGATCGCGGGCCAAAATTCCAGGTCGACGATGGCATCGGTTGCGAGGCCTGTCATGGCTCCGCGTCAAGCTGGATCGCGCCGCATCACTCCGGCGCCGACAAGTCGCATGCATCTAACGTTGAACATGGCCTGGTGGCGCTCGAGCGGCCCGAGACGCGTGCCGAAGTCTGCATGAGCTGCCACCTTGGCAGTCGTTCGCGCTTTGCCAGCCATACCATGATGGCCGCCGGCCATCCGCGACTGTCGTTCGAGCTCGACACCTTCACAGAGATCTGGCGCACCAGCGGCGGTCGTGAGCACTATCGACGCGATGGCAGCACCGCCGGCGGCAGCCGCACCTGGCTTCGCGGCCTGGTCAAGTCCGCCACTGTGCGCCTCGATCTGATTGATTCTCACGGCAAGGGCCAGGGCGTCATGCCGGAATTCGCCGTCTATAACTGCTATGCATGCCACCGCCAGATGCGCGTCGAAGCCTGGGCCGGGCCGCAGACTGACGACCTTGCGCCAGGCAGCCTGCGTTTCGATGACAGCGCGCTGCGCGTGCTGATCGCGGCGTTCGACGGCGCGAAAAGACCGATCGCACAGCAGCTGCGCGCTGCGACGCGCCAGTGGCAGAAGTCGCTGAACAATCCGCAGCTACTTGCGACCGCGCAGCAGAACCTGCGGCGCCTGTTAGCTGCGGGCAGCGGCGAAATTGCTGGAATGAATTTCTCGGCAGCGCAGTCCACGGCGATGCTCGAGTCGTTGGTTGCGTCGGCGCAGCGCGGCGAGTTCCCGGATTACGCGTCGGCGGAGCAGGCGGCGATGGCGATGGTGCTGCTCATGGCGGATTCCGGCAGCGACACCAGGCACCGGCCTGATGTCGACAAGCTGTTCCGCGCCCTCGAAGATGACAGTCGCTTTGATCCGAAAGTGTTTCGCAACGCCGGCGCCGCCACCCACTAGGCAGCTTGCGATCTCATGCCGAGCGCGCGTCGATCCCGAAATCCGCCTTGACGCGTTCGTACCAGGCATCGTTGTCGAGCGCGCCCCAGGCGACCCACTCGGCATCGGTCATGGACTTGCGCCAGCCGAGGAAAGGCTCCGAATCCGGCCCCACCGGGTGCCGCAATTGCCATGTGCCGCTGGCGACGATGTCGAGAATTTTTTCGCCGACCACGCTGGGCGGTACCGGAGTCTTGAGTACACCGCGGAACATGGCGGCCACGCGCAGTTGCTGCGGATAAGGCGAGGGGCCCTGGGCGACACCGATGTGTGTGGCCATGGCCGTGTCGATAATGCCGGGTTCGACGATCGCAACACGGACATTGAACGGCTTGGCCTCCTGGGCCAGGCATTCGCTCAGCGCCTCGACCGCGAACTTGGACGCCGCGTAGGCAGACATCGGCGCCATAGCGATGTGACCCGCCACGGACGCCACGTTGATGATGCAACCGCTGCGCCGCTGCCGCATCGCAGGCATGACCGCCTGGATGCAGCGAATGATGCCGAAGTAGTTGGTCTCCATGACGGCACGGTGCTCGGCAAGCGGGAGCTCCTCGATGGAACCCATCCGATCGATGCCGGCGTTATTGACGAGCACATCGATGGGGCCGAGTTCCGCAGTGATACGGACTACCGCGTCGCGCACCGATGCATCGGTATCGACATCCATCGCGTAGACGGTGATCGGCAGTTTTTCATGGTTGGCGATTTTTGCAAGCTCGGGAGCGCGGGCCGGATTGCGCATCCCCGCCGCGACCTTGTGGCCGGCACGCGCAAACGCCAGCGCGGTCGCGAAGCCTATGCCCTTGCTGCTGCCAGTGACGAGTACCGTTGCCATTGTTCTTCTCCTTAAGTGCAGTAGCCGCGCGAATTGCGGGAAATCATCGTACCAGCAACTGGCGCGCTGCGATACGCCACCCTAACAAACCAGCCGCACCGCCCAGCGCCCCGTACAGGTGCGCATCCAGCACCACCGGCAAGCCGCCCGCGAAGCCGAGGTCGCCGGACGTGTATTGCTCGAAGATCAGTTTGCTGGTCAGCAGAGCTAACAAAACACCGCCACGCCAGTCGCGCAGGTTCGCCAGCGCCAGGCCGCCGGCCGCGATGACACCATGCAGCACGCCGGACGCGCCGGCGTACCACTGTATATTCGGCGAGAAAAACCACAGCCCGGCATCGACCGCGACCAGGCTCGCGGCAAGAACTACCGGCCAGCTGCGCGCGCTCAGTGCCTCGCCAAATAGCAGCACCAGGATGCCGGCTGCCGCGGCATTGAGCAGCGTGTGTCGCGGTCCGAGATGTACGAAATGCGCGCTGATGAGGCGCCACAATTCACCGTGGGCGAGCGCGGCGCGGTCATAACGACCAGCGGTTTGCACCGCCTCGGGCAGCAGCAACGGCAGCAGCAGCCCGGTAAAAACCAGCAATGCAACGACGAGCAGGCGGCGATTCATGATGCCTGCCCGTCGTCGCGTCGCTGACTATTTCAGCGGCTTGCGAAAGCGCAGCGTAAAGCGGTCGCTGTAGCCCTTGATCGATTCACGCTGGCTGTCGTACCGCAGCGCGTCGTCCGGGCGAAAATGCAGCGTCGAATAGTCTTCGAACACGAAGCCGGCGGCCTGCACTTCCTTGATGACCTGGACCGGATCCGAACGGCGCCAGGTCTCCGAGCTGTACGGTTCCATGTGCCGGCGCGTGTGATCGACGATGCCATAGACACCACCGGGCTTCAGGGCCAGGAATATCTGCTTGTTCAGCACGGCGCGCGTGTCCGGCGTCATGTTGTGGTAATTGCGGAAGGTCAGCACCATGTCGGCATCGCGTATTGGAATGTCAATCGAACTGGCCTGGAAAATTCCGGGCTGATCGGTTGGCGCGAGCGTGACCTTGGCATCGACTGCTACGACCTTGTCCAGCTTCCATTCCGCCAGCTTGGTGGCGGTGCGCGCCTGGCCAACGGTGATGTACAGCTTGCCCTTGTCGGCCAGTACCTGACCGAGGATCTTGGTGTACCAGCCAGCGCCGGGAAACAGCTCGATCACGGTCATGTTAGGTTTCAGGCCGAAGAATCCCAGCGTCTGGATCGGCTTGCGCTCGGTGGCGTCGCGGGCGCGTTCCTCGGGAGTGCGGATGTCGCTGGCCAGCGCTTTCTCGATCGCCAGCGTGGTTTCATCTTTGGGGGCCGCCGGCGGTGCCTGCGCCGCGACCGGCAGGGCCAGCGAGAACGCGATCAGGGTCGCGTTCAGCAGGGTTGATATTGGGCGAAATGTCATGTTCAAACTCCTTGTTAGGTCAGGGTCTTGCATTCAAAAAATCAGTCTTTCCGGGCGGATTCTACTCGTGCCGCTGGTGCCGCCGGTGTCGGCGGCGCCAGACCGGTGCTGCGGGTAACGCGGATCAGCTTATCGTCCCACTGCCCCTGCAGGAATGCATCCACGTCGCTGGCGAACTGCTCGGGCTGCTCGAGGTAGAAATAGTGACCGACTTTATCGTACTTCTTCAGCAGCGTCGGGGCGTTGAACAGCCAGTGCTGGAATACATCACCTTCGAGGTGCGCGACCGTGATATTACCCTTGCCCCACATCACCAGCGTCGGCGCGGTGATATGGCCTAACACCGTTTCCGGATCGCCGGTCTGGAACTGCTTCATCATCGCCGCGCCTTCGGTGCGCAGCGTGTCGCGCCGGTTCATGTCGTAGACCCGCTGCACCAGCTCGGCCGGCGGTTTGCTGCCGCCGCCAAACTGGCTGGCGAGATTCTCGCGCCAGTAGCGTTTCGACTTGAAGTAACTGCGCACCCACTGCTGCAGCCGCGTGCCGCGGGCGCGGTTGGGGTCGGTGGCCGAGGTGCGTGGCATGCCGGCGCTGTTGACCAGTATCAGGCGCCTGACCTGATCCGGGTGCGCGGCCGCATAACGAAATGCCGTGGTGCCTCCCGATGACGTACCTAACAGAAAGAATTCCCGGACGCCGAGCTTGTCGCTCAGCGCCGCCAGAATCCGTTCGTTGTGCTGCAGGGAGTAGTCGTTGTTCGGATCCGGGCCCGTCAGTCCATTGGTCATCGAATCGAAGCGGATCACACGATAGCGGCTCTTGAGTCGCGTGGCGAGGTCGTTCCAGCTGTGCAGGCTCATGAACGAGGCATGCAGAAGCACCAGCGCCGGTCCCTGGCCTTCGTCGACATAGTGCACGCGCACGCCGTCGATTTCGACGAATTTGGAATTCGGCAGCGTGTAGCGCGCTTCCAGTTCCGGCAGGCTGAGTGTCAACGCGCCGCTGGTCAGTGTCACTACGACAGCCAGCACGATAGTTCCCACAATCCCGGCGATCCATCCCAATGCTTTCATGCGGCCCTCCTGTCCAGCGGTAGTGTTTCGCCCAGCCAGTGACCCAGCGTCAGCGCCGGGGTCAGCATCATGCCCGGCGTGAAGGCGTTGCCGAGCGTGACGCCGCTGCCCAGCACTTCGCCGGCCGCGTACAGGTTTGGAATCGGCTTGCCATCCGCGCCCAGCACCCGCAACTGCCTGTCGACCACGAGGCCGGTGGACGAGGTCGCGGAATGCCCCATGTGGATCACGCCATAGAATGGCGCTTTTTCGATGCGGCGCGGCATATATTCGCGACCTAACAGAGGATCGGTCCAGGAATCCACCGCGGCGTTATAGTCGCGCACGGTTGCCGCGAGCCCGGCGGCATCAACTTTGATCTTCGCGGCAAGTTCGGCGAGGCTGTCGGCCTGCGCGAACATCGGGTGCCGGTCGAAATGTTCGCGCATTTGCGCGTGAGTAAATCCTGGCACGCCCACCGGTGACTCGTCGAATATGGCCTGGTCGAACACGATCGCATAGCGCAGGTCCGGCAACTTGAGCAGGGCATGTTCGCGCCGCCAGGTGCCGGGGTCATCCTCGCGAAAGAAGCGCCGGCCCTGCGAGTCGACCCAGATTTCCCACGGCAGGCGCTCCTGCGGCGCGGTGATGAAACGTTTGTAGACCTTCGCAGGAAACTGCGCCGCCGTCATGATCGAGCCGGTGCCGGCGCGATGCAGCTCGCGGCCACGCAGTTGCGCACCGACAGTGGTGGCGAGATCCAGGCCTTCGCCCAGCGACGTCGGATATGAACTCGCCGCATAGGCCGGATAGCCGCAATGCCGGAGAAACGCTTCCGGGTTCATCGCATATCCGCCGGTGGCCAGCAGAATGTGGCGGCCGTGAAATTCGCGTTCGCCCGGCGGCGTGTTGGCGCGCACGCCGGTGATCACGCCTTTGCGATCGTGCAACAGGCTAACAACTTTGGAATTGAGCTGGCTGGCGACCCTGCCGCTCGCGAGCTCGGGTGCGAGCTCGCGCTCGACCACGGCCAGGATGTCGCGGCCTTCGTTCCTGGCCCAGATGTAGCGCGCGACGGAATAGGCCGGCCGGCCGGGTGAGTCGCCAGTCACAGGATGTTCGGGTAACGGCTGGAGGCCGTTGTCTAACAACCAGTTGATCGTCACAGGCGCGCGATCCACGGTCAGCCGCACGATGTCCGGATTGGCGAGTCCGCGCGTGATGCGCATGATGTCGTCGTAATGCCGGTCCGGGCTGTCGACAATGCCCTTGGCGACCTGGGTCCGCGATCCGGCGGCGGCGATCTGGCCGTTCGCAAGATGCAGGTTGCCCCCGATCCTGTCGGCGCTGTCGATCAGCAGCACCTGCGCGCCGCGGCGCGAGGCAAAGATCGCGGCCGGGAGCCCCGCCGTGCCGGCGCCCACGATGATCAGGTCCCAGCGCCGGGTGCTCATCGGTGCTGCCACGGTCTGCTGCGAGACCGCAAATCCGGCCGAAGACGCCAGCGCGCTGGCAACAAAATCGCGTCTCTGCATGGCAATGCCGTACCCCCTTGATGCGCCGATCCTAGCAAGGGTAGCAGGGCCAATGGACGTCCACGGCCTCCCAATCCATTGCGTGGCGGCCCGCAGTGCCGGCCGAGGTTCGCGGTAAACTCGGTTGGTGAGCGATCTGCTGCATTCCCTGCGCCTGAAGCGAACGCCCGATGAACGCGGGCGTGCGCGCTTCGTGACCGAGCTGCGGCGGCTGGTTTCGCATGAACTCGCGGCTGGACTGCGCCAGAGTTTTGAGCGCGATGTGCCCGAGCGCGAGCGGCGGCACGCGCGCAATGGCGAGGATGTGCATCTACTGGCGCGTTCCCTGGAGGCATTTCACTTCTATTCGGCGCTGCGCGTGGCTGCGCAGGACATGGTGTATCAGAGCGTGTGCGCGCCGATCGAGCGCCAGCGCGATGCGCTGGCCGGGCGCGCCGCCGACCTGGCACGCGAGCGGCCGCTCGGCAGCCTGACGCTGGATCCCACGCTGGCAATTCCCCGGTCCGTGAGCGCGATTGATATCCATCTGATGCCGGGCAGTTACACCCGCGATGAAGGCGCCGATGACCTGACCGCCGGCGCCGTGTATGACAACCGGCTGCAAGTAACGTCGATGGGCCTGATGGGCCGTAATCTCGACGACATCGGTCAGTCGATTGCGAGTTACGTGCGCGCCCAGGATCCGGATTTTCAGCCGCGGCAGATCCTGGATCTTGGCTGCACCATCGGACACAACACCGGTGCATGGAAAGATGTGTTTCCGCAGGCCGAGGTCCATGGCATCGACGTAGCGGCGCCCTGCCTGCGCTATGCGCTGGCGCGCGCCCGCGCGCAAGACCGCGCGATTCACTTTCACCAGATGAATGCGACCGCGCTCAGGTTCGCCGACGCCAGTTTCGACGTGGTTTTTTCCTCGATGTTCCTGCACGAACTGCCGCGCCGCGACATCGCCAGCGTGTTTCGCGAGGCGCACCGCGTGCTGCGGCCCGGCGGCCTGATGCTGCACATGGAACTGCCACCTAACAGATCGCTCGAACCGTTCGACCAGTTCTATCTTGACTGGGATTCTTTCTACAACAACGAGCCGTTCTACAAGCCCTATCGCGACCAGAATCCGCGCACACTGTGCCGGGTGGCGGGGTTCAATGACGAACAATTCTTCGAGCGCGCGATCCCGTCGGTAGCGGATGCCGTGGCCTGGAAATCGCGCGACCAGACTCCGATTGATGCGAGTGTCGGCAAGCTGGCGAAGGGCGTGCGCTGGTATTTTTTTGGGGCGTGGAAATAGATTGGCGCCCGCGGCGGCTTGTTAGCCAAGGGTCTCGCCCGGACTCAGGATCGATCGCCCGCCAATGGCGGGTTCCCGTTCACGGCCGGGTGCGCGGCGCCGAGACCCATTTCCCAAGCACTATCATGATGGCAGTCGCCGCGCACTGATCCGCCCGTGACCGGCGATCGATATTCGCCTGGCGAGACCCTTGGCTAACAAACCGCCGCGCGTGTCCATTGATTCCTCGTCCCGAAATATGCCAGTCGCCCACATGGATGCAGGCTCGCGTGCTGCGCTTGTCATAACCCGATCGCCATTTCGCGACACAGTGACATCACTCACGATATGGGAGTGATGCCTGCCGGTACGCTTGAGTCTTCACGTTTGATACCGACGGAGAGACTTGCAGCGATGAAACACGTCACGGCATGCATCGTGCTTTTTCTGGCTTTTTCGATTGGTGCTCCTGCAAGAGCGGCGGCGCCGGAGAAATTTGAGAAAGAATGCGTCAAGTCGCTGCCGAAGTCAGAGCGCAAGCGCCTGCACGGCGAGCACGAGGCTTACTGCCATTGTGTTACCGAGGCGGGCCAGAGACTGGGCTTTACCCGCAAAGAGTTCGCGATCGAGCGTGAACGAATGAGTCGTGACCCGGAGGCTGTTGTGAGCGGCCGCATGCGGCAGATCAGCAACATGTGTCGCGACGGCATGAACCAGACCGCGCGCCAACGTTCCGGATTCTGATCACACCGTGGCAGTCGCCGGCTGCGGCTGCCATGGCGCTGATATCATCCAGATCTTGGACCTACGATGCACGTCCTGATCTCCGCCGTCGGCAGTGCTGGCGACGTGCATCCTTTTATTGCGATCGGTCAGGCGCTGCGCCGGCGGGGCCACGAGGTCGAATTGATTGCGAGCGCCGTCTTCGCCGAGCGCGTTGCCCGCGCTGGTCTTGGGTTTGTCGCGGTCGGGACGCTAGAAGACTATCAACGTGGCGTTGCCAACGCCGAAATCTGGCACCCGCGCCGCGGCTTCGCGGCGATCTGGGGCGAGATCCAGCGCCAGGTGCTGCCGTCCTATCAGCTGATTGCCGACCGGCTGCGGCCGGGTAAAACGATTCTGGTGGGCAGCACGCTCGCCGCCGGATCGCGGCTGGCGCAGGAGAAATTGGGGGCTCGCGGCGTCACGATCCATTTGTCACCAATCTGTATCTTTTCGGCTAAAGCGCCGGCGCGATGGCCAACCCTGCCGCGCTGGTCCACGCGCCTGCCCGCCGGTGTGTGGCGCCCCTTGCAGCGCGGAATTGAGCGGCGCTTTCTCGATGTCATTATCGCCCCTGAGCTGAATCGCTCACGTGCGCAGCTCGGGCTGCCGCCGGTGCGGAGCATCATGAGCCATTGGCTCAACTCGCCCGATCTGGTGTTGTGCGCATGGCCGGAATGGTTTGCGCCCGTGCAGGACGACTGGCCCGCGAATGCGAGAACCAGCGGCTTTCCGCTGTGGAAACAGCCGGACGAAGCGGCGCTCAGTCCCGAGCTGCAGCATTTTCTCGACGCCGGTCCGCCACCGATCGCTTTCACGCCGGGTTCTTTCATGGCGCATGGCGCGGCGTTCTTTGCGCGCGCCATCGCCGCCAGCCAGCGTAACCGGCAACGCGCTTTGTTAGTCACGCCATTCAAAGACCAGATTCCGCTGAACCTTCCGTCCGGCGTACTGCACCAGGCATACGTGCCCTTCGACCACCTGATGCCGTGCGTGGCGGCACTCGTCCACCACGGCGGTATCGGCACGTCAGCCACTGCGCTGGCGAATGCCGTGCCGCAGCTGATTACGCCATTTGCGCACGACCAGTTCGACAATGCCACGCGCATGGAGCGCCTCGGCGTCGGGCGCGAATTGCGATCCGGCGCGTCGCTCGCCACCTGGAGCCGCGCGCTCGCGGATCTCACGTCATCCGCCGCAGTTCGAGCCGCCTGCCTGCATCATCAGAATTTGTTAGCTGGGCAGGGTAACGCCGCCGAGATCATCGCCGGGCAGATCGAATCGATTCAGCCGCACGCCTAGCCCGCAAACAGTGCGACCGGCGGGCCGGGAAATGCGGCGGTTGGCGGCGCATCGGCGGGCGCGCCCAGCAGCTCCCGCACGGCGCGGATGCCCTGATCGACCGCCGAATGCGCATAGGCATACGCGCCGGAGTCGCTGTTAGCAATGGCGATACGCCCGAAGCGCTGGCGTGCGGTTTCGATGGGCAAGGGGCCCGCGGGCCAGTATTTGTCCCAGGGACGCATGTATTCGTAAGCGTAACCGTGCGACCAGCGATTGACGCAGATCGCCTCGATGTCACGCGCCGGGTCGAAGCCACCCCGCCCCAACGCGCGGGCTAACAGATCGCGAATGGAATATTCCAGGTAGTCGAAGTCGAGCCGGCCGATCATGCGGCGCCCCGCTGCGGCCTGATCGCGCGGCGACTCGCCTGGAAACAACGGAATCGTCGACAGGTGCAGCAGGATGGGATCCGTTTCCTGGTCCGCGAAACGATAGGATCCCATCGACACCGGAAAGTCGAGCTGGGCGTTGTGCCAGAAATGTCCTGGCGCCCGGATGCTCTGCACACCCAGTTTCTTGAATACCGACCAGTTGCGCAACAATACATTGGTGTAGATCAACGGCACTTTCACCTGGTCGTTCAGTGCCTCGACCTGCGTGGCCGGCAAACCCTCGCAAAGATAAGGGATGACCCGGTGCCAGCAAGCTAACACCACGTGTTTCGCGCGTACCGATTCGACAGTGCCGCGTCCTGCGTACGTGACCTCAACTTCCTTCGCCCGATCGAGCGCGCCCACATGCCGCACGCGTACCACGGTCGATTCAAGACGGATGCGAGTTGCGGCCGAAGGATCATCCAGGCGCGCATAGTCAACCGGCGTGGTCACCAGCGCTTCCATCGATCCTGCCGGGAGTGCCGCGAAATTCAGGTGTCGCAGCAACGCACGCGCCAGGCCGTGATTGCCATCGGGGAAGTGGTAGATGTAGGGATCTGGATCGGTATAGGCGAGGCGGCCGCTCGGGCTCATCGCCGGATCCGCCAGCGCGCCCAGGTTCATCGCGCTGAAACCGGGGTTGCCGTTCGCACAGGCATCGAGTGCCGACGCGGCATCGATACCGACACCGAAGTAGCCCGCCGTCGATTCGGCGAAGAACGTCACGAGCTGCGGATCGACCCGTGCGACCTCTAACAAAAATTGCTGATAGGTCATGGCCGCAAGCCGCTGCCGCTTTTCGGCCTGGCTCAGCCCTGGAAAATAGTCGGGCGGATTGTCCATCAACCGAATGAGGTCCTGCTGCGCACGGCGCGACATTGGCGTGCGCCGCACCCAGTCCGCGGCACGTTCGGTAACGGGCACCAGACGATCCCGGCCGAATGATTCACGCGAAAAAAAACAGGCGGGACGCAGACCGTGGCGCTGCACCCAGTCCCGGTCGTAGTAGCTGCTCGCGAATCTTGTCAGGTCAAGATCGAGTGTGCGCAGCATTGCGTTCACCGCGGGCGAGAAATAGCTGGGCGATTGCAGGGACTGCGATCCGCCGTAGCCGATCAGTACGCGGCCGGACTGCGCGACAAACTCGTTGCGCTTGGCGTGACCGCCGAAATCGTCGTGATTCTCGATGATCAGAATGCGGCAGGCGGTGCCCGCTCGTTCGCGATAGGCCATCGCCGCTGCCAGGCCCGAGATGCCGCCACCTACGACCACCAGGTCATAGGTCTCGCCGCTCACGCGCACGCCCGCGACGTCGCGCCAGAAAATGCCATCGCGCAGCTTGTGCGCGACGACGTTGCTGCCCGGATGGTGACCCCGTTCACCGAGACGGCGCGGTGGCGTAACTTCCGCCGCATCCTGTGCCAGCGCCGACGATGAAGAAGCGGGCAGGCTCGCTGCGGCAACCGCCATCGCAGCGCCGTCCAGAAAATCACGACGTGAGATAGCGCGGCCCATGCCAAGGACTTTGCCGCGTCTACTGTTTGCCATAGCCACTTAGAATACTGCTAGTCTCGCCCACCTGAAACGGAGCCCCACCCCATGCATGCTATTTTCAAGACGATTTTTGCGCTGATCCTGGTTGCGCCGCTCGCCACGCTGGCGGAGTCGCCACCGGTCGCGGCCCCTGCAGCGGCTTCTCAGAAGGCCGTGCTGGTGACCGGCGCGAGCACTGGCATCGGCCGCAAGCTCACCGAGCGGCTCGCGGCGAACGGCTATTTCGTCTATGCCGGTGCGCGCAAGGAAGCAGACCTCAAAGCACTGGCGCAAATCAAGAACGTGCAGGCGCTGCGCCTCGACGTGACGAGTACTGCCGACATTGCCGCCGCAGTCGAGACCATCCAGAAAGCCGGGCGCGGCTTGTATGGCCTCGTCAACAACGCGGGCATCGCGACCCGGGGTACGCTCGCTGAGATGCCGCCCGAGGAGTTCGACCTGACGATGCAGGTCAACCTGTACGGGCCGTATCGCGTGAGCCGCGCGTTCGCGCCGATGATCATCGCCGCCAAAGGCCGGATAACCACCATTGGCTCGATCTCGGGTATCGGCGCCACGCGCGACCTGATCGCCTACCAGATGAGCAAGCACGCGGTCGAAGCCTTCACCGATTCGCTGGCGATTCAGATGCAGGAGCAAGGCGTGATCGTCAACGTCGTTGAGCCCGGCAACTACAATTCTGAAATCATGCGCAGCGCGCTGCGCCGGCTCAACGACACCAAGAACAGCGGCGATCGATCCCAATACAAGGAACCGGACGAAGTCGCCGACGCAGTCGAAAAAGCGCTGTTCGATCCCAACCCGAAACGACGCTACATGGTTGTGCCCAACCAGGGCGAAGCCGAATGGACCATCGGTCACCAGATCCGCCAGCTCGTGCAGCTCAACGAAGACCAGCCGTACAGCTACGACCGCGATGGGCTGATCAAGATGCTGGACGAAGCGTTAGCCAAGGCGAGGCCGAAGACAAAGTAGCTGCGCTCCGGATCTGTTGCGGGCTTATCGCTCCGACATGCGATTCAACGCAATCCTGCCGTCCGTAACGACGAGCATCGCTTCGAACAAGGTCGTCGGATCGGTGCGCGGATCTCGATCCACGACCAGCAGATCCGCTTCAAGGCCCACGGCAACGCTGCCCGTGCGTGCCTCGATGCCCAGCACGCGCGCGGAGTTGTAGGTTGCGGACGTGATCGCCTCCATCGGCGTGTAGCCGCAGGCAATCAGTTCCGCCACTTCGTGGCCCGGCCGTACACGCGAGGATTCATCGCCGTCGCCATACGTGCCATCGGTGCCCACCGCGACCGTGATCCCCAGCGCACGTGCCTTGCGCACCGCGTCGCGCAGCGGCTTCATCATGTGCGTCGTGCGCAACTGCAGCGCGACGTCATCGGCGCTGTCGCCGTGCGGATCGCCTAACGGACTCATGATGGCCAGAGTCGGTACGAAGAAAGTGCCTTGCTTGCGCATCAGCGCCAGGGTCTCGTCATCCAGGTAGGTGCCATGCTCGATGCTACGCACGCCAGCCCGGACAGCGGCATTCGCGCCATGCCGGTCGTGCGCATGCGCCGCGACGAACAAGCCGGCCTTGCCGGCTTCCAGCACGGCGGCGCGGATTTCCTCGTAAGACAATTCCTGGCGGCGTGGATCCGTCCGTGCCAGACCCGCGCGTTCGCTGGCGCCAACCTTGATGACGTCCGCGCCGCGCGCTATGACCGCCCGGACCACTGCGGCAACGTTGTCGGCGCCCTGCAGCGGCGCATCCAGGTACTGCCCGAATTGCGGGAAGCTCAATATGAAGGGCTCGCCAAGCTGCGGGCGCACATGCCCGCCCGACACCAGCATCTGCGGACCTTGTACATATCCCGCACGCACCAGATCGCGCGTCGCCATCGCTTTGAGGTAGGCATCGCCGAGCACGCGAGTCGTGGTCACACCGGAGAACAGTGCGCGCCTGGCCGAGGCGGGATTCTCGATATGCGTATGGGCATCGATGAAGCCAGGCAGCAAGAATGCGCCCTGCAGATCGATCGCGTCGGCACGATTGCCAGCGGGGGTAATTTCCGCAATTTTTCCCGCGGAAATGCGCAGATTGACCGCGCGGACTTTGGAATCCGGCAAACCATCGATGAGCTGCGCGTTGCTGAGCCACTGATCCGCAGCTCTTGCAGTGGGCGCGATCAACACCAGCAACGCCGCCAGACAAGTCAGTACTCGAAGCTTCATCACTATTCCCCTGAACGCCGACTCAGTTCGTACTGGCAGATGTTAACGGTTGCTGCGACGTTCAGTGATTCAATCACGCCGGTTCCTGCAATCGTGAACGGCTGGGCATTCAACGCCGCGAGCGCCTCGCGCGGCAGGCCGCGCGCTTCATTGCCAAAAAGGTAACAGTCGAACTTGCGAAACGCAGGCGTCGCGATCGACTCACCCTGCAGATCGAGGCTGGCGATGCGCCCGAAGCGCGTTGCGAGCGCAGCTAACGGCACATCGATTTCCACCGGCACATGGAAGATGGCGCCCATGCTGGCGCGCACCACCTTGCCGTTATGCACGTCCACGCTGTCCGGGCTGAGCAGGCAGCGGAACTTTCCGAACCAGGCGAGTGTGCGCAGGATGGTGCCGAGATTGCCGGGGTCCTGGATCTCATGCAGATAGATGGCGCGTTCGCCGGGCCGCGCCACGGGCGAGGTCAGCAGCGGCACGACGGCCGCGATACCCTGCGGTGAGCGCGTTTCACTGAGCTGCGCCATGTGGCGTGAATTGACCACGTGCGTCGTGAGTTGGCTGGTCCAGTGCGCGTAGTCGCGCGTGCAATAGATTTCGCTGCTGCGCAGGTGTGCGTCATGCGCCGCGGCCTTCTGCAGCTCCTGCACCAGATGCTCGCCTTCGATCAGGAAGCAGCCGAACTCCTCGCGGAATTTCTTCTGGTGGAGTTTCCTGATGTCTTCGAATTTCATATGAGGCTCCGCGCCACGGCTTCCGCTACTTTAATACCATCGACGCCTGCCGACAGTATGCCGCCCGCGTAGCCGGCGCCTTCGCCGCAAGGATAGAGGCCGCGCACGTTGAGACTCTGCAGCGACTCCATGTCGCGCGTGATACGCACGGGCGAAGATGTGCGGCTTTCGACGCCCGTCAGCACGGCGTCTTCACGATCGAAGCCGCGGATCTGCCGGCCGAACGCCGGCAAGGCCTCGCGGATCGCGTCGATGGCGTAGGCGGGCAGGGCCTGCGACAGGTCGCAAAGCTTCACTCCCGGCTGGTATGAGGGCGTGATGGCGCCGAGCTGCGTGGAGCCGACGCCGCGCAGGAAGTCGCCGACCAGCTGCCCGGGGGCGCAGTAGTCGCTGCCACCCAACACATATGCTGTGGACTCCAGCGCTTCCTGCAGCGCGACCCCGGCGAGTGGTCCGCCGGGAAAGTCCGCCTCGGGATTGATGGCCACGACGATGCCCGCATTGGCATTGCGCTCGTTGCGCGAATACTGGCTCATGCCATTGATGACCACGCGCTGCGGCTCGGAGGTAGCGGCGACCACCGTGCCGCCGGGGCACATGCAGAAGCTGTAGACCGAGCGCCCGTTGTTGGCGTGGTGCACGAGCTTGTAGTCGGCGGCGCCCAGTTCGGGATGTCCGGCAAAGCGTCCGAGGCGTGCGGCGTCGATCATCGACTGCGGATGCTCGATGCGCAAGCCTATCGCGAAGGGCTTGGCTTCCATGAAAACATGCCGCGCCTCCAGCATGCGCAGCGTGTCGCGCGAACTGTGTCCCAGCGCGAGCACCACATGCCGGCTGTGCAGTGTTTCGTCACTGGCGAGCACCACGCCTTCAACCTGGCCATTTTCAATCAGCAGGTCCGTGACCCTGCTCTCGAAGCGCACTTCGCCGCCTAACGAGATGATCTCCCTGCGCATCGCGGCCACCACGCCCGTCAGGCGAAAGGTGCCGATGTGCGGCTTGCTGACAAACAGAATCTCCGGCGGCGCTCCCGCACGCACGAATTCATGCATCACCTTGCGGCCGTAGAATTTCGGATCCTTGATCTGGCTGTAGAGCTTGCCGTCGGAAAACAGGCCTGCGCCGCCCTCGCCAAACTGCACGTTGGATTCCGGCGTCAGCGTATTCTTGCGCCACAACGCCCAGGTATCGCTTGTGCGGCGACGCACGTCGCGGCCGCGTTCCAGCACAATGGGTTTGAAGCCCATTTGCGCCAGCAGCAGCGCTGCAAACAGTCCACAGGGTCCAAAGCCCACGACCAGCGGCCGTTCCTTGAGCAGCGCTGGCGCCTGTGCGACTGGGTGGTACGCGGTGTCCGGGGCCACACCCACCTGTCGATCGCGTGCAAGACGCCGCAGCACCGTGGCTGCATCGCGTACCGTGACGTCGACAATGCAGACAAACACGATGCCGCTGTTTTTCTTGCGCGCGTCGTAGCTGCGCTTGAACAGCGTGAAATCAAGCAGCTCCGCCTCAGGGATGGCAAGGCGCTTCAGAATGGCCGCGCGTAGCGCGCCGGGCGCGTAGCCTAGAGGTAATGGCAACTCAGTAATGCGGATCACCGCGGACTTCCTGGCCGGTTAATCCGGCAGAGGGGTAGAATGACCGCCATTCTAACGCGCGGTTCCGTCCAAGAAATGGCTCGTACAAAAAGCAGCGCCAGCTGGATGTCCCGGCATCTCAGCGACCCCTTCGTCAAGCAAGCCCAGAAGGACGGCTATCGGTCGCGCTCGGCCTACAAGCTGATCGAGCTGAATGAAAAAGACCGGCTGATCCGTCCCGGCATGCGCGTCATGGATCTGGGCTCCGCGCCCGGCGGCTGGTCGCAGGTGGCCGGCAGGCTCGTGGGTTCGAAGGGACGCGTGCTGGCGACCGACATCCTGCCCATGGACAGCCTGACGAATGTCGATTTCATCCAGGGCGATTTCACTGAAGAGGCCACCGTGCAGCAGCTGCTCGACTGGCTGGGTGGCGGAAAGTTTGATCTGATCATTTCCGATATCGCGCCTAACATCACCGGCATTGCGGTCGCCGACCAGGCCTCATCGATGTATTTCCTGGAACTGGCGCTCGACACCGTGTGCAAGACCCTGAAGCCCGGCGCCAGTTTCGTGGCGAAGATGTTCCAGGGCTCGGGATCCGATGCATACCTGAAAGAACTGCGCAAGCATTTCGACAAAGTGCTGATTCGCAAACCGGCGGCCTCGCGCAAGGAGTCGCGCGAGGTCTATCTGGTGGCGAAGGGGTTCAAGGGTTAGGCAATGGACGCGCCTAACAGACCAATGATCTGGAAAAAATGGCGTGGTGTCATGTCTGTGCCTCCCGCCGGAATGAACCAAAACTGAAGCCGTGCGTGACTTTGCCGGTCCTGGTCGGTTATCTATTCAATTTTTATCCGCATGCAGGATTACATCATGGCTGTCATACCGTTCGAAACCAAGATCGAATTCATGAGCCCGCGCTGGAATCGCGACGCCTGGGCGCGCATCCAGGCTGACATGGACAGCAGCAAGGAGCGTATCTGCTACTGCACCGGCAACGTCATTGCGGCGCGGCCGGGCGAAGCCCTGAAGCCCATCCTGGGTTTCCACACTTTTCTGGCCACGCGGCTGCTGCCGCTGCCGGACGGCAACATCCGCCGCGTCAACAAGGAAGTCATCCTGTACGCGAATCTGACGCGGCTCGGGCAGGCGGGCGACATCATCGACACCTTTCGCAACCCGCTGACCAATGAGGACGTGCGGGTCGTGCATGCGATCAACGATCCGTTCAACTACACCATCAGCGAGACGCTGATCCTGGTACCCGAGGATTTCCGCGGCGATCGCAGCAACCTGCCGAAAATCCCGCTGATTTTTCCGTGGCGTGAGATGGACAGCGAGACTCTGGTGCTTGGGACTGACATGCACCTGAACTATCCCAATCCGCTGCAGCCCGACAAGTGGCCGCGCGAGTCCGCCGGCCCGAAGGCTCAGGTGTCGGAAATGATGCGCTACTTCGTCAAGCGCAAGGATCTCGAGAACCCGACGCTGACAGCCGTGCCGTATGTCGGCACCTGGCATCGCATCTCGCCGTGGCTGCCGTGGCTCCTGATGGGCCAGACACCCGGCCACTGCGTTTACACTTCGACGATGAGCGCCGCGAGCAGCACTGCGATCCTGCCGAAGAACGTGCGCGAGTACGCCGAGAAGAACTGTCCGCAGATGCTAACAGCGCCGACCGAAGACTACGGTCCGAGTCATTCGAGCCTGGAGTTGTATTCGCGCCAGCAGACGCCAATGCCGGTTGCCTGAGCGGTTGCGCGCTGCCAGGCATGGGCGGCTTGCGCCGTATTCGGCTGTCCGGCTCAGGATCGAGCGCCCGCCGTTGGCGGGTGCCCGTTCAAGGCCGGGGGCGCGACGCCGAGACCCTCTTCCCAAGCACAATTATGACGGCAGCCGCCGCGCCCTGATCCGTCCTCGAACGGCGCTCGATATTCGCCTGCCATCCGAATACGGCGCAGGCCGCCCAAGTCCGACAACCGGGGCGACCGCGCATCAGGTATCAGTCATCCATCAGGAACGAACGCAACTGCTCGCTACGGCTTGGGTGCCGCAGCTTGCGCAGCGCCTTCGCTTCGATCTGCCGGATACGCTCGCGCGTGACGTCGAACTGCTTGCCGACTTCTTCCAGCGTGTGATCGGTGTTCATGTCGATGCCGAAACGCATGCGCAGCACCTTGGCTTCGCGCGGCGTCAGCTGCGCGAGTACCGAGTGCGTGGTCTCGCGCAGGCTCTCCGAGGTCGCCTGGTCAATGGGTGATGCCACCGACGTGTCTTCGATGAAATCACCGAGATGCGAATCTTCATCGTCGCCGATCGGCGTTTCCATCGAGATCGGCTCTTTCGCGATCTTCAGCACCTTGCGAACCTTGTCTTCCGGCATTTCCATGCGGATGGCGAGTTCATCGGGCGTCGGTTCGCGACCCATCTCCTGCAGCATCTGCCGCGAGATGCGGTTGAGCTTGTTGATGGTCTCGATCATGTGTACGGGTATGCGAATGGTCCTTGCCTGGTCGGCGATGGACCTTGTAATGGCCTGGCGAATCCACCAGGTTGCATAAGTCGAGAACTTGTAACCGCGGCGATATTCGAATTTGTCGACCGCCTTCATCAGGCCGATGTTGCCTTCCTGGATCAGATCGAGGAACTGCAGGCCACGGTTGGTGTATTTTTTCGCGATCGAAATTACCAGGCGCAGGTTGGCCTCGACCATTTCCTTTTTCGCGCGACGCGCCTTGGCTTCGCCGACCGAGACTTCGCGATTAATGCCCTTGAGGTCGGTGATCGACAGACGGAACACCGTTTCCAGGGTCAGCAGTTTTTCCTGGCGGCGCTCGATCTCTTCCTGCAGCCGGGCTAAAGGCGCGGAATATTTCTTCGCCAGCTTCACGTGCTTCGAGGCCCAGCGCAGGTTGGTCTCGTTCTTCGGGAAGCTCAGGATGAAGTCCTTGCGCGGCATGCCGGCATCGCGCACCGCGATGACCATGATCTCGCGCTCGAGCAAACGCACTTCGTTGATGTGCGAGCGCAGGTTGCCGATCAGCGCCTCGAACATGCGCGGCGACAGCTTGAGCTCCATGAACTGGGCGGCGAGTTTGGTGCGTGCCTTGATCGACTTCGGATCTTCGACGCCGACTTTCTCGCGCAGGCCCATCCACTGAGCAAAGGATTTAGTGATCGCGGCAAAACGCTCGGCGGCTTCGATCGGATCCGGGCCGGTATCGATCGCTTCTTCACTGTCGTCGCTGTCGTCGGCCCCTTCCGCAACGGGCTCTGCTGGCACCGTTTCGTCGACCAGATCCATCTTGGTCGGATTCTGCGGCTGCGCAATAACATCCGGTGCGTTAGGGTCGATGTAGCCAACGATGATGTCGACCAGCCGGCCCGCACCGGCCTTGACGTTTTCGTAGGCCTTGAGCAGAAACTCATAGGTCGGCGGATACACCGAGAGCTGCGACTTGACGGAGTTCAGGCCTTCTTCGATGCGCTTCGCGATGCGGATTTCGCCTTCGCGGGTCAGCAGCTCGACGGTGCCCATTTCGCGCATGTACATGCGCACCGGGTCGGTGGTGCGGCCGAGTTCGGCATCGAGCGCGGCGAGCGCGGCAGCGGCCTCTTCGATCGCTTCCTCGTCCGACGGCGCGGACGTTTCCGCAGCTAACAACGACTCGCTGTCCGGGGCCTTCTCGTAGACCGGGATGCCCATGTCGTTGATGGTGTTGACAATTTCCTCGATCTGCTCCGGATCGACGATTTCGCTCGGCAGGTAATCGTTGACCTGCGAATAGGTGAGGTAGCTCTGCTCCTTGCCTAACGCGATCAGCTGCTTGAGCTGTGACTGCCGGTCTTCCGGCATCACGGCAACGCGGCGTTCAGCGATGGCAGCGAGCGCTTTCTTGTCAGCGGCTTTTTCGGCGGCGGCGGCTTCACGCAGCGCGGCGGGCGTGCCGGGCTTCGGGCCGGCCTTCGCGGCGGGCGCAGTCTTGCCAGCCGGGGCAGTCTTGCCGACCGGGGCAAGCTTTGCAGGCGCTGCAGTTTCGGCAGCCTTGCCGGCTGCGGTCGTTACGTGCCTGGCGATTTTGTTAGCTAGCGGCGCCTTGGCGGGGGCCGCTTTCGCTGGCACGAGCTTTACGTGTGCGTGCTTTGCATGGGTGGTCCTGGCAACTACCGTCCTGACGGGCGCAGCAGTCTTGGCAGCAGGTTTGCGAGTTGCCGGTTTGGCTTCGGGCGCACGAACCGCCTTGCGAGCCGGAGCCGCAACTTTTGATTTGATTTTCATGGTGGGAGTGTGCGAAAAATGAAGCGCGGAATGATACTCAGACCGGGCGGCCGACACCAGATTCCGTTGTGCTCTAACTTATTTAATAGGGTCCGTCCGCGTGGTGGCCGATACTTTCATAAGTCCCTGTAATTCCTCAGATTCTTCCTTGTTTAGCGTGCCGGCAGCGTGCAACTTGAGCAGCGCCTCGTAGCGCCGGTCCCGCGCGACCGTCAATATTTTTTGCACGGTGGCCTCCAACTGCCTGCCGGCCACCTTGGGATCGGCCACCAGCGGGGGCTGGCTGGCGAGCTCGACCAGGCGCTCGTAACCATGGCTGCCAACCCGCCGCTGCAGAAACTGCGCGGTGATGTCGGCCGGCTGCGCGCGTAATTCCTGCACGATATCGAACAACGCGCGCGCGTCGATCGCCTCGAGCTTGCCTAACGCAGCGACGGTTTGATCGCTGACCGCGCGCGCCGACGACGGAAAGTGCACCAGTAGCCGCACCGACTGCGTCACCAGGCCGCCCCGGTCGACTGCGCTCCTGGGTCGCGAGCCCTCGATGCGGGCTGGCGCGCTGCCGCTGCCGGTAGTTTTGTTAGTACCGGTGGCGTCGGATTTCAGCCACAGCGCCTGCAGCCGCGCGACCGGCATGCCAATCTCCTCGGCGATGCGGCTGGTGAGCAATTCGCGATACACGCCGTCCGGCAGCCTCGCCAGCAGTGGCTGAGCTTCCTTGGCAAAGCGCGCGGCGCCGTCCGGGCTGGCGGTGCTGGTTTCGGCGGCGAGTGTCTTGACCAGATATTCCGACATCGGCATGGCCGATTCGATGCGCCGCTCGAAGGCCTCGCGACCTTCCTCGCCGACCAGCGAATCGGGATCCTGGCCCTCGGGCAGGAACAGGAACTTCATTTCGCGCCCGTCCTGTGCTTCAGGCAGGGCGTTGTTGAGCGCGCGCCAGGCGGCGGCGCGTCCGGCGCGATCGCCATCGAAGCCAAATACCACTTCGCTGACCAGACGGAAGATGCGCTTCAGGTGCTCGGGCGTGGTTGCGGTACCTAACGTGGCGACCGCATTGACAATGCCCGCCTGATGCAGCCGGACGACGTCCATGTAACCTTCGACGACTAACAGGCGCTTGAAGGGCGCGCGCGAACGGCGGACCTCATACAGGCCGTACAGTTCGCGCCCCTTGTGAAACAGCGTGGTTTCCGGGGAGTTCAGATACTTTGGCTCGCCCTGGTCGATGATACGGCCGCCGAAGGCAATCGTCCGGCCGCGCGCGTCGCGGATCGGGAACATGATGCGGTCGCGAAACCGGTCATAGTGGCGTTCGCCTTCGCGCGCCTGCGCCGCATCGCGCTCGATGATAAGGCCGGCCTCACTGAGCGCGCGGCGCGCGTCTTCGCTGCCGCCGAAACGCCGCAGCACATCGTTCCAGCTGTTAGCCGCATAACCGATCTGGAATTGCTCGATCGTGGCGCTGTTCAGGCCGCGCTGCTCGACATACTTCGCAGCGCGGGCGTCGCGCTTGAGCAGGCCGGCATAGTGCTTTGCGACCTCATCCATCAGGTCGTACAGGTCGTCGCCGACACGCGCGGCGCCGCTGGCCTGCGCCTCGCGCGGTATCTCGATGCCGAGCCGTTGCGCCAGGTCCTCGACTGCCTCGGGAAAGCTGAGGCGGTCATAGTTCATCAGGAAACCTAACGCCGTGCCGTGCGCGCCGCAGCCGAAGCAGTGATAGAACTGCTTGTCCGGACTGACCCAGAAAGACGGAGTCTTTTCATTGTGAAACGGGCAGCAGGCGCGGTATTCACGGCCGGCTTTTTTCAGTGGCACGCGGCTGCCAATCAGTTCGACGATGTCGCTGCGTGCGATCAGGTCGTCGATGAAAGATTGCGGAATGCGGCCGGCCATGCGTGAAAGGATAGCCCTGAAAGCGACCGCTGCGCGTGCCGTGCGCCGGGTCTGGCTGCTGTCGGCTAGCCGAGCTTTGCCTTGATGCGCGCGCCGACGGCGCCCATGTCGGCGCGGCCGGCAGCTTTGCTCTTGACCACGCCCATGACCTTGCCCATGTCCTTGATCGATGCCGCGCCCGTGCTGGCGATGGCCTCGGCAATCAGCGCGTCGAGGTCCACCTCGGACAACTGCGCGGGCAGATACACCTGCAGCAAGGCCATCTCAGCCGCTTCCTTGGCAACCAGGTCAGCACGGCCGCCGGCTTCGAACTGCACGATGGACTCCTTGCGCTGCTTGATCATTTTTTCGATGGCGCTAAGCACCTGGGCATCGTCGAGCTGGATGCGCTCGTCGACTTCGCGTTGCTTGATCGCCGCCTGCAGCATGCGAATGGTGGCGAGGCGGTCTTTTTCACCGCCGCGCATCGCAGTCTTCATGTCTTCGGTGATGCGCTCTTTCAGCGACATCGCGGTGGCCTAACGCTCTTTGGGCTTCGGAGGAACGTAGCCGGGTGCGCGCATGGTGATGCGTTTCTGGTGACGTTTCACGGCGGCCGCCTTCTTGCGCTTGCGCTCCTGGGTCGGCTTTTCGTAAAACTCGCGCTTGCGAAGTTCGGTCAGCACGCCCGCCTTTTCGCAAACGCGCTTGAAGCGCCGCAGGGCAGCGTCGAAATATTCATTTTCGCGGACACGAACGCTCGGCATTGAAACCTCAACTACCTGATTTATATGAATTTTTTGAACAAGCCACGAGGGCGAAGGGCGGGCATTCTAATGACAACCGCCCGAAAAGGCAAAGAATCCGCAACGCTTCGAGTGTCCTGCACGGACGTGCGGACTTTCCCCGATTACGGCGCCGGCCAGACGGTTCATTGTATGGCCATTATTCACTCAGGAGTTCGGTTATGAGAGCAAAGAAACTGGTTGCCGTACTGGCAATGACCCTGGCGCTGGCCACCACATCGCTGCATGCGGCTGAACCCGGCATGGACGCGGCTCCCAGCAAAGCGATGCGGGAAAAAATGGCGCAGGTGCATGCCGACATGGCGCAGTGCCTGAGATCCGGCAAGCCGATGGGCGAGTGTCAGGCCGCGATGCGTGCCGCCCATGAGTCTGTGATGGGTAAGGGCATGGGCATGGGCATGAAAAAAGGCTGCGGCATGATGGACCAGCCGTCCGACACGGCAGCTCCCGCGCCGCACCAGCACTGAGCATCGTCGACCGCGCGGTGGCGCCGCCGCACTTCGTTATAGTGCGCGGCGATGCAACGCGGTTCCCTGAAAACACTGCCGACCCGGGTATTGGCGATCGAATCATCGTGCGATGAGTCGGCGGTCGCCGTACTCGATCATGAGCGTGGCCTGCTGGCGCACGAAATCCACAGCCAGGTCGATCTGCACCGTATCTATGGCGGCGTGGTTCCGGAACTTGCGTCGCGGGACCACGTGCAGCGGCTGCTGCCCATGGTCGCCAGTGCGCTCGCCGTCGCTAACACGACAGCCGCGGATCTGCACGGCGTTGCCTACACCGCGGGGCCCGGGCTGATCGGCGCGCTGCTGACCGGCGCGGCGCTGGGGCGCAGTCTCGCCTACGGTTGGGGCCTGCCGGCGGTCGGTGTGCATCATCTTGAAGGCCACCTGCTGGCGCCGCTGCTGGAGGCGGAGCAGCCGCCGCTGCCGCACCTGGCACTGCTGGTGTCCGGCGGCCACACCATGCTGGTCGATGTCGAGGCCGCCGGGCGTTACCGCGTGTTAGGCACGACGCGCGATGACGCCGCCGGTGAAGCGTTCGACAAGATCGCCAAGTTGTTAGGCCTGCCGTATCCGGGCGGACCCGAGCTGGCGCGGCTCGCGACGCTGGGGCGGCCGGGCGCCCTCAACCTGCCACGCCCGATGCTCGACCGGCCCGGGCTGGAATTCAGTTTCAGCGGCTTGAAGACCGCGGCGTCTCTGGCGCTGCGGGCCAGCGACCGCAGCGAGCGGGCGCGCGCCGACATTGCGCACGCGGCGCAGCATGCAATCGTCGAAACACTGGTGGCGAAGACCCTGCGCGCGCTCGAGGAAACCGGCCACCAGGCCCTGGTCGTTGCCGGCGGCGTGGGCGCGAATGCACTGTTGCGCGAGCGCTTGCGCGCAGCAGCGGCGCGCCAGGGAGTGCGCGTGTACTATCCGCGGCTCGAATTCTGCACCGATAATGCGGCGATGATCGCCATGGCGGGCCTGGTGCGCCTGCGGCACGGCGAACAGGAACCGCTGGCGATTCGCGCGCAGGCGCAGTGGCCACTGCAAAGTCTGACCATAGGATGAATTGTTAGCATGTCGACCGATAAACCCCTGGATGTGATTTTTCTGCGCGGCCTCGAGGTCGAGTGCATCATTGGATTCATCGAGTGGGAGCGGCGCGTCAAGCAGACCGTGGTCATCGATCTGGAACTGCCGGTCGACTGCGCACGCGCGGCGGTCCGCGACGAGGTCGCGGACACCCTCGATTACAAGCAGATCGCCAAGCGCGT
The DNA here is from genome assembly GCA_031414335.1 of Gammaproteobacteria bacterium. Taxonomy (GTDB): domain Bacteria; phylum Pseudomonadota; class Gammaproteobacteria; order Steroidobacterales; family Steroidobacteraceae; genus UBA964. The sequence continues at coordinate 69,708 of JANNVI010000004.1, read as the reverse complement.
CACCGCTTTCGTCGCCGCGTCGGAATTCAAGCTGGTCGAGACCATGGCCGAGCGCATGGCGCAACTCCTGTTAGCCGAATTCGCGATGCCGTGGGTCAGGATCTCGATCAACAAGCCGGGCGCGATTCGCGGGTCGCGTGACGTCGGCATACGGATCGAGCGCCACCGCCAATGACCCAGGTGTACATCGCGGCCGGCGGCAACATCGATCCGGTCGCAAGCTTGTCGCGGGCGCTGACGCTGCTGCGTGCAACCTGGCCGGATATTGAATTTTCGTGCGCGTATCAAAATGCCGCAGCCGGCTTCGAGGGCGATGATTTCATCAATCTCGCCGCCGGATTCACCACGGAGCAGTCGCTGGCGCAGGTGCTGGCGCGCCTGCACGACATCGAACGCGCCTGCGGCCGGGAACGCGATGTGCCCAAGTGGGCGCCGCGCTCGATGGATCTCGACGTACTGCTGTTCGGCACCCTGGTGGGTGAATACCCGGGCGCCGTGCTGCCGCGCCCGGACTTGCTCAAGCGTGCCTACATGTTAGGTCCGCTGGTCGAGATTGCCGGCGACCTGCGCCATCCGGTGACTGGCCTGAGCATCGCGGAGCACTGGCGCCGCTTCGATCGCGCCGCACACCCGCTGCGTCCGATCGACGTGCCGGGCCTCAACGCCGCGAGTCGTTAGACTTCTATGCCGCGCTCACCAGCCGATGCTGCGGCCGCCATCGACCGCCAGAATCTGCCCGGTGACATAGGGCGCCTGGGTCGCGAAAAACAGCACTGCGCGCGCAACGTCCTCGGAGGTACCCGCGCGCTTCAGCACGGTGCGATCGATAATTCGTTGCTGGAACGCCGGGTCGGCGTCGGAGTCCTCTGGCCACATCACCGGGCCGGGCGCCACACCGTTGACGCGCACCTGCGGGCCAAGTTCACGCGCCAGGCCGCGGGTCAGCATCGCCAGGCCCGCCTTGGCGACGCTGTAGGTCAGGTAGCGGCGCAACGGGCGCATGCCGTGAATATCGAGAATATTGACAATCAGTCCTTGCGTGAGACGCAAGGACGGTGCCGCCGCCTGCGACAGGAACAGCGGCGCTTTCAGATTGCTGCCGATGAGATCATTCCACTGCGCCTCGCTAATCTCGCCAACGGCGGTCGGGTAGAAAGTCGAGGCGTTGTTGACCAGGATATCCAGTGCGCCGAATGTTTCCTGCGCCTTGCGCGGCAACAGGTCGACCAGCGCGGTGTCGAGCAGATCCAGCGCGCAAGCCATGGCGCTGCCGGCGCGCCGCGCTTCAAGTTCCCGCACCAGTTTGTTAGCTTCGGCGGCGGAGCGGTGGTAGTGGATCAAGACGTTCGCGCCGGCGCCGTGCAGCGCGCGGACGATTTCCGCGCCAACCCGGCGCGCGCCACCCGTCACCAGCGCGGTCTTGCCGGCCAGCGGTGCGGCATCGGGCGTATCGTTCCGGACATCCTTGTTCATGGTGCTGACAGCATATGACGCCGGACGGTCGTGCCTCAACGATTATTCCAGTGCTTACCCCGGCCGAGCAGGGCCACAGCGCGCGCGTGCTGGGCGCGCTGCACCAGGAGATCGCTGGCCGCGGCGGCTGGATCCCGTTCAGCGACTACCAGCAGCGGGTGCTCTATGCCCCGGGACTTGGTTACTACAGCGCGGGCGCCGCGAAGTTTGGCAGCGGCGGGGATTTCGTCACCGCGCCGGAAATCTCGCCATTGTTCGGGCGCGCCGCGGCGCGCTGGCTCGCGCCTTTGTTAGCAGCCTGCGGTCCTGACGCCGGGATTCTCGAGCTGGGGGCGGGCAGCGGCGCGCTGGCGCTGCAGTTGTTAGCAGAACTGGCGGCCCTGGGTTGTGCGCCGGCGGCGTATTCGATCGTCGAGGTCAGCGCCGATCTGCGCGCGCGCCAGTCGGCGGCCTTGAGCGGCGCCGCGGCATCGCACGGCGTGCCATTGCGCTGGCTGGAGCGGTTGCCGGAAGCATTCACGGGCGTGATCCTGGCGAATGAAGTGCTGGATGCGCTGCCGTGCGAGCGCTTTGTGCAGGGGCCGTCCGGATTGTTAGCTCGTGGCGTGGCGGTCGGCGCCGCCAGGGAGTTGCTGGACGCGCTGCGTGACCCGCAGGCGACACCCGACACCCTGCTGACGACGGCCGGGTCACTGCGGGACTGTTATGCGGATTTTCAACAGCGGCTGCGGGCCAGCGATTGCCACCTGCCGCAGGGCTATGCGGGGGAATTCATTCCGTCGCTGACGCCCCTGGTGCGATCGCTGTCCGCGGCGCTGCGGCTGGGTGCGCTGGTGCTGGTGGACTACGGCTTGCCACGCCGCCAGCTTTATCTGCCGGAGCGCGCCGCTGGCACGCTGCGCTGCATTCGCCGGCACCACGCGCACGACGATCCGTACCGCGACCCGGGTCTGACCGACATCACCTGCTGGGTGGATTTCACGGCGGTTGCCGAGTCGGCGCACGACTGCGGCCTGTCGCTGCGCGCATTTGCGACGCAGATGGGCTGGCTGCTGGACGCGGGCCTTGAGTCGGTGCTCGCGTCGGCCATGGCGGCCGCGGCCAGCGATGCCGGGCGTATCCAGCTGGCGCAGGGCGTCAAGACGTTGCTGTTGCCGGGCGAAATGGGCGAAGCTGTCAAAATGATGTGCCTGACGCGTGGCTTGGCCGATCAGCTGGGCCGGGTCGGGATTCAGGATTTACGCGCGTCGCTGTGAGCTGACGCCATAACTTAAGGATCAAGCATGGAATGGTGGCAGGCAGTGGTGTTGGCCGTGGTGCAGGGACTGACCGAGTTCCTGCCGGTATCGAGCTCCGGGCATTTGGTGCTGATGCCAAAATTGTTAGGTTGGGCGGACCAGGGGCTGGCGTTTGACGTCGCCGTGCATGTCGGCACGCTGGTCGCGGTACTGGCTTACTTCCGGCGCGACCTGCTGCCGTTGCTGCGCGGCTTGATGAACTGGCTGTCGGGCGATCGCCAGGATGCGCAGGGCCGGCTCGCGGTCAACCTGCTGTTAGGCACCATACCCGTGGGCCTGGTCGGGCTGTTCCTGAGCAAGTGGATCGAAGCCAACCTGCGCAGTCCGTTTGTCGTCGCGTTTCAGCTGGCGGTATTCGGCATCGTGCTGTGGACGGTGGACCGCTTCGGGCAACGCAAGCGCGGTGAGCTCGACGTGACCGTGCCACAGGCCCTGTTGATCGGCATCGGCCAGGCGCTCGCGCTGGTGCCAGGCACGTCGCGTTCCGGCATCACCATGACCATGGGGCTGGTCTCCGGGCTAACAAGAGACGCAGCGGCCAGATTCGCCTTCCTGCTGTCGATTCCCGGCATCGGGCTGGCCGGCGCCTATGAGGGATTCAAGGTCGCTACCGGCGCCGTTGCCACGGTGCCGGTCGGTGAAATGCTGATCGGTGCGGTCGTGTCAGCCGTGGTCGGCTTCGCGTGCATCCACTATTTCCTGCGCGCGATCTCGCGCATCGGTTTCGCGCCTTTCATGTGGTATCGCCTGGCGCTGGCGGCGCTGGTGGTGGCGGTGTATGCCGGTGGCGGGAGTGCCTGAGCATGCGCAGGCGCGCACTGCTGTTAGTTCTGCTGCTGGGTAGCGCCGCGGCCTCGAGTCAGGCTGACCAGGTCAGCCGCCTGACCGGCGCCGAGGCGGTCGAGGCCTGGGTGCGGCTCAAGGGCGATGCCGGCGGGGCGACCACCTATGAATGGGTGTCTGGCACGGCCTTCGGCGTGCCCTCCGACGGCCCGTCGGTCGAATTGTTCCGCATGGAGAGCGTCACGGTGCGGCGCTTCGAGAAGATCGGAGCCGCGAGTTACATCGAAAGGAACTATGCCTGCCGCCTGTATCGCGACGCGCAGTCGGGCGAATTTGTCGATCATTTCCTGAATCCGCTGACCGGCCGCGACGTCGTCGTGACCAGTCGTTGCAGTGCCGCGCCAGCGGTGCGCTATTCGCCTGACAAGGTTGAGCTGCTGAGCGACATGAAATTTGAAAGCAGCGCGCTCGGCGGGCCGATGCAGCTCGAGAAACTGACCATGGGCGATGTCGTGGTGATCCGCCGCAACGTGCGCGCGCAGTTCGTGTCGCCCAGCAGCGGCGAATTGCGGCGCGAGCTGTCGGTGGATTCATTCACCACCACGCCACGCGCGCTGGCTGACAAAAAACTGCGGATGCTGGCGCCGACCTACCATTGGGAGGCGGTCGGCGGCTGGATGGCGGATCTCGCGATGGGCGACCGTCCCGGCCGCATGCTCTGGTCGATTTTCGGCCGTAATTACCGGTCGGCGCAGGAATTGCCGGCGGATTTCCGCCAGGCACTGTTGCAGCGCATCCCGGATGCCTTGCAACGCCCGCTCAATTAATTATTGTGCTTGATCGTTACGCGCGCAGACCCAGCGCTGCGATCGCATCCAGCCGCCGCCGCCGCAGTTGCTCGCCGATCAGTGCGCCATCCAGGCCCGCCATTTCCTCGGGCTTGAGACTCGCCTGTTGCGCGGCGGCCAGGGCCCGCGCAAACAGCGCCGCCTGCGGGTAGTCATGGCTTTCAAGGCCCTTGCGTCCGCGCGCGTCGAATTCACAGGCAGCTAACATCTCGGCGAAGCGGGCCGGGCGCCGCAACGCGTCGCATTGTTCCAGCGTCTGCAGCACGGTCGCCGGTCGCAGCTGCGTGACCGTGTGTACATGAGTATGGAAGCGACAGACCAGCCGCGCCAGTTCCCGGCACTCGTTAGGTACCCGAAGCCGGTCGCAGACGGCATCGATGCTGGCAACGCCGGAATTTTCGTGGCCCGGGTGCTGCGGCAGGCGATGCGGCGGCGTCAGCCCCTTGCCAAGATCGTGCGTCAGCACGGCAAAGCGCACCGGCAGTGACGCGCCGGCATCGGCCGCGAGGCGCAACGCCATCATCACGTGCACGCCCGTGTCGATTTCCGGATGCCAGCGTTCGGGTTGCGGTATGCCCCACAGGCGGTCCAGTTCCGGCAGGATGACTTTGAGTGCGCCGCAGGCGCGCAGGGTTTCAAAAAAGACCTCGGGCCGGTCCTCGCCTAACGCCCGCGCCATTTCCTGCCACACACGCTCGGCTACCAGCGCGGACACTTCACCGCTGGTGACCATCGCGCGCATCAGCGCCAGCGTCTCGGCGGCCACCGAAAAACCCGCCGCGGCGAAACGCGCGGCAAAGCGCGCCACGCGCAGGATCCGTACCGGATCCTCGATGAAGGCCTCGGAGACATGCCGCAGCAGCCGCGCCGCAAGGTCGCGCTGCCCGCCGTAGGGATCGACGATCCCGCCGGCGGAGTCCTGCGCCATCGCGTTGATGGTCAGGTCGCGCCGGCGCAGGTCGTCGGCCAGGCTAACATCGCTGGAAAACTCGGTGACAAAGCCATGATAGCCGGGCGCGGTCTTGCGCTCGCGCCGGGCCAACGCGTACTCCTCCTGCGTCTCGGGATGCAAGAACACCGGAAAATCGGCGCCCACGCGCCGATATCCCTGCCGCTCGAGATCTTCGGGACGCGCGCCGACAACGACCCAGTCGCGCTCCTTGACGGCTCGCCCGAGCAGCTGATCGCGCACCGCACCGCCGACCAAGTAGACTTCCATGTGTGCATGTTACCCGAGCATCGTTGCTCTGCCTGCTGCTGCCGGCGCTGACCGGCTGCTACAGCATGCAAGCCGCGCGCGGGCAGTGGGCCCTGTCGCGCGCCAGCAAGCCCATCACGGATGTGGTCGCGGCACCGGGCAGCTCCGAGAAATTGCGCGGCCAGCTGCAGCAGGTGCAGGCCGTGCGCGCATTCGCGATTCGCGAGCTGGGCCTGCCGGACAATGCCAGCTATACGCGCTATGCCGAGTTGCGCCGGCCGTTTGTCGTCTGGAACGTGGTTGCGACGCCGGAGCTGTCGTTGACCCCGCAGCGCTGGTGCTTCCCGGTGGCCGGTTGTGTTAGCTACCGCGGCTATTTCCGCGAACGCAGCGCAATAAGGTTCGCGGTCCGTCAGCGCCAGCGCGGACGCGATGCCATGGTGGGCGGCGTGCCGGCCTATTCCACGCTCGGTTACTTCGCCGATCCGGTACCGGACACCTTACTGAGATTCGGCGACCTGGCCGTTGCCGAGACCATCATTCATGAACTGGCGCATCAGCGCCTCTATGTCGCAGGGGACAGCGATTTCAACGAAGCCTTCGCGACCGTGGTCGCACAGCAGGGCCTGCAACGCTGGCTGACTTCCCAGCAGCGCACGGCAGACTTGCAGAAGCAGCAGCGCGAGCAGGCCGCCGGCATGGAATTCGATGCGTTGTTTGCCGCCGCGCGGCGCGATCTGCTGGCGATCTATGGCTCCCCGGATCCGGCCGATGCGCAGCGCCAGTCAAAGCGGGCGCGCCTCGCGCGCCTCGGCACGGATCTGTTAGCGGCCGAACAGCGCCTGGGAGTGCGGATGGTGTATGGCGACTGGGTGCGCCAGGGCCTGAGCAATGCGCACCTCGCCGCAGTAGCGACCTACAGCCGCTGTGTGTCCGGCCTGCTGCGGCTGTTTGTCGAGGCTGGCGGCGATTTCGAGCGCTTTTACACGCGCGCCGGGCAACTGGCGACGGTGGGTGTCGCCGCCCGGCACGCCGCAGTTTGTTAGCGCAGGGTAATCAGCAGGTCTTCGCGGCCACGGCGCACCCGCAGTACCACTACCGACGCGTTGGCCGCGGCCTGGCGCAGCTTCTTGACGTTGTCGATGAGCGTGCGATTCGCCTGCACGATGATGTCGCCAACCCGCAGCCCGGTGGCCGCCGCCTTGCTGCCGGGCGCTACGGTGCGCACCGTAGCGCCGCCGTTGTTAGGCGCGTCGCCCAGTGCCGCGCCTTCCAGCGCCGGATGCGGTGGTTTGGCGTCCTCGGGCGAGGGCGCGTCTGACAGTCCTTCGGCGGCCGGCGCTGACGCGGTCGTGCTTTCGCCGATAGCAGCCGTCACGCGCTGGGTCTTGCCATCGCGCAGCAGTTCAATGGCCACGTTGTCGCCGACCCGCAGCAGGCCGATCGCGTTGCGCAGTTCCGTATGGGTCTTGAGCGACTTGCCGTTCAGCGACGTGATGACGTCGCCGGCGCGGATACCGGCCTTCTCGGCGGCCGAGCCGTTGACCACCTGCTGTACCAGTGCGCCGCTGGCGGCCGGCAGGCCGAGCGCCTGGGCGATCGCCGGCGTGACGGCGGCGGTCGTGACACCTAACACACCGCGCCGCACGCTGCCGAACCTGACCAGCTGATCGACGATGCCGCGCGCGAGGCTGGTCGGAATGGCGAAACCAATGCCGATGTTGCCGCCGGTGCGCGACAGGATGGCGCTGTTGATGCCGACCAGTTCACCACGCAGGTTCACCAGCGCGCCGCCGGAGTTGCCCGGGTTGATAGACGCATCGGTCTGGATGAAATCTTCGTAGGTGCCCTGCTCGGGGCTGACGCCGGTGCGGCCGAGCGCGCTGACGATGCCGGAGGTGACTGTGTGCTGCAAACCAAAGGGATTACCGATAGCGACGACAAAATCGCCGACTTCCAGGCGCGCCGAATCGCCTAACGCAATTTGCGTGAGCTTGTCCGCCGGCACCTTGACAACCGCGATATCCGAGCGCGTGTCGCTGCCGACCACGGTGGCCTTCAGCTCGCGGCCATCCTGCAGCACCACGGTGATCTCGCGCGCATTCTCGACCACATGCGCGTTGGTGATGATGTGTCCGAGCTTGGCGTCGACAATGACGCCGGATCCCGCGCTTTCAAATTCGCGTTCGCTGGGCTGGGCGCCGTCCGGGCCAAAGAAACGGCGAAAGAACGGATCGTCAAACAACGGATTGCGCTGCCCGGATTCACGTACCACGCCTTTGACACCGATGCTGACTACCGCCGGCGCGACGCGTTTGATCATCGGCGCGAGCGACGGCAGCGGCGCGCCGTCGACCACGGCGGGCATGGCCGCCTGCTGCGCGAGCGCCACGGGAGCGTAGACACCTGCAACGCACAGCCAGAGCAGCAGGCCTGACCAGAGACGCGAGCGATAGTTGATGTTCATGCTTCCATTCTAACGAACGACAGCACCGCCGCGTTAAAGAGCGGCGGCGATGGCGCGGCCCGGGCGGGAAAGGGGGGCAAACCCGCCGGGCCTTTTCAGGTTCGGGGTGCGTCAGAGGCACCCCCGGCCTTTGATATCAGGCCGCTGCCACCTGAATTCGTCGTGGCTGCACCTTGGCCTGGCGGCCCACGGAGACTTCCAGCACCCCATGGGTGGACAGAGCCTCAATCGCGTCCGCGTTGGCATCTTCAGGCAGCGTGAAGCTGCGCTGATAGGTCCAAGCGGTCTCGGCGTCGCCTGTGCCCTTGGCGGCAGGCTGCGCCCAGGACTTGCGCGTGGCCTTGATTGTTAGCACGCCATCCTCGGCGGTAATTTCGATGTCCTGCGGCTGGACGCCCGGCAAATCGGCTCGCAGCTGATAGCGATCCGGCAATTCGCGGCTTTCCGCGCGGGGAATCAACGCCACGGGCGCGCGCTCGCCAACCGCCTCATCGAGTTCGCGATGCAGGCGACCGACCAGCGACCAGGGTTGATAACGTAGCAAAGTCATACAATTCATCCTCCTGTTGATTTCAGACCTAACAAAGCACGTCAGGACCGCATGAACCCGATCTGGGGCTCGCCTAGCGGGTTTCAAGGCCCGGCGTCAAGGCTTTCGCTGTGTATAAAGCTGTGGATGAAGTGTTGGCAGAGGCGGAACACAAGATATTGGGGTGGAGCCTTTTTTGCAGTGCCGCATGGCATGAAAAATATTCTTGGGGAAATTTCCGCAGGAAACGCTCTAAGTTATTGAAAACAAAAGATAAAAAAAACGTAAATATGTTATGTGCTGCGCCTTGACGCATTTTTCCAGCGGCCATAGTCTTGCTCCCTGACCACAACATCTTGTGTCGTGCAATGCGAAACAGGGTGCTGCGGATTCGGGGGAGGAAGCAGGGAAATAGCAGTCGTCTGACAGCGGCTGCCACAGGTGTCTAACGTCGTTAGGTGCTTGCCACCACGGAATGGGTACGGCAGGCGCTGTACGGATACCTTTCTCTGCAACCAGGCCGTCGGGGTGGATGTTTCGCGAGCACAGCATGAACTCAGTTGTTAAGTTGGAACCCAAGGATGTCAATACGATTCCGTTTCAGGAAGCGTCGCTGGACATCTGGGACAAGAAGTACCGCCTGGTGTCGAAGAGCGGGGTGCCGATCGACAAGACCATGGACGAAACCTACCAGCGCGTCGCGCGTGCGCTGGCCGATGTCGAGCACCCGCCGGTGCGCGAGCATTGGAACGAGCGTTTTCTGTGGGCGCTGCGCCGTGGAGCGATCCCTGCGGGCCGCGTCACCTCAAACGCCGGAGCGCTGGAGCACAAGCCCTCCACCTCCACGATCAACTGCACCGTGTCCGGCACGATCCGCGACTCAATGGATGACATTCTCGGCAAGGTTCACGAGGCCGGGCTCACGCTGAAAGCGGGCTGCGGCATCGGCTACGAATTCTCGACGCTGCGGCCGCGCGGCGCCTATGTGTCGGGTGCGGGCGCCTACACGTCGGGCCCACTGTCGTTCATGGATATCTACGACAAGATGTGCTTTACCGTGTCGTCCGCTGGCGGTCGCCGCGGCGCACAGATGGGCACCTTCGATGTCGGGCACCCGGACGCGATGGAGTTTGTCCGCGCCAAGCGCGAGAACGGCCGTCTGCGGCAGTTCAACCTGTCCCTGCTGGTCACCGATGAATTCATGCAGGCGGTGCGCGAAGACCGCGACTGGCAGCTCGCCTTCCCGGTATCGCAGAAGGAACTGGAAACCGAGCAGCCGGATCTCACCGATGCGAAGAAATACGTCTGGCGCGAATGGCCGCACAGCACCGGCTATGTCGTCAGCGACACGGGCCTGGTTGCCTGCCGCATCTACAAGTCGGTGCCGGCGCGGCGTATGTGGGACGTCATCATGTCGTCCACCTACGATTTCGCGGAGCCCGGCTTCATCCTCATCGACCGTGTCAACGAGATGAACAACAACTGGTGGTGCGAGAACATCCGTGCCACCAACCCCTGCGGCGAACAGCCGCTGCCACCATATGGTTCCTGCCTGCTGGGTTCGGTGAACCTGACCCGGTTCGTGCGTAACCCGTTCACGGAGTTCGCGGAATTCGACTGGGACGAATACCGCGAGGTGGTGCGGGTCTTCACGCGCATGCTCGACAACGTGGTCGAGGTCAACGGCCTGCCGCTGGAGCAGCAACGCAACGAAATCATGCGCAAGCGCCGCCACGGCATGGGCTTTCTCGGACTTGGCAGCACCATGACTTTGTTAGGCATGAAATACGGCTCGCCCGAGGCGGTGCGCTTCGCCGAGGACGTGTCGCGCGAAATGGCGGTCGCGGGCTGGGAAGCGGGCCTGGACCTGGCGCGGGAAAAAGGCCCGGCGCCGATCATGAACGAAGAGTTCACCGTCACCGGCGAGATGCTGCGCAAGCGCCCGGAGATGGTGCGCGACGGCTGGAAAGTCGGCAGCAGGATCCCGGGCCGGTTGCTGCATGCGCGCTATTCGCGCTACATGCAGCGCGTGGCCGAGGTGGCGCCGGCACTGGTCGAGCAGCTTGCACAGGTCGGTGCACGCTTCACGCACCACAGCTCGATTGCTCCGACCGGCACGATCTCGCTGTCCCTGGCTAACAACGCCTCGAATGGCATCGAGCCGTCGTTCGCGCATCACTATTTCCGCAATGTGATCCGCGAAGGCAAGAAGTCCAAGGAAAAGATCGACGTGTTTTCATTCGAGCTGCTGGCCTATCGGGAACTGGTGAATCCGCGCGCGATGCCGGGTTCCGACAAGGCCGACGAAAAGCTGCCGGAATACTTCACTTCCGCCGATGCGATCTCGCCGCGCGAGCATGTCGATATCCAGGCGGCGGCGCAGAAATGGGTCGATTCGTCGATTTCCAAGACCGCTAACGTGCCGACCGATTTCAAGTACGAAGAATTCAAGGACATCTACCTGTACGCGCACGAGCAGGGCCTCAAGGGCTGCACCACCTTCCGTTTCAATCCGGAAGCTTTCCAGGGCGTGCTGGTCAAGGAAGAAGACCTCAAGAACACGACCTATGTGTTCACGCTGGACGACGGCAGCGAGGTTGCGGTGCGCGGTGACGAAGAAATCGAGTACGACGGCGAGATGCACTCGGCCGCCAATTTGTATGACGCCTTGAAAGAAGGCTACTACGGGAAGTTTTGACCATGTCTGCGACACGTATCGACAAGAAAATCACGAAATACCGGGTACAGAAGCCCACCGACGGCCATGGCGACAAGTCGTCCGGCGCCCTGGAAACCCGCGGCAAGGACGGCCGCATGGCCAAGGTCATTCGGCTGACCGAGGAAGTGCAGCGTCCCGAGATGCTGATCGGTTCGACCTACAAGATCAAAACGCCGGTGTCCGATCACGCGATGTACGTGACCATCAACGACATCGTGCTGAACGAGGGCACCGAACACGAGCAGCGGCGGCCGTTCGAGGTGTTCATCAACTCCAAGAACCTGGATCACTTCCAGTGGATCGTCGCGCTGACGCGCATCATTTCGGCCGTGTTCCGCAAGGGCGGCGACGTGACTTTCCTGGTGGAAGAGTTGAAAGCGGTGTTCGATCCGCGCGGCGGCTACTGGCAACCCGGCGGCAGGTTCATGCCATCGATCATCGCCGAGCTCGGCCACGTCATTGAAAAGCACCTGCAGTTCATTGGCCTGATTCGCAAGACCGAGCTGGACGAGCACCAGAAAAAAATGGTCGAGGAAAAGCGCGCGGAATTTGAGGCGCGCAGCAAACAGGCGGATGCATTCTCAAAATCTCATTTTCCGGAGGGCGCGCAGCTGTGTAGCAAATGCAACACCGCCGCGCTCGTGCTGATGGACGGTTGCATGACCTGTCTCAACTGCGGTGATTCCAAGTGTGGCTGAGTACCTGTTGTAAACATCCCCGATAACGCGCCCACTCCGGGCTTTGCCCGGTACCCTGCCCTGACGGGATTGGCGCGTACTTCAAGGCGACCGCAAGGTCGCCTTTTTTTGTCGCCCCAAAAAAAGAAGCCCCGCTTGTGGCGGGGCAGTGGTCGCTTGCTTGTGTGTGGAGGAGTGAAACTCTTTCTTGTTCTTGTACTCGTTAATAAAGCAAGTGTCGTGCCAGTTACGCGTTTTGTGCATTAAGTCAACTCGTGGAAATGCAATTGCCTGTACTTTCCGTGACTTGCATCCTCAGCTACATTAAGTCAAAGCAACGCCTCCGGAGCAGAGTGTCAAGTTTTCCGACAAAAAAGCCGCAATTAACGGCGTTTTTTACAACTGCAGTGGCACTGCGCGCGCGCCGATACCTCCGCAATTTGCGGGTTTTGATGTGCGTCAATTTTACTTTGTTAGGTGCCCCGGCGCTGGCCGCGCCCGCGGACTTTCCGGAGCCGCCCGAATTGCAGCGCGACGTCGGTTTCTGGATGCGGGTGTACACGGAGATCACGACCGAGCAGGGTTTCCTGCATGACGAACAGAACCTCGGCGTCGTCTACGGCAAGATAGAAATTCCTTCCAGGCTCAGCGGCGCCGCGCGCCAGGCCGTGATCGACAACGCCCGCGATGTTTACGTCAGCCAGTTGCGCGGCCTGGCTGGCAAATGGCGCATCGCTGAAGCCCTCGCGGCACAGCGCGCCACGCAGGCCCGTTATGGCCTGAATCCGGAAAGTCCGCAGCAGGCGCTGGCGACGTTAGGTTACGACCCTGATCTGCTCGAAAGCAGCTCGGTCTCCGGTCGCGGCGCAGTCGGCGAGCTCACGGCGCCGGCGCCCGGTCGGCTGCCGCCGGATGTCGAGCTGACAGCTACCGAACGGCGCATCTACGAAATGTTCGGTGATGAAGTCAGTGCGCAGCGCATCGCTGAAGCGGCGGAGCATGTGCGCTTCCAGCTGGGGCAGGCGGATCGTTTCCGCGCGGGAATCGAGCGTTCCGGAACCTGGGAAAACCATATCGCACGCAGCTTCGCTGCCAAGGGCTTGCCGCCGGAACTGGCCGCCTTGCCGCACGTCGAGTCTTCGTTCAACGCCGCCGCCTATTCCAAAGTGGGTGCGGCCGGGCTGTGGCAATTCATGCGCTCCACCGGCCGGCTCTACATGCGTATCGACGATGAGGTCGATGAGCGCCTCGACCCATTTCGCGCCACCGAGGCTGCGACGCAGCTCCTGTCATACAACTATCGACTGTTAGGCAGCTGGCCACTGGCACTCACCGCCTACAATCACGGCGCGGCCGGCATGCGCCGCGCGCGCGACAGCATGGGGACCAGCGACATCGCCGTGATCGCGCGCAACTACCGCGGCACCACCTTCGGTTTCGCGTCGCGCAATTTCTATCCATCTTTTCTCGCGGTACTGCGTATCGATCGGGAGCCGCAACGCTACTTTCCCGGGGTGCAGCGGGCGCCTGAGCAGGTAAGCGATGAGATCGAACTGCCGGCCTGGGTGCCGGTCAGCGCCGTGGAGGCCGCCGCTGGCATCGATCGAGCGGTGCTGCGTGCGCTCAATCCAGCGTTGCGCGACGCAGTCTGGGCGGGCGAGCGTCATTTGCCGCGCGGCTACCAGCTGCATTTGCCGCGGCCAGCGGGTGGCGAGCCCTGGAATCTGCAGCGATTGTTAGCACTGCTGCCCGCGGACCAGCTGTTTGCGGCGCAGGTGCGCGGCCGCAATCATGTGGCGCGCCGCGGCGACACGCTGGCGAAAGTTGCGCGCCGTTATGGACTCAGGGCCGCGGACCTCGCGGCACTCAACGGGCTCGGTAGCGACGCAAACTTGCGCCGCGGCATGGTGCTGCGGCTGCCGGAGATCCGGCCGGCGCTGTGGCAGAATCCGGCTGGCGTTGCCGCGCAGCCCCTGAGCGTCGCGCGGGCGGAGTCTCCTAACACCGAAACCGCCCCGGCCAGCGCCGCGGTGTCACTCGAACCCCTGGACAGTTCCCGGTATCGCGTCGAGGAGGACGGCAGCATTGGTACGCTGGGTGGCGAAGCACTCGGACAGTTGGCGGAGTGGCTGCAGGTGACGGCCGACCGGCTCAGTGAACTCAACCCGGGGCTCGGCGCGACGCTGCAGCCCGGCACGCGCATGCGGCTCGATTTCGTCAACGTGTCGCGCGAGGATTTTCAACAGCGCCGGCAGGAATGGCATCTCGCCATGCAGGCCGCGTATTTCGAGACGCGGCACATTACCGGGTCCGTGAACTATGCCGTGCGGCAGGGTGACACCCTGTCGATCGTGCTGCAGAAATTCGGCGATGTCCCGTCGTGGCTGCTGGAACAATACAACCCTAACGTCGAGCTGCTGCAGCTGCGCTCCGGCACGCAACTGGTAATTCCAAGGATCTCGCCATAGCGGACCGTTACAGGCCGAGGCGGCGGCGAAATTCCCGGAGTGGCGCCTGGGTCGGCTTTTCGCTGGCGAACCGTTCGCTATGACCGTCGGCAAAGCGCATTTCAATTGTTAGTGTCGCGGCGTTCCCCAGAGCCGCAAGCGCGCCGGCGTTCAGGTCCACGACCAATGGCCGCTGCCAGGCAGCGGTTGTCGGGTAGGGCGCGCGGACGGCGGCTGCATCGCGGTCCGGGCCTGTAATCGGGCCGGACGCGCGCAGCAGCTCGACGCCGTCATGCCAGAGGATGACCGTTACGTCCACTTTGCTTTCGACCGGCACCGCCACCCACAGGTGCAGGCGCCGTTGACCCATGCGGTTTGATTCGAAGGGTGCGAGAAACGCGAATGGATCTGAGCCGCTGCTGCGCGGCGCTTCTGCGATGAATGTCAGCGGGGCGGCAAGTTGGGTGATGGTCGTGCCATCGCGCTCATCGAGCGCCTCCCGCACCGGATCGATCGCAGGTGTGGCGCAGCCCGCAAGCGCCGCTGACGCCATTGCCGCAAAGAAAACATGCTGAACACCGGCAATGCGCAGTCGGCTCATGCAACGACTATACTCAATATTCGATAGAAGGAACTCATGGTGGATCGTCACGCGGTTTTCGTGGTGCCGTTTTTCATGGCCGCCACCTTACGCTTCGTCAGCGCAGCGGCGCAATTGCCGGGCGTGCGGCTGTCCGTCATCAGCCAGGACCCGGCGGAGCGCCTGCCGGCCGCGCTGCGGCAAAAGCTGCTGGGCCACTGGCGTATCGATAACTGCTTTGACCCAGCCAAGGTGGTCGCCGCAACGCGGGAACTCGCGGCGCGCCTGGGAGGCGTCGACCGCCTGTTTGGATCGTTGGAACAGCTGCAGGTGCCACTCGCCGAGGCCCGCCAGGCGCTCGGCCTGCCAGGCCTGGGAGTCGAAGCAGCTAACAATTTTCGCGACAAGAACCAGATGAAAAACCGGCTCGAGGCGGCAGGCCTGCCCTGTGCGCGGCATCGATTGGCGACCAGCGCAGCCGAGGCGCGCGACTTCTGCGGCAGCAGCGGCCTGCCGGTCGTGGTCAAACCGCCGGCGGGCGCGGGGGCGCGCAATACGTTTCGCATCAATTCGCCGGACGAACTGGCAGCCTGGCTGCGCAGTGATGCGCCGAGTGCGAGCCAGCCGGTGTTGCTCGAAGAGTACCTGCAGGGCGAGGAGTTTTCGTTCGACAGCATCATGATCGATGGGCGCGTGGTCTGGCACTCGATTTCCTGTTATCGGCCCGCGCCACTGACGGTGCTTGAGAACCCGTGGATCCAATGGTGTGTATTGCTGCCGCGCGACATCGATGGCGCCGAGTTCGATCCGATCCGGCGAGCCGGCACGCAGGCGCTGTCCGTGTTAGGCCTGGAAACCGGGATGACGCACATGGAGTGGTTTCGGCGCACTGACGGCAGCATTGCAATTTCTGAAGTCGCGGCACGGCCGCCCGGCGCGCAGTTCACCAGCCTGATTTCCTTCGCCTGTGACCTCGATTTCTATGCGGCCTGGCCGCGGCTGCAGGTTTTTGACCAGTTCGACGTGCCTGAACGCCGCTACGCAGCGGGCGCCGCCTACCTGCGCGGCATGGGCGATGGCCCGGTCCGGGCGGTGCACGGGGTCGCGGAACTGAAACGTGAATTCGGCGGCATCATCGTGGATTCCTACTGGCCGGTGGTGGGCAGCAGCCAGCCGGCAGGGTACGAAGGTTCGGGATTTGTGATCTACCGCCATCCCGAAACAGCGGTCGTGGAGCAGGCTTTGCGACGAACTGTGGAGACAGTTCGTGTCGAACTGGGCTGATCCACACCTATAATTCCGTATGCCGAGAAAATTACCGCGTTTCATTGCGATCCTGTTGTTAGTGCCTGCCGTGGGCTGGCAGGGGCCAGCACATGCGGACTATGCCGTGCCGGTTACGGAGCAGGCCGCGGACAAGATCCTGGTGGTTAAATCAGAGCGGCGCCTGTATCTTTTTCGCGGGCCCGAAGTGCTGCGCGCCTATCGGGTGTCGTTAGGACTCAACCCGCGCGGCCACAAGGAGCGGGCCGGCGACTTTCGCACGCCGGAAGGAATGTATCGTCTGAGCAATCGCAATCGGCGCAGCGCCTATTTTCTCTCCATCAAGATTTCCTATCCGGCGCGCGACGATGTAATGCGCGCCCGGGCCAACGGCTGGGAAGTCGGCGGACAGATCATGATCCACGGCCTTCCTAACAATCCGAGCCACTCTGACGACTATTACACGACCACCGACTGGACCGATGGTTGCATTGCGCTGTCGAATGCTGACATGCTGGAACTATGGTCGCTGGTCGACCGCCGCGCCATAATCGAGATCAAGCCTTGATGGAAACCAGCGTCGTCATCCCGGAGTTCGTCGACGCGCGCGTTGGCCCGCGCGGCGCTCTGGAGAGCCTGTCGCAGGAAGAGATCGAAAACCTGCTGAGCAGCGGACGTGGCGGCCTGTATCCGCTGTTTCGCAAATGCGCGCTCGCGGTACTCAACTGCGGCAGCGACCTCGACAACGCCAAGGAAATCTTCGACAAGTACCGCGACTTCGAGATCGACATCGTCCGCCACGCCTGGGGCATCAAGCTCGAGATCCGCAATGCGCCGGCCGCGGCATTTGTCGACGGCGAGATGATTCGCGGCATCAAGGAACTGCTGTTCGCGACGCTGCGCGATGTTGTCTACATCTGGAACGAAATCGAAGGTGGCCGTTTTGACCTGACCAAGCCTGCGGCGATCACCAACGCGGTATTTCACATCCTGCGCAATGCCCGGGTGCTCGATCACAAGCAAAAACCCAACCTGGTGGTTTGCTGGGGCGGCCACTCCATCAGTCGCGAAGAGTACGAGTACACCAAGAAAGTTGGCTACGAGTTTGGACTGCGCTCGCTCGATATCTGCACCGGCTGCGGCCCGGGCGCCATGAAGGGCCCGATGAAGGGCGCAACCATCGGTCATGCGAAGCAACGCATCGCGGGCGGCCGCTACATCGGCATCACCGAGCCCGGGATTATCGCGGCTGAGCCGCCCAATCCGATCGTGAGCCAGCTGGTCATCATGCCCGACATCGAGAAACGCCTCGAGGCATTTGTCCGCTTTGCACATGGCATCGTCATTTTCCCGGGCGGCGTCGGCACCGCTGAGGAAATCTTCTATTTGTTAGGCATCCTGCTGGATCCGGCGAACGCGGCGCAGCCATTTCCGGTGGTCCTGACCGGGCCGGACAGCAGCCGGGCGTATTTCGACCAGATCCGCGAATTCCTGCGCGGCACGCTCGGCGAGGCGGCGGTGGACCGGCTCCAGTACGTGATCGGCAATCCTGCGGACGCAGCGCGCCTGATGGTCGGCGGTCTCGATCAGGTCCATGACTTTCGCCGCACCAAGTCTGATTCGTACAATTTCAACTGGCTGCTGAAGGTGAATCCGCAGTTCCAGCAGCCTTTCGAAGTGACGCATGAAAGCATGCGCACACTGCGCCTGCATCGCGATCAGCCCGTGCATGAACTCGCCGCCAACCTGCGGCGCGCGTTTTCCGGCATCGTGACCGGCAACGTCAAGGAGTCAGGTGTGCGCGCCATCGAGCAGCACGGACCCTATGAACTGGCCGGCGATCCGAAAGTCATGGCGATGCTCGATCAGTTATTGTCCGCATTTGTTGCGCAAGGCCGCATGAAACTGCCGGGCAGTGTCTACAAGCCCTGCTATCGCATCGTGGCGTGACATAAGCGCTGCGACAATAACCAGTCATTTCGCCGGGATTGCGAGAGCAGCATCCCACGCGTCAACCCCCGCCGCTTTGCTGTGATCCAGTTCCTGCGGAATTGTTCCGCCACTCTCTATTGTCCAGTCACGGTCAGGGGGTTATATGAGTGTAACTGGACGATTTCGCACCGATTTGATCAACGCCGCAGCAACAGGCCGCGAGGCGACGCCGCCCGCTAACACCCTGGCTGGCACCGCAGCGACGCCTTACAGCAGCTGGCTGGAGCGCATGCAGCGCAGCCGCGGCCGTCATGCCGCCATCACCAAGAATCTCTACACCTGGTCCAACTACAAGAACTGGACCGACAAGGTGCGCGAGAACTGGGTCGATGGCCAGGCAAAACCCCGCAACGACAAGCCGACTCGTTAGGTCACGCCCGTGGAACGACTGCTGTTCGTCTGGGACGAACTGGACGATTGGGTTGGTATCGGGCGGCATTACCTTGCCGGAGCGATGGATACTCTGGCAATTGCCAGCCTGCCCGCCGACACACTGGCGGCGTTCGCCTGCCTACCCCTGCTGTTTCCCAGCTAGCCTCTCGCTGATTTCCAGCCACAGATTTTCCAGCGCCTCGATATCCTGCTGCAGTCGCGCGCGTCCCTGCAACGTGGCCTGCTGCTCGGCGACGCTGGCGCTGGCGTAAAACCCGCTGTCAGCCAACCGGGCATCGAGCACGGCGCGCTGCGTCAGCGCATCGTTCAGGCGCTGCTCCGTTTCCTGCAACTGCTTGCGGACGCCGCTCATGCGATTACGCGCCTCGGCTTCGCGCCGGCGCTGCTCACGACGGTCGACGCTGCTGTCTGCGGCCCGCGGCGCGACGGCCCTGGGCGTTGAGAGGTAGCGTGCGTAGTCGTCCAGATCGCCGTCAAATTCGCTCACGCGGCTCTGCTCAACCAGCAGCAGGCGATCACAGATGCTGCGCAGCAGTGCCCGATCGTGCGATACCACAATGACCGCGCCTGCGAAGGTCTGCAGCGCGAACAGCAGGCTCGCGCGCATTTCAATATCGAGATGATTGGTGGGCTCATCCAGCAGCAGCATGTTAGGCCGGCGCGCCACCAGGATCGCCAGGGTCAGGCGGGCACGCTCGCCACCGGAGAAATTGCGGGTACTGTCGAAGGCGCGGTCACCCGAGAACCCGAAGCGCCCGAGGTGATCGCGCTTCTGTTGTTCGCTCCAGGCGGCGGCTTCCGATCCGCCGCGTCGCGTGAGTTCTTCGATCGCCGTCGCGTTGGCATCCAGTTGCTCGAGCTCCATCTGCGCGAAAAAACCGGTTTCCAGGTCGGGTGCCCGGGTCATTTCACCCGCGGCGGGCTTGAGTTCGCCGGCCAGCAGCCGCATCAGCGTGGACTTGCCGGCGCCATTGCGGCCTAACACGCCGATCCGTTCATGGGTGCCGATGGTCATGGAAACGCCGCTCAGGACCGGCCGGTCGGGGTAACCGCATTTGGCGCGATCGATGGTCAGCAGTGGCTGCGGCAACTTGCGCGGCGCGGCGAAATCCCATTCAATGCTGTGCTCGTTGCGCGCAGCCGCGATCGCCGGCAGCTTGTCCAGCCACTTGATGCGGCTTTGCACCTGCCGGGCCTTGGTCGCCTGCGCGCGGAACCGGTCGACAAAAGCCTGCACCTGCTTGATGCGGACCTGCTGCCGCGCAGCCAGCGACGTGCTGCGGCGCCGCTCCTCGACTTCGGCCGATTCAAACTGGCTGTAGTTGCCGCTCCAGACGCGCAGCGCGCGCGCACTGAGCTGCACGATGCGCGATACGATGGCATCCAGGAACTCGCGGTCATGCGATACCAGCAGCAAGGTGCCGCGAAACGCGCACAGCCAGGTTTCAAGCCACACCACCGCGTCGAGATCCAGGTGGTTGGTGGGCTCGTCGAGTATCAGCAGGTCCGCGGGACACATGAGCGCGCGCGCCAGGCTGACCCGCATGCGCATGCCGCCCGAAAACTCATCCAGGGGCTGGTCGATACGCGCCGCATCGAAACCGAGCCCGTCGAGGATCGCGGCAGCACGGCTGCGCGCGGTATAGCCACCTAACACCTCGAGATCCTGCAGCAGCCGCGCCTGGGCGAGGCCGTCGTCGCGTGCATGTGCCTCAGCCAGCTGCCGCTCGACCGCGCGCAGGTTCTGGTCGCCGTCGATCACATAGTCGACTACGGCGCGCGGACCGGCCGGCAACGATTGCGCAACCGCAGAGATCCTGAGATTGGGCGGCAGGCTGACGTCGCCCTTGTCGGCGTGCAGTTCCCCCTGCAGCAGCGCCAGCAGGCTCGACTTGCCGGAACCGTTGCGGCCGACGATGCCGAGCTTGTCGCCCGGGAAAATGCTCAGGTTGGCATTTTCGATGAGCGGCTCCGGCCCGCGCCGCAGGCTGACATCGCTTAGCTGGATCACGGGCGGCTGTCAGCCCGTAGCTAACAGCTTGCTCAGCAGCTGGTTGACCCGGCGCACGTGTGCGGCGGGATTGGCCAGTTGCGAGCCTTCCGCCAGTTGCGCCTGCTCAAAAATGTACAGCGCCAGGTCCTCGAACTCGGTCGCCGCGGTGGTCGAATCCAGCCGTTTCAGCAGGGCGTGCGCGACGTTCACCTCAAAGACCGGCTTGTCTTCCGGCACAGACTGGCCCGCCGCGGCCATGACGCGGCGCAGTTGCGCGCCCATGTCCTGGTCGGAACGCACCAGGCAGGCCGGCGAATCCGCCAGCCGCCTGCTGATCCTGACCTCGCTGACCCGGTCGCCGAGCGCGTCCTTGATACGCTTCAACAGGCCCTTGTTCTCCTTCAGCGCGGCCTCGGCCGCAGCATCGTCCGCGGCGTCGGCGAGCGTGCCGAGGTCCAGGTCGCCACGTGCTGCATCCTTCAGTTTTTTGCCGTCGAACTCCTGCACGAAGCTCAGCGCCCACTCGTCGATCCGGTCACCTAACAAAAGAACCTCGATGCCACGTGCCCGGAGTTTTTCAATGAACGGACTGCCGCGCGCCGCGGCGATCGAGTCGCCGATGACGTAGTAGACGTGCTTCTGACCCTCTTTGATCCGGCCGACGTAGTCGTTGAGGCTGGCAGTCGGTTTGTCGTCCTCGCTCGCAGTGCTGGCGAAACGCAGCAGCGGCAGCAGCTTGTCGCGGTTGGCGCCGTCCTCGGCCAGGCCCTCTTTCATGACGACGCCAAATTCGCGCCAAAGGGTCGCGTATTTTTCCGGCTCGTCCTTGGCCACCCGTCCTAACAGATCGAGCGCGCGTTTGGTGAGCGCGCCGCGCATCGCCTCGACCTCGGCGTCTTTCTGCAGCAGCTCTCGCGACACGTTGAGCGGCAGGTCGGACGAGTCCACCACGCCCTTGATGAAGCGCAGGTACAGCGGCAGGAACTGCTCGGCATCGTCCATGATGAACACGCGGCGCACATAGAGCTTGAGACCGCGCACCGCATCGCGCTGCTGCAGGTCGAAAGGCGCATGCGCCGGCACGTACAGCAGGCTGGTGTACTCGCGCTTGCCCTCGACCTTGTTGTGGCTCCAGGCGAGCGGTTCCTCGAAATCGTGTGTCAGGTGCTTGTAGAACTCCTGGTACTCGTCATCCTTGATGTCGGTCCGGGCGCGGGTCCACAGCGCCTTGCCCTGGTTGACCGGCTCCCAATCCGCAGAGGCTTCGCCTTCTTTCGGCATCAGCACTGGAAACGCGATGTGGTCGGAGTAGCGCCGCACCAGCGCGCGCAGCCGCCAGGCATCGGCAAATTCCTTCGCCTCGTCTTTCAGGTGCAGCACGACTCGCGTGCCGCGCTCCGGGACGTCGACCGTTTCAACCGTGAAATCGCCGGCCGCCGCCGATTCCCAATGCACGCCTTCGTTAGCTGCAAGGCCGGCGCGGCGTGAAAATACCTCGACGCGGTCGGCCACGATGAAGGCCGAGTAGAAACCGACGCCGAACTGGCCGATCAGCTGCGAATCCTTCTGCTGGTCGCCGCTCAGTTTCTTGAAAAACTCGGCGGTACCCGAGCGTGCGATGGTGCCGAGGTGCGAGATCGCATCCTCGCGGCTCATGCCGATGCCGTTGTCGCGCAAAGTCAGGGTGCCGGCTTTCGCATCGGTTTCAACCCAGATCCTGAGCTCGGCATCCTCGGCCAGCAGGCTGGGCGTCGCCAGCGCGGCAAAGCGCAGTTTGTCGTTGGCGTCAGAGGCATTTGAAATCAGCTCGCGCAGGAAAATCTCGCGGTGGCTGTACAGCGAATGAATCATCAGCCG
The DNA here is from genome assembly GCA_031414335.1 of Gammaproteobacteria bacterium. Taxonomy (GTDB): domain Bacteria; phylum Pseudomonadota; class Gammaproteobacteria; order Steroidobacterales; family Steroidobacteraceae; genus UBA964. The sequence goes on along the minus strand of JANNVI010000004.1, from coordinate 47,191 downwards.
CAACAGTTCGCGGACTTCGGCCTGAAAACCCAGGGTCTCTTTCTTGGTCTCGGTCACGGTCTGGTACCTCAAATTCGGCAGGAAAAGGCGGCGGGAGCTTGGGGATGCCGGCTCGATTTTTCAAGGCCCATGCCATAATCAGGCCATGAGCGACGTGAAAAACCCGGGCGACCAGCCCATGCCGATGGATGCGGAGCTGCGTGAGCGGCTCGATCCGCTGAGCTACGAGGTTACACAGAATAAGGGCACGGAACGCGCCTTTACCGGCCGCTACACATACAACAAGGAAGCGGGCACCTATGCCTGCGTCTGCTGCGGCAACGAGCTGTTCGCCTCCGACACCAAGTATGACTCCGGTTCGGGCTGGCCCAGTTTCTGGACGCCGCTGGCCGGCGAGCGGGTGCGCGAGCATGTAGACCGGGCGCACGGCATGGTGCGCACCGAGGTCACCTGCGCGCGCTGCGGCGCGCATCTGGGCCATGTCTTCAATGACGGCCCGAATCCCACCGGCATGCGCTACTGCATCAATTCGGTGTCGCTGGATTTCAAGGGCAAGGAAAAATGAACAAGCTGCTTTTGTTAGCTGCGATGGCGTGTTCGGTGATCACGGCCGATGCCGTGACCCTGATACACGCGGGCCGGGTCATCGATGCGGTCGGCGACAAGGTGCTGACGGAACGCACCATTGTCGTGGAAGGCGGCAAGATCACCGGCATCGAGCTGGGCTATCGCGGCGCCGCCGCGAGCGACACCGTCATCGATTTGCGCAACGCGACGCTGATGCCGGGCTGGACCGACATGCACGTGCACCTGACCAGCGAATACCGGGCCAATAACGAGATCGATCGCTTCAAGCTGGACGCGCCGGACGTTGCCATCAACAGCGTCGTGTATGCGCAGCGCACTTTGTTAGCTGGATTCACCTCGGTGCGCGATCTCGGCGATTCGTTTCGGGCCAGCCTCGCGTTGCGGGATGCGGTGAACGCCGGCAAGGTGCCGGGACCGCGCATATATGCCGCCGGCAAATCCAACGCCACGACCGGCGGACATGCCGACCCCACGAATGGCTGGGCGGATTTTCTCGGCGGCCAGCCGGGTCCGCTTGAAGGCGTTGTCAATGGTCCCGTGGAAGCCGCGCAGGCGGTACGGCAGCGCTACAAGGATGGATCTGACGTCATCAAGATCACGGCCACCGGCGGTGTGTTGTCGATTGCCAAGAACGGTCTCAACCCGCAGTTCACCGAAGAAGAAATCCGCGCGGTTGTCAGCACGGCTAAGGACTATGGCTTCACGGTTGCCGCGCATGCGCATGGCGCGGAAGGCATCAAGCGTGCCGTGCGTGCCGGCGTCGACAGCATCGAACACGGCACTTTCATGGACGATGAGGGCATGGCGCTGATGAAACAGAAGGGCACCTGGTACGTGCCGACCATCAGCGCCGGCCGCTGGGTTGACGAGCGGTCGAAGATCGACGGCTTTTTCCCGGCGATCGTGCGACCGAAGGCAGCATTGATCGGACCGCAGATCCAGACGACTTTCGGCAAGGCCTACAAGGCCGGTGTGCGCATCATGTTCGGTACGGATTCGGGCGTTTCCGCGCATGGTGACAACGCGCGCGAATTCGCCTACATGGTGGAAGCCGGCATGCCGGCGCTGGAAGCCATCAAGTCCGCGACCATTGTCCCAGCAAAGTTCCTCGGTGTTGATGATCGCCTCGGCACGATTGAAACCGGCAAGCTGGCCGATCTGGTCGCCGTGCCGGGTGATCCGCTCGCCGATATCACGGTGATGCAGCGCGTCAGTTTCGTCATGAAGGACGGCGTGGTCTACAAGTCGCCGTGAGTTTCGCGGCGCCACGAGCCACGCCCCTCGGGATTGCCGGGCCCGCCGGCAACATCGAAGCCCTGATCGAGGAACCTGCCGGCCAGCGCGGCGCCGCCTTCGGCGTTATCTGCCATCCGCATCCGCTCGGTGGCGGCACCATGACTAACAAAGTCGTGCATGCTGTGGCGCGCGCGATGCAGAAATGCGGCGCGCCCACGCTGCGTTTCAATTTTCGCGGTGTTGGCGCCAGCGCTGGCGTGTTCGATGACGGCGCCGGTGAAACGCAAGATGCACTGGCGGTGATAGCCGCCGGCCGCGAGCGCTGGCCCGGAGCGGCGCTGTGGCTGGCCGGATTTTCATTCGGCTCGTTCGTGGCACTGCAGGTCTGCAACACCGCGCGAGCTAACAAACTGGTTACCGTCGCGCCACCCGTCGGCCGCTGGGATTTCAGCGCGATCCCCGCGCCGCAGTGCCCCTGGCTCATCCTGCAGGGCGATGCCGATGAACTCGTGGATGCACAGGCAGTGCTCGACTGGGCCGCCAGGTCGGCCGCGCGGCCCGAGGTGCATGTATTGCAGGGCGTCGGGCATTTCTTTCATGGGCGCCTGCATGACATTGATGTCCAAGCTGTGAAATTTCTTGGGCACTCGGCTCCCGCCTAGGCACGGAAAATACGCAACTCGTGCAACCATAGCAGTCGGCGGCCACACGCGATGGCTGCTGCCGCACGGCTCAAAGGGCGGCGCGCCTGCACGATCGCGGTTCGCGGACTCACACGCGATCGTTCGCGGTCACTCGGGCGCGCAGGCGCAAACGTTCGTCACGGATCTTTTCCCAAGTTGAGCTGAAGATACTAAGTTTGCGCTGACTGCGCGCCCGAGTGACCGCCCATTCGCCGCTCGGCAGCAGCTATCGCACGCGTCTGCAGGCAACAACCTTCGCATTACTTGCTGCCTTCGCCTTGGGGCTGGTAACCCGAATGTCTGAACGAGATTTATATGCCGGCGCACCGGCCAGGAGTCGCGAACTTTCTTGCGCGACGTGCGAGTGAGCAGTCGGAGCATTGGCCCCGTAGGGCGGCGAATTGTCGGCGCGCCGACACCTGAGCTGTCCTGCGGGGCCAATGCTCCGACAGAACCGTTTATCCGTCGCACAAAAAAGAAAGCCCGGAGCAGCTAACGCCGCGCCGGGCTTCCCGTACGGAAAAGGAACGGTCTTAGTTGACCATGCCCTTAAGCGACTTCAGAGGCATAACGCGCACTTTCTTGGAGGCGGGCTTGGCCTTGAACATCATTTTTTCCCCGGTGAATGGGTTTACACCCTCACGCGCCTTGGTGGCAGGCTTCTTGACGACCTTCATCTTCAGGAGACCCGGCAGGGTGAACAAGCCACCGCCGCGCAGGCTCTTCTTGACGACGCCACTCAGCGAATCGAACACCGCACCGACCTGTTTGCGGGACAAGCCCGTATCTTTGGAAATCGTGTTGAGAATTTCCGACTTGGTTGGTGCGCCACCCTTTTTCGCCATGTGTATCTACTCCGATAATTGTTAAGGAACGTGCGGGAAAATAGCACATGCGGTCGCGAGCGCAAGCAGTATTTTTATCTATCGACGCTCAAAAATCCCTTGTTTTCTAGGGTCGCGCGTGCATCACGCACTGGCGGTGCCTATAAACCCAGCAAAATCCGCAGAAACTGGATTGCGAGCAACGCAACCACGGGCGAAAAATCGAAACCGCCGATGGCCGGCAGCAGCCGGCGAATGGGCCGTAATATCGGCGCCGTCAGTATGTCGATCAGAGCCTGTGCCGGCGAATAGCCGCCCGGCGACACCCAGGAAATCACCACGCCGACGAGAATCGCCAGCAGATACAACAGCAAAATGTTGCTCGCCAACATGCGCAGCGTACGCACTAGCCAGACATCTGCCGGTGGCAGGCCAACGCCGGCGATCAGGCTTGCGATGCCAATTCCGGCACCCGCAATCAGCAGCACCGCGACTACTGATGCGGTGTCCACGCGGCCAATCGGTGGCAGCAGCTTGCGTAGCGGCAGAACCAGCCAGTTGGTGAGCTGCAGCGTTCCCCTGGCAATCGGGTTGCGGAAGTCCGCGCGACTCAACTGCAGCAGGAACCGCAACAGAAAGAAGAACAAGACGATCGAAATGATCGCGTCTGCCAGGTAACCAAAAGCGTCAGCCATTGCGCGGGTCCTTTTCCATGCGGGACGAGTTGTTAGGTTCGGGAGCCGTCTGCCGGCCGAGCTCCTGGGCGCGGCGGGTCGCGGCGGCGACCGCCCGCGCCAGCAGCGGGCGTAGGCCCTCCGGGGCATCGAGTATTTCCAGCGCGGCCGCGGTAGTGCCGCCCTTGGATGTGACCTCGGCACGCAGCCGCACCAGGTCGCCATCGCTCTGCGCGGCCATCACGCCGGCACCCTGCAGTGTCGCAATGGCTAGTTTTCCCGCGATTTCTGCGGTCAGGCCCTGCGCCACGCCGGCAGCCGCCAGCGCTTCCGCCATCAGGAAAAAATACGCCGGCCCGCTGCCGGACAGCGCCGTGACCGCGTCCATCATGGCCTCGTCGGGCAGCCACACGACAGTGCCCGCAGCGCGCATGACGGCGCTGGCCAGATCGCGCGCCGCGGTATCGACATTGTCGGCGGCAAAAAGTCCGGTTGCGCCCGCGCCGACCAGGGCCGGTCGATTCGGCATCGCGCGCACCACCCGTGGCGCGCCACCAGCCGCTGCGAGGTCCGCGCAGCGCAGGCCGGCTGCCACGGACAACAGCACTGGGTTGGCTGCCGTCAGCGTGCTGCGCAGGTCTGTTAGGGTCGCGAGCGCTTCCTGGGGTTTGACTGCGAGGATCACCAGTTGCGCACCCTGGATCGCAGCCGCATTGGAGGCGTGCACGGCGATGCCCAGGTCCTGTGCCAGCGCCGCCCGCGTCGCAGCGTACGGCTCGCCCACGGCGAGGTTCGTGGCCGGTGTTCCGGCACGCAGCAGTGCCTGCAACAGGGCGCGGCCCATGTTGCCTCCTCCGAGGCACGCGATTTGACTGGTCGACATGGCGGGATTCTAACGTTAGGTCGCGTCGCGCGGCCCGAAAATAGCGGTGCCGACACGTATCAGGGTGCTGCCGCAGCGAATCGCGGCTTCCAGGTCGTCGCTCATTCCCATCGACAGCGTGTCGGTTTCGATGTCATTGGCACGCAGCAGTGCCGCGAGCTCTGCCAGCATCCGAAACCAGTGATCCTGCTTCGCGGCCGCGGTTTCAGGGGGCGGAATGCACATCAGGCCGCGTAACCTGAGTTTTGGCAGCTGCTGCGCCGCCTGCGCGAAGGCCAGCACGTCCTGCGGTTCGGCGCCGCCCTTGCCGGCCTCGGCCGCCAGTCGCACCTGCAAGCAGATTTGCAGGTCCGGTGCGTAATAGGGCCGGTGCGCCGACAGGCGTTCCAGCACCTTGAGCCGGTCGACGGTGTGCACCCAGCTGAAATGCTCGGCGATGGGCTTGGTCTTGTTCGCCTGGATCTGGCCGATGTAGTGCCAGGTGAGCTCGAGGCCCTTGAGAGCCGCAATCTTCGACACGGCTTCCTGGAGGTAGCTTTCGCCAAAATCCTGGACGCCAAGCTGGGACGCCGCCCGGACGGTTTCGGCCGCGTGACCCTTGCTGACGGCCAGCAATGTGACGCAGTCGGCTGTCCTGCCGGCGGCCGCACAGGCCGTGGCCATGCGATCGCGAACCTTTGTAAGGCGTTCCGCGAGAATCTGCGGAGGGTTTAACATAGACGTGGCAGACCCCTTATCTATACTCGCGAAGGTAATAGGGAGTACGAATGGCTGTCGACATCGCCCAACTCTTGGCTTTTGCTGTCAAGAACAATGCCTCCGATCTGCATTTATCTGCTGGCATGCCGCCTATGATTCGCGTCGACGGCGACATGAAGCGTATCAATATGCCGCTGCTGTCGCACAAAGACGTGCACAGCATGGTGTACGACATCATGAACGACAAGCAGCGCAAGTCGTTCGAAGAGTTCTTTGAAACGGACTTTTCTTTCGAGATTCCGAAGCTGGCGCGCTTTCGCGTCAACGCGTTCAACCAGAACCGGGGCGCCGGTGCGGTGTTCCGCAACATTCCCTCGGTGATCCTGTCGCTGGACGATCTGCAGGCGCCGAAGATTTTCCGCGACCTGTGCATGTTACCGCGCGGCCTGGTGCTGGTGACCGGGCCGACCGGCTCCGGCAAGTCAACCACGCTGGCCGGCATGATCGCCCACTGTAACGACAATCGCCCGGACCACGTGCTAACGATCGAAGACCCGATCGAGTTTGTGCATGAATCCAGGCGCTGCCTGATCAACCAGCGCGAAGTGCATCGCGACACGCTGGGTTTTGCCGAGGCGCTGCGTTCCGCGCTGCGTGAAGATCCGGACATCATCCTGGTCGGCGAAATGCGCGACCTGGAAACGATCCGGCTGGCGTTGACCGCGGCTGAGACGGGCCACCTCGTGTTTGGCACGCTGCACACCAGCTCTGCCGCGAAGACCATCGACCGCATCGTCGATGTGTTTCCGGCCGCCGAAAAAGAAATGGTGCGTTCGATGTTGTCCGAATCGCTGCGCGCCGTAGTGTCGCAGTCGCTGTTGAAACGCATCGGCGGCGGCCGCGTTGCTGCGCATGAAATCATGATCGGCACCCCCGCCATCCGCAACCTGATACGTGAAGGCAAGATCGCGCAGATGTTTTCCGCGATTCAAACTGGCGGCGCCGTTGGCATGCAGACGCTGGACCAGTGTCTGCAGGATTTGTTGTCCAAGGGCGTCATCACCAAGGAAGAAGCCCGCTACAAAGCCTCGAACAAGGATGCGCTCTGATGGATCGTGACCAGGCAATCAAGCTCATGCAGGATCTGCTGCGGCGAGTGGTGGAAAAGAAGGGCTCGGACCTGTTCATCACCACCGGCTTTCCGCCAGCGATCAAGATCGACGGCGAGGTTCGCCCGCAAAGCGAGCGCGCGCTGACGGCGGAGCAATCCAACATCATCACCCGCGCGATCATGAACGATCGCCAGACCAAGGAATTCGATTCCACCAAGGAATGCAATTTTGCGATTGCGCCGCCGGGTATCGGGCGCTTTCGCGTCAACGCGTTTGTGCAGCAGGCCTCAACCGGTTGCGTGCTGCGCCTGATCAACTCGAAGATTCCGACGATCGAAGAGCTGGACCTGCCGCCGATCCTCAAAGAGGTCGTCCTGACCAAGCGCGGCCTGGTGATCATGGTTGGCGGCACGGGTTCGGGAAAATCGACCACGCTGGCGGCGATGGTCGGCTATCGCAACGAAAAAACCCGCGGCCATATCGTCACGATCGAAGATCCGGTCGAGTACGTCCACCCGCACAAGGGCTGCATCATCACGCAGCGTGAAATCAACGTTGACACCGACAGCTGGCACATTGCCCTAAAAAACTGCCTGCGCCAGGCGCCGGATGTCATCCTCATTGGCGAGATACGCGATCGCGAGACCATGGAATACGGCATCCAGTTTGCCGAGACCGGGCACCTGGTGTTAGCAACGCTGCACGCCAACAGCTCCAACCAGGCGCTCGACCGCATCATCAACTTCTTCCCGGATGAACGACGCGAACAGCTGCTGATGGACCTGTCGCTGAACATCCGCGCGCTGATTTCGCAACGCCTGCTGCCGCGCGATGGCACCCGTGGGCGGGTTGCCGCAACCGAGATCATGTTGAATTCACCGCTGATCCAGGACCTGATTTTCAAGGGCGAGGTCACCAAGATCAAGGAAGTCATGTCGCGTTCCACGCGCCTTGGCATGCGGACTTTTGACCAGGCATTGTTCGAACTTTATGAGACCGGGTTCGTGTCTTACGAGGAAGCGATCAAGAATGCCGACTCAAAGAATGAACTGCGTCTCAGAATCAAACTTGAAGGCAAACGCGAGCACAAAGAACTGGATAATTCGAGCCTGGCGATACTCGAGGAAGATCATCAGGGCCGAATCTAACCGGCCGTTGAGGCTTGCGATTAATGTCAGCTAACAGTGAATCCCTGCCGGGCGTGACCGATTCTGGAATCGGTCCGTTGGCCACGACCAATATCAACATCAAGCCGATGTTGAAGTTGATGGCTGACAAAAAAGCGTCGGATCTATTTTTCGCACCCAACTCGCCGATCAAGATCAAGATCGAAGGCCGGATTGTCCCGGTCAATAAACAAATTTTGCACGCCGACATGGTCCGCGACATGGCCTACGGCCTGATGCGCAGTGACCAGCTCGAATATTTCCGGCGTGAACTCGAAATCGACTTTGCCGTGTCCGAGCCCGGGCTCGGCCGCTTCCGCGTCAATGTTTTCTTTCAGCGTGGCTATCCGGCCATGGTGCTGCGCTTCATCACCGCCGACATGCCGCGCATGGAAGACCTGGGGCTGCCCGAAGTCCTCAAGGATCTGGTCATGATGAAGCGCGGGCTGGTGCTGATGGTCGGCGCGACCGGCTCCGGTAAATCGACGAGTCTCGCGGCGATGATCAACTACCGCAACGAGAACTCATCCGACCACATCATCTCGATCGAGGATCCGATCGAATTCCTGCATGCCAACAAACGCTCGATCATCAACCAGCGCGAAATCGGCATCGACACCCGCAATTACGCCCGCGCGCTGCGCAGCGCGATGCGCGCCGCTCCCGATGTCATCCTGATCGGCGAAATTCGCGACCGCGAGACCATGGAATCGGCAATTGCGCTGTCGGGCACGGGCCATCTCGTGCTGTCGACGCTGCATTCCAATAACGCCGCAGAAACGCTCGATCGCATCATCAACTTGTTCCCGCGCGACCAGCACAACCAGATCTATCTCGATCTGTCGCAGTACCTGCGCGCGATCATGTCGCAGCGGCTGGTCATGACCAAGGAAGGCCGCCGCACCGCAGCCATCGAGATCATGATCAATACGCCGCACATTTCGGAGCTGATCCGCAAGGGCGACATCATGGGTATGAAGGAAGCCATCAGCAACAGCAGCGAGCGCGGCGTGCAGAGCTACGACCAGGCGCTGCTTAAGCTTTACCAGGACGAAGTCATCACGATGGAAGAGGCGTTGGCCAACGCCGATTCGCGCACCAACCTGGAAGCCAAGATCAATTTCGGTTAGTCGCTTTGGTCGGATCGTGTTAGCACGGTCGGTCCGGCCTCGCTGCGCGGCTCGCGGTCGCAGTCCGGCGTGAACGCCGGTCCCCTCGCGGCGGCTGCCCGCTCGACCCCAGTTCGCAAGCCGTGAATTCGCACCTCGTCGAGCTCGCGCGCAACGCCGCCGCTCGGCCTGCTCCAGCTCGCGTGCATCGAGGCCGGACCGACCGTGCTAACGCGATCAAGACCTTGATGCCGGATTGCGACCGTTCATTGGTGCCGCCTGCGATGGCGTGATTTCAGACGCTCGATTTGCGCAAGCTGGAGCAGGCCGAGCGGCGTCGTAGCGCGCGAAGTCGATGCACTATCAGTTCGCGATGTACGAATGTGTCCTGAGCGCGCAGACGCCGCGAGGGAACCCGCGGTGTAGCGGGCTCGCGACCGCGCGCCGCAATTCGAGCGTCTGAAATCACGCCATCGCTGATAGCTGCGCAGTGAACGATTCAGGTCAAAAAACCTGCGACGCCTCGAACACTGGCCCATCCACGCAGACGCGCTTCATTGCAGGGCCATCCGCGGTCTGCACTTTGACTGCACAGCCGGCACAGCCGCCGACTGCGCAAGCCATGAATTCTTCCAGCGACACCTGGCAGGGCAGGTCGTACTTCCTGGCGAGCCTCGCCGTTGCCTGGAGCATGGGCGTCGGGCCGCAGGCGTAGATCTGCGTCTCCGCCAGCCGCACGTTGTCGGCTGTCTGCAACCAGGCGTCTGCGAGTTCAGTTACGAAACCGTCGAAGCAGCCCGGGAACCCGCTCTTGCTGGCGAGCCGGCTCGGGATGCTCCAGCCGTCTAACAATGGCATTGCGGCGATTACGCCAGCGGGTATGCCGGGAACCACGATAGTGGACGGCCGGCTCTTGAACGGGAACGGAATTTCCGAGCCCATCAGCACCAGCGGTCGCCAGGACACGCTGCTGTTGCCACCAGTGCGCCGGTAGATGTCCTCGGCCAGATAAATCATCGGCGGGATGCCGACGCCGCCACCGATCATCAGCGCGCGCGGCCGGGAAGGATTCAGCGTGAAGCCATGGCCGATGGGACCTAACACCGAGAGCGTATCGCCGACTTTTCTGCGCGCCAGCGCCGCCAGGCCCGGGCCCACGATCTTGAACAGCACCTCGATCCACCCGGCGCCGGCGTCGGCGCGCATGATCGACAACGGCCGGCGCATCGGAATATCGTCATCGCAGCTCAGGTGCACGAAGCTGCCGGCAGTCGCACGTGCGGCGCAGCGCGGCGCCTGCAACCGCAGCACATATTGTTCGCCCGGATATTCCTCGCGCGTCACCAGGCGCGCGTCTTCGAGCGGAATGGTTTGCCGATGTTCCTTGTTCATGCGATTTGGGCTCATGCGGATTTGCCAGCGCCGCGGCCTGCAATCACGGCTTCCAGCACCGCCATGCGTACCGCCACCCCATTACGCACCTGATCGCGAATCGCGGACTGCGGGCCATCGGCGACTTCGCTGTCGATTTCCACGCCGCGATTCATCGGTTGCGGGTGCATGACGATGGCATCGCGCCTGGCATGCCGCAGGCGCGCCGCATTCAGCCCCCATTCGGCGAAATATGCTGCGCCATCGGGAATGTCGGCCTGTGTGATGCGCTCCTTCTGGATGCGCAGCATCATGACCACGTCCGCGTCCTGCACGGCAGCATCAATCGAGTGGCAGCGGCGCGCGCCGGCGAACTGATCGGCGTCCGGCAGCAGCGCCTCGGGGCCGGCAATGCGCAGTTCACGCACACCGAGCGTTGCGAATGCATGCCACGCGGAACGCGCAACGCGGGAATGGCGCACGTCGCCGATGATCGCCACAGCCAGTCCGTCGAATTTGCCCTTGCGCTGCCGGATGGTCAGCGCATCCAACAAGCCCTGGGTCGGGTGCGCGTAGCTGCCGGCACCACCCGAGAGCACCGACACATGCGCGGCGACGGCGTTGGCAACCAGGTCCGGTACCGTGGCCTCGGCATCGCGCAGCACGAAACAGTCGACGTGCAGGGCTTCCAGTGTGTAGACCGTATCCAGCATGCTCTCGCCCTTGAGGCGCGACGACAGCTGCATTTCCACGCTCGCGACCTGGGCGCCGAGGCGTTGTGCCGCCAATTCAAACGACACACGGGTGCGCGTCGATGGCTCGGTAAACAGCGTGGCAACCGTCACGCCCTCGAGTGCGCGGCTTTGCGACGGGCGCTGGCCTAACGGCCTGACGTGACTTTGCGCGCGCTCCAGCAGCTCTTCGAGCTGGCGGCGTGTCAGCCCGTCCAAGGTCAGCAGGTGGCGCAGGCTGCCATCGGCGCGAAATTGCATTACCGCCATCAGTTCTGTTGTCCTTCCCCCGCCAGCCAGCGCGCCAGAATGGCTGCCGCCGCGTGGCTATCGATATCGCCTTTCTCTACGGCTCGTTTGCGCGTTCCGGACTGCCGGGCGGCGCGCAGCTGCGCTTCGGCTTCGAGCGAGGAATACCGCTCGTCGACGCGCGCAACGGGTTGCTGGCAGCGCGTTGTTAGCTCGGCCGCGAAGCGATCGCTGGCCGCGGATAACGCGCTCTCAGTGCCGTCGGTATTATAGGGGCGACCGACCACCAGTTGGGTTGCGCCCTGGTCTTTGACCACGCGCAGCAGCTGGGTCCAGTCCGGCACGCCGTCCTGGGCGAGCAGCGTGGTCAGCGGCGCTGCGGTGCCACTCACGGTATTGCCGCAGGCGACGCCGATGCGCCGCAGGCCAAAATCAAAGGCGAGAACGATTTGCGGCGGGCGGCGCTGGCCGGCCTCAGGCATGCCCGGCGACGCGGCTGATGTCGTGCGTATTGATGCCGAGCCGGCGCCAGATAGTGGGCCAGCGCTCATCGAAAGGTGTGCCGAACACGATGTGCTCATCGACCGGCATGGCCATCCAGGCATTATCCAGCAGCTCACGCTCCAGCTGGCCCACTTCCCAGCCCGCGTAGCCGAGTGCGATGAACGCGTCACCAGGCCCTTCGCCGCGCGCCATGGCCGCCAGCACGTCCCGGGAGGTCGTGACCTGGATCTGGTCGGAAATCGTGTGGGTCGAGTCCCAGTTGCCGCCGGCCCGATGAATGACAAAGCCTCGGTCCTTGTTCATGGGGCCGCCGCGCAGTACCGAGCGCGCGCCGATCGAGGCGTCGCTGGCTTCCAGGCGCATCTGCTGCAGGACCTCGGACAGCGTCATGGGCAGGGGGCGATTGAGCACGATCCCCAGCGCGCCTTTTTCCACGCTGTGTTCGCAAATGAGCGTGACGGTCTGGCTGAAATTGGGGTCTTCCAGCGAAGGCATCGCCACCAGCAGATGATTGCTGAGATTAGTGCCGCTCGTCATAGTGCAGAGTATGTAGGTGCGGAATACGCGGAAACAAGTACCTGCGCCTCAATCGTTTTTGGCGCCGCGCTCGAACCGCCATTCATAGGCAAAACGCAGCACGCTGTAGCGGTCTGCGAGCTCCGGCGGAAACGGGTCGAACGGGCTGGCGAGCCGCAGAATCTGTAAAGCGGCCTCATCCAGTTGCGGACTGCCACTGCTGCGCTGGATCCTGGCGTCCTGCAGGTCCCCGTTCGCCACCAGGGATACCTCGATGATCGGGCTGCGGGTCTTGCCGGAAGCCAGCGCACGGCGCGCGGCAGCCGGGAAATTCAGGGTTCCAAGGCGTTCGACCTTGCGGCGCCAGCCATCCACATAGGGCGCCAGCACCGAGCTTTCCGTGTCCGGTGCGATCCACAGCTCCTCGCGCGGCTTGCCTGTTAGCTCGGTCGATTCGCTGTTGTCCTCGGCCGGCGGCTTGGCTGCCCGCTCACTCGCCAGCGCTTCGACGGCGGTCACCGACAGCTGCAACTCGCCGGTCATGCCGCTCCAGGAGATGTCCATGCTCGGCGCCGAGCTTGTTAGGGTACTGTCACGGGCAGTGCCGCGCGGCTGTGGTGTACCGTCACGTCCGACGACATCCGGCTCTGATCGCGGACTGCGCGCAGCCCGGCGCTCGGCGGTGGTGCCGGCGCCGATCTGGGTGCGTTGCGCGAGATAGGGAGCGCCGGGGTTTTTTTCTGCGGTCGGCAGGTCCTCCCCGACCAGCACCACTTCAAGTCCAGGAACCGGGCCGCTGTCGCCGCCATTGCCGGCGAAGGAGATGCCGGCGATGACCAGCGCATGCACGACCGCCGCCAGGAAAATCATCGTCACCAGCCGATCACCGCTCGGTGCGTAGCCTTCGCGCAGCAGCAGTGATCCGTCGTTCATGCGCGCGCCGGCAGCCGTTTGGCAATCGCGGCCATCAACAGCTCGGCGATATCGGTGCCGCACTGCTGGTCGATTTCACGGATGCCGGTGGGGCTGGTGACGTTGATTTCGGTGACGTAATCGCCGATGACATCGATGCCGACGAACAGCATGCCGCGCGCGTCGAGCACCGGTCCGATCTGCGCGGCAAGCCAGCGTTCCCGGTCGCGCAGCGGCCGCGCGACTCCTTTGGCGCCCGCAGCCAGGTTGCCGCGATTGTCAGAGCTGGTCGGTATGCGTGACAGCGCGAATGGCACCGGTTCACCGTCGACGATGATGATCCGGTTGTCGCCGCCGACAACGATTTCGGGGATGTAGCGCTGCACGATTGCGAATTGCTCGCCGTAGTTGGTCAGGGTCTCGAATACGACGCTGCTGTTCTTGTCGCCCTGCTGCAGCACAAAGATCGAGCGCCCGCCCATGCCGTGCAGCGGCTTGCAAACGGCGGTGCCGTGCTCGGCCAGGAAGGCATGCATGTCGGCCATGCTGCGGGTAATCAGCGTCGGTGCGCAGCACTCGGGAAACCAGGCCGTATAGACCTTTTCGTTCATGTCGCGCAGGCCTTGCGGCTGGTTGACGACCAGCGCGCCCTGCAGGACCGCGCGATCGAGGACATAGGTGCTGTAGATGTACTCCATGTCGAAAGGCGGGTCCTTGCGCATCAGGATCGCATCGAAACCGCCCAGCCGCTCGACGGCTGGCTCGCCCAGCGTGAACCAGCGGTCAGGGTTAGCAGCAACGCTGAGCGCCCGGGCACGGCCGAGCGCCACACCATCCCGCACAAAAAGATCGCTCATTTCGAGATAACTGAGCTGCCAACCGCGTTTACTGGCCGCCAGAAGCATTGCCAGCGTCGAGTCTTTTGCGTACTTGATTTCGGCGATTGGGTCCATGACTACCGCCACGCGCCTCACCGGAGTCATGACGAAAAACGCTCTGATTCAACGATCGCGCAAAACTGTGAACTGCGTGGCATGGCGATGGGTCCCTCTATATGTTAAAACGCAACTCTGCTGCGGTCGGTTTGTGTGCCAATACGCTGCTGCCCGTACCGCTTGCACGGGCCGTATCAGCATATGGGAGTGTTGAGTGGAAACGGCTGCCAATTCGAAATTCGTGGGCCTCAAGGTCCTGGTCATCGACGATAGTAAGACTATTCGTCGTACCGCCGAAACTTTGCTCGCCAAAGAGGGCTGCGAAGTGCACACGGCTGTCGACGGCTTTGATGCGCTGGCGAAAATCGCCGAGACGACTCCGGACATCGTGTTCGTCGATATCATGATGCCGCGGCTCGATGGCTATCAGACCTGCTCACTGATCAAGCATAACAAGGCTTACAAGAACATCCCGGTCATCATGCTGTCCTCCAAGGACGGGCTTTTCGACCGCGCCCGCGGCCGCATTGTCGGCTCCGAGCACTACCTGACCAAGCCATTTACCAAGGACGAGCTGTTGTCGGCGATCGAGAGCCAGGTGGAGAGATAGCCATGGCACTGATACTCATTGTCGATGATTCACCGACCGAGCTGCACGTCATGAAGCACGCGCTCGAAAAGCACGGCTTCCGCACCGCCACGGCGGTCGATGGCGCTGAAGGCGTCCGGTTGGCGCGTGAAATTCATCCCGACCTCATCTTCATGGACATCGTGATGCCTGGCATGAACGGCTACCAGGCGACCCGGGCCCTCACCCACGACCCGGAGACCCAGGCGATTCCCATCGTCATGGTCAGTTCCAAGGGCCAGGAGAGCGACAAGGTCTGGGGCCTGCGCCAGGGCGCAGTGGACTACATGATCAAGCCGGTTTCACCCGCGCAGCTGGTGGCCAAGGCCCAGGCGACGTTAGCATCTTGACGGGCATGACTCTCGGTCAAAGTCACAGCAGTTCGCTCAAGGGTCTGCGCGACCGTCCTTTTGAATTGTTAGCCGAGCTGGACAAGCTGGGCCGTAACGCAACCACAGGTACAGCCGAGCAGGCCGCAGCCAGCCGCGAGTGGGTCGGTGTGGCATTGCGCATGGCCGGCGAGCTGTACCTGATCGCCCGCGACGAAACCCGCGAGGTGCTGTCAGTGCCTTCGTCCCTGACCCGTGTGCCGGGCGCCAAACCCTGGATCAAGGGCCTCGCCAACGTGCGCGGCTCGTTGCTGCCCGTTATCGATCTGCGGCAATTCTTTGGCAGCGGGGTCACCGCAACCTCGCGCAATACCCGCGTTATTGTCGTGAACCATCGCGATGTACCGGCCGGGCTGATGGTCGATGAGGTGTTAGGTTTCCGGCGCTTCCAGGAAGGCGAGTTCTCGGCCGACGCGCCGCCGACCGTGGTGCGGGTGGAACGTTACCTGGCGGGCTCTTTCAGGCGCGGCCCCGAGCAGTGGCCGGTGCTCAGCATGCGGACCCTGGTCGAGAGCCAGGCGTTTCAGGATGCGGCGGCGTAAGAGTTCATGACAGGGCTCAAATCAGGGGCGGCATTTTCGCCACGCGACCTTACAACGTGGATCATTGCCGCGGTGGCATTGCTGCTGATCGCCGCCCTGGGTGTGCTGTTCAGCGCCGCTGCCAGACCTGCCGCCGGCGCCGCTGGTGTCGCGCAGACCTTGTCGGACATTGCGATCGACGCCGGCCGCGCCCGCGCGGGCGATGCCAGGGCCGTCAAGGCTCTGGCTGACGCGGGGGCACGGCTGCAGTCCGCGGCGTCCGACAACGAGACCAGCGCCTGGGCCCGCGACGCCCGGCTGCCAGTCGTGCTGCGCACGCTGGATGCGATTGGCAGGTCGTCCACGGCGACCGCGGATACGCTGCAGGCTGCGTCAATCGCGGCAGCACGGGTGCCGCAGCTCAATCAACTGATTGGTGAGCTGACCAAGCGCAGTCCGGACAACGCAAGCGAGACCGTGGCGCGCGTTCGCGAGCGCTTCGTGAACCGCGCCTTGCAGGTGCAACTCGATCTGACGGCGTTAGCCGACGGCGCCGACCGCCCGGCGACGATTACGCGGCGTCTGGCCGAGGGCGCCGACTACCTGGCCCAGGTTGTTGCCAGCCTGGAGGGCAAAGAGTCGAGTATTGGCGCGCTGCCAAAAGTCATCGGCGCCGAAGCCACGGCGCAACTGGTCGAGCTGCGCGGCGGCGTCGCGGACCTGAATACAGCCGTGCGCCGCGCCGTCAACGCGGCGCCGCGCACCGCAGGGTCGGCGCGGCAGGTCGAGTCGTTGACCGACAATGCCCGCGCGTTAGCCGAGATAGCGCGCCAGGACAGTCCGGCGCGCAGCTCTGCGCCCTGGTGGCCGGCGATCTTTATTTTGTTAGCACTGGTGCCGCTGTGGCTGATCTGGCAGCAGGTGCGCGAGCTGCGCCCCGAGGCGGATCGCCAGCGACTCGCGGCCGCGACCCAGCACCTGGCCGCGGATCGCAACCAGGAAGCCATCCTGCGACTGCTCGACGAACTCTCGAGTCTCGCCGATGGCGATCTGACCGTGCAGGCCACGGTGACTGAAGACATGACCGGCGCGATCGCGGATTCGATCAACTATGCGGTCGATGCGCTGCGCGGCCTGGTGACGACCATCAACCAGTCGGCCATATCGCTCGACGGCGCGACCAAGCAGACCCAGGCGCTGGCGCAACACCTGACGAAAGCAAGTTCGGCGCAGTCGCGGCAAATTGGCCAGGCCAGTGAATCGGTCGCGGAAATGGCTGGTTCCACCGAAGAGGTCTCGGGTAATGCCGAGCGCGCGGCCGATGTTGCGCGCCACTCCGTCGACGTCGCTCACAAGGGCGGCGATGCCGTGCGGCGCACGATCGACGGCATGAACGCGATCCGGGAGACCATCCAGGAAACCAGCAAGCGCATCAAGCGATTGGGTGAATCCTCGCAGGAGATCGGCAACATCGTCGAACTCATCAACGACATTGCCGAGCAAACCAACATTCTGGCGCTGAACGCTTCCATCCAGGCCTCGATGGCCGGCGAGGCCGGGCGCGGATTTGCGGTCGTGGCCGACGAGGTGCAGCGGCTCGCTGAACGCGCTGCCAACGCGACCAAGCAGATAGAAGTCCTGGTGCGGACGATTCAATCCGATACCAACGAAGCGGTCGTCTCGATGGAACGCAGCACCGCGGACGTGGTCGGCGGCGCCTTGCTGGCTGAGAATGCCGGCGCCGCGCTCGAGGAAATCGAGCAGGTTTCGAACCAGATCGCGAGCCTGGTGCAGAACATCTCCGGCAGTGCGCGCCAGCAGTCCGGTTCGGCGCAGGCGATCGCACGCAACATGAGCGTGCTCAAGGAAATCAGTTCGCAAACCGCGGAATCCACCGGTGCAACATCGCAGCAGATCGCCAAGCTGGCGGATCTGTCGGCGGACTTGCGCCGCTCGGTCGCCGGATTCCGTTTGCCTGGCGGTGCGGACCATGGCTGATATCGCGGAACAATCGGTGCAGATTGTTGGCCGCGAGCTGGCGAGCACGCTGGCCGAGGCCCGCAATGCGCTCGAGGCCTACGCCGACCAGCAGGAAAACAGCGCTTTGCTGCAGCGTTGCGCCGCCGAACTGCGCACCGCACGCGGCGTGCTCAAGGTACTCGAGATATACGGCGCGGCGCTGCTGGCCGAGGAAATGGAGCTGGTCGCCGTTTACCTGCTGGAGGCGCCCGACGACCGGCGCAATCATGCCGAGGTGCTCGATGCGCTGATGCGTGCGGTTGTGCAGCTGCCAGGTTACCTGGAACGTGTGCTGGCGGGCGGGCGCGACATGGCGCTGCTGCTGCTGCCGCTGCTCAACGATCTGCGCGCGGTGCGCGGCAGTGCGCTGCTGTCCGAAGGCACGCTGCTGCTGCTCAACCTGAAGTCCGACCAGCAGCCTAACAAGCCGCCCGCCAGGATTCTGCCGGGCACCGACCTGTACTCGGTCGCGCGCCGCGAGCGTATGCGGTTTCAGATGGGGCTGGTGGGCTGGATCCGGGGCGAGCGCATCGACGAGAACCTGCGCGCGCTGTCGGACGTGGCGGCGGAAATCGAGCAGCGCGCAACACAACAGCCGGTGTTCCAGCTGTGGTGGGTCGTTGGCGCCCTGGTCGAGGCGCTGCGGACCGGCGGCCTCGAAGGCAGCGTCTCCATCAAGCGACTGTTAGGTCTTGCGGATCGCGAGATAAAGCGCCTGCTGGAAATCGGCGAGATGCGTTACGCGCAGAGCCCGCCAGTCGAACTGCTGAACAACCTGCTTTATTACATCGCGCGCTCGACGGTTGGCGGCACGCGCGTCAACGCGGTGCGCAAGTCCTTCCGGCTCGATGAATTGCTGCCGGTTGATCCGGCGGTTGAAGAGGAGCGTGAGACGCTGTCGGCGCCCAGCGTCAAGCTGATGCAGACAGTGGCGGCCGCGATCCGCGAGGATCTGGGTCGCGTCAAGGACGTCCTGGATATCTTCGTCAGGCGCGCGACCGGCAATGCCGCCGAGCTCGCACCTCAGGTGGAGATGCTGCGCAAGATAGGCGACACGCTCGGTGTGTTAGGCCTGGGCGAGTTGCGCGGCGCGATACAGCCGCAGGTCGAGCAACTTGCGAAAGTCGTAAACGGCCAGTCCCCCGCCGGCGAAGAGCAGCTGGTTGAGATTGCCTCCGAGCTGATCCGTGTCGAGGACAGCCTCGACAGCCACCTGGTGCGGATGATTCTGCCCGGCGGCGGCCGTGCCGCGGACCGGGATGAGCCGCTTGAAGAGCCGGGTGCCGAGGAGTTTGCGAAAGTGCAGGCAGCGGTCCTGCGCGAATGCATCGCCAATCTGGCGCGCCTCAAGGATACGATCACCCAGAATATTGGCGGTACGCTCGAGCCCAGCGGGCTCGACAACTGGCCAGCGCAGATCGGCGGCGTCCGTGCGGCGCTGCGCATGTTAGGTCATGCGCGCGCCGAGAAAATCGTCAATGGCATCGAGCGGCATCTGCTGCGCATCATGCAGCCGGGCGGCGCAGCTGTGTCGCATGAGTTTCTCGACCGGCTGGCCGATGCAGTGGTCAGCCTCGAGTATTACATGGAGACCTTGCAGGCCGGCCGCAGGGAACCGAGCTACATGCTCGAGAATGCCGAGCGCTGTGTCGAGGCCCTGGATCACGTGCGCGGTTCGGCGGTGCCGACGGTGGAACCCGCGATGTTGAGCGCCACCGCCACGTTGCGCACTCTGCAGTTCACCGCGACCGAAGTGCTGACACCGGAAGCCTCGGCTGCCGCAGCCGCCATCGCAGTGGCATCCTCAGCCGCAGCGCGCGCCGGGCCGCCGGTGTTGCCGGCCCGGCCGGATCCCGCCGCAGCCGACGACGCAGATCCCGTCGATCCCGAATTGCGCCAGATCTTTGTCGAGGAAGCGCGCGAAGAGACGGCGCGGATCAAGGAGCATTTTCCGGTCTGGGAGCAAAACCCGCAGGAAATCGCATCGCTGGCTATCTTGCGCCGCTCATTCCATACGTTGAAGGGCAGCGGCCGGATGGTGGGTGCAACGGCGATCGGCGAGTTTGCCTGGTCGATCGAAAATCTGCTGAATCGACTGATCGACGGCACGCTGGTGCGCAGCCCGGCGATCGTGAAGGTGATTGGTGAGGGTGTTGCTAACGCCACGGCAATGGTCGAGGCGTTTGCCAATCGCGCAGTGGCGCCAGTTGATTCGGGCGCCATGGTCAGGCGCGCGCATGCGCTTGCGGCCGGCCAGATTCCGGTCGAGGACTACTCGCCGCCGCCGGCGGAAGCAGCGGCTGCCCAGCCCGAAATCGCCAGTGACACTGACACTGCCGATGACGCTGCCGACAAGGGCGGCACAATGGATGGCACTTTGCGCGAAATCTATCAGCGCGAGATCAATGCTCACGTCAGTAGCGTGCGCAACTGGATTGCACGCGAACTCGGCAGGCCGGAACCGCACCGGCCCAGCGAGGACATTTACCGCGCCGGGCACACCTTGAGCGGCAGCTCAAAGATGGCCGAATCGCGCCACGGTACGCGGCTGGCAGAGCCGCTGGAACGCTGGCTGCGCAAGGCCTGGGGCAGTGGCGTCGGCTTTATCGCCGAAGACCTGCGATTGTTAGGCGACTGCATGTCGGCGATGGAGTTGATCGCACGCAACCTGGACGAGGGCACGATGTTCTTCGTGTCGCATGATGCGGTGCGCGAACGGTTGGTGGCGGCCGAGGCCGCACTCGATGCCCGCATCGCCGTGGCCGAACAGAACGCCGAGCAAATTGAACTGCCCAGTACCATCGGGGGCGAGGCAGCCGAGGACACGCCGCCGGCCGTGGCCGCTGCTGCTGCCGACGCCGAGCCGCTGGCGATGGATTTCGATCCGGAAATTGCCTCGATATTCGCGGAGGAGGCAACTGAGCTCCTCGACGAAACGGGTGTGGCTCTCGACAATTGGACCGGCGAGGCCAACAACGCCGAGCAGTTGTTAGCGCTGAAGCGGCCGCTGCATACACTCAAGGGCGGAGCGCGCATGGCGGGCCTGCGCAGCATGGCATCGCTGGCGCACGAACTTGAGTCGCTGATTCAGCAGGTCGAACTCGGGGTAGCGCGCGGTGGCAGTGCTGCGCGCAGCGTGCTGCAGCAGGGCCTTGATGAGCTGTCCCGCATGCGCGAGTCGTTGTCAGGTGGCAAGGCGATGACGGCGGCGACGACCTTGATTGGACGCATTCACGCGCTGGCCCAACCGCCCGACCTGGAGATAACCCAGGAAGCCAGACAGCTTGAGATGCCTGCGGCGCCCGAGATCGTTGCGCCGCCACCGCCGCCGCCGCCGCCACCGGAGCCGCCACCGGAGCCGCCGCCAATAGTCGTCGAAGCTGCGCCACCGCCGGCTGCTGCAGCCCTGGAACCGCTCGCTGCTGCGGTGCCGGAACCAGAAGCGGAACCAGAACCGGTTGCGGAGGAGGCACAGGCCGCCGCTGTCGCGTTGCCACCGGGGCGCGAACCTGCGCCTGCCGATCGCCAGGAACTGGCGCGCGTCGACGCCGATCTGTTAGATCAGTTGCTGAACAATGCCGGTGAGGTCAGCATCGGCCGCGCCCGGCTCGAGCAGCAGATCGGCTCCATCGATTTCAACCTTGGCGAACTGTCGCGCACGGTCACGCGACTCAAGGAGCAGCTGCGCAAGCTCGAAATCGAAACTGAAAAGCAGATACTGAGTAAATTCGAGAGCGACGGCGGCCATCGTTCCGATTTTGACCCGCTGGAACTTGATCGCTATTCATCCATCCAGCAGTTCTCGCGCGCCCTGGCCGAAACGGCCAGTGACGTCGCCAGTATTCAGCAGCTGCTGGAATCACTGACGCGCGACACGCAGAACCTGCTGCAGCAACAGGCGCGCACCGTCACCGAATTGCAGAATGGCCTGATGCGCACCCGCATGGTGCCATTCCAGCGGCATGTGCAGCGCCTGTCGCGCATCGTTCGCCAGGCTGCGACCGACACCCACAAGCAGGCGGAACTGGTGGTGGACGGAGCCTCCGGCGAAGTGGATCGCCAGGTGCTGGAACGCATGCTGCCGCCGTTCGAGCACATGTTGCGCAACGCCGTGGTGCATGGCATCGAGATGCCGGCCGAGCGCGAGCGGCGCGGCAAGAGCCCGGTAGGCCGCATACAACTGGTCCTGCGGCGCGAAGGTGCGGAAGTGATCGTCGAGATCACCGATGACGGCGGCGGCATGAATATCGCCGCGATCCGTGACAAGGCACTCGCGTTAGGTCTGTTGAAGCCCGGGCAGGCCATCTCGGACAACGAGGCGATGCAGCTGGTGCTGGAGCCTGGATTTTCCACGGCCGCAAGCGTCACGCAGAATGCGGGACGCGGCGTCGGCATGGACGTCGTGGCCAACGAGGTCAAGCGGCTCGGCGGCGCGCTGCACATGGAAACCCGGCTGCGCGAGGGCACGCGCTTCGTGATCCGCCTGCCGTTCACGCTGGCCATCACCCATGCGCTCGTGGTGCGCACCGCCGACGAGTACTACGCGCTGCCACTGCCCATGGTCGAGGGTGTCGTGCGCCTGCCGCGCGATGAAATCGATGCGCATCTTGGCCAGGATGCGCCCAGTTATACCTACGGAACTGTCAGCTACCGGTTCCGGCAATTGTCGAGCTTCGTCGGCATGGAGAGCGCGCCGACCTCCGCGAGCGAGGTGACGCTGCCGGTCGTGCTGGTGCGCGCCGGCGATCATTCAACCGCAATTGTTGCCGAAGAACTGGTGGGCAGCCGCGAAATCGTCGTCAAGAGCGTCGGGCCGCAGATTTCGTCGATTCGCGGCATCTCGGGCGCCACCATCCTCGGCGATGGCCGTATCGTCATCATTCTCGATGTTGCGGCGCTGGTACGTTCCGATCTGCGCGGCCGCACCGAACCTGTGATGGCGCGCGACAAGGCCGACACGCGCCCGGTCGCGCTGGTCGTGGACGATTCAATTACCGTGCGCCGCGTGACTCAGCGACTGCTCGAGCGCAATGGCCTGCGGGTCCTGACCGCGCGCGATGGCGTTGAAGCGATGGAAATGATGAAAGACAACGTGCCGGACGTCATCCTGCTCGACATCGAAATGCCGCGCATGGACGGCTATGAAGTGGCAGCGCAGGTTCGCAATGATCCGCGCCTGCAGGACATTCCGATCATCATGATCACGTCGCGCGTCGGCGAAAAACACCGGGCCCGCGCCATCGAGCTGGGTGTCGACGACTATCTCGGCAAACCTTACCAGGAAGCGCAATTGCTGGAAGCGATCGAACCCCTGCTGACACGACGGGCCGAGCGCACCGCAGCGCGCTCCACGGGTGACTGACATGGCAGAACGCGTTACCGAAATCTACAGCATGCTGATCCCGCTCGCGGAAGGGCGCTTGCTGGCGCCGCGCTCCTGCGTCGCAGAAGTGGTCGCTTATGCCGAGCCGACACCGATGGCGGGTGCGCCGCCCTGGTATCTCGGGCTGCTGGCCTGGAACAACCGCTCGATTCCTGTTGTTAGCTTTGAGGGTATGTGTGGCCAGCCCATACCCACGGGCAGCACGCGCTCGCGTGTCGTGGTGTTCCACGGACTGATGCGCAAGCTCGAATGCCAGGCTTTCGGGCTGCTGTCGCAGGGTTTTCCGCAGCTGGTCCGGGTCAGCAGCGATGTGTTGCGTGCTGATCCGATGCGGGTCATTGCCGATCGCATGCCGGCCTTGTGCGGCGTCCGGCTCATGAATGAAACGCCGCTGGTGCCGGACCTCGAGCGTCTCGAACTGCAGATCGCCGAAGAAACGTCCGCGGCTGCCTAACAGTTTTACAGGTCGCCGAGCAGGCCCTGCAGCAGCGCCAGAGCTGCAATCGCCGCGGTTTCGCTGCGCAGTATGCGTGGACCCAGGGCGAGCGGTGTTGCTCCGAGCGCAAGCAGTTGCTGCAGCTCCGTCGCGCTCAGGCCGCCTTCCGGGCCAATGACGATCTGCAGTCGCCTGGGAATCGCATCCTGCCCACGCAGGCGATCAGCCGCCTGCACCAGGTTGGCGCTCGCGCCCGGATCCAGCACCCAGCGCTGCGTGCCAGGTTCCGTCGGCGCGGCGCTCGCGAATTCGCGCAATTCAATCGGCGCGCTGACAATCGGCACGCGGCTGCGGCCACATTGTTCACACGCAGATCTCGCCACCGCCTGCCAGTGTCCGGCCTTGCGCTCGGATTGCCGGGCATCGACACGCACCACGCTGAACTCGGTTATCAGGGGCTGGATCGCGTAGACGCCGAGCTCGGTCGCCTTCTGCACGATCCAGTCCATTTTCTCGCCGCGCGCCATGCCCTGCAGCAGCGTCAGCCGCAGGCGCGGTTCGGGCTCGTCGGCCAGCGCGGCGCCGATCTGCAGTTGATGGCTGCCGCGCTCCGCAGCGCTGAGCGTGGCGCTCCAGCGGCGACCTTCGCCGTCGAAGATTTCCACGATCGCGCCGCTGCGCAGCCGCAGCACCCTGATCAGGTGGTCGCTCTGCTCGCGCGGCAACGCAGCGGTCGTGCCCTCGGCCCAGTTGCCGGGCAGGTAGCAGCGCGTCAGTCGCACGTCGCCAGCTCCAGGCCTTCCATCGCGACCGTGCACATCAGCGCGATCTCGGCCGGCGTCACGATGTAGGGCGGCATGAAATAAATGACGTTACCTAACGGACGGAGAATTACGCCGCGCTCCAGGGCATGGCGGTAGATACGCAGGTTGCGCCGCTGACGCCAGTCAAACGGCGTGCGCGTCGCGCGCTCGCGCACAAATTCGATCGCACCGATCAGGCCACACTGCCGCACATCGCTGACATGCGGATGCGATCGAAACGCCGCCATGTTGTCCGCGAGCGAATCAGACAGGCGCCGCACTGTCTGCAGCACATCGGTCGCGGCGAATACGTCCAGCGTCGCGAGCGCCGCGGTGCAGGCCAGCGGATTGCCGCTGAAACTGTGGGAATGCAGGAAGCCGTTCAGTTTCGCGTACTCATCGTAGAACGCGCGATAGACCGGCTCGGTTGTCAGCACCGCCGACAGCGCCAGGTAGCCGCCGGACAGGCCTTTGGACAGGCACAGGAAGTCCGGTGTGATGCCGGCGTGTTCGCAGGCAAACATGCGGCCGGTACGACCCATGCCGACCGCAATCTCATCGGCGATCAGGTGCACACCATACTGATCGCACAGCGCGCGCACCGTGCTGAGATACGACGCGTCGTACATGCGCATGTTGCCCGCGCACTGTACCAGCGGCTCCAGGATTACGGCCGCGACTTCGTCCGCGTTTTGCCGCAACAGATCCTCGAGCGCCTGCGCCTGGCGCGCACCGCAGCCGGCGGCGGTTTCTCCCGTCAGGCGCTGGTACGCATCGGGTGACGGCGCGGTGATCACGTCCATCAGCAGCGGCCGGTAAATGGACTTGTACAACTCGACGCTGCCGACCGCGAGTGCGCCCAGGGTTTCGCCGTGGTAGCTGTTGCTGAGCGTAATGAAGCGGGTCTTGCGCGGCCTGCTGCTGTTCTGCCAGTAGTGATAGCTCATTTTCAACGCGATTTCGATCGCGTTCGAGCCGCTGTCAGCGAAATAGCATTTTGTTAGGCCGGGCGGCGCCAGGGCCAGCAGTTTCTCGGCCAGCGCGATCGCCGGTTCATGCGTGAATCCGGCGAACATCACGTGCTCGAGCGTATCGAGCTGGGCGTGCAGCGCGGCGTTGATCGCCGGGTGCGCATGGCCAAGCACACTGACCCACCACGAGCCGATGGCATCGAGGTATTGCCGGCCGTCGTAGTCGCGGATCCAGGCACCTGAGCCACTCCTGATCGGCAGCAAAGGCAGTTCGCCTTCGTGGTCCTTCATCTGCGTGCAGGGGTGCCAGAGCACGCGCAGATCGCGCGCAATGAGCGAAGCGTTCGTGTGGACAGTGGTCATAACTAGCGCGCTATTGTGGCATCATCGAACACGCATGGCCGCGACGATTTCGATCGACACCCGCACCGGGCTGGTTATTTCAGCCCGCCAGGTATTGTCGCCGCATTTCGATGATCGCCCACCGGCGGCCGAGCCCGAGTTGCTGGTGATACACAGCATCAGCCTGCCACCGGGCAATTTTGGCGGCAGCTGGATTGAGGCGTTTTTCTGCGGCAATTTGCGCGCCGACGCGCACCCGTATTTCGCCGAGATCGCGGCGCTGCGAGTCTCATCGCATCTGCTGATTCGCCGCGACGGCGCCCTGGTGCAGTTCGTACCGCTGGGCAGCCGCGCCTGGCATGCCGGTGCGTCGAGTTTCGGCGGACGCAGCGGCTGCAACGATTTTTCCATCGGGGTGGAGCTCGAAGGCACCGATGACCTGCCATACGACGCGCGCCAGTACCAGGCACTCACCGCCCTAACAAAGGCGTTGTGCAGCGCGTATCCGGCCATCGCGGCTGACCGCATCGTGGGTCACGCCGACATTGCACCGGGACGCAAGACCGATCCCGGGCCCGCTTTCGATTGGCCGCGGTACCGGAATGCGCTACGCTGAGCGCGCGCCGCAATAACAAGAACAGGGGGCACCATGGCGACAACGATCGGGCCGACTACGGGTGATGGCGAAATGCGGATCTACCCGTGGGTGATCGCGATCTTCGGCATGCTGGCGCTGTTCCTGTCGAACGGCATGACCGCCACCGGCATCACGATCTACGATCCGTCGCTGCTCGATGAGTTCGGCTGGTCGCGCGGCGACTTCAAGTTCCGGGACCTGCTCAACCTGGGCGTCTCCGGCCTGATCGCGCCGTTTGCGGGCGTGCTGATCGACCGCTTCAATCCCAAGTGGCTGCTGATCGGCGGGCTGTCGTTGCTGACACTCGGCTATTTCGGTTACGCCGCGCTGGCTAACGGCGGACCGGTGCCGATCCTCGAAGTGATCGCCGCCCTGACCATCCTCGGGCTGGCGTCGATGCTGGTCATCGCCTTGCACGTGCTTTTTCCGAAGATCGCAATGCCGCTCGCGTTAGGTATCGCCGTGCTGCTGGCGGCCCTCGGCGGCTACCTGTACGTGCAGAACTGGATGGGCGTGGCGCTGAAGCAGGTCTACATGATTCACCTGCTGTTTGCGATTGCGCTGTCGTCCGCCGGATCGATGGTGGTGATATTCCTGGTGTCCAGCTGGTTTGTGAAACACCGCGGCCTCGCGATCGGCATCGCCCTGGTCGGCACCAGCCTGGGCAGCGCAGTGCTGCCCAAGATCAACCCCTACCTGATCGAGAAATTTGGCTGGCGCGAGGCTTTTGTCAGCAACGCCTACATGCCGATCGTATTGATGGTGCTGGTGTTGCTGTTTGTGCGCGGCACGCCGCGCCACGCCGGTTCCACGGCGTTAGGCCAGGGCGCCAGGGTCCAGGACCTGAAGGAGCATGGCCTGTATTTCCGGGAAGCATGGCGGACGCGGACGTTCTGGGTGATCGCCATATCCGGATTCCTCACCTATTACTCCATCTTCAGCGTCGTGCAGCATCTGGTGTTGCACGCGGTCAAGACCTTTCACTTCGACCTGAAGGATGCCGGTGGCCTGATGTTCTGGTTCAGCGTGGTGGCCATGGCCTGCAAACTGACCAGCGGCGCGGTCGCCGACATCATCGACCGTCACAAAGTCTTCACGGCCTGTTTCGTCATCATGTTTCTAGGTGTGTTAGGCCTGGCAAGCATGCGACAGGATCTGCTGTTTCCCGCCGCCGTGACCATTGCGATCGGCTGGGGCGGGCTGTTCACGCTCTACAACATGCTCGCGGTCACCAATTTCGGTCTGCGCGAAATCGGCCGCATCAACGGCGCAATCAGTTTCCTGGAAGCAATCGGCGCAGGTCTCGGCAGCTGGATTACCGGCAAGCTGTTCGACCAGACCGGCAGCTACCAGGTGCCATTCACGGCGCTGGCGGTCATGGTGTTTGTCGCGGTCATCATGAGCCGCTTCGTTCGCAGCGAAGTGGACGATCGCATACTCGCGGCGCGCTGACTGCGGAAACTATTTCCTGCGTTTCGCGGCGCGAGCTTCACGCGCCGCGATGCGCGCCGCGATCTTCTCACCCTGCGCGATCAGCCGATCTTCCGGAGTCCTGCCCGCCCGCATCGAGAAACGCTCTTCGAACAGTGCTTTCGGATTGCCTTTGCGGTACCAGGTCACCAGCATCGGAATCCTCGCAAGCCGGAACAGGCCGAGCTGCGGGCAACGGCGATGTGTCTCGGCCGCCATCGCACGGATGCGGCGCGGGCTTTCGCGCGTTGTCAGCGTCAGGTCGAAATTCAACTGCTCGAATTTAGGCTGCAGGTGCAGGTCGAAGAAGAACCCGCGGATGTCGATCAGGGAACGCATCGCGGTCGACAGTCCTGAATAACGAAACTTCTGGTCGCGCGCCACCACCGCGATCGTGATCGAGGTACAACCGGCGAGCGCCGCGAGTTGCGCATGCACCGGCGTCCAGCCACGCGAGCGGCCGCGCAAGTCCGGCGGATCGCCGATATCGAAACCCTCGGGCTCGTCAAACATCAGGCTGGGTTGCCCCTCGAAATGAGCCTCCACGCGCATGTGCTCATAGGACTTGGTTGAGACATCGGAAATGCCGATATAGGGCGGGAAGCTGACATCACGACGCATTTGGCGGCTCCTGGCTTGCTGGTAATCGCTGAATCGAGGCCATTTTGACGTAATCCGGAGGCGGACCGCAAACGAGAGCCAGTTCCGTGCCGGACTTGGCGCTGGGCGATCCAGGTCACAAGGTTTCCGGGCGCTTGCCGATACCCTTTGTAACGGGAAACTGTCTGTCTACAAAGGTTTTTTTTGAAGTTGCCGGCAAAATCCAGGGTCGAAAGCGATGTGCCGCTGGCCGGGCGCAGCCTGGGCGACAGGCTGGTCGGCATCGCGATGCTGGCGGCCGCGCTTACGATCGTTGTTGCGATCCTGATCGAGACATCGATCCAGGTGCCGCTGCAGCGTATTGCCGCTGTGATGCATTTCAGGACGCTCGCAAGCGTCCTCGCCGCTAACAGTGCCGATGCCGCCGCCGACGAGGATGGGGTGACTGCCACCGCGGTACTGGCCAGCCTGCGCGGCGAAGCCAGCGTCGAGCAGATTCTCCTGATCAGCAAGAATGGCCGGGTCATTGCCAGTTTTTCACCGACCGGGCATATCGAAAGCGAAGGCGTGCTAGGTGACCGGGATGGCTGGATGCAGACCGCGCTGGCGCAGACCCTGCCGACCGTGCGCTATTCCGGGCTGATCCGCGCCGAAATCGTCAGTCCCATCGTCCAGGATGGCGAATTGCTGGGGCACATCTACCTGTCCGCCAGCCTCGGGCCCCTGCGGGAGCGATTTGTCACCTTCCTGACGATCATGGGTCTGGCCACGGTGTTCGCGCTGGTGGTCGCCTGGTTGCTTGCGCAGCGCATGCGGCGCCGGATCACCACGCCACTGGATCGCCTGTCGGCGGCGATGCGAGCGGTCACCAGCAACAGTGACTACAGCCTGCAGGTGCCCATTGATGCCAGGGACGAAGCCGGCGGACTGCTCGAGGGTTTCAACGCCATGCTGGCGCAGATTGCCGAGCGTGACCGCGAACTGCAGCGACAGCGCGACATGCTGGAAAACCTGGCCGCCGAACGCATCCGTGGGCTCGATCAGGCTAACACCCGGTTGCGGGATATGACCACGCGCAGCGCCGATGCCGTGCAGCAGGTAGCGTCAACTCACAAGGGAAAACGCGAGTTCCTGGACCTCACCAATCTGGAGATTCGCGCGTCATTGAATCACGCAGTCAGCATGACCGAGTTGCTGCTGGAAACAGCGCCGGATGTCCCGCCCGCCCGCCTGGCCGAATCCATCCAGTCGAGCGTCGATTCACTGCTCGCGATTGCTAACGAAATTGCCGGTTACTGCGGGGATGAACCCGGGAAGAAGCCACCCGACATGACCGAGTTCGACTTGCGGCGGCTGATGGAAGAAACGGCGCAACTGTTTGCCAAGCGCTCGCAGGACAAGAATCTCGAACTTATCGTCACGGTCGATCCGCAAATTCAGAACCTGGTACGCGGTGATGCGGCGCGATTGCGCCACGTTGTCATGAACCTGGTTTCAAACGCGATCAAATTTACCATGCGTGGATTCGTGGTCATTCGCGTCAGGCAACGGGCGTGCGAACCGGGCAGGATTCAACTCGCGATCGAGGTCAGTGACACCGGCATCGGGATCCGCCAGGAATTGCACGCCAGTCTTTTTGCTGCTAACAACCTGGCTGACAGCACTGGCGCACGCAAGTACGGCAGCACCGGCCGGGGCATGGCGGTCAGCCGGCAGTTGCTCGAGCAAATGGGCGGGCGGATCAGGGTCGAAAGCGAATTTGGCCGCGGCTCGACCTTCATTGTCGATTTGAAGCTCGAGGAATCCGCCGAGCCCTGTCTGTCCGGCGTGGAGCTGTCACTTGATCCGGGCCGCCGGCTGCTGATTGTCGATGACAGTGCCACCAGTCGCGAGGCGCTGCACTCGCAGCTGGCCGGGCTTGGCATGGTGATCGAATTGGCCGCGGATGGCGCGGCCGCTTTGAAATTGATCGATGACGCCCGGCAGTCTGGGGCGCCGTTCGAATTGCTGGTGGTCGACTGGCAGATGCCGGGAATGGATGGCATCGAGATGCTGCGCCGGCTTCGTGGCCGCGAGACTGGCGAGCATGTCCCGGTAATTGTCCTCGGCCCGATTGCGCAGGAGCTGTCAGAGCAGATGCGTGCCGGGCTGGCGCCGGTCAGCAGGCTGGCCAAGCCGGCGCGGCAGACCGCGCTGCGGCGTGCCACGGTTCAGATGTTAGGCAACCGGACGCCCGTGCTTGCCGGTCTCAGCATATTGCTGATCGAAGCGGTGGCTGCGACCCGTGACGAGATCTGCGCAATGCTGCGCGATCAGGATTGCCTGGTTGTCACCGCGGATTCAGCGCCGCAGGCGTTCGAGCTGCTCGCCGGGCGCTCTTTCGACTTTGTGCTGGCAAGCGATGCAGTGCCGGGCATGGCCGGCAAAGAGGCGATGAGCGATTTGCGCCTGAGCGCGGTGCCGCGGGCGGGCTGCGAAACGCGGGTAATCGGCCTGACTGCTAACAATGGCGCCGCAGCCCGCGAGCATGGCCTGCAACTGGGCATGGATGGCTGCCTGGCCAGGCCCGTCACTCGATCACAGTTGCTGGCCCAGATTGCCAGCCTGCGGGCCAGGCTACCGGCCGGCGGTGCCGCGATCGCTGCGCCACAGGACCTCGGCGCCGTTCTCATGCCGCGCTAACACGCGCGCCAGTACAAACAGCAGGTCGGAGAGCCGGTTCAGGTAGTGGATCGCTTCCGGGTTTAGCCCGGTCTGCGCCGCCAGCGTGCACACGCGGCGCTCGGCGCGCCGGCATACGGTGCGCGCCAGGTGGCAGGCCGCCGCCGCCGGGCCGCCGCCCGGCAGGATGAAATCCTTCAGCGGCGGCAGATTCTTGTTGTAATGATCCAGCGTGGTTTCGAGCCAAGTGACCCGCTCGGCCGTCACGATGCGGTGCCCGGGAATGCACAGCTCGCCGCCGAGATCGAACAATTCGTGCTGCACCCGCGCCAGCACTTCGACGATGCCGGGTGGCATGCCGGGCACCGCAAGTATCATGCCGATCGTGCTGTTAGCTTCGTCGACCGTGCCGTAGGCTTCGACGCGCGCCGCGTCCTTGGGGACACGGCTGCCGTCGCCCAGGCCGGTGGTGCCGTCATCGCCGGTGCGCGTGTAGATCTTGCTGAGCCGGTTTCCCACGGACCCGAGCCTAACGGAAACGGTAGCGCGTCGCCAGCATCAGGCTGCGGCCGGGCGTGCGGTAGTTGCTGGCCAGCTCGTAGGTTTCGTCGAGAACGTTGTCGAGCCGCAGCTGCAGCTTCCAGTCGGCGCTGACCGCGAAACTCGCGCCGACATTGGCGAGCGTGTATGGCGCGAGCCGGACCGGCGCTGGAAAGCCAAAGTCGAATCGTTCACCCACCGCTTGCACGTCGGCGTTGAGTTCGAAGCGCCCGAACTGGCGGGTTGCCGCAGCGGTAAACACCTGGCGCGCGCGCCGCAACAGCACCTGATCGGTTGCGAGGTCGCGTGGGTTGTTGAGCGCAGCGGCCAGCTCCAGCCGCCACGACTCGCCGCCGACGCGATAGCTCAGTTCAAAGCCTTCGATGCGGGCCCGATCGATATTCTCATTGCGGCCATCAAAGGTGATGAAATCCGTGACCACGTAGTTGATGAGATCGTCGATGTCGTTACGATAGGCGGCGATCTGCCAGGATTGGTGCGCGCCCAGCGCCTGGCGCAGACCGAGTTCAACCTGCCGCGACTTTTCCGGCCGCAGCGACGGGTTGGCGCCGAAACCAAAGCGATCCGTGGCATCCGGCGCTTTGAAAGCCGTGCCCGCGGCTGCCGTGATCGTGAAACCGCGGCCAAGTCGCAGCGCATAGTCGGCATTCCAGGTCGCGTGGCTGCCGAAGGCCGGATGATCGAGCGCCCCGACCGCCAGCCCGATGCGCTGCGCGCCGTGCTGGTACTGGCCCTGCGCATAGGCCTGCTTGATGTTGCTGCGTTCGTCGAATCCCGTGCCGAAGCTCAGCGACTCGGTGTCTTCGCGGCTCAGCACCGTGCCTGCGGTCAGTTCCAGGTTCTTCGTTAGCTGCCAGTTGCCTTGCAGATCCACGCTGGCGCGCCGGGTGCTGACAAAATCCTCGACATCAACCTGCCGGATTTCGTCAGCCATCTGCAGCAACGCCACGCGGTAGCGGCCGCGGCCGTTGCTGCGTATGTCAGCATCCACGCCGAGGGCCTGGTTGCGGAAGTCCTGGCTGACCGGCGTTGCAAAAAAATCCAGATATTCGCTGGTGCCTTCGGCGTGCCAGGCATGTGCGCTCAGCGTGACCTGGTCGGTGGCACGGTACTGGCCCGAGAGATTGACGCTGCGATTGCGAAAACCGCGATCCTCGTCGCTTGTTAGCAAGGGCGGGAAGCCATCGCTGTCGATCTGCCCAAGCGCGAAGCCGACTGAACCGCGATCGGTCACGCGCATGCCGCCATCGAGCTGCACGTTGCGATTGCCGTAGCTGCCGCCTGCGAGGCTCAGGCCAATGCCCTGCGCGGTTGCCGCGCGCGTAAAGATGTTGACGACACCGCCAATCGCGTCGCTGCCCCACAAACTGGAGCGCGGCCCCTTCACGATTTCGACGCGCTCGACCGTGTCAGGCGCGATGTTATGAATGGCGGCGCCGCCAATGGTGCCGGGGTTGATGCGCACGCCATCGATCATGACCAGCGTGTGATCGCTGTTGGTGCCGCGCACGAACAGCGACGCCGCCTGGCCGGGCCCGCCGTTGCGCGCGACTTCGAGCCCCGCATGCTGTGCCAGCAAGCTGCCGATATCGAGCGCCAGCGAGCGCTCGATATCCGCGCGAGTGATGACGATGACGGAGGCCGCGAGCGAATCGACCGGTTCGGGGGTGCGCGTGGCGGTGACCACGGTTTCCTCGAGCGGCTCGTTGTTAGCAGCCATGGACAACGGGGACAAAAATGAATAAGCGACGACCAGCGCCGCAATCTTCGACAATTGCATGACAATCCTTGCTCCTGCTCGCCCGCAGGTTCGGGTTAATGTTGGTTCGATCCGCCAGATCGGTCTCCGGGCTCGCAGCTGCGAAGCACTTTGTGGTGCTTCGCGGTGCGCCGCCTTCCCATGCTTTGTGGGCACAGTGGCACTTGGCGCACCTTGTCTCTGCATACCGTTGCGGGGGCAGCGCCGGAATCGAACCCTGAGGTTCTGTACCGGCTTCCCATACATCTGGCGGGGGCACTCTAAGAACCACCCGGGGTTCTGTCAAGGCAACGTACAATTCGGCCATGCCGTCCCAGGAATTGCAGGCCGCGCTGGATGCGGCCGAGGCCGCCGCCGAAGTCATTCGCCGCCTTTATCGCCAGAATCTCGCGGTTACGCTCAAGGCTGACCGCTCGCCGGTTACCGAGGCCGATGTCCGCTCGGAGGAGGCGATCCGCGCCGTACTGGCCGCGCGTTTTCCGGGCTATGGTTTTTATGGCGAGGAAACCGGCCAGGAACGCATGCAGGCCGAGTCGGTCTGGCTGGTCGATCCGATCGATGGCACCAAGTCGTTCGTGCGCGACTGCCCGTTCTTTTCCACGCAAATCGCGCTCATGCGCGGCGGCCGCTTCGTGTTAGGTGTGTCCTGCGCCCCGGCTTATGGCGAGCTGGCCTGGGCCGAGCGCGGCAGCGGCGCCTGGCTGGACGGCAAGCCGATCCGCGTCAGTGACACGGCCACGATCGACAACGCCATCGTGTCGAGCGGCAATCTCAAGACGCTGGCGCGTGGCCCGGCCTGGGGCGCGTACGGCCGGCTGGTCAGCCGCGTAAACCGGATTCGCGGTTATGGCGACTTCGTGCACTATCACCTGCTGGCGCGCGGCGCGCTGGACGCGGTGATCGAATCCGACGTCAACATCCTCGACATCGCCGCGCTCACGGTCATCGTCGAGGACGCGGGCGGGCGCTTCACCGACCTTGCGGGTGGCGCCGTCGGACTCGAGACCACCACCGTGTTAGCCAGCAATGGACCGCTGCACGCGCCGCTGCTCAGCGCGCTTGCGGCCTGAATCCCGGCAGCAGCACCAGCGGCGTGTGGTAGAGCTGCGACAGCCTTTCCAGGCCCAGCATGTCCTGCGGACTGCCGCATTCCCAGCGGCCGTCGCCTGACAGCAGCAGCACCTGGTCGGCGATGTCCGCCGCCAGCGAGGGATCGTGCAGGCTGACCAGCGCGCCGCCGCCCGCGGCCCGGTGCTCGCGCAACAGGCCTAACAAGACCGCCTGTTGCGCCGGATCGAGATGATTGGTCGGCTCATCGAGCAACCACAGGCTGGTCCGCTGCACCAGCAGCAGCGCGAGATCGAGGCGCCGCCGCTCGCCGCCGGACAGGCTGGCCACTTCCTGCTGCGCCTTGTCCGCCAGGCCCAGCCGTTGCAGCGCTGCCAGCGTGCGCTGCTGGTCGGCGCCGGATTCGGCGGCGCCACCGCCCTGCCACGGATACAGCCCGAGCGTCACGAAATCCAGCACCGTACCGACGACCTCGGTGCCGGAATCCTGCGGCATGAAGCTCAGCCGGCGCGCGACTTCGCGCCGCGACAACGAGTCCCGTGTCGCGTCGCCTAACATCACGGCCGCGACGGACGCGCCGCGCAGTCCGGCCAGCGACAGCAGGCACAGCGTCTTGCCGCTGCCGTTGCAACCTAGCACCACGGTGGTCTGGCCGGCATGGATTGTCAGTGCCAGTTGTGCGACCAGCGTGCGTCCGGCGACGGTCACGTCCAGGCCGCGCACGGCCAGCTGGGGTTCTGCCTGCTTCACGATCGCTCAGGGTTGCAGGCGGGTGTGCGTCCAGCGGCCCGACGCCGCGCGTTGCCAGCGCGCGCGATCATGCAGCCGCGAGCCGCCTTCGGTCCAGAGTTCCAGCGCGTCGATGCGCAGGTGGTAGCCGCCCCAGTGTGGCGGCCGCGGGATGTTAGCGGTGACGCTGTTGTCGTCTTCGGGGCCGGGGACCGGCACGCCAAAACGCGCCGCGGTCGCCTCGACGGCGCGCTCCAGGTCACGGCGCTGGGCCAGCGGCCGGCTCTGCGCGCTGGCCCAGGCGCCGACACGCCGTTGCCAGGGTCGCGAGGCAAAATATTGGTCGCTTTCGGCGGCGGGGGCGCGTTCGACCAGGCCCTCGACCCGTAACTGCCGGTGCAGCACGTCCCAGTGCATGACCACCGCCGCCCGGCCGTTAGCCGCCAGTTCATGGCCCTTGCGCGATTCGTAATTCGTGAAAAAAGAAATGTAGCCCTGCGCGGCATTGATTTCCTTGCACAGCACGACGCGAGCGGACGGGCAGCCGGCGGCATCCACAGTTGCCAGCACCATGGCATTGGGATTGGGTTGGCTGGCGGCGGCATAGGCCTGCTCCAGCCAGCTGGCGGCCAGCGGCAGCGGGTCCTCGGGCAGGGTGTCGGGCAGAAAATCGGTCAGTGGCTTCATGTGCACATGTTATCGCCCGGAAAGCGCTTGCGCATGCGGAGGGCTCTGGTTACAACAGAACTTCACCCTGGAGCGGCGATGACCCTCGAAGAACTACGACAGCGGCTGAACGAGATCGACGGCCAGCTTCTGGACCTGATCGCCGAAAGGCAGGAAAAAAGCCGCGAGATAGCGTGCGTCAAACGCAGCACCGGCCAGGCCACCCGCGATTTCCAGCGCGAGCGGGAGGTCATTCTCGGGGCGCGCGAGCGGGCCGCCAGCATCGGTGTCGACCCGAAACTGGCGGAAACTCTGATGCGGCTGCTGATCCGCGGTTCCCTGACGACGCAGGAACAGGCGAGCGTGGTTGCGGGCGGCGCCGGCACCGGGCAACGCGCGCTGGTGATCGGCGCCGCTGGCAAGATGGGCGGCTGGTTTTGCCGCTTCCTGCTGAGCCAGGGTTTTGAAGTCGACAGCAGCGATCCCGCGGGCGCGCCGGTTGGCACCCGCGACGTCGGCGACTATCGCCAGAACCCGCTCGATCAGCATTTCATCGTGGTCTCGACGCCCCTGTCGATGACCGACTCGGTGCTGCGCGAACTGGCGATGCGGCGCCCGCCGGGCGTGATCTTTGACCTGGCATCGCTGAAGTCGCCATTGCGCGGCGGCCTGATGGCCCTGAAATCACACGGCTGCCGCGTGACCTCGGTGCATCCGATGTTCGGGCCGGACACCGACCTGCTGTCGAGCCGCCACGTGATTTTTGTCGACCTCGGCCA
Source organism: Gammaproteobacteria bacterium (assembly GCA_031414335.1). Taxonomy (GTDB): domain Bacteria; phylum Pseudomonadota; class Gammaproteobacteria; order Steroidobacterales; family Steroidobacteraceae; genus UBA964. The sequence goes on along the minus strand of JANNVI010000004.1, from coordinate 10,577 downwards.
CGCCGAGGCGCTGGAAAAAGCCCGCGACCTGTTCCGGCCGACCATGGTCGAGCAGGTGATCATGTCGCTCGACGAGCACGATCGCCTGATTGCCTACGTGTTAGGCCTGTCGCATGCCGTGAACATCGCCTTCTTTACGGCGCTCGCCGGTAGCGGCGAAGCCGCGCCGCGCCTGTCGCAGCTGTCCTCGACCACGTTCGATTCGCAGCTCGACATCGCCAGCCGCGTCGCGCAGGAAAATGCCGACATGTACTTCGAAATCCAGAGTCTCAACGATTACGGTGCGGAATCACTCGAGGCGCTGGCGCAGGCGGTGGAAAAAATCCGCACCGCGGTGCTGTCGCGCCAGCGCGGCGATTTCACCGCGCTGATGCGCCGCGGCCGCGAATATCTCGAGGATCGCCGCAGCCTCAACGAGCGGCGCGTCTGAGCAGCACGACAAATATCGGTGCCCCGATCAGCGCCATCACCGCCCCCACCGGTAACTGCCGCGGCGCCGCCACGGTGCGCGCCAGCGCATCGGCCACCACCAGCAGACTGCCGCCCGCGAGCGCCGCCGCCGGCACCAGCACGCGATGATCCGCACTGCCGAGCGCAAGGCGCACGCCGTGCGGGACGATCAGGCCCACGAAGCCGATCGCGCCCGCGGTCACCACCGCAAACGCGGTCAGGATCGCGCTGCCTAACAAAATGCAGCGGCGCCACAGCGGCACGGCGAGCCCGAGACTGGCGGCGCGCAGGTCACCGCTGGCTAACAGATTGAGCCCGCGGCCGGAGAACATGCAAACCACGGTGGCCGCCAGTGCCAGTGCCAGTGCCCAGGCCGGCTCCGGCGCCCAGCCCAGGTCGCCCGCCAGCCAGAACACCATGCCGCGCAACTGCGGCGCATCGGCGATGGTCAGCAGCACGGTCAGCAGCGCCCCGCAGGCGCTGGCCACCACCGCGCCGGTCAGCAGCAACCGCGCGTTGCTGCCGCGCTCGCCGAGGGTGACCACCAGTACCAGTGCCAGGAGTGCGCCAGCGGCCGCGCAGCCCTGCGTGACCAGCAACCCGGCACCCAGGCTCATGGCGGTCAGGGCGCCTATGGCACCCCCGCCTGACAGTCCCAGGACGTACGGGTCGGCGAGCGGGTTGCGCAGCATGGTCTGCAGCAGCACACCCGCCAGGCTCAGCAGCGCACCCACGGCAAACCCGGCCAGGACCCGCGGCATCCGCAACTGCCACACAATGCTGTGGGCCAGTTCATCGCCCGGCCCGACCAGGGCGGCTAGGATCTGCCGGGCGGACAGATCGGCCGAGCCTGCGACGCTGCCAAAAATGGCGGCCAGGACTGCGGCGGCGGCCAACAGGCCGAAAACCAGGGTCGAGCGGCGCGTTAGTGCGGACGTGGACATAACCACGCCAAGCCTAGCAGCCTTGTGACGGAACCGGAGGCCGGGTACAAAGTGTGGCTGTGACTGATCAAATCGATTCCGACGGATTTCGCAGCAATGTCGGCATCCTGCTGATGCATGCCGATGGCCGGGTATTCCTGGGCCGCCGCCGTGGCGGCAAAGGCTGGCAGTTTCCGCAGGGTGGCGTGCAGCAGGATGAGCTGGTGGAAGCGGCCTTGTACCGGGAATTGCATGAGGAAATTGGCCTGCGTCCGGAGCAGGTGGAACTGCGCGGCGCGACCTCGCGCTGGTTGCGCTATCGATTGCCATCCAGGCTGGTGCGCCGCGATACGCTGCCGCTCTGCATCGGGCAAAAGCAGCGCTGGTTTTTGTTAGGTCTGCGCGATCCGGAGCCGCGTTTTGAATTCGACTACGGCACCAAGCCGGAATTTGACGATTGGCGCTGGGTGGGTTTCTGGGAGCCGGTGCGCGAAGTGATCGCGTTCAAGCGCAAGGTCTATGTGAAAGCGCTGCACGAATTGGGAGCGATCGCATTTCCCGGCGGGCTGCCGCCGTACCCGGCCTGGTGGCCGGACGTTGCCCCCGCGGCGCGCAAGGCCAGTTAGCCCATGGCAGTTCCCAGCCCGCAGCTGATTGTCCGCGAGCCCATGCCCTGGCGGCAGCGCTTGTTGTTAGCTGCGCTGGGGCTGACCCTGCTGATCGGCTTTTTCGGCGCGTTTGAATATGGGCGCTCGAGTTCCAGCGACGATTTCTGGGGCGCGATGGCCCAGCGCCGCGAGCTCAACGCGCGTATCGAGACCCTGGAGGGTGAAAACCAGGAACTCCGTGGCAAGCTGGCGGTCGCGGAAACCGAGCGTCTCAGTCTCAATCGGGAGCGCGCCGAGGTGGCGCGCAATATCGGCGAATTGCAGGCGCAGGTGTCGCGCCAGGAGCAGCAGCTGGCGTTCTACAAGGGCATCGTGAGCCAGGGCGCCAACCCCGCCGAAGTCAGAATCCAACGCATCCGCGTGGAGGCGGGCGCGGGCCCGGGCCGATTTCGGCTGAAAATCGCGCTGGTCCGGCCGGTCCAGAACGAGAGCCTGGTATCCGGGACCGTCCTGGTCCAGGTGGATGGCCAGCAAAAAGGCCTGCCCGTACGCCTTGAACTGCGTCAAATAGCCGACCCGGAGACCCCCAGCCTGCCATACAGTTTTCGCTATGTTGAGAACCTCGACACGGATCTGACACTTCCCGTTGATTTTCGCCCCGAACGGGTTACGGTAGAGCTTCGGTCCTCCAAGAAGGGCGCCGAACCGCAGGTCCAGACCCAGGTCTGGGACGCGGGTGCCACTTGATTTTCGGGTCTGGCGCACCCAAGGAGACCTACATGTTCGGATCGAAGAAAGAAACGCTGCACGGCCGCGTTGACACGCTGATTTCGGATGCCGCCCGGATCGTCGGCGACGTCGGGTTCAGCGGCGGCCTGCACCTCGACGGCAAGGTCACCGGCAACGTGGCTTCGGAACCCGGCAACAATTCCACCCTCTGGATCAGCGAAAAGGGCCAGGTCGAGGGCAATATCGACGTTCCCAATGTGATCCTGAACGGCATCGTCCGCGGCGATGTCTCGGTGCGCGAAAAGCTGGTGTTAGGCCCCAAGGCCAGCATCTCGGGCAATGTCAGTTACGGCATCATGGAGATGGCCCAGGGCGCCCAGGTGGCGGGCCGGCTGATGCCCCTCAACCAGCCGGTGACCGTAGCGCTGCAGACCGCGGCGATCGCGCTCAAGGCGGTTCCAGGTAATTTTGACGGTAGGCGTTCCGCGTCGTAGAGTGCACCCGCCTATGGATACCCACTCACACCCCGACGCCCTGGTTTTCACGGAATCTGCCGCCCGCAAAGTCGGCGACCTGATCCGTGGCGAGGGCAACCCGGCGCTGATGCTGCGCGTCTATGTGCAGGGCGGCGGCTGCTCCGGCATGCAATATGGTTTCGAGTTTGACGAGCAGCTGCAGGAAGGCGATACCTGCGTCGAGAACCTCGGCGTCAAGCTGCTGGTGGACCCGATGAGCATCCAGTATCTGACCGGCGCGGAAATCGATTACCGCGAGGGGCTGGACGGCGCCCAGTTCGTCATCCGCAATCCCAACGCAACCACGACCTGTGGCTGCGGCTCATCCTTTGCGGCCTAAGATCTAACAATCGTGGGTCGTGGGGCCGGTTTGCTGGCGGCCGTTGACCTGGGTTCCAACAGTTTTCATCTGGTCGTCGCCCGTTTTCATCACGGGCAGGTGTCCGTCATGGACCGCTTGCGCGAGCCGGTGCGACTCGCCGCGGGACTCAAGCCCGACGGCAGCCTCGACCCCGCGGTCGCGCAACGCGCGCTCGCCTGCCTGGAACGGTTTGGCCAGCGACTGCGGTCCATGGACGCTGACAACGTGCGCGTGGTTGGCACCAGCGCGCTGCGGCGGGTCCGCGGCAAGGACTTTCTGGCGCGTGCGCGCAGCGCCGTCGGCCACCCGATCGAAGTGGTCTCAGGCATCGAAGAGGCGCGCCTCATCTATTCCGGCGTCGCGCATGTGTCACCGCCGGTGACCGGGCGGCGGCTGGTGGTCGATATCGGTGGCGGCAGCACCGAGTTGATCGTCGGCGAAGGCATGGCACCGCTCGAGATGGCCAGCCTGCAAATGGGCTGCGTCGGCTACAGCGACGAGTTTTTTCCAGGCGGCCGCAGCACCGTGAAGCGCATGCGCCGCGCGCGGCTCGCGGCCCGGCAGCAACTCGAGCCGGTCTTCGCGCGCTTGCGGCGCTGCGGCTGGGATCAGGTGTTAGGTAGCTCCGGCACTATCAGGGCGATCGGCGAGGCGCTGGCCGAAACGAATCCCGGCACGTCGGGCATCGAGATTGATCCGTTGCTCGACCTGACCGAGCGCATCGCCAATGGGCCCGATTTGCGCGAGCTGGCCATCGAAGCCCTGTCGCATGAGCGGCGCGAAGTGATTGCCGGAGGCATCGCCATCCTGGCCGAGACCTTCGAGATGCTGGGCATCGAGCGCATGTACCCGACCGAGGGCGCGATGCGTGATGGCCTGCTCTATGACCTGATCGGGCGCATGAGCGACAGCGACGATGCGCGCGAGCGCTCGGTGCGCGCGATGCAGCAGCGTTATCACGTCGATGTCGCGCAGGCCGCGCGGGTCGAGGCCACGGCGCAAAGCCTGTTGACGCAGGTCGCGCCCGCCTGGGGCCTGGAAGACGATCTCAACCGCCGGCTGCTGTCCTGGGCGGCACGCCTGCACGAAATCGGCCTGGACGTCGCGCACTCCAGGTTTCACCTGCATGGCGCGTATCTGCTGGCGAACGCCGACATGCCGGCCTTTGCTAACGACGAACAACGGCTGCTTGCCATGCTGGTGGGCAATCACCGGCGCCGGCCGTTGTTCGAGCACCTGGACCAGATCGCTGCGGACTGGCAGCAGCGCGTCGTCTGCCTCACGGTGCTGCTGCGCGTGGCCGCGGTGCTGCATCGCGGCCGCAGCGCCGATCCGCTGCCGAAGCTCGACATCGAAGTGGGCGAGAAACGCGCGGTGCTGTATTTTCCGGGTCGCTGGCTGCGCGCCCATCCGCTGACGATGGCCGACCTTGCGGAGGAAGAGAAATTGCTGCGCGGTTACGGCTTCCGGCTGAAAGTCTTCAGCCGCCGCTGACACCGCTGTGCAGGGCGAGCAGCTCGGCCTGGAGATCGAAGCGCTCCGGGTCCTGCGGAGTCATGCGGAAGTGGCGGCCATCGCCGTCCATGATCCACGCTCCGCAGTCATCGCGCAGCGCCATTGCCAGGTCCTCGACGATGCGGTCATGCAGCTCGCGATCGAGAATCGGGAAGGCGACCTCGATGCGGCGGAAGAAATTGCGCTCCATCCAGTCCGCGCTGCTGCACCAGACCTCGTCATCGCCGTTGCTAGCAAAGCGGAAAACGCGCGAATGCTCCAGGAACCGGCCGATGATGGAGCGCACGCGGATGTTTTCCGAAAGACCCGGCACCTGCGGCCGCAGGCAGCAGATGCCGCGCACGATCAGGTCAATCTGCACGCCGGCCGCCGACGCGGCGTACAGGGCGTCGATGATCCCAGGCTCGACCAGCGCGTTGAGTTTCGCGACGATGTGCGCCGACCTGCCATGCCGGGCATGGTCCGCTTCGCGCTCGATCTTTGCTAACAGACTGGCATGCAGGGAAAACGGCGCCTGCAGCAGCCGTTGCAGCCTGGGGGCGCGCGCCAGGCTGGTGAGTTGCAGGAAGATCTCATGCACGTCCTGGCCGATCACCGGGTCCGCGGTCAGCAGGCCGTAATCCGTGTAGCCACGCGCGGTGCCGGGATGGTAATTTCCCGTGCCCAGGTGGCAGTAGCGGCGGATGCCGTCCGGCTCGCGCCGCACGATCAGGCACATCTTGGCGTGCGTCTTGAAGCCGACTACGCCGTACAGCACGTGCGCGCCGCCTTCCTGCAGGCGCGAGGACAGCTCGATGTTAGCTTCCTCGTCGAATCGTGCCCGCAGCTCGATCACCGCCGTGACGTCCTTGCCCGCCAGCGCCGCAGCTAACAACGCTGCGACGACCGGCGAATCGTCGCCGGTGCGATACAGCGTCTGCTTGATCGCCAGCACGTTCGGGTCACGCGCCGCGGTATTCAACAGCTCCAGGACCGGCGCGAAGGACTGATACGGATGATGCAGCAGGACGTCGCCGCGGCGCAGGCGCGCAAACAAGTCGCTGCCACGTTCCGGCACCGCATGGTTACTGGGGGCAAACGGCCGGTACTTGAGGTCCGGACGGTCGACCATGCCGTACAGAGCGCTCAGCCGATTGAGGTTCACCGGTTCCGGCACGCGGAAAATCTCGGGCTCGCCCAGTGCGAACTCTTCGGCGAGCCGCGCGACCACGTCGGGTGGGCAATTGTCCTGTACCTCGAGGCGCACCGCGGCGCCATAACGGCGCTGCGCCAGTTCGCCCTGCAGCGCGTCCTTGAGGTCGTCGGCTTCTTCCTCATCCACGTACAGATCGCTGTTGCGGGTCAGGCGGAACGCATGACAGGACAGCAGCTTCAGTCCCGGGAACAGCGTCTCCGCGAAAGTCTCCATGATCGACGACAGCATCGCGTAGCGGCGCTCGCGCTCATCCGCTGCGCCAGGCAACGGCAGGATGCGCGGCAGCGACCGCGGTGCCTGCACGATCGCAAGGCTGACATCGCGGCCGAATCCGCCCTGCCCGGAGAGTCGCACGACAAAGTTCAGCGACTTGTTCTGGATGCGCGGAAACGGCCGCGCCGGATCGAGTGCCATCGGGCTCAAAGCCGGTTCAATTTCCGACTTGAAGTGCTCTGCCAGCCAGCTGATCTCATGCGGGCGCCAGTCGCGCTCCGCCACCAGGTCGACACCGGCGCGCCGCAGTTGTGGCAGCACGTCCACGATCAGGCAACGATACTGCGCGGCGACCAGTTCCAGGGCGGCGGTACGTATCGCCGCCAGCTGCCCGGCGATGACCTGGTCAGCATCCCCGGTGGCGCGCTGCTGCTGCAGGCCGGCCACGCGGATCTCAAAAAACTCATCGAGGTTGGCGCTCGAGATGCACAGGAACTTCAGGCGTTCCAGCAGCGGCAGGCTGGCGTCGGCAGCCTGCGCCAGTACCCGCGAATTGAATGCCAGCGCGGACAGCTCCCGGTCGAGAAAGCGGTTCATGCCGCCATTACAGCACGGGCTTTATGACGGGTATGTGACGGTCGTCAGCGGGCCGCAAGAACCGGGTTCGCGACCGCGGCGGTCCGCAGGCCGGCGACCAGCGAGCCGGTCCTGGCCAGGAAGTCGGCTAACAGATCGGCGGGCAGGGGCTCGGCATTCGGCAACTGGATCCGCATCGGGTCCTTGTGGACGCCACGGACACGGTATTCGTAGTGCAGGTGCGGTCCGGTCGCGAGACCCGTCATGCCGACATAGCCGATGACCTGGCTCTGCTCGACCTGCATGCCGCGACGCAGGCCACGACCGAAGCGCGACAGATGACCGTACACGGTGCTAACACCGTTAGCATGCGTCAGCTCGACGACGTTGCCGTAGCCGCCGCGCTGGCCCGCAAAGGCGACGCGCCCGCTGCCGGCCGCACGCACCGGCGTACCGGTCGGGGCCGCGTAGTCCACGCCCTGGTGCGCGCGGATGCGATTCAGGATCGGATGGCGGCGCGCGCTGTTGAAGCGCGAACTGATGCGCGTGAATTCCACCGGCGTGCGAATGAAGGCCTTGCGCAGGCTGCGGCCATCGGGCGTGTAGTAGCGGGCGGTGCCGTCCGGCGCGACATAGCGCACCGCGCGCAGGATCCGCCCCTCGTTCTGGAACTCGACAGCTAACACCGGACCGTCTTTCAGGAACTCGCCGTCCTGGTTCTGGGTTTCGTAGGTCACCGTGAAGGAATCGCCCGGCTGCACCGATAGTGCGAAGTCGATGTCCCAGGCAAAGATGTCGGCGACCGCGAGCGCGGTCGTGTCCGAGATGCCGGCGGCATCGGCCGCCTGGAACAGCGATGAATCGATGACGGCGCGTGCGGTGCGCGTTTCAACTTCCAGCGGGTTCTCGGCGACCGTGCTGACAAAACCGGTTTCCTCGCGACGGATGTGCAGCGTCTCGCTCGGACTCAGCTGGCGCTGCAATTCCATCAGCACGCCGTCGTGATGGCGGATGGTCAGCAGTTCACCCGGATAGAGGCGATCAAGTGCCGCGCGCAGGGCAGGATCAAAACGCAATGTCGCGAGGTCCGCCAGCGACAGCCCCACGCGCCGGAAAATGGCATCCAGCGTGTCGTTACTGCGCACGACAATTTCCATGGATGCGAGGCTCAGCCGGGCCGCGATGTTGCGCGGCGCTTGCAGGGGCATGACGTCGCGGGTAGTTACGTTGTGGCTGGGCGCCTGCGGCACCGTTTCCGGCACCTGGATCCAGGTCAGCGCCAGCAACAGGCAAAACAGCGCCGGCAGCCAGCGCCCGCTGGCTGGCAGGGCGGCAATTTGCATCCGTTTTTTGGAACCACCTATCATCTACACTCACCTTAACTAAGGCCCGCTGTCAGGGTCAACCCTGCGATAAGCGAAATTTCGAGAATGAATACCCCCCGATCTAACAATAGTGAACTGGTACCGGTCGCCGAGCAGATGGTCGAGATCCGCCGCGGCTGCGTCGACCTGCTGGTCGAGGCGGAACTGATCCGCAAGCTCGCCCGCGGCAAGCCGCTGGTGGTCAAGACGGGCTTCGATCCGACCGCGCCGGACCTGCATCTCGGTCACACCGTGCTGATCAACAAGATGCGGCAATTCCAGCAGTTCGGGCACGAGGTGGTGTTCCTGATCGGCGATTTCACCGGCATGATCGGCGACCCGAGCGGCAAGAACGCGACCCGCCCGCGCCTAACGCCCGAGCAGGTCCAGGCTAACGCCAGGACCTACCAGGAGCAGATCTTCAAGATCCTGGATCCGGACAAGACCCGGATCGATTTCAACATGCGCTGGTTCGGCAGGATGAGCGCGGTCGATTTCGTCACCATCGCCGGCAAATACACCGTCGCCCGCATGATGGAGCGCGATGACTTCACCAGGCGATTTCGCGCCGGGCAGCCTATTTCCATGCATGAACTGCTGTATCCGCTCGCGCAGGGCTATGACTCGGTCGCGCTGCATGCCGACATCGAGCTGGGCGGCACCGACCAGAAGTTCAACCTGCTGGTCGGCCGGGCGCTGCAGCCCGAGTACGGGCAGGAGCCGCAATGCATCCTGACCATGCCGCTGCTGGAAGGCCTGGATGGCGTCAACAAGATGTCGAAGTCGCTCGACAACTACATCGGCGTTGCCGAAACGCCGACCAACCAGTTTGGCAAGCTGATGAAAATCAGCGATGAGCTGATGTGGCGCTATTTCGAGCTGCTGTCGTTCCGGCCGTTAGCTGACATCACGCAGCTGCGCCAGGCCGTGGCGGAAGGCTTGAATCCGCGCGACGCGAAATTCCAGCTCGGCATCGAGATTGTCGATCGCTTCCATGGCGCCGGCGCCGGCAACCGCGCGCGCGATGAATTCGTCGCGCGCTTCCAGCAGGGCGGCATCCCGGAAAAAATCGATACCGTGGCCGTGCCGCTGGACGGCAAGCCGCAACGCCTGGCTAACATCCTGAAGGCCGCGGGCCTGGTGGCCAGCACCTCGGATGGCAATCGGATGATCGACCAGGGCGCTGTTAGGATGGGCAGCAGCGCGGAAACCCTGGACAAGGTGGCCAATCGCGACCTGGCACTCGGACCGGGCAGGTACCTGCTGCAGGTCGGCAAGCTGAAGTTCAGGTGGGTCGAACTGGGCTGAATCAGGGAAACCCCTGTCCCCGGCCCGGCGGGGCGAGCACGCCGCCCGCAGCGGAACCCGGCGGCATTCTAAATTCCCAGCGAAACCAAGGGGTTATGGGAATTTGAGCGCAATGCACAAATGGCCGTTGACAGCCCGCACGCGAACCCTATAATGCCGCCCCTCTCAAGGTCTACGCGAGACGCCCAGACGGCGGAAGCGGACCATTGGGTCATAAGTGTTTATATGGGTTGACGGAATACGCCTCAGGGCTATACTTCCGCCCCCTTTTGCGCGCCTCTCGAAGGTGCGCGGATATGGTTTTTAGCGCGTCTCCAGCAGGCGCGTTGCTGTTTAAAAATTTGCAGGTAATTTGTGTGGGAACTCGCGTCAATGTGTCCTTTGGATGCAAAAACCGAGTGACTATTTGTCCAGCAATGGGCTTTTGGAAACTCTCTTTGTTCGAAGTCGATATATTTCAAGTGAAGAGTTTGATCCTGGCTCAGATTGAACGCTGGCGGCGTGCCTAACACATGCAAGTCGAGCGGTAACAGGCGTAGCAATACGTGCTGACGAGCGGCGAACGGGTGAGCAATGCTTCGGAATCTACCCAATGATGGGGAATAACCAGTCGAAAGATTGGCTAATACCGCATAAGCCCTACGGGGGAAAGCAGGGGATCGTAAGACCTTGCGTCGATGGATGAGCCGAAGTCGGATTAGCTAGTTGGTGAGGTAACGGCTCACCAAGGCGACGATCCGTAGCTGGTCTGAGAGGACGACCAGCCACACTGGGACTGAGACACGGCCCAGACTCCTACGGGAGGCAGCAGTGGGGAATA
>JANNVI010000003.1:0-47883 GCA_031414335.1 Gammaproteobacteria bacterium | reverse complement strand
CCAGCCGGTGTAGCGGCGCAAGGCCGGATTGCGCAGGCCCAGCACCCGCACCAGGTCGGCGGAGCCGGCGGCGGCATAGAAATTCTCCCAGTCGGCGCCGGCGGCGAGAATTTCCTGTTCAACCCGCGCGCGGATCTGCGGCTGGCGCAGCCGCGCGAGCCACTCGCGATGGCCGCCTTCCTGGCACCACAGCGGCATCGCGGCATCCAGTCCCGACGCCGCCGTGTCGTAGGGATACATGTTAGCTGCGACACTGCAACCGTCCGCGCGCGCAGCTTCGATCATCTCCAGGGCCGGCGCCAGCAGCGGCCAGTTGCTGCGCCCGGCCGCTTTCAGGTGGTGCAGCTCCAGATGCTGGCGGTTGCCGCGCGCGATGTCGAGCGCCTCGGCCAGCGCCACCAGCAGGCGATCCGATTCGCTGCGCAGGTGGGTCGAATACGCGCCACCGAATTCGGCTGCCGCCGCGGCCAGCGCGCGCAGCTCGGCCGTGTCCGCCCAGGCGGCCGGCGCATAGATCAGCGCCGAGCCCAGGCCCAGGGCGCCCTCGCGCATGGCCGCCCTGACCAGCTCACACATGCGCGCCAGTTCAGCCTCGTTCGGCGCGCGCCTGGCATACCCCAGCTCGTGTTTGCGGACCGTGGTGGCGCCGACGAAGGATGCAATGTTAGGCGCCACGCCGCGCCGTTCGACCAGTTCCAGGTACTCGCCCAGCGTGATCCATTCGATGTCGTAGCGATAGTCGCGCTGCTGCGCTTCCAGGTCCCGCTTCATCGCATCAGTCAGCGGGCCCATCGATACGCCTTCGCCGAAGATCTCCAGCGTCACGCCCTGGCGGATATCGCTTTCGGCGGACGAATCCACCAACAACGAAGAGGTTGCCCATGACAGCGGATTGATGAAACCCGGAGCGACTGTGAGTCCACGTACATCGATGTCGTCACGCGCCTTGTCGTCCGACAGATCGCCAATCGCAGCGACGCGGCCGCGCGCGATGCCGATGTCGGCCACGAACGGTTCTGCGCCGCTGCCATCGCAGATCGAGCCACCGCGCAAGATCGTATGAAAACGCGGCGCGCCCACGCCCTCGCCCCACTGGCTGCGAATGCTGCTCCAGACCACGCCCCAGATGGCGCCGTTCACGAAACGCCAGCCGCGACGCAGCGGCCCTGTTAGCTCTGCGCCGCGATCTCTGGAAGGCATCGGATCTGCAGCTCCGGATCTGTCAACGACGCGCGCGTTTGCCCGGCGTAATTGTGCGCCGCAGGTCTATATAGACCCTTTGCACCCAGACGCCGGCGTTCATCGCGCCCCTGGAAAAACGCTCATCGAACTCAGCCGTCGGTTTGGCCGCCAGGACCTGCTGCAAGGTCTGGCCGGCGCGAATCGCGCTGACGACCCGGTCACGCACCGTCGTCAGCATTGCGCACCAGGGTTGCAGGTCCGCGCGCTTCGCCATGGGACCGTGGCCGGGGATGATCTGCGTCTGCTCATCGCTGCGCGTCAGCACAGTGTTGCAGCCGGCGATCATGCCCTCGATGCTGCCGCCCGAGCCCATGTCGATGAACGGATACGCACCGTTGGTAAAGGTGTCGCCCATATGGATGACATTGGCCGGCTTGAAAAAGAGCAGCACGTCAGTGTCCGTGTGGGCGTTTTTCACGTGCAGCGCTTCGATATCCTGACCGTTCAGGTGCAACTGCAGGTCGTCCGAAAATGTGATGACCGGCAGCGCGGCGCGCGGCGACGGCTGGGTTTCCAGATTGAAAAAATCGATGAGCTGTTTGGTGGACAGGCGCTTCAGTGTGTTTTCGTGCGCCACGATGATGCTGCCGTTGCCGCCGAATGCCTCGTTGCCACCCGTATGATCGAAGTGCCAATGTGTGTTGATGACAAAACGCACCGAGCGGTCGGTCAGCAATGCAATCGCCGCGCGTATTTTGGGCGCCAGCGGCGCAAACTGGTCGTCCACCAGGACCGCGCCATCCGCTCCTGTTAGCAGCGCCATGTTGCCGCCGGAGCCGAACAGGCTGTAGAGCCCGGGCGCGAGTTCAACCGACTTGATTTCGACCCTGGAAAAATCCGTTTGCGCGAGTGCAACGGGCGCGGCCAGCAACCCGGCCATTAAACCGGCAAGCGCCAGGCTCAGTCGAAAAACCGGAGTGAATCGCATAACACCTCCAAAATGGCAGCTGAGCGATCAGCGGCAATGCGCCCGCAACTCGGCGATTTCCAGCGCAGTCGCCAGACGCGTCGCGCCGGGACGCAAATCCCGCGGCAGCAGGATGTTAGCGTAGCGGATGCGGCTGAGGCGGCTGACTTCATGCCCAACCACCTCCCAGACCCGGCGAACTTCCCGGTTGCGCCCTTCGCGCAACACCACCTGGAACCAGCTGTGCCCCTCGGCAGCACGCCCGACCGTGATGCGATCGAAGCGCGCCGGACCATCCTCCAGAATCACGCCCTGCTCGAGTTTCTGCAGCGTCGCCGGCGTCGGGATGCCGCGCACCCGCACCAGGTACTCGCGCTCCACTTCGCCGGACGGATGCATCAGGCAATTCGCGAGTTCGCCGTCGGTGGTAAATAACAGGAGACCGGTGGTGTTGGTATCAAGCCGGCCGACGACAATCCAGCGACCGGACCTGGGCGCCGGCAAGCGCTCGAAGACGGTCGGCCTCCCCTCGGGGTCACTGCGCGTGGTCACCTCGCCGGCCGGCTTGTGGTAAATCAGGACCTCGGTCGCCACCTGGCTTGTTAGCTCAAGCGGCTTGCCATCGAACTCGATGCGATCCGCGAGGCTCGCGCGCATGCCCAGGGTCGCAAGCTGATCGTTGACCTTGATGCGCCCGGCCGTAATCCAGGTTTCGATTTCGCGGCGCGAACCGAATCCCTGGTTGGCGAGCAGTTTCTGCAGTCGCTCGGTGCTCATCGCAGCGGCAGGGATATGCGCCTGAAAAGGCTGGCCGTGTCGCCAGGCGTTTCGGCCACGCGATCCACCAGCCTGCGGTCCAGGTGCGGGCCGAATAACTGCAGGAAATCGTAGACGTAACTGCGCAGCAGCGAGCCGCGGCGAAAACCAATCCAAGTCGTATGCACTGGCAGCAGATGCCCCGCGTCTAACACCACAAAGTCGCTGTCCTGCTCCGGTTCGATGGCGACGCTGGCGACAATGCCGACACCCAGGCCCAGGCGCACATAGGTCTTGATGACATCGGAATCGCGTGCCGTCAACGCCACCTGCGGCTTGAGTCCGGCGCGGGCAAATATTTCATGCAGCGACGACGGTCCGGTAAAACTGAATACATAGGTGACCAGCGGATAGTCGGCCAGATCCTGGATGGTCAGCTTGTCGCATTTCGCCAGCGGGTGCTTTTTCGGCACGATGACCTTGCGGTGCCACCGATACACCGGCAACAGCACCAGCTCACGGAACAATCCTTCGGATCCAGTGGCAATCGCCAGGTGCACCTGATCATGGGCGAGCATGTCGGCAATCTGTTCGGACGTGCCCTGGTGCAGATGCAGCTCGACGTGGGGATATTTCTGCCGGAACTGGGTGATCACCGGCGGCAGTACGTAGCGCGCCTGGGTATGCGTCGTGGCAATCGTCAGCTCGCCGCGATCGTTCTGGCGCAGGTCGGCCGCGATGGCTTCCAGGCTCTCGACTTCCGCCAGCGCTTTTTGTGCCTGGTCCAGCACCCGCCGGCCCTCGGGCGTCAGTCGCGTAAACGACCGGCCGGAGCGGACGAAAATATCGAATCCGAGCTCATCCTCCAGGGACTTGAGCGCACGGCTCACGGCCGGCTGCGAAGTCCCCAGCGCGGCCGCCGCGGCCGTCACAGACATCTGGTTACGCACGACGGCGACCACGTAGCGCAGGTGGTGCAGGTTCATATAACCAAACGTTATCAAAAGATAGCCCAATCGGCCTCGCTATTATATGAATAGCAGGCTTAAAGTTGCCGCCATGATTTACGACAGCATCCTGAAAACCATCGGCCGCACCCCCATCGTGCGCATCAACCGCCTGGCGCCCCCGCAGGTCGAGATGTACGTGAAGTGCGAGTTCTTCAATCCCCTGCATTCGGTGAAAGACCGGCTCGCGATCGCCATCATCGAAGATGCCGAGCGCAGCGGCGCGTTGAAACCGGGCCAGACGGTGGTCGAAGCCACCTCCGGCAACACCGGCATCGCGCTTGCCATGGTCTGCGCGGCCAAAGGCTATCCCTTTGTCGCCGTCATGGTCGAAACCTTCTCGATCGAACGGCGCAAGGTCATGCGCATGTTAGGCGCCAAGGTGATCCTGACCCCGGCCGCGGAGCGCGGCTCCGGCATGGTGCGCAAAGCGGCGGAGCTGGCGGCCAAGCACGGCTGGTTCCTGGCACGGCAATTTGAAAACCCGGCCAATCCGGCCTATCACCGCAGTACCACCGGCCCGGAAATCCTCAGTGATTTTGCCGGCCGCCGGCTCGACTTCTTTGTCACGGGTTGGGGCACGGGCGGCACGCTGACGGGCGTTGGTGAAATGCTCAAGCTCGCGCGTCCCGAAGTCAGGATCGTCGCCACCGAGCCGGAAGGCGCGGCGCTGCTGTCCGGCAAACCATTCGCGCCGCACAAGATCCAGGGATGGACGCCGGACTTCATTCCGGCGGTACTGAATCGCGCGGTTCCGGACCAGCTGGTGCTGGTAACGGATGCCGAATCGATCGACGCGGCGCGCCAGCTTGCGAGGCAAGAAGGCATCTTCTGCGGCACCTCGAGTGGCGGAACTTTTGCGGCCGCACTCAAGGTGGCGCGCGCAGCGCCGGCGGGGTCGGTGGTGTTAGCCATGCTGCCGGACACGGCGGAACGGTACTTGTCGACGCCGCTGTTCGAGGGCATTGCGGAAGGCTCGGATCCGGAGCCTTGAGCTCCACGGGGACCGTGCGACCGGTGACTGTCGAACCCCGGGATCGCTGGCCGGCCCGGCAGTTCGCCGCGTTGCCGGATCCATTCACGCTCTTTGACGGCGAGCAGCTGCATGGCGGCCGGGTTGCCTACGAGACCTGGGGCCGGCTGACGCCGGCGCGCGATAACGCGATTCTGCTGTTCACCGGCCTGTCGCCCTCGGCCCATGCAGCCAGCTCCGCGGTTGATCCCTCCGAAGGCTGGTGGGAACCTGTGTTAGGTCCGGGCAAGGCCATCGACACCAACCGCTGGTTCGTGATTTGCGTCAATTCACTGGGCAGCTGTTTCGGCTCCTGCGGGCCGGCGTCCGCCGACCCGCGCACCGGCCGTCGCTACGGCGTCGACTTCCCGGCCATCACCATCGAGGATATCGCCGCCGCCGGCCGCGCGGTGATTGCAACACTCGGGATCAGTTCGTTAGCCGTGGTGGCTGGCGCATCGTTAGGTGGGATGGCCAGCCTGGCGTTCACGGCCTTGTTCCCCGGCCTCGCCAAACGGCTCATCAGCGTCTCGGGCACCGATGCGGCGTCGCCCTTTGCCATCGCGCTGCGCTCGGTGCAGCGCGAAGCCGTGCTGACCGATCCGGACTGGCTGCAGGGGCAGTACCCCGCGGGCCGCAATCCGCGTAACGGCATGCGCCTGGCCCGCAAGATCGGCACCATCACCTACCGTTCGCCCATCGAATGGCAGCAGCGCTACGGGCGCCTGCCGGCCGACACTCCGCCGCCTAACAAATTCATCGGCGAATTCCTGGTCGAGTCATACCTGGAAAACCAGGCGGAGCGCTTTGCCGACGCGTTCGACGCCAACTGCTACCTGTATCTGTCACGCGCCATGGATCGATTTGATCTCGCGCGGCATGGTGGCGTGGATCAGGTGGCGCAGAAATCCGGGGCGGAATCGGCGCTGATTATTGGCGTCGAGACCGACATGTTGTTTCGGATCGACGAGCAGGTCCGGGTGGCCCAGGCTTTTACCAGGGCCGGCAGTCGCACCCAGCTGGTGCGGGTGGAATCGGCATCCGGACACGATGCTTTTCTCGCCGATACCAGGCCGTTTGAAGCCGCAATCCGGGCCTTCTTGACCGATCACCCTTGAATTACGGCGCCGGCAGGATCGGTGGCAGCGGGCAATGCAAGCGGCCGCAGATGGTGCGCAGTAGCTCGGCTTCGCTGACCGTCAGCCTGTTGTCATGCGAAATGCTGACCACCAGTGCGGCAACCAGCATTTCCTTGGCGGCGGGCTTCAGGCCGCTCAGGGTGTCGAGGGCGCCGGCCATTTGTGCGGGCCAGTCGCTCGCGATGGCCATCGCCGGGCGATCGCGCGGCAACAGCCGCGACAGGCCCGCTTCGTAGCAGTGCCGCGCATCAGCGGGGCTGTCGCAGCCCTGCCTTGCCAGCACCGCAAACACGATGCCGAGCTCGCCACTGCAGTCGGCCAGCGTGCGGTTACCGGTTGCCCCAGCGCCTGAGCGCAGGTCGCGCAGGTTCGTAGCTAACAAGTTGCCGAGGCAGAATTCGAATACCTCGGTCTGACCATCGACCTGGATCAGGCTCTCGACCAGCGTCAGCAGGCGCTCGCGTTCCAGTTGCGGCGCGCTGCGCAGGGTGCTGAACAGCAGCTGCACCGCCGGCAGGCGCAGCATCGGCGGCAATTGCACCAGCGCATTGCTGACCGCGTCGACCGTGGTCGGCAGGTCAGCGCCCGCGCTGCCGGAAATCAAGGCCAGTTGCCGGGCACGAACACCCGGATCGTCCGCCAGCAGCATGGCTAACAACGCGGCCCGTGCCTCGGTCCAGGAAGTGCGCGCACCGGCGAGCAGATCACGCAACTCGCGCCGCAGCGCGCGCGCATGCGTCACGTGCGCATCCTGCGGATTGCCGACCGAGGCAGCGATTGCGCCAGGGGCGATGGCGACAATCGTGCCGGCATCCATCGCCGGATTCACTTCGGGCTCCGCGAGGCCCGGCCCCTGCTGAATCGCCTGCGCGGCGGCCCGCGGCAATGTGTCCAGGTCGAATTTGGGATCCAGCGCGACAATACGCTCACCCAGCGGCGGATGCGTCGCAAACAGGCGCTGCACGCCGGGCGCGAACAGCATGTGGGCAACCTGCTCGCCGTCGTTTGCGATCAGGCGGCCGTGCTCGGGGACCCCGGCGATCTTGAGCAACGCATTCTTCAGCCCGTCGGGATTGCGCGTGAACTGCACCGCCGATGCGTCGGCCAGGCGCTCACGATTGCGCGACACCGCCGCCTGGATGATGCGGCCCAGGAACAAACCCAGGTAACCTAACACCAGCATCGCGACGGCGATCGCCAGCAGCGGCGCAACGTTCTTGCTGTTACGTCCGCGCGGCATCAGCCGCAGGATTCCACGCCCCGCCAGGCCGATGACCAGCAGGCCAAACAGCCAGCCCATCAGCCGCAGATTGAGGCGCATGTCGCCATTCAGAATATGGCTGTATTCGTGTGCGATCACGCCCTGCAGCTGCTCGCGATTCAGCCTTTGCAGGGTTCCGTCGGTGACCGCGATCGCCGCGTTGGCGGGCGTATCGCCGGCGGCAAATGCGTTGATCGCCGATTCGTTTTCAAGCACATAGACCTCGGGGACCGCAACACCTGAGGCAATCGACATTTCCTCCACGACATTGAGCAGGCGCCGCCGCAGCGGATCCGCCGATGCGCGCTCGACGCGCACGCCACCTAGCGAGCGCGCAACGACGCCGCCACCGCCGCGCAACATCAGGCCCTTGAAGGCGCTCGCGCCGAGGATGATCGCGAGCCACAGGAGGCTGCTGAGCACGATGATCTGCAGCCTGGCGCCGGGCGGCATTTGCGCGGCGTTGCCGGGATCGGCGGCGCCCATCGCGAACAGCAACACCAGATCAAGCGCGGCGACCACCGCGATAATCGACAGCGCGAGCGCCAGCACCAGCCAGCGCGACTGCCGCCGCGCAACGGCCTGGCGCTGGTAGAAGTCCACGCTGCGCTACCGGCCTGTGGTCAGAACTTGACCTGCGGCGCGTCGCGCATTTGCGGCTTGGCGATTTCCAGCAGCTGCGCGGCCACGAAATTGAACATGCCGGCGATCATGCTGCCGGGAAACATCTCGCGCCGGTTGTTGTAGGACATGACGGCGTCGTTGAACGCCTGGCGCGCAAAGGAAACCTTGTTTTCGGTGGTCGTCAGCTCCTCGGACAGCTGCATCATGTTCTGGTTGGCCTTGAGGTCGGGATACGACTCCGCCACCGCCATCAGGCGACTCAACGCACCTGTTAGCTGCCCCTCGGCGCCCGACAAAGCCTGCACCGCCGCCGCATCTCCCGGATTGGCAGCGGCCGCCTTGAGACCCGCGTAAGCAGTATTGCGGGCGGCAATGACCGCCTCCAGCGTTTCGCGCTCGTGCTTCATATAGCCTTTGGCGGTTTCGACCAGATTCGGGATCAGGTCGTAGCGCCTTGTCAGCTGCACGTCGATTTGCGCAAACGCATTCTGGTAGGCGTTACGGCCGCCGACCAGTCCGTTGTAAATGGAAATCACCCAGAACGCGACCAGCACGATCGCTGCCAACAAGATCAGGCCACTCATCAGCGTCTCCTTGTCTTTGCTTTGCTCTTTGTCTTTGCTTTGCTCTTCGATCTGGTCTTTGGTCTGGTCATGGCGTTAGGCTTGATGCTGGAGATGCGCGCGCCAAACAGGCCCGGCTTGGGCTTCGAAGTCGCCACGGCATCGACCTGCTCCTGCAGGATGCGAAACAGGTTGTCGATGAATTCCTTGCGCTCCGCGGCCAGCGCCGTTTCCTGCTCTGGAGAAAACTCGTAGTCGTCGACCTCGCCCTGCCCCAGCGACCCCTGCCGGACCTGGATGGCTTCCACGGCAGCCAGGCGTTCGCGCAGCGCCCAGACCTCGCTGCCGAGCTTCACCACCATGTTGAGGACCTTATCGACCGCCGGGTCGGCAAAGAAAAACGGGCGGCCGCCCCGGATAGTGCGCGGCATGGGCTTGCGAACTGACATGGGTTACTTCCAGGCTCCGAAACAATACCAGCGGATACCCTCGGCGAAACGACCGGTCTTGTCGCTGTCGACCTCGGCCTGATCGTGCGCAGAGTTGCGCACGGCCTCCTCGCCATACCAGCCAACCGACGGCACCACGAACTGCACGTATTTGTCTGCGGAAAAACCGGCGCGACGGCACAGTTCCTGCGGTACCAGGTCGCGGAACGGCTTGTAGAAGGGCTCGTTGTTATACGAGCTGTCCCAGTCCAGGTAGAAACTCTCGTACGGGGACAGCTGCGAATTCGGCGGCAGCTCCATGTGCAGCATCAGGCCGCCCGGCCGCAGCAGCCGGTGCGCCTCGGCGAAAATCCTGCCGATATCCTTGCGCGGGACTTCGTGCAGGAACATCGATGAAAAAATGACATCAAAACTGCCGTCCGGAAAATCCATGTGCCCGGCATTCATCTGTTGAAAATGAATCGCGCGATTCTGCGCCTGCGCACGCGCGTGCCCGTAACGCAGGCAGGGCGCGGCCACGTCGATGCCGTGCACCTCGGCATCCGGGAACTTGTCTTTCCAGGCGCCGGTGTTATGGCCGATGGTGCAGCCCATGTCGAGGATGCGCCTGGGGTGAAAATCCGGGTACTTCAGCCGGATGAACCCGGCGATCGACTGGCCGATGTCATCCAGGTTCTGGCCCATCAGGCCGAAACTGAAAACCGCCAGGCCATTGTCGTACAGCGCGCCTGCGGCGAGATCGTCGGCGCCGAATTCCTGGTGGTAGTTGCCGGGCATCAGGTGCACGTCGATTGCGCTCACCGAACGCGGTATCGGGAAATTCTCGGCGACTTTCAGCGACCCCAGCCGCCTGGATTTTGTTAGCTCGGCGGCCTTCTTCTGCAGTTCGGGTGCCTGCTTCTCGACCGCTGGCAAGACCGACTGCCAGACCATGTCCTGCGCGGTCACGCGCATGCTGGAATAAAACTTGAAGTATTCGTTGCTCTTGATGGCGCGATGGACCTCAGGCCCATCCTTGGGTTTGCGCCCCAGCCGTCGGGTGACCGCGGGTTCAACCTGCGCGTCCCAGACCTGGCGCATGCCACCGGCCATGTCCATCAGCACGTGGCTGCGCAGACCGGAGACAAAATTCATGCGGCCTTTTTCCTGGCGCGACTTACGCAATTTCAGATCGTGTTTCAGTTCCAGCATGGGTACTCACCGTTGGGGCTCAGGGACTGCCGAGCGCTGAATATACGGACATGCCCGGCCAATGCAAAGTGGGCTAGAACTCCTCGAATAATCGCCCGAATCCCTCGCGCTGGTCCTTGATGCCATTGGCGCGCAAGGCGTGCCAATAGGTGGCGGTATTGATGGCAATAACCGGCTTACCCAGCCAGCGTTCGGCGGCGGCCGCCAGGCGCACCATGGAGAGGTTGGTGCCAACCTGAACAATGGCATCGACATCCGGACCGTCCAGGCTGCGCAGCACTTCCCGCAGGCGCGATTCCGGAACCTGGGCGATGGCGGTCCAGCAGGGGCAGCGCAGGCAGTCGTCGCGGACCACTTCGAAGCCACACTCGGTGAAGTAGCGTTTCACTTCGGCATTGGCCACTGGAAAATATGGCGACAGGAATGCAATCCGCCTGATGCCGCCTAACGCGCGCAGCGCCGCGGCGCAGGAATGCGAACCGACCGAGATCTTGATGCCGGATTCGGTTTCTACCTTGCGCTGAAACTCGTCGGCGCCGGCAATACCGCCATAAAAAGTGATTGCGGACATGCCCATGACCAAATGGTCCGGCTCGCAGGTCATGACGCTGCGCACCGCGTCGATGACGCCGGCGGAAATCGCCTGCGTGCCGGCCAGGAAGGTCTCGTTGCTAACAGCCTTGGCGTTAGGCGTGAATATCCGGCTGTAGTGGTTGGTGACGCCGGGAACGCGCAGGTCGTCGAAATCCGGCTGCACGATGGTATTGGTTGAAGGACCCAGGACGCCGAACTTGCGGCGCCATCCCAATGCGTCCGGAGACGCGGTAACTGCTGCGCTCATGCGCGAATTATTGCATAGAGCCACCCCGATAAAGGCATTGCGGGCGGGCTGACCGTTCGTGACAATGCCGCGATGCGTTACGTAGTAATACTGACTGCGCTGCTCGCGGCAGTCGCTGGCGAAGTCGCGGCCCGCGAGCTCAGAATCGCCACCTGGAACCTGGAGTGGCTGATGGAACCCCGCGTACTGCGCAGCCTGCGGCCCAGCTGCGTGCCGGCGGGCGCCCTGCCGCGCGGGCCTGCCCGGGTCATTCCCTGCGACGTTGCTAACACCCTGGAACGCAGCAATGCAGACTTTGCGGCACTGGCGCGCTACGCACGGAAACTGGACGCCGACGTGATCGCCGTCCAGGAAGTCGACGGCCAGGGTCCGGCCCGGCGCATTTTCAGCAACTACAAGTTCTGCTTCAGCGGCCGCAACCACGTACAGAACGTCGGCTTCGCCATTCGACCAACCGTGCCATATCGCTGCGGCGCCGATCTCGTGCCCCTGTCGTTAGGTGACTCGGTACGGCGCGGCGCCCAGCTGACGTTGTGGCCCGGCAGCGCCAATGAAATGCACCTGCTCGCGGTGCACCTGAAGTCCGGCTGCGGCCGCCGCACGCTGGACAGCGGCAAGGCCGAATGCACGACGCTCGCGCGGCAGGCCCCGATCCTGAAACAGTGGATCGACGCTGAGGCCGCGGCCGATCATCGATTCGCGATTCTGGGCGACTTCAATCGCGACCTCAAATGGGACAGCGGCGCGACACGCAATGCGGCTGGCCAGCCCAGCAGCCTGTGGAACGAGCTGGACCAGCCGGCCGGCCGGCTGACGCTGGCAGCCAATCTGGGCGCCTTCGAAAATTGCAGCATCGCGCAGAATTTTCCGGGCTATATCGACCAGATCGTCCTCGGCCCGTCGCTGGCAGCCGGCGTCATTGCCGGCTCGGTGCGGCGCGTAACCTACGAAAATGCAGACGTGGCGTCGCGGCGACTCTCCGATCATTGCCCGGTTTCGATAGCATTGCAGTTGCAGTAGTTGCTGGCGGTAGTAGGCTTCATCTACGGATTAAGTTCAGTTGTACTGTTAACGCTATTACACCGGGGCATACTTCGCCAAAGGGGCCGCCGAATATGAATAAGAACACGCCCACAGAGGCGCTCGGTATGGAACGACGACTGCATACGCGGCACCGCGCGCGTACCACCGTCTACATCACGGTCGCCGGCGGCCGCAAAAAACTGTGCCGTGCAGTGAATCTGAGCGCGACCGGTGTGTATATACAGACCACCGATCTCGGCCTGCGCAAAGGTCAGCAGGTGGATCTGTCGTTTGCGATCAACCTGGGCTCGGTCACCAAGATCCATCGGCGCAAGGCCATCGTCGCGCATGTGTCGCGCGGCGGCACCGGCCTGATGATGGACGCGTATTCGTCGCGCTGAGCGTTTGTTAGGCCGGACTTACCGGCGGCGGGAATTGGTGCTGGCAGCCCGAATCGAACGGGCGACCTGCCGCTTACAAGGCGGCTGCTCTACCAACTGAGCTATGCCAGCAAAGACCGCAAACCGGTCGCGGATTGTAATCTGTTAGGGGGCGCTTGGGCAGGGCTTGACCTGCAGGCTGCCGTCGGCCTTGAAGCTTGCCGGATCGAGTTCTTCGCCGGACGCACGCAGATCGATGTCCAGCCAGTTGTCGGCCCCGGCGGCCAGCCGTTCCATGACATCGACATCGAGATTCAGTTTCCTGACGATGTCGGCCCGCTGCTGCGCCCGCGGCAACTCCTTGTACACGCCGACGGACACCCGGATACCGGGGGTGCCATCGGGAACGATCGCCGCATCCGTGATGCCCGCGCGGCGCAGGCGGCCCATCGCCCGGTCGAGCTGCGCACTGGAGCTGATGTTTTTCAGAAACACCAGGTAGCCGTCCGGGACCTCGGCACTCTCGGCGCGGCTGCGCGGCACATAGCCTATTTCGCGCAGCAGATTGCTGGCCGCCGCGAGCTCGGTGGCTTCGCGAAATGGGCCGATGGTGATGCAGCGCCGGGGCCTGGGCGGTACCTCGCGGGCCAGGGCAACCCGGGTCAGCGCCGCGGGCAGCGCATCATTGCCCGCGACCGGCTGTGCCAGCCAGCGGGAGCCGATGAGATACAGCAGATTGGCGAGCAGCAGCGCAAAGACTACGCCGCGCATCAGCTGCATGCGTGCCGGGGAGTTGCTCATATCAAAGCGCCGCGGCCAGGCCGCGCAATACCAGATCGGGCACCAGTTTGAATCTGCATTTCAGTTTACGGGCAAGCGCGGGTCCGTCACCACCGGTGAGGACCACCTGCGGATAATGACCCAATTTGCGCCGCGCCTCCACCCGCAGCCGCTCGACCAACGCCGCGGCCGCCTGGTCGGCGCCCGACTGCAGCGCCCCCCGTGTATCGGTCGCAAACACCGCCGAACGGACCCCCGGGCGCGGCAAGCCGCGTGCCCGCCGCGCAATGCCCGCCGTGTCGGCTAACAGCGCAGCCGCCATCAGCCCGCGCCCTGGAACGATGACGCCGCCCAGGTGACGGCCGGCCGGGTCGATGAGATCGACCGTCAGCGCAGTGCCGGCGCCAACCACCAGCAATGCTCGCCGGCCGAGCCCGAGGGCACGCGCACCTAACATCGCCGCCCAGCGATCGGCGCCGAGCCGCCAGGCCTCCCGATAGCCATTGCGCAGGCCCAGCTGCTCGCGGCGACTTTGAAATCGCCGGACCGGCAGTCCCCGCCGGCGCAGCTGCCTGAGCAGCGCGGTTGTCATGGCCGGCGCAGCGACGCTGACGCACGAGACCGCGTCGACGCCGCCCATGGCCCTCGCCAGCGGTCCGCGCAGTACGCCGCCCAGGCGGCCGTCGTGTTCCAGGGCCTGCTGCCGCGACAACCGGCCACCGGCTGCGATGGCCCATTTGAGGCGGGAATTACCGATATCCAGCAACAGGCAACGCGTCATCCGGTCTGCCCCTGATCCGGCCTGACACTGACCTCACCCGCCACCACGGCCGTGCGGCCTGACACGCTGTCCACCAGCAGTGCGCCGGACTCATCGATCCCACAGGCGCGCCCCTGGAATACGCGGCCCGCGCTTTCGACCTGGACCTGGCGGCCTAACAACGCATCATGCTCGCGCCAGCGCGCCTGGAATGGCGCCAGCCCCTGGTTCAGAAACAGCGTGATGTCATCGATGCAGTGCTCGAGCACGCGCGCCGCCAGCGTGTTGCGGTCAGCGCGCAGCCCCAGCGAGCGCAGATCCCCGGCCAGCGCGCCTTCCCGTTCCAGCGCCGCCAGCATCGCGGCCGGCAACGCGACATTCAGCCCGATGCCACAGACAACCCAGGCCGGGCCGCCGGCCTCGGCACGCAGTTCGGTCAGGATACCGCCGATCTTGCGCGGGCCGCTGACCATGTCGTTAGGCCACTTGACCGCCAGTGGCTGCGCGCCGGCCGCTGTCAATGCCGACAGAACTGCAAGGCCCACCACCAGCGTCAGGCCGCCGAAGTCGCGTGGCAGTGCATCGACGCCGAAGCCGAACGACATGCTGAGCCCGCTGCCGAGCGCCGCCTGCCAGGCGCGCCCGCGCCGCCCGCGGCCGGACTGCTGATTCTCAGCTAACAAGACGCGCAGCATGCCGGGCCGGCTCGCACCCATCTCCAGCAGCAGGCTGTTGGTGGAGCCCGCAGTCCACAGTACTTCGCAATCCTCGATCCGCGCCCGGTGCGCCGGGCGCAGCTGCGACAGGATGCCCATCGCGGACAGGGGCGCCACGGGCTGTGCGAGGTGGTAGCCGCGATTCGGTACGGCCAGCACCGGCAATCCCAGCTGGCGCAGGTTCTCGATGGCCTTCCAGATGCCGCCGCGCGTCACGCCATGGGCGGCCGCCAGATCAGCGCCAGACTGCAAGGCACCATCGGCCAGCGCGGCAAACAGCGCCCGTACCAACGGCTCTGAACCAGGCGCGGATGACGTCAACGGAGCGTTCAACCTAACAAGCGCCCCAGCAACCACAGGCTCCGGGAACGCGGCTCCTGCCCGGCCCGCATCCGCCGGATATTGCTGCGGTGGGTGAAAATAACGAACAGCGCCAGGCCGGCGAGGAACAGCACCTGCAGCGATGCCGGATCCGCGCCGCGCAGGACTGCCGCGACCGGCAGGCTGGCCGCGGCCAGCATGGTCGAGAGCCCCACATAGCCGCTGACAAACATGCCCAGCAACCAGACTGCGACCGCGACCCCGAGCAGCCAGGGCGCCAGCGCCGCAATCGAACCCAGCAGGGTCGCCGCGCCCATGCCGCCGCGAAAGCCATGCCATATTGGATAGACATGGCCGGCGACGGCGGCGGCCGCGCAGGCCTCGGGCAGCCCCGTGACCGGGCTAACGCCTAGACCTGACAGGTAGACCGCGAGATAACCCTTGGCGACGTCGATGAGCACCGCGCCGGCCGCGAACCACGGACCCTGGGTGCGCAGCGCATTGGTGCCGCCGGCATTGCCGCTGCCCATGGTGCGAATGTCCACGCCGCGCAGCCGGCCTAACAGCAGGCTGCCATTGACGGATCCCAGCAGGTAGGCGAGCAGGATTCTGAGGAGGTATTCGAGCATGACGTTCAGTGGTTCCGGAAGACTTCTGCAAGCATACAACGCGCGCCGCCGCCGCCCAGCTGCTCGATTAGGTCCAGCGGCGCGGCAATGATGCGATCCACGCAACTCTCGAGGCGCGCGAATGCTGCCGGCGGAAATGCCGCGCGCGCGCGTTGCGACATGGCGAGCACGGAGCTGTCGCCGAGGGCTTCGTCCCAGGTCGAGAGCTCGAGGATATTTGCGCAAAAATCAGCTGCCTGCCCGCGGCTGACCGCAATGACCTCGCGCCCGGTTGCGGCCAGCCGGGCTAACACCCGCTGCTGGTCCAGCGCCGGCAGTGCCTCTGCGACGATGACTGCGAACCGCGTGCCGATACTAAGCACGACATTGGTGTGGTAGTAAGGCGCGCCTGTGGCATCCGCGGCGGCAAACAATTCGCAGTCGTAGCCCATGTCGTTGCACCAGCGGCGCGCCAGCGTCGGGTCGGTGCGCGGCGACGGCACGGCATAGGCGACCCGGTTGGCATGATCGAGCACCAGGCTGCCCGTACCTTCGAGGTAAACGCCCTGCTGCTCGAACGCGGTGAAATCGAGCCTGCGGCGTACCCGGAACCCGGAGCGCTCCAGCACCCAGTCGAGCAGCTCCGGGCGGCGCTCCAGCCGGCGATTGGCCGCCAGCATCGGATACAGCACCAGCGTGCCGTCGGCATGAAAGCTGACCCAGTTGTTAGGAAAGACCGCATCGGGCCGCTGCGGCGGCGCGCGGTCCTCGGCAACCAGCACTTCGACGCCCTCGGCGCGCAGCTGCCTAACAAAGGAGTCAAATTCACGCAGCGCGACGGCGTTGGCGTCTGGCGGAGCGGCCTGCTGCGCCTGCTGAA
This sequence comes from Gammaproteobacteria bacterium, assembly GCA_031414335.1. Taxonomy (GTDB): domain Bacteria; phylum Pseudomonadota; class Gammaproteobacteria; order Steroidobacterales; family Steroidobacteraceae; genus UBA964. The sequence goes on along the minus strand of JANNVI010000003.1, from coordinate 31,423 downwards.
ACGCATTGGACCCGGCGGTCTCGGCATTGAAGCCGAAACTGGCCGGGCGCACCATGAAAACGAGATCGGCGGATTGCTGCATGGCGCTGGGCATGGGTAACAATTATGCCCCCAAAACCGGGACTTGGCCGCGTGGCCGGCCGCCGGCGAGCCCGGAATGATGCTTTTGCAGCGACCGCAGGGCAGAATCGGCGGATGCTCGATCAGGTTCCGGTGCTGGATTTTGCGCAGGTCGGTACGCCCGCCTTCGCCAGCGACATCTACGACGCGTTTGTCCGCTATGGCTTTGTCGCGATCGCGAACCACTCGATCGACCCGAAGCTAACAGAGCGATTCCTGGGCCGGTATCGCGAATTTTTCGCCAGGCCGGAGCCCGCAAAGAAACGCTACCGCCAGCCCGGCGGCGGCGGCGCCCGCGGTTACACGCCGTTCGGCATCGAGACCGCGAAGGGCGCGACGCACCATGATCTCAAGGAGTTCTGGCATGTCGGCCGCGAGCTGCCGCCCGGGCACCGGCTGCAGCATTACATGCCACCTAACGTCTGGGTCGACGACCTGGCCGGCTTCCGGGAGACATCGCTCGCGATGTTCGCGGCATTCGACGCGATGGGGCTGGCTCTGCTGCGTTCGATCGCGGTCGCGCTGCGACTGGAGCGCCACTATTTCGACGACAAGGTCGAAGCGGGCAACAGCATATTGCGGGTTATCCATTATCCACCGATGCCGCCCAATCCGACCGCGAGCGTGCGCGCCGGCGCGCACGAGGACATCAATGTCATCACATTGCTGATGGGCGCCGAGGAACCGGGGTTGCAGTTGCTGACCCGACAGGGCACGTGGCTCGACGTGAATCCCGAGCCTGGCACCCTGGTCATCAATGTCGGCGACATGCTGCAGCGGCTGACTAACAACGTGCTGCGCTCGACCTCGCACCGCGTGATCAATCCGCCGCGCGAGCGCGCCGCCAATGCGCGCTTCTCGATGCCGTTCTTCCTGCACTTCAATCCGGAGTTCGAAATCCGTAGCCTGCCGCAGTGTGTCGAGGCGCAAGGCGCGGATCACTACCCCATTCCGATCACGTCGGATGAGTACCTCCAGGAACGCCTGCGCGAAATCAAACTGAAGTAGCCATGGCAAAGCTGTATTTCTATTACTCGACCATGAACGCCGGCAAGTCGACGGCGCTGCTGCAGGCCAGCTACAACTACGGCGAGCGCGGCATGCGCACGCTGGTGTTTACGGCGAAGCTGGATAACCGCGGCGGTGGCCGCGTGCACTCGCGTATCGGCCTCTCCCAGGACGCGCGTCATTTCCTGCCAGGCGCAAACCTGTTTGACGAAGTGAGCGCGGCGCATCGCGATTCAGCCTTGAGTTGCGTGCTGATCGATGAATCGCAGTTTCTGGAACCCGCCCAGGTGCAGCAGCTGGCGCGCGTGGTCGACGAACTCAAAGTACCGGTGCTCTGCTACGGTCTGCGCACCGATTTTCGTGGCCAGCTGTTTCCGGGCAGTGCCCAGCTGCTCGCCTGGGCAGATAACCTGGTGGAACTCAAGACCATCTGCCATTGCGGTCGCAAGGCCACCATGGTCGTTCGGGTGGGCGCCAACGGCGCGGTTGAGCGTGAGGGTGCGCAGGTGGAAATTGGCGGTAACGAACGTTATGAGCCGCTGTGCCGCCGCCATTTTGTACTGGCGATGCAACAGGGTCGCACCGAGACCTGAGAAGTCACTTTAACTTGGCGTCTGCGCCTGTGGCGAAGAACCAACAGATACCTGGCCGGCAGCACAAATTCTGGTTGTAACTCAGCGGTCATCCCTTTAAGTTTCACTCCCCAAATGAGCCGGATACCGGCCGTAACGTCTAGTTTCTCAATCTGGAGCGCCAGCGATGACTATCCGACGCCTGTGGGCTTTCTCGCCCCTGCCGATGACTACCCTTGCCACCCTGCAGCGGCTTGCTTTGTTAGCAAGCATGCTCGCCGCCGCCACGATCGCGCCGGCGGTGTACGCGCAGTCTTCCGGCACACAGGCGACCGAGGAAGGCCTCGAGGAAGTCACCGTAACCGCCAAAAGAAAGACCGTGGACTTTGCGGGCGTAACCGAACAGAACGCGCCGAAGTCACGGGTCACCGTCACTGCTGAGTATCTGGACACGCAAACCTCCGGCCAAACAGTATTCCAGAGCATCAACATGGTTCCGGGTGTGAACTTCACCAATACCGACCCCTATGGATCGTCAGGCGGCAATCTGCGCATTCGCAGTTTCGACGGTTCGCGCGTGTCCGTTACCTTCGACGGCCTGCCGTTGAACGACAGCGGCAACTACGCATTGTTCACGAACCAAATGCTGGACTCCGAATTGATTGACCGCGTTGATATCAACCTCGGCACCACCGATGTTGACAGCCCGAGCGCATCGGCCACGGGCGGCACCGTTTCCTATCTGTCCACCAAGCCGACCGCTGAAGCTGGTGGTCGCTTCGCTGTGTCTGGTGGCACCGACAATTACAAACGCGGATTCGCCCAATACAACACTGGCGAATTTGGGCCGTGGGGCACCAAGGCGTGGGTTGCAGCTTCTTATACCAAATACGACAAATTCAAAGGACCTGGCGAACTCTACAAGCGCCAGTTCAATGCCATGTTGCGTCAGGATTACGACAATGGGAATTGGTTTTTCATCGCCTTTCATTTGAACAAGAACCGCAACAACTTTTATCGCACGACCTCTAATGCCAACTACCTGACTTTTGGCCGCGATTACGACAACGTTGCAACCTGCCTGCGAGATCTACCAACTACCGGCGTCAACGACAATGACAATGCAGCAACTGTTGCCAGCACGCCCACGCTGCTGGCAAACGACAACCCGTTGAATCCATCTGCCTGCACGAACTATTACAACCTGCGAATCAACCCATCCGACACGGCCAACGTCCGCATGCAGTCTCTGTGGAAACTGACCGATGCGCTGACGCTGACAGTTGACCCGTCGATGCAATACACACTGGCAAACGGTGGCGGCACTTCCCTGCTCAGCGAAGCGCCAGCCATCAGTGTGGTAGACCGCCGAATTCTCGGCGCGACGAGCCTGACCGGGTTTGACATCAATGGCGATGGCGACATCCTGGACACAAACGTTCGTGTCTACTCGCCTAACACAACGAGAACCTACCGACTCGGCATCACGTCGTCCCTGATCTGGAAGATCAACGACAACAACCGCTTCCGCATTGCCTATACCCTCGATCGCGCACGGCACCGCCAAACTGCGCAAAATGGCCCGGTGCTCGCCAACGGCGACCCCGAAAACGTGTTTGCCGGCTGGTCAGGCCTGACCATTCCGACGGCCGATGGCAACGTGATTCGCTCTCGCGATCGCTATTCGATTGCGCAGTTGAACCAGATCGCGGCTGAATATCGCGGGGCATTTCTCGATGAGAAAATCGGCGTAAGCATTGGCCTCTCGTCAAAGAAATTCAAACGGGAACTCAACCAGTATTGCTACTCACTGAACGGTGGCAACGGCAACTCAGGCCAGTTAAATTGCACGACGCAGCCCATTTCGAGCACCCAGCCTCCGCTTGCCAGCGGCAACGTGCGGTTTGGGACCAACACGACCGAATACATTCCGCCTTACAGCCGCAATGTGGACTTTGACGAATTGCTGCCTAACCTGGGGCTGACATTCAAGCCATGGGAAGGCCACACGTTCTATCTGTCATACGCAGAAGGCCTGTCTGCACCCCGTACCGACAATTTGTACGCCGTGCGCCGCCAGGCCGACAACTCGATCGGCAGCCGCCTCCCCGAGTCGGAGAAGACCAAGTCGTATGACCTGGGCTGGCGGCTGTCCACCGATAAAATTCTTGCATCGGTCGCATTGTGGAAGGCCGACTATGACAATCGCATCGTTTCATCCTTCGACCAGGACCTTGGCTTCAACGTCGATCGCAATGTCGGTGCCGTAAAGCTGTCGGGCGTCGACGCGCAAATTGGCTGGAAGCCGACCGAGAAAATTACGGCCAGCTTGTCGGCATCATTTAACGATAGCGAATTGCAGGACGACTTGCGCACCAGTGCCACGTTAACGCTGCCGTTGAAAGGCAAGACGCTCGTAGAAACGCCTAAGTGGACCTATGCCGCGCGTGCCGACTGGCAGCCAATCGACGGATTGCATTTGGCGCTGCAGGCGAAGCACGTCGGCGAACGTTTCGCGACTGACCTTAATAACGAGGTCTCGTCGGCCTATACGGTTGTCGATTTCGATGCCAGCTACAAATTCCAGGGCGAGGGCTGGGATCGGCTGCGACTCAAGCTCAATGTCAACAATCTGATGGATGAGGATTACTACGGCAACATTTCGTCGGGCACCGGCTTTAACAGTAACAATGTCCCCGATTTCCTTAACCTTACCAACAACCCCAATCTCGCGTTTTACTCGATCGGCGCGCCGCGATCTGTTAGCTTGACGGCGGAATTCAAGTTCTGAGCTGCCGGATTTTGCAACTGTGTTAGCTTTTGCTGACAAGAAAAAAAGCGGCTTCGGCCGCCTCTTTTTTTGCCTGTTTGCGTTAGCCGGCTATGCGCCGGCTGAGGCCGCCGAGCGGCACGCTGCACCGCCACAGGTCATCCGTATCGCGACCTGGAACACCTCGCTGAATCGCGATCGACCGGGGGCACTGGTGCGCGACCTGGCGAGCGGCACTAACGCGCAGGTGCTGGCGGTGGCAGCCGTAGTCAGGCGCGTCGATCCGGACATCCTGTTCGTCAACGAGTTCGACTATGTGGCGGACGGCGCCGCGGCGCGGCTGCTGCGCGATCGTTACCTGCCGCAGTTCCGGTACTTCTACACGCGGCCGTCTAACACGGGCCTGCCGTCGGGATTTGATTACGATAACAATGGCAAGGTCGACGGCGCGGAAGACGCGTTGGGTTTCGGCCGTTTTCCCGGCCAGTACGGCATGCTGCTGCTGAGCCGCTTTCCGATCGACGCGGCTGGCAGCCGCACTTTTCAGAAATTCCTGTGGCGCGACATGCCGAATGCGGCCTGGCCGGATGCGCCCGGAGCGGACGGCCAGGGAGCCTGGTACAACGAACAGGAAAAGGCCGTGTTCCGGTTGTCGTCCAAGAGCCACTGGGACCTGCCGGTGCGGGTGGGCGCAGCGACGCTGCACTTGCTGCTGTCGCACCCGACGCCACCGACATTTGACGGCCCGGAAGACCGCAACGGCCGGCGCAACCACGATGAGATCCGGCTGTGGGCGGACTACCTGACAGGTGGCACGGCGGCAGCCTACATCCATGACGACCGCGGCCAGCGCGGCGGGCTCGCCGGCGCGGACACACGCTTCATTTTGTTAGGCGACATGAACGCCGACCCCGCGGATGGCGACAGCTACAACCGGGCGATCCACCAGGTCCTCGATCATCCGCGGGTCAACCACGATGCGGCCACACTCCATCCGCCGCGCAGCGCCGGTGCCCGTGAGGCCGCGCTCGGACAGGGCGGCGCCAACACCCGCCAGCACGGTGACCCGTCGCTCGACACCAGCGATTTCGAGGACCGCAAGGCCGGCAATTTCCGGATCGACTACGTCCTGCCGTCGGCCAATATCGCCGTGTGCACCAGCGGAGTTTTCTGGCCCACGCGCGCTGACCCGGATGCCGCGCTGTTAATGACCCCGACCGGCCCGGTGTCGGACCATCACCTGGTCTGGATCGACATCGCGATCAGCGGCGCCTGCCCGGCGGATTACCGCAGCCGCAACTCGATGCCCACCGGGCAGTGATCAGACAGCCGGTCGTAGCGGCCGGCATCGTCCGGCGCATATACGACTCGCTGGAAAGAACCCGGGACGATGTCCGCGGCCAGCCTGCGACCTAACACGATGAGATCGATATAGGATTCATACTCGTCGGTCAGGATACATTTGCGAAACGGCGCGCCAAGGGTGACGGCGGTGAGCGCGGCATCCGGTGGATCGCCATCGTTGATCTCGGCCCAGAGATTCAGTGGCTGCCCTGCCGCATCGCGCGCGCCGCCCTGCTCGCGGGATATGCGCCGGTTGAAATCACCTAACAAACCGAACCTGCGGCCGGCACGCGCCTGCGCATCGATCCATTGCTCGAGGAACGGCAGTTGCCGGGCCAGGGTCGCGCAATCGGGATTTTTTGTATCGGTTAGCGGCCCCTCGGGGCAACCGGATTTCAGGTGCACCGCCATCAGGGTAAATTCGCGCCGGCTGCCCGGGAACAGAGTGACTACCGTGCCACGTCGAATGCTGTCGCCCAGCGACAGCGGCAGGTAGTCGGGTTCGCAGCGAAACGGAATTCCGCGCCGGATGGCGAAGCCGTTCTTTTGCACATTGGCTCGTGCCGTAAAGCAGTAGTCATAGCCCGACAGAATGAGGCTGGCGGCGCCCGGACCGTCGACTTCCTCGACAGCTAACACATCGGCGTCGAGTTGCCGGATGTAGCGCGCGATGGCCGCGAAGTCCTCCGGCATGCGATCTAGGCGCGGCACGATGCTGCAGGGAATCTTGCGTTCGCTGCCCGGCACTCGGCCGCCAAATTGGACGCAGGAATCGCGCAGCGCCGCAAAAGTCGCGGGCTCGATGAGGTATTCGATATTCCAGGTGGCGAGGCGCAGCCGGCCTGCGGCAACCCGCGCTGGTGGCTGTTCGATGCCGCCTGGCGCAACGCAGGCCGGCAGCCCGATGACGCAGCACAACCAGCCCAAGACAGCGATTTTTCCAGGCACTTGACGAACCCCCGTGGTGTCGGCGTCAATGATGCCATGCGACGTACGACAATCCCGCTACAGATTGCACTGGCTCTGTTGCTGAGCGCCTGTTCCAGCCTGCACTACCCGGTCAACCCGCCGCTCGATACCTATTCCGCCGAGCGCATTGAACGCGCCCGCACGCTCAGGCCCCGCGGCAGCTCCGATCATGTCTTTGTCGTGGTGACGTTTTCCGGAGGCGGCACGCGCGCGGCCGCTTTTGGCTACGGGGTCCTCGAGGAACTGGCCAACACCAGCATCGTATTCGATGGCCGCGAACGCAACCTGCTGAACGAAATCGATGTGGTCTCGGGCGTGTCCGGCGGCAGCTTCATCGCCGCCTATTTTGGCCTGCATGGCGCGGAGACGCTGCAGACGTTCGGGCCACGGTTTCTATATCGCGATGTCCAGAAGGCGCTCAAGCGCGCGGTTTTCGCGCCACGCAACTGGGGCAGCCTGTGGTCCAGCAAGTTTGCGCGCAGCGACCTGATGGCCGACTGGTTCGATCGGGAGATCTTCGACCGCTCGACGTTCTCCGACCTCGCCCGCAAACGCGGCGCCAGCGTCATCATCAACGCGACCGATCTCACGCGCGGCGCACCGTTTTCCTTTATCGCTGATCAGTTCGCATTGATTTGCTCCGATCTCGGCAAGGTTCACCTGGCGCGCGCGGCAGTCGCCTCGGCGGCGGTGCCGGTACTGTTCTCGCCGATCACGCTGCGCAACTACGCGGGTCGATGCGGCTATCAGGTACCGGACTGGGTCGGTACCGAGCTGGCTAACGACCAACATGACACGCGCCGCGGGCAGCGGGCGGAGCTCATTTCGTCGTATCTGGAGTCGGTGGAGCGGCCCTACATTCACCTGGTCGACGGCGGCCTCAGCGACAATCTCGGGCTGCGCGCGATACTTGACGAAGTGGTTTTCTCGGGTGGCATCCAGCAGACCATTGAACGGCAACGGCTCGGCGAGACGGACCACATCCTGTTTGTGGTCGTCAATGCGCAGAGCGGCCTGAACTCGAGCTGGGACAAACTGGAAGGCGGGCCTTCCGCAAGGCAAGTGGTCGATGCCGCAACCACGGTTCAGATCAATCGCTATAATTTTGAAACGGTGGAGCTGCTGCACCGCAGCGTTGCCGCCTGGGGCGACGAGCTGCGGGACGCACGCTGCCAGGCCGCCAAGGCAGCTAACAGTGAAGCCACCTGCAGTGAAGTAAACATGCACCTGGTCGAGATCAATTTTGAAAGCGTAGAGGATCCCGAGCAACGCAAGGCGCTGCGGCTGATGCCGACTTCGTTTGCGCTGCCCAAGGACGCAGTCGATCAAATCCGCGGCACGGCGCGCGCGTTGCTGCGCGATTCCGCCGAATACCGTGAATTCCTGCAGTCCGTAACCAGCAAGCCATGACGCCCGACCAGCACGCGATCCTGTTGCGATCCATCCGCACCATTGCGGACTACCCAAAACCCGGCATCCAGTTCCGGGACATCACCACAATGTTAGGCGATGCGGCTGCCTTCCGGCTCGCGGTGGATGCCATGGCCGAGCCCTGGCGCGGGGCCGACATCACGCATGTCGCGGGCATCGAGGCGCGCGGCTTCATCCTCGGCGGCGCAGTCGCCCATGTGTTAGGCGCGGCGTTCGTGCCAATGCGCAAGAAAGGCAAGCTGCCGCATGTCACCGTGAGCATCGCCTACTCGCTCGAGTACGGCGTCGATCACCTGGAGATGCACAGCGACGCGGTGACCGGCCAGGACCGCGTGCTTCTGATCGACGACCTGATTGCCACCGGCGGCACCGCTGCGGCGGCCGTCAACCTGTTGCGCGGCCAGGGCACGGAGATCGCCGGGGCCGGCTTTGTCATCGATTTGCCGGCGCTGGGCGGCGCAGCCAGGCTCGCGGCGCTTGGCGTGCGCGTCTCCAGTCTGCTGACCTTCGACGGTCATTGACCCATCAGCGGATTTCAGCTTCCTGCTGCAGCGCCAGCAACATCGAAGATTTCATCAGAAACGCGCGCGCCCTGACCGGATCCGCCGCAATCGCCATCAGCTCGGCCTGGCGCTTCGCCTGTCGGTTCGGGTCTTTCTCTTCCATCTGCTGCTTGTTCTGGATGGTCTGTTCCTGCACATAGCGCAGGCAGATCTCGCGCCTCTGCCGATCGTAAAGATCCAGCAAATCGGCGGCCCCGGCGCCGCCATGTATGCGGATCAGCTTGTCCGCGAGATTCCAGGCGTCGTGGATGCCGCCATTCATGCCCATGCCGCCTAACGGATTGTTGATGTGCGCGGCATCGCCCGCCAGCAGCACGCGGCCACGACGATAGGTGCGCGCAACCCGCTGGTGCACGCGATACAGCGTGCGATGGGTGATTTCAAAATCGCCGTCATGTGGCGCCATGTAGTGCAGGCGATCCTGGATATAGCGATCCGACAGCACTTCCTCGTCCGTCAGGCCCGGCGCGGTTGGCACCAGCACGCGCCACAAGGTCGGGGTACGCAGCAGCACGATCCATTCTTCCGGGTCCGAAATGTAGTTGACCGACGACAGCCGTTCGAACTTGGTTTCCAGCGGAAACGAGGTCGACGCGACCAGAAACTTTTCCGGCCAGGTGAAGCCTTCGTAGGTAATCGCAACGGCCTTGCGCAGTGCGCTGTCCGCGCCCTCGGCGGCGATGGCAAACGAGCCGTGGATGAGTTTCTCCTCGCCGTTCACCCACACCAGCACGTCCACGCCATCGCCGGTCTGGTGCACGCCCTTGACCGAGTGATTGAAGAGACACTGCGCGACCGGATATTTTTCTGTTAGCTCTTTCCACACCAGCTGGGTATAGCGCCACTGCTCGACCTGCAGACGATACGGATGGCGCGTCGCGCCGCGCAGCAGTTCCATGTCGAATTCGGCAATGTCGCCAGTGCGGCGATCGCGGTGCTGGTAGTAGCGGCAGACCAGGCCCAGGTCATGCAGCGGCTTTGCCAGGCCCAGGTCATCCATCATGTCGAGCGTCGGAGGGTGCCAGGTCGAGGCGCGCAGCGTCAGCGGTAACTCCGCATTGGCCTCGAGCAACACCACGGGGATGCCCGCCTGTGCGAGCCGGATTGCCACCGTACAGCCGACCGGGCCTGCGCCCGCAACAATGACCGGATCCTTGATTGCCATGTGATCTGCCCTGGTTCCCCGCCTTATGGTCATTGTATCCGGTCAGTGCTTGGCTTCCGTGGACAGATCAAACGATACTGGGCTCATGAAAATCACCAAGACCAAGATAGTCCTCGGCGCGCTGGTAGTCCTGATTGCGGGGCTGCTGGTCTCCGGCATTGCACCCAACCGCACCCCGGCGCCTATCTCGCCGCTCGCACCGCATGGCAACCTGGGTGGACCGGTCATCGTCATCGGCGGTACCCGCGGCACCGGCTTCGATATCGTCAAGGTGCTGCGCAAGCGCGGTGACGCGGTCACGGTCCTGGCACGGCCCACATCTAACACCGTGGAGCTCGAAAAACTGGGTGTCCGGATCGTGCGCGGCAATGCGATGAATGCAGCCGAAGTAAAAGCGGTGTTTACCGCTGACAAATACGCAGCGGTGATCTCGACGCTCGGAACCACCGGCAAGGATCGGCCGCGGCCGGATTTTGAAGGCAACAAGAACGTGTTCGATGCCGCCAAGGCGTCGGGCGCCCGTCGCGTATTACTTCTCACGACCGTTGGCTGCAACAATTCTGCGGGCGTCGAGCCCTGGATTGCCGGGCGTTTCCTGAAGGAGATCATAGCGCTCAAGAACCAGGCCGAGGATTATCTGCGGGGCAGCGGGCTGGACTACACCATCATCCGGCCCGGTGGTCTGCTCAAGAGCGGCCTGCCTGCGGGCGATGTGTTCCTCACGGAAGATGTGCAGGCATTCAGCTGGATCAGCCGCAGCGACCTTGCGGTGCTGGTGGTGCGGGCCTTGGACGACCCACAGGCTGTGAACAAGGTGTATCACGCATACGATCCGGGCCGGACGCGGTTCTGGAACATGAAGGATGCGGGGAAAGAGTAAGAGGTCGTTCGCGGCCTCGGAGTGTTGCCGAGGTTTGCGCGGGGCTCGGGTTCGCGCGCGCCTGCGGCGTACCCTCGCGAGGGCTACTCGCTTGGACACATTCGACCACCTCAAGTATTAATCGTCGTCGACCGCGCTCGCTACGCCCTCACTCGGCGCGCGAAACTCGCCGCGCAAACCTCGGCAACACTCCGAGGCCGGGACTACCGGGCTTTCTTTTCCCCGCACCTGTGAATGGCCGAAGACTGGATCTCAAGATCCTATGGCTGCAAGCCGCCTAACATCTCTGATAGATTGATGTCAGGATCTTCGTGCCCCACCGGGGGTCAGTCCGCGGCGCGGCGAGTTTCGCGCGCCGAGTGAGGGCGTCGCAGGCGAGGTCGATGAGCTTTAACTCTTGAGTTGCCCGAATGTGTCCGAGCCTGCAGCCTGAGCGAGGGTACGCGTTTTACGCGCGCGCGAACCCGAGCCCCGCGCCGCGGACTGACCCCCGGTGGGGCGCGCACCATCCTAACAATCCAATCTTCAGGGATGTTCGGCAGGCGTGAACCGCCATTCCCGCCACCGCAACCCATCCCTGAATTCGTAGATCTCCAGCGACGTCTTGTCGACCGGCCCGTTCGGCGAACCGACTTTGTCGACCTCAACCTGGATCAGCAGGTTGCCGACCATGGCGAGGCGGTAGACCCTGGATTCGAACCACTGGGTGTTCTTGAAAAACCCGCCCAGCATCGCCACTGTCGCATCGCGTCCCTGGATCGCCTTGTTAGGTCCCTGCTCGCCGACGATCCACCAGGAGTAGTCCGGCGACAGGGTCGGCCCGAGGGCCGCGGCATCGCGCGCGAGAAACGCGGCCTCGCCGCGCTCGATCATCCGGATGGCCTCTTTCGGGATGCGGGTGTACCGGCTGTTGTCGCGCATCACCTGCGAGCGGACACTGCTGGCGGACCAGGCGGTCGCCGCACAGGCGATACCCAACAGCAGCGCCAGCGCACCCAGTGGACTCCGATCATGCCGGTTCTTGCTCTGCGTCATGCTTTACTCCCAAATGCGCACTAGTTGCGACGGAACCGGCCCGAGTATGCGCGAGCCGGCCGATCGTCCTCAGCCAGGAGTGATTCATGCGTCCATTTCCCGGATTCCGGCACCTGCCCGTTCTCTGCACCGCTGCCTGGCTGACCGTGGCCGCAATCCTCGGCAACGCCATAACCAGTTCACCGGCCGATGCCGCCAGCGCACCGAAAAAACTGGTCGTCATCGGCGCGACCGCCAAGTCGTCGCAGGAAATCATCTGGCAGGCGCTTGCTGCCGGCTACCAGGTGACCGGTGTAGCGCGCAATCCAGCCCAGGTTGAACTGCGCCACGAGCGCCTGCGCATGCTGCAGGGAGACGTCTACGACGCCAACTCGATTGCGGCGGCGCTGGACGGCGATGAAGTCGTCGTCTCGATGGTCGGGCCGCGCGTCGATCCGACCAAAGAGGTCACCAGCATGGACCTCTTCACCAAGGGCATGGCTAACATCATTGCGGCCATGAAGAAGAAGGGCAACAAACGGCTGCTGGTCGCCAGTTCGTTAGGTGTCGAGAACCAGGGCAAGATCCCGAAAGAAAAACCGCCCGCCACCGACCCCAGCGTCATGTGGCTGTGGAATTCGCGCCTCCTGTACGCCGATATGAAGGCGATGGAGGACCTGGTGCGCGCCAGCGGCCTCGAATACGTGATCTTCCGGCCGGGATTCATCATCGAGCAGCCGGCCAAGCACGATCTCAAGTTTTCCGTGGACCAGGAATCGCCAAAGGGCCGCATGGTCAGCTATGCGGACTTCGCCGAGTTCGTGCTGGACCAGGCGGACAGCCGCAAGTATCTCGGCAAGACCGTGGGTATCTACAGCGATCGCGAACTCAAGTTCGGCGTCACCGCGGATTTTGCGCAGCTCTCTGCTGGCATGGCCGAGCGCGCCGCCGGCAAGGCGCCCCCACCCCCGCCGCCGACCGGACGCGGCAACGTGGCACGCGGCCGCGGCCTCGCGGAAACCTGTGTGCCCTGTCATGGCGAAACCGGTGTCAGCCCGTCACCGGCTTTTCCGATCATCGCCGGCCAGCAGTACGACTACCTGGTGTCGGCGATGCTCGCCTACCTGTCCGGAACGCGACAGGATTCCATCATGGGCGGTGCAATCCGCACGCTGTCGCGCAGTGATATTGAAGACCTGGCGGCATTTTTTTCCACGCAGAAGCCTGGTACCACAGTCGCGAGCGCACCTAACCCGCCCGCTCCGCAGGCGGGTGGCGCGCCGCCGGGCGCACTGTCGGCCGCCATGGCCGCCGCCGACGCGGCGCGCGCGCTGCCGGCCGTTGTGGCGCGCAGGAACAGCACCTCCGGCGATGCGCGCGAACTGAAAGCCTGCGCTGCGGCAGCCAACGGGCTGCCCAATGGCTTTGCCGTCGATGCGGACGGTGACGGTTTTCTCGGCATCTGCAACGCCGCGCAGCTGCAGGCACTTGGCCAGACGGACGCCTCCGACCCGAACGCCGAGCTGAATCCCCGCTGGCAGCGCAACTATGAACTGGTGGCCGACATCAATCTCACCGGCGTCACCGACCTGCAGCCGATCGGCAACTGCGGCCGTGCTAACAACTGCATGATCTCGCGCGACAAGTTTGCGTACGCCGGGCAGTTCGACGGCAACGGCCACACGATCCGCGGCCTGCGGCTGTTCAAACCTGATACCGGTGGCGTCGGACTGTTCGGCACACTGGGAAAATCAGGGCTTGTTAGCCGCCTGGTATTGCGCGACGCGCAAGTCACCGGCTCGGGCGGCGCCGGCTTGCTGGTCGGTGCAAATTTCGGGCGCATCGCCGACTGTGACGTCCAGGGCCGGGTGGAAGGACGCCTGGCGATCGGCGGTGTCACCGGCGGCAACGCGGGTCGCCTCGAACGAATCCGCGCGAAAGTTGAAGTCATCGCCTCCGCCGCCGTTGGCGGACTGGTCGGCGACATGAACGGCATGGTCATCGACAGTGCCGCGGAGGTCAGAGTCCGTGCCACCGGCAAGGGCGTGGGCGGGCTGGTTGGCTTGTCTACGTTTGGCACCGTGGAGCGCAGCAGCGTGTCCGGCAGCGTCACCGGCAGCGACAACGTGGGCGGCGCGGTCGGCGTCAACACGGACGCGCTGCTGTCGGAAGTTTCCGCCCGCGTCGATGTGACCGCATCGTCGACCAATGCCGGCGGCCTCGTCGGCTATAACTCACAGAGCCTGGCGCGTAATGCACGCGCGACCGGCAACGTGCGCGCGGTCAATGCCGCGGGCGCCCTGGTTGGGCGCAATGTCGGCGCGATTGTCAGCTCGTTCGCGAACGGCAAGGTGACCGCCGAATCCAACGCCGGCGGCCTGGTCGGCGACAACGCGAACGGCACCATCCACGCATCGTTTGCCCTGAAACCGGAAGAATTCGCAGCCCCGGTCGCACAGACCAATCGCTGGGACCCTTTGATCTGGGACGTGTCCGCTCTGCCGCGCCGCCTGCCACGCCTGCGACATCTGCCTTGGGTCGCTGGGCCCTCCGATGATGCAGCCGGACCGCTGGCGAACACCGCCCGGCCATTTGCACAGGGAGATGTGATTGTCGCGGCGACCGTAATGAACAATCCCGACGATGATCACGCCGGCGCCGGGCGCCTGATCCAGTACGACGCGGACCTCAATTTCAAAGGTGAGCTCTGGCTCAAGGGCACGGGCCATAAGGTGGGTGGTCTGACCTTCGGGCCCGACAAGACGCTGTGGGCGATGTCGCAGCTGACACCGGCCGTGGTCGAGATTGCGCCCAATGCCATGCAGCGACCCTACAAGGCCTGGTCCGAGCGCAAGCTCTCCAGCGTCACGTTCGCGCCGGATGGCACGCTGTATTTCGGCGAACACATGGTCGGCAAACAGACTGGTCATCCGTCGGTGACGACCAAGTTCAAGTTGTTAGCAGACCGCGACGTGATCGGCGATGGCCATCTTTTCCAGTTCACGCGAGACGGCCGGCAACTGCGGGAGTTCAATACCGCGACCAACGGCGGCGTGTTCGGTTTCCTGGGCTGCACCAGCACCGTGCTGAAAGACAATGGCAAGCGACTGCTCTATGTGTCCGAAACCGGCAAAGTCGTCAAGCAATACGATCTCGCTAACGACCGGCAACTTCCGGATCTCGCGCGCTTTGACAAGGACCCGGACATGCCGATGGTGCTGGTCATGAATGTGATGCCGGACGGGAACTTGCTCATTTCCAATGCAGCCGGCTTCGTCATCATGGATCCAGACAACGGCAAGGTACTGCGCAACTACAAGCTGGAAGGCATGGGCTGGGCCGCGGTCAACGCGGGTTTCGACGGCCAATACGCATTCACCGGTAATTTCTGGACCGGCGAAGTCGTCAAGGTCCGCTTGTCGGATGGCGCCGTGGTCGCGCGCGCCAACGTCGGGCAACGCGAATCGTTGTCAGGAATCGCGCAGTTTCCAGGACCCTAGGGCCTGAAAATATGCGATCGATGGGCGAGCGCGATGGCCCCGGCCCACGGTCCTAGGTCATCGACATCCCGTGATAGCGCCGCACAACATGACGCGCCTCGGCGAAGAACAGCCAGCGTTCGACCAGCAGACCGGCGATACAACTGGCGACCGCCAGCCACGCGAGACCGGGCCACCATAACAACACCACGACCGGCAGCATGAAGCCAAGGGCCAGCGCCGACAGCCGCAGACCTAACACGCGCGAGCGCGGCACCTCGTAACCGAACTCGCGGGTCAGGAAGGTGCCGTGCGCGTGTCCGACATCCAGCAGGCGCACGCGTGCATTGATTTTCCCGGTGCCGGGCTCAAGACCGAGTTTCAGCGCCTCATTGATCGTGGGTGCAGCATCGCCGATGCGCCGGTATGACAGGTAGTAGCTATACTTGAGCGCGAGTCCCACCAGCAACAGCACCACGACGATTGCGCGCACACCCCGGTCAGGCAGGTACAGCGGCCACAGCGCCAGCAGCAGCAGGCCGCCCGACATCAGGCCGAACAGCGGCATGCCATTGCGCACCTGCCAGTTATTCCAGTGCGGGACTGTCTTCAGGCAGGCGTAAATCATCGCCGTGCACAACAGCATCGCCGCTGCTAACAAAACGACCAGGATGGTGGCCAGGTCGCGGATCAAGCCAGGGCGCGGCATCTGCCACGCCATGAACAGCGTCGCCGGATACAACAGCACCGCGAACACGCCCTCGCGCGACAACCAGGAACTGCCAAAGCGCCGGAACGACTGCCAGGCATGTTTCGGGTTGGCGAGGTGCAGCGTCGATGACAGCAGCCCCGCGGTCACCAGGCAGGCAGCAACCCACAACACGCGCAGGAAAGCGCGCGGGTCGATCGGCGCGCCGGCCAGCAGCAGCAAGGCGAGCCAGATCAGCAGGCCAAGGCCCGCGCCGCTCGCGACCGTAAAGAAAATGACCGAGAACGCCGGCTTCATCAGATCGGAATCAGCTTGTTGACCCAGCTGCGCAGCCGATCGCGCACCGGCTTGGCCGCGGTTGCCGCGACATCCACGTGCGGCGCCGCACGCAGCGGCAGGTACTGGTTCACCGGCTTGTAACCGAGCGAGTCCATCAGACTGACGCTGCCGCGCTCGGCACTGAGGCGCGACACCTTCGAGTTCGGATCATCGAAATCGCCAAAGTGGCGCGCGTGCGTCGGGCAGGCTAACACGCAAGCCGGTTCGCGCTCGGCCTCCGGCAGGTTCTGATCGTAGATGCGATCCACGCACAGCGTGCACTTGCGCATCACGCCCGCCACTTCGTCGAGTTCGCGCGCGCCGTAGGGACAGGCCCAGGAGCAGTAATTGCAGCCGATGCAGCGATCCGGATCGACCAGCACGATGCCATCCGACGCCCGCTTGTAGGACGCGCCGGTCGGACACACTTTGACGCAATCCGCATCCTCGCAATGCATGCAGGACATCGGCACATTGACCGTGCGCGTCGCCGACTCGCAGCCGCCACGAGCGCCGTCATCCACCACTTCGTAATGGCGTATGCGATTGAACCAGACGCCGGACGGCGCCGCGCCCTGCGGATCGTAATCCGGCGCGCCGCCCGCCATCAGCGACGCGCCGTTCCACTCCTTGCAGGCAACCGCGCAGGCATGACAGCCCACGCAGGTATCGAGATCAATCGCCAGGCCCAGTTTCAAGCGGAAAACTCCAGTTTGGGCCAGATCCCGGTCTCACCGGGTGCGGCCTTGGTGATTTTGACCTTGAGGTCGTACCAGGCAGCCTGTCCGGTGATCGGGTCCGAGTTGCCGAATTTGTTAGCCTCGCCCGGCAGGCTCTGGCTGATCAGGTGATTGAGCAGGAAGCCGTGCGTCGCTTCCAGCGACTTGCGGTCCAGGCCCCAGGCGCCGGCCATCTTGCCGACCGCATTCCAGGTCCAGACCGTGTTGCGCTCGCAGCCGGTCATGGTCCGCATCTGGCAACGGATGCGCCCGTTGTGCGACTCGACCCAGACCCAGTCATCGTCCTGCAAGCCAAGCTCGCCGGCGCGGTCCACGTTCATGTACAAATGATTCTGCGCGACGATCTGCCGCAGCCAGGCGTTCTGCGAGTCCCAGGAGTGATACATCATCATCGGTCGCTGCGTGATCGCATGGAACGGATAGTCGGCCGACTTTGTCAGCCCTTCTTCCAGCGGCGGATACCAGATCGGCAAGGGATCGAAGTAGTCGCGCAGGCGCTGCCGCTCATCCTCGGTGCTCGGCTGCGGTCCGGCGTATGTGCCCTCGCCGGCAAGGCGGAACTTCTGCAGCGTTTCCGAGTAGATCTGGATGGTGATCGGTTCAACTGATTCGATGAATCCCGCCGCTTTCGCGGCTTCCAGGTAATCGCGATTGATATGCCGGTGATAGCGCTGCGAGTCAGTCCAATGATGCTGGAAGAAGCCCTGGTTATCGATGTAGGCCTGCCACTGATTCTTGTTAGGCTCGCCGATCAGCGACTGGTCGCCGGACGCGCCGCGCCAGCCGGCCAGAAATCCAATGCCCGGCGAGCGTTCATAGCGGGCGATGAAATCTTCGTAGCCGCGAAACTTCGCACGGCCGCTGTCGTCCATGAATGCGGGGAACTTGAGCCGCCCCGCCAGCTCGACCAGCACGTCCTGCCACGGACGGACGTCGCGATCCGGCTTCAGGATCGGATGCCGGATCGCGTCGGCGGCCATGTCCGGCTCGGAAATCGGGCGATCCAGCAGCGAGATCGCATCGAAGCGTTCCAGGAAAGTTGTATCCGGCAGCACCAGGTCGGCAAAGCGCACGGTCTCGGAATCGAAGGCATCGACCACGACGATGAAGGGGATCTTGTAGCTGCCATCCGCGTGTTGCGCGCGCAGCATGTCCTGCGTCTGCGCCGTGTTCATCGACGAGTTCCACGCCATGTTAGCCATGAAAAGCAGCAGCGTGTCGATTGGGTACGGATCGCCGCGCACCGCGTTGTGGATCACGCTGTGCATCGCGCCGTGCGCCGCCAGTGGCGCGGACCACGAGTACGCATGATCGATTCGCAGCGGTTGTCCGGCGGCATCCACGGCCAGGTCTTCCGGACGCGTGGGATAGCCGAGCGGTGCCCGCGCCAGCGGCGTATCCGGCTTGCCAAAGCTCGCGGCATCGTTGGCCGGCAGCATCGGCCAGGGGATCTGCCGCGGAAACGGCGCCTTGGCGCGAAAATTTCCCGGCCCTTCCAGCGCACCTAACAAAATCTGCAGCAAGTGCAGCGCCCGGCAGGTCTGGAAACCGTTGGAGTGCGCCGAGATGCCGCGCATCGCAAACATCGCGACCGGCCGGCCGCGCACCTTGTCGTGACGGCGCCCGTGAATATCCGTCCAGGCGATCGGCAGTTCGATGACCTGCTCGAAGGCAACCGTGGCCATTTCCAGCGCCAGGCGCTCGATGTTGGCGGCGGAGACGCCACAACGCTCCGCCACCGCTGCCGGCGAATACTCATCGGCGCTGTAGCGCTCGGCGAGCAGCGACATCACGGTGCGACAGCGCTTGCCGGAAATTTCATAGTCACCGAATAGCGCTGGCTGCACGCCGACGGTCGCCGGCTTCGCGACGCCATCGGTCTGGTCCAGCACCAGCAGGCGCCCTGCCGCATCCCGCAGCAACAGACCGTGCTCCGCGGTACCGGGTTGATCGATCACCAGGCAAGGCGCGTTGGTCTGCTGCACCAGGAACTCGGCGTCGAACAATTCCCGGCGCAACAGCACATGCACCATCGCCAGGGCTAACAAGCCGTCGGTGCCCGGCCGGATCGGCACC
Organism: Gammaproteobacteria bacterium; assembly: GCA_031414335.1. GTDB lineage: Bacteria > Pseudomonadota > Gammaproteobacteria > Steroidobacterales > Steroidobacteraceae > UBA964. The sequence continues at coordinate 12,265 of JANNVI010000003.1, read as the reverse complement.
CATTCATCGGCAATGGCGGAATAGCCCGTGCGCACCGGATTGATCGACACGAACTTGGCGCCGCGCGACTTGAGCTTGTCGAGACCGATCTTGATCGGGTTGCTGGAGTGATCCTCAGCCACGCCCCACAGCATGAAATACCTGGCGCGATCCCAGTCCGGTGCGCCGAATTCCCAGAACGAATAGCCGATCGTGTAGAGACCCGCAGCCGCCATGTTGACCGAGCAGAACCCGCCGTGCGCCGCCCAGTTCGGCGTGCCGAACTGCTGCGCCCACAGGCTTGACAGCGCCTGCATCTGGTCGCGGCCGGTAAAAAAAGCCAGCTTGCGCGGATCGGATGAGCGGATGCGCTGCAGCCGCTCTGTTAGCAGGTCGAGTGCCTGCTCCCAGCTGATCGCATCGAAGATACCGGCGCCGCGCGCCGTGCCGGGGCGGCGCAGCAGTGGATTGCGCAGCTTGGCCGGCGAATTCTGCTTCATGATGCCGGCGCTGCCCTTGGCGCAGAGCACGCCGCGGTTCACCGGATGATCCGGATTTCCCTGGATAAAGCGGACCTGATCGCCTTCCAGCGTGACCTTGATGCCGCAGCGGCAGGCGCACATGTAGCAGGTCGTGAATTCGACGCGTTGACGCGCGGGGTCGTCACTGACGATCGGCGGTGGATCCTGGCGCAGGGGCGTCGACATACCGGCACTTTAACCCGGACGGGCAGGCTCCAGCTTCAAATCAAAGCACTCGTCCGCGCTTCCAGTTCGAGCAGTTTTTCTTTTCGCCACAGACCCGAGCTGAAGCCGCCCAGGCTGCCGTCGGAATTCACGACCCGGTGACAGGGAACGATGATCGGAATGTGGTTGCGGCCATTGGCCGCCCCGACCGCGCGCATCGCCTGCGGCTGACCGATGTTGCGCGCGATATCCCCGTAGGAGCAGGTGGCGCCGTAGGGGATTTCTGTCAGCGCCTGCCAGACCCGGGACTGAAACGGCGTGCCCGGTTGCCGCAGTGGCAAGTCAAACTGGCGGCGCGTGCCGGCGAAATATTCGGTCAATTGCTGGCGCGCCAGCGCCAGCACCGCATTGTCCCCGGGCCGGATATCCGCATCGAACGTTTGCGACAACCTGGCAAGTTGCAGGTCGCGCCGCTCCGCATCCAGGAATTCCAGGAAACAAACAGCGTCGCCGTCAACGCCGAGCAGCAGCGGGCCAACGATCGAGTCCATCTCAATGACAGCCACTTTGCCAGCCATGCGTCAGTGTAGCCACCCAGAGATATCCAAGACAAATGAATTGCCCAGCAGGCATCGGGTATGCTCTCCGCCCGCAGGCCCTGACACAATGCACAACGCCATATCCATCGCCGGTATCACCAAGACCTATGCGTCCGGTCATCGAGCGCTGCAGCCTATTAACCTGGATATCCGCAAGGGCGAGATCTTCGCGCTGCTGGGGCCGAACGGGGCCGGCAAGACCACGCTGATCAACATCATCTGCGGCATTGTCACGGCGTCGAGCGGCCAGGTGCTGGTCGATGGCGCGGACAATCGCCGGGACTATCGCGTGGCCCGCGCCAGGATCGGCCTGGTCCCGCAGGAACTGCACACCGACCAGTTCGAGACCGTGCGCGCCACGGTCAGCTTCAGCCGCGGCCTGTTCGGCAAGGCGAAGAATCCCGCCTACATCGACAAAGTCCTGCAGGACCTGTCGCTGTGGGACAAGCGCGACACCAAGATGCAGGAGCTTTCGGGCGGCATGAAGCGCCGCGTAATGATCGCCAAGGCGTTGGCGCACGAACCGGATATCCTGTTTCTGGATGAGCCCACGGCCGGCGTCGATGTGGAATTGCGTCGCGACCTCTGGGGCCTGGTGCGGCGGCTGCGCGACCAGGGCGTCACGATCATCCTGACCACGCACTACATCGAGGAAGCCGAGGAAATGGCTGACCGGGTCGGCGTGATCCACCGCGGCGAGCTGATCCTGGTCGAAGACAAGACCACCCTGATGACCAAGCTGGGGCGCAAGACGCTGACCTTGCGCCTCTCCAAGCCGCTCAACAGCCTGCTCGCCGAGCTAACAGACTGGCCGCTCACGCTGAGGTCCGAGGGCTTTGAAATCCGTTACGAGTTCGATGCCAAGGCGGACCACACCGGCATACCTGCGCTGATGCGGCGTCTCGATGAACTGGGCATCGTGGTCAAGGACCTGCACACCGACGAAAGCTCGCTCGAGGATATTTTTGTCGGCCTGGTGAGCGAACGCAAAGGCGCCTGACATGACATTCAACTATCACGCGGTCGCCGCGATCTACCAATTCGAACTGGCCCGTTTCCTGCGCACCGCGCTTTCGAGCCTCGCCACGCCGGTCATCACGACCTCGTTGTACTTCATCGTCTTCGGTTCCGCGATCGGCTCGCGCATGTCTAACGTCGGCGGCGTGCCGTACGCCGCCTTCATCGTGCCCGGCCTCATGATGTTGTCGCTGTTTACCGAGAGCATCTTCAACTCCTCGTTCGGCATCTTCATGCCGAAGTGGTCCGGCACCATCTACGAGCTGCTGTCGGCGCCGGTCTCGGCGCTCGAGACGGTGTTAGCTTATGTCGGTGCTGCCGCCACGAAATCGCTGATTCTCGGCACGGTGATTTTTCTGACCGCCAATGTTTTTGTCGACATCCACATCCTGCATCCCGTGTGGATGGTCGCGTTCCTGATGATGATCGCGGCGACGTTCTGCCTGTTTGGTTTCATCCTCGGCGTCTGGGCCAAGAACTGGGAGCAGCTGCAGGTCGTACCGATGCTGGTCATCATGCCGCTGACCTTCCTCGGTGGCGCGTTCTATTCCATCGACATGCTGCCGCCCTTGTGGCGCACGCTGACGTTGTTCAATCCCATCGTTTACCTGATCAGCGGCTTCCGCTGGAGCTTCTATGGCCAGGGCGATGTTTCCATCGGCGTGAGCCTGCTGGCAACGCTGGGATTTTTCACGCTGTGCCTGATTGTCGTCAGCGTGATTTTCAAGACCGGGTACCGGCTGAAAAGTTAGCTAGGCAGCCGCCGACAGTGTGCTGTAAACCGCCACGAAGTGGCAGCTGACGCCGGCCAGCACCATGACGTGCCATATCGCATGCGTGAAAGGCCGGCTTTTCCACACGTAGAACGGCACGCCCAGCGTGTAGAAGAGTCCGCCCGCGACGATCCAGCTGAGCGTCTCGGCACTGAGCGCCGCCATCAGTGGCTTGATGGCTGCCAGCCCGGCCCAGCCCATGGCGAGATACGCCGCCGTGGACAGCCTGGGATAGCGAAAGCCGACCAGCACCTTGGCGGCGATGCCGAGTACTGCGATAGCCCACAGCACGCCGAACAGGCTCCAGCCCCACGCGCCGCCTAACACGCCGACCGCGAACGGCGTGTAGGTGCCGGCGATCAGCAGGAAGATCGCCGAATGATCCAACTGGCGCCAGCGCAGCCTGGCGACGGGATCAATGCGGGAGTGATAGATGGTGGAGGTCACGAACACCAGGATCGCGCTGAGACCAAAGACGGCCACCCCCAATACGCGCCAGCCGCTTGCGGCGACGGTCGCTTGCGACAGCAGCCAGAACGTGGCGATGACACCCGCCAACAGGCCTGCGCCATGAATGGCGACGTGCAGCCGCTCTTCCAGCGGCGTGTAAGTCGAGATCAATCGGCGACCTCGGTCCCCGAGCGCAAATTGGGCAGCATCAATGCCAGTGCCGCCGCGAGCAGCAGCAGCGGCGCGATCGCGATCGTCAGGGCCCATTGCCAGCCTAACGCCCCGACGGCGATCGGCACCACCATCGGGTAAACGGCAAAACCGATGCTGAGCGGCGCGGAACCGCACACGGCATACGCCGTGGTCCGGATGCGCGTTGGATACAGCTCGGTCAGCAAGGTCGCAATGACACCGTTGACGCCGTAGAAAAAACTGGTGGTGATCGCGAACATCAGCTTGTCCTGCCACGGCGAATTCGGCAGCCACAGCAGACCGACCAGCGCCACCGCACCGATCGCGCACCACAGCGATGTCGTGTTCCGGCGCGTCATCTTGTATTCGCCCACATAGGCCGCGGCCAGGTAGCCGATGGCCGCGATGCCGTTCGACAGGCCAACGAGCCAGGCGGCGTCGGACGGTGTATAGCCCCGCGCCTGGTTGAAATAGGTCGGGAAGAAGAACGCGGTGCCGGCATAGGCACAACCATAGGCCAGAAACATCAGGCAGCAGAAGATCGACGTGCGCCGGAATTGCGGCGAGAACAATTCGGCCACACGGCCATGACTCACCACCGGCTCACCCTTGACCTCCGCCTGATGCACGAGCGCAAAGTGGCGACTCTCCGGCAGCTTCCAGCCGAGCAGAAAAGCCAGTGGAATCACCGCGAAGCCGTACAGGAACAGCGGTCGCCAACCCTGCGTTGCTAACAACGGGCCGGCCAGCAGCGAGGCCAGGAACCAGCCGAGCGGGTAGCCAATCTGCAGCGCGCCAATCAACATGCCACGATGGCGCGGCACCGCAGCTTCGGCGACAAACGCGGCCGTGACCGACGCCAACCCGCCACTCACCCCGAATGCCAGGGCGCGCCACAGCGTGAGCATCTCCAGTGATTGCGCGGTTGACTGCAGACCGACGAACAAGGCAGAAGTCGCCAGCAGCGCCACCAGCATCGTCCGGCGGCCGAAGCGATCGGCGGCCCAGCCGGCCAGTGATACCAGCACTGCGCCAACCGCAAATGAAATCGCCAGAATGAAACCAATTGCATCCAGGCCCACGTTGAAGTCGCGCATGATGTCCGGAATGGCGTAGCCGAACAGCGACTGGTCGAAGTTGCTGAAGGTCCAGGCAATCATGCAGATCGCAATGATGGTCCAGCGCTCCCGGGCAGGCGTCTCGATGTTAGCCATCAATGGCTCTCCCACGCGTCTCGGGCAGGTACACAACCGTCACGGTGATCGCAATGACCGTCGCGATGATCGGATACCAGAGACCAAAGTAAATGTCGCCGCTCGCGATGGTCATCGCGTAGGCGGCCGCGGGCAGGAAGCCGCCGACCCAGCCGGTGCCGATGTGATACGGCAATGACAGCGCGGTGTAGCGAATACGGGTCGGAAACAGCTCGACCAGGCAGGCCGCCTGAGGGCCATAGAGCGCCGTCGCCCCGACGACTAACAACATCAGTATTAGGAATACGCCCGGCAGGCTGACCTGCGCGGGATCCGCCTGCGCCGGGTAACCGGCCTCGCGCAACATGCCTTTGAGCCGCGTGCTGACATCGATCTTCAGCACCTGGAACGACGCGGCATCGAGCGCCCGGCCATCCGGCGCCACTAACACCGCCGCGCCGACGCGCACAGTCGCGAGTGATCCCGCCGGTCCGGTCAGGTTGGCGTAGGGCGTGCCGGCGCTGGCGAGAATGCTCTTGACGATGTCGCAGGAGGATCGAAACTGCGTCTTGCCGACCGGATCAAACTGCACCGCACAACTCGCGGGATCCGCGAGCACCGTGACCGGCGACTGCGCGGTTGCAGCGGCGAGCGCGGGATTGGCGGCCTGCGTGACCCAGTGAAATGCGGGGTAGATCGACGCGGCGGCGACGATCATGCCGAACAGCATCACGCGCTTGCGGCCGACACGATCCGACAGCCAGCCGAAGAACAGGTACAGCGGCGCCGAGACCATGACCAGCGCAATCATCAGCGCATTCACGGTGCTGGGCGCGACCTTGAGAATGCGTTCGAGAAAGAACTGGCTGTAGAAGAATGTCGTGTACCAGATCGCGCCCTGCGCCACCATCATCGAGAACAGCGCAATCAGCACAACGCGCAGGTTGCGCCATTCGCCGAAGGACTCGCGGTACGGTGCGCCGGAGCGCATGCCCGAATCGCGCAGCCGCTGGAACATCGGGCTCTCCTGCAGCTTGAGCCGGATCCAGATCGACAGGCCTAACAAGATCGCGGACACCAGGAACGGGATGCGCCAGCCCCAGTCGGCGAAATTGGCCTCGCCGACCGCGAGCCGTACCAGCAACGTGACCAGCAACGCGCCCGCGAGACCAAAGGCCGCGGCCGGTCCCATCCAGCTGGTGAGATAACCGCGCCGATGCAGCGGCGCATGTTCGGCAATATAGATCGCCGCCCCGCCCCATTCACCGCCGAGCGCCAGTCCCTGGATTACGCGCAGCAGCACGAACAAGGCCGGTGCCAGTACGCCAGCCTGCGCGTAGGTCGGCAGCAGGCCGATCGCGATGGTCGCCACGCCCATCATCGAAATCGTGATCAGAAAGGTGCTCTTGCGACCGATCCGATCGCCCATGCGCCCGAAAATGAGCGCGCCGATCGGCCGAAAGGCAAACCCGGCCGCGAACGCGCCGAGCGCGAAAATGTACGAGGCCGCTTCGTTGAGGTCGGCAAAGAAAGTCCGCGCGATGATCGACGACAGCGGCACGAAAATGAAGAAGTCGTACCACTCGAACGCGGTACCCGCAGCCGACGCCGCCACCACCAGACGGAGGCGCTTCGCATCCGCCGAATCTGATTCCACAACCATTGTTCCCCCGAGCATTACCTGCTGCGGAGAATACTATGCCCGAATCTCTGGCCTCAAAGCACCTTCCCGCTGTTCCGGGCGTCGATTGACGGCTGCGCCGTCAGGCATGCACATTTACGGTTCGCGACCTTATCTGGCCCAAGCGCAACTCACCGCGCCAATGCGGCGACCGCCAGAACACCTGGTCTGCTCGCCGCACCAGGTGCCCGCGAACATGGTGGAATCTCGGCGTGCGACGCCCTGACCATAAGGCATCGTGCTGTGGCGCACTTTCACCCGCGGTCAACCGCATGCCGACTTCGACATGGTCAAGGAGCGGCGGCTTGCCGTGACGACTGCGCGCTCGATTGAGCCGCGCAAGATCCGACTGCCGCAAATCAACTCCGCCTCGGGCATTGAGCAGCATTGCAAAGGCAATGACCACGGGCAGGTCCGTGGCCACGGTCGACAGATTCCGCAGCAGAACTTCACGACGCGCCTGGGTCGAACGTGCATAACGTTGGTAGTAGTCGAGCCAGGTCCTGTCCAGACGAAATCTCATGAACGCCAGCAGGGTCGACATGCCCGCCTCGGCCGCTGACAAGCTAACAGCCAGTTCGTCGGCGACATCGAGCGCGATTGCGTCACCATCAAACAGCGCGTCCATGGATCGTGGCTGCGGTTGTGGCGCGTCAAAATCGAAATAGGTGATGAGTGGCGATACCTGCGGATCACCAGCGGTTTCTGCGCTCACCCAGAAAGTGCGCAACGTCCCACTGCGGCCTGATGTGTCACCTTGCACCCAGGCGCCCGCCTGCAGCCCTGCTGGCACGGGGTCCTGACGGCGCATCGACTCAAAGCAACGTTCCAATTCCTGCTGACGCGGCAGGTCGCGCCATTCGATCCAGAATTTTTCCGCCGGCAGGCGCAGCAGGTCGAAGCACTGCGCCAGCGTCATGCCATCCGAGTACGCGAGCGACGCGCAGTTTTGCGTGGCGAAGTCGCTCAACACATAGCGCAATGGGCAGCGGCTGATGGCCTGCGCGAATGTCGCCGCGCCCGTCAGCGTCAGCACGGCGCCATCATGCTGCGCGACACGCAACGGCTGAGTACTCGCGGCCACTTGATCCAGGAGACGCATCGGTGCGACAGCCGCAGCTCCGGGCTGACGCCCGGAGCTGCTGGTAACAGCCGTTAGAACTTTGCCGTCACGGCAAGGAAAATCTGCCGTCCCAGCGTGTCGTAGGTCTCATAGGTGTTGGCCGCGCCACCCGCAACGATTTCGGAGGTGACGATCGGTGGATCCTTGTCTAACAAATTGTTCACGCCAGCCCGGAACTCAAGTTTATCCTTGAGCTTCCACGTGGCCGCCAGGTCAAGATAGCTGTAGGACGGAATGCTGGCGTTGAACAGGTTGGGGGCGCCAAACGCGGCTCCGTTGAGCGTCGGTTGCGGGCTGTTGTTATCCAGGCTGACCGCGCCGAAGTAGCGCCAGTTGAGACTCAGCTCGATGTCCCTCGGCGTCTGCCACGAGGTGCGCAGGTTATGGCGCCAGCGCGGATTTACGGTCTGGCAGGTAGAGCCGAACAGGCCCGAGCAGTCGTAGGTCGGCGCTCCGGGCAGCGGCGTCGCTTCGCTGGCCTGCAGGTACGCGCCGTTCAAGCCGAACGTCAGGCTTCCCCAGCGCTCACCCAGCGATACCCGATAGGCGCTCTGCAGATCGATGCCACTGACCTTGGCGGACGCCACATTGACCGCGGTCTGCACGATGTAGCCGCCGCTCGCAATGTTGTTGCCATTCAGGCCGCCGACGTTAGACCTGACAATCTGGCTGCAGTAGGTCGGATCGCCTGTGTTCAGGCAATTCGCCAAAATGACATTCGCCGGAATCGGGCCGACGCCGTCATTCAGCGTGATGCGGTAGTAGTCGATGCTGGCCGTGAAGTTGGGCAGGAACCGCGGCGTCAGATTGACTCCAAAACTGTAGGATGTTGCCTGCTCGGCGCGCAAATTCGGATTGCCGCCTGTTAGCTGCGATAACTGCCCCGCGGTGCCCTGCGGCACCGAGTTGGTGGTTCCGCCGTTGCCGTACAGCGCCGCCGTCACGCCCGTGCGCAGGCACTGCGCCAGCGTCGCGGTCGCCGGAACGAGTACGCCAGCGGCGGTCGTGGTCGGCGCGCAGGGATCGTTGCCGAGCTGCACCAGACCCACCAGCCGCGGGTTGAACAGCTCAATCAGGTTGGGCGCCCGAATGGCCCGCTGGTAGGAACCGCGGAATCGCAAATCGCTGATCGGCGCGTATTGCAGTTCCAGCTTGCGCGTATTGACGACGCCTGCGGTGGTGTAGTCGGAGCGCCTGAAGCCTGCGTCAAGCAGCAACTCGCGAATACCCGGTTTATCGCTCGCCACCGGCACTCGCAACTCGGCGAATTCCTCGCTGACCGAGTAGTTCGCATCGATCGCGACCGCGGCGCTGCCAAATCCGGATAACAGACCACTCAACTCGCCGGAGTCCGGCTTGAACTGCGCGGCTTCGGCCCGGTGTTCATAACCGAGGTTGATGGCAACGCCCTGATCCGACCAGGGTGACTGGACGCCGTACTTGCCGAGATCGGCGGTCACGTCGGCATGCACGATTCGCTGCGTCACCTGACCATAGCCGGTGCCGTCAAGGTAGAGGTAATCGAGCTGCGGCTGCGTCACGCCGCCATCGCGGAAAATGTTGTACGGGACGCACGGCGCCCCGCTGATGCAGCGTGGATTGGCGGCCGTGCCAGTCACTTGCAGCGCATTGGTGATGCCCTGAAAGTTCAGGTAGCGCTGATTCGAATTGAACGATGTCGTGTAGTAGTACTGGCCGTAGACGTCGTAATCAAAGTTATCAGCGAATTTACCTTTGAAACCTGCGACGCCCCGGTAGCTGGTGTGTTCAAACTCGGCGATACGGCCGCCACCCTCAACATTGCGACGACCGATGCGAACGTTAGCACTGACAGATCCCGGATTGGCGGTGTCCGCTGCGATCTGCGCCGGAGTACACAGGATCCCCGCCTGCTGCGTGCTGAGCAATGGATTGCTGCAATTGATGTTGTAGTTACCACTGATCGGGTCCAGCGGGTTGCTGTCCTTGAAGAGCGCCGAAGGCGCGACCTCCTGGTGCGTATTGTCGTTCATGAAACTGAATTCGAAATATGGCTGGGCGTAGTCATTGAGTTCAACATGACCCATGAATCCCGCCGAATAACGCGTGTCTTCGCGAGCGATATAAATATATCGCTGCGAATTGAACCGGGCCGGAGGGTTTGCGCTGGCCGATGTGCCCCACGGCAAAAACTGATTACCGACGACTGCATACTTGGGAATGCCATTGGTGGGCTGGAACTGGTTCGAGTTGGTCGAACCAAGACAGGTCGCGCCTGTGAGGGTCGCATTCGCGCCTAGCTGGCAGCCGCCAAAGTCACGGTCGCCGCTGCGTACCGGATCCGCATGCTGGTACCCAAAGAACGCGGTGAGATTGCCGCGGCCATCGGCAAAGTTCGTTCCAGCTAACAAATTAATCGAACGATTGCGGCCGTCATAGTGTGAACCCGACAATGGCGTCTGGCCCGCCGCGGTTTGCGCCGACTGTGCAAAGATGCTGTCGTTGTTGTGCAGGTTGCCGCCGAGTTGCAGGTCCACCTGGAAACCTTCGAAATTGCGCTTCATCATGAAGTTGACGACGCCCGCAATCGCATCCGAGCCATAGACAGCCGATGCGCCACCGGTCACGACTTCAACCCGCTCCACGAGTGCCGATGGAATCTGATCGAGGTTCGGCGCCGGCGCCTGGATGATGGTGTTGGCATCGCCCGCTCCCAGTCGCCGGCCATTGACCAGTACCAGCGTGCGTTGCGGTCCGAGTCCGCGCAGGTCCGCCGTAGTCAATCCGCCGGCGCTGCTGAGGCCGCTGGTGTTGTTACTGAAATCCTGCCCCAGCGAATTATTGAAGTTCTGCGGCAGTTGGAAAAGAATGTCGCTGATGTCGGTCTTGCCACTCAGCTGAATTTCTTTGGCCGTCACGACCTGAATCGGACTGGTGCTTGTCAGGTTGGCGCTGGCAATGCGCGAACCGGTGACGACCACTTCCTGCAGGGAATCGTCCGAGTCATCGGCGGTGGATTTCTTGTCCTGCGCAAATGCATTCATAGCCGAAAAAGCGAGTCCGATCGTCATGGCCACAAGCGCGGAGGTGAGACGTCGGCGATTTTTGTAAGCTGTCATGGTGGAAGATCTCCTGGAAGCTGCTGGATGCCTGCGGTGCGAACACCACAAAACAATGGTTGCGCCATTGTCAGAACAGCGAGCGCAATGCCGCAACAAACCAGGGACCAGTGTCGATAACGCGGGATGAACGCCGGATATCGCGCCGCGAAACGTGCGCCAGCTCGACGCGCTGCCAGCTAACAATCGGCGTGAATATCGCGGCGAACGCCGCGACGGCTTGAGACTGTCGTGTTGTATCAACCCAACAAGCCGCTAACGAGCGTCGGGCGGCGCTATTCCAGACTGGGAATAGTCTTGGTGCGCAGCATGTACGCCTGCAATCGCTTGCGGTAAGTCCGGCCGGTCCGGAAACGGTGCCGGCTTTCCATCTCGACATCAAACTCGCCACAGAATTGCCGTTCCATCGAGCGTATGCGGCCCGCATTGACCAGGATCGAGCGGTGCAGGCGCAGGAAATGGCTCGCCGGCAACCGGGACTCCAGCTCGGTCAGCGTTGCGCGCACCGTATGGGTATGTTCGCCAACCCGCAGCAGCACATAATTGCCCCTGGATTCCGCATACTCGATGGCGGCGGGATTGAGAAACACGGCACGCCCGTCGGACTCCACCATCAGGCGCGTGGCCGGCTCGGAGGCCGATGTACCGCGCATTTCGCGCAGGGTTTCCGTCATAAGTGATTTGAGCGCGCTGCGCTGCTGTTCCGGCATCGGTGCTCCGCCCTGCCGCCGGATACGTTCTATTGTCAGTTCGAAACGGCCCGGATGCACGGGCTTGAGCAGGTAGTCAATCGCATTGAGCTCGAAAGCGCGCACCGCATAGCGATCGTAGGCGGTAACAAACACGATGCGCGGGTCGGTTGCCGCAGTGAGCGCGGTGGCAACCTCAAGCCCGCTCAGCGGTTTCATCTGCACATCGAGCAACAACAGCTGTGGCTTGAGCCTGCGCACGGCATGCAGCGCTTCATCGCCCGACGAACAGGTGGCGACAATGTCGAGGTCAGCGTGTTGCCCGCACAGATCGAGCAGCGCGCGGCGGCCGAGCGGTTCATCATCGACGATGACTGTTGTTAGAGTCATGCCACCACCGGCAAATCCAGGTGCACGACATAGGATCCGATGTCAGGACAGCTGCAATTGATCGACGCCGAACCACGATACACCGAAGCCAGCCGCTGCTCGGTATTGCTCAGGCCCAATCCGCGATCATCCGGTCGTAACGGAATCAGGCTGTTGGAGCTGTTGCCGACCTCGATGCCCAACCGCAACGGCCGCGCCAGCCCGCCCGCTCGCCAGGCGCGCACCCAGATATGCAGGTCCTGCCAGTCTTCCGCTACGCCATGCAGAACTGCATTCTCGACCAGTGGCTGCAGCAACAAGGTGGGGATCTGCTCCTGGCGGGTCACGTCATCGGCGACGAACTCGAAATGGAACTTGCCAGCAGCCCGCGTCTTTTGCACATCCAGGTATTCGCG
>JANNVI010000002.1:0-18200 GCA_031414335.1 Gammaproteobacteria bacterium | reverse complement strand
CGGCCTTCCTGGTCCCCGACTCGGCGCACGCCGCGATCGCTGAGATACGCCAGACGGAGGCCGGCGTGCATGTCAAGCTCGTGGGTAAGCTCGATGCGCTGCGGTTGTTAGGTCAGGCGTTGCAGTTCCTGGAACCCGACGAAAATCGGCAGACCGAGGAGCAGGCTGCAAAGATAGCGCGCATTCTTGCCTCGCTGGGCAGCGGCCTGGGGGACATGCAGGGCGGTTGACGTGGCGGACCGGACGCGCGAGGAACTGATCGAGCAGTGGCGGGCCTGGAAAGACGCCCAGGATCCGTATCTGGCGCTGCCCTGGCGGCTGCAGGCCTTCGTCGATGGCGTGGTAGCGGGCACGCGGCCGGCGGATGTTGTTAGGTCGATGAAACCAGGCCTCAAGGCTCCGCAGTGCCAGGCCTCCCAGTGGCTGGCGCGCGAGGATGTCAGGTCGGCGATCGCAGAGCGGAAGCGGCTTCGCGCGTTGTCAGTCGAGGGCGAGCTGGCCAAGATTGCGGAGAAGCTCGACACCGTCCTGGCATTGCTGACCTCTGCGCCGAGATGCAGCAGCGGGCAACAGACGTTAGGAGTTCAGGCTGCTCTGAGTCGTGCAAACAGAAAACCAAGTAGCAAGGCATAGCTCGCAACGATTGCGACTAGCTTCGACCAGAAAAACAAGTTGGTCGGCCAGTTCATCCACCTTGGCGCTAACAACGCATCGTCATCGCTTTTCCCGCTTTTCTCTTTGATGCGCACCCAAATACCCCAAGCCGCAGCGCCCAAAATGTACTGCGCAAGGTCCAGTGCCATCGACGCCAAGGCCGGCCAAACGCCGACTCAGGGCAGAGGTCGCATGTTCGGAAGTGCCGTAAAACCGGCTAAATGCAGACCAATTTGCGCAACGGTTCGTCTGCGCTCAGCAGCCAGATTTCAAAAAGTCCGCCCGCAGTCCGTTGACATTCGAAAATTCCATGAGATTCTGGAAGCGACCCGACGCCGCGCCGAAGGTCACTCAAACCTCGCCCTAGGCTGCGCAGCGTGACCCCCAAAGACTTCCTCGATCACCGGATTCGCCCGTCGATGCCGAACCATTCGCGATTCGAATGGGTGTCGGTTGTCGACGTGTGCTTGCCGTCGACCGTGGAGCCTGGCGACGAGGTAACGCTGCACAGCCGGCCTTGCCTGGTTACCGCCATCACCAGGAACTGGCGCGGCGAGAAGCTCCGAGCAACCGCCTGCACCTGGATTCCCGCGGACCAGGTGCAGGCCGCTGTTAGCTCGGGGCGGTTTCAGCGCGTCACGCAACCCTTGATGAAGCAATCAGCCTAACACTCGGAGATTAAGACTATGGCCGGCTACCGAATTTCTGCACATCTGCCCCACCTAAAAACTGCCTGCGACATCAATGCGTGCCTGGCCAATGGCGCGAGCGCCGCCGCCGCGCGCACCGCTGCGAAGGCGGCGAAACCGAATCACGCGAAGGGCGAAATACCCGACACGCTTGTCGACGCCTGGGACGCAGTCCAGATTTCCGCCACCGACCTAACACTGGCCGGCAGCGCCGCGGTGGAGTGGGTCCAGGGCTACATGCCAGTCGCGGGCCTCGGATTCAAGGGCGCCTAACATGGCTACCACACCGAACCCCGAAGACCTTCACCGGGACATGATCAAACTGCGCAACGCCGCAGACCTGGGCGCCGCGAAGACCCAAGCCGCACGCGCCGCGGATGAGGTCAACAAGCTGTACGCCGCGCGGAATGCTGCGATTGCCATCGTTCAGGGCGACGCGGACCTCAACGACGTCGCGCGTGGTCGGAAGATCGCGGAGATCAACGCGAAGTACCAAGGCGACGTCGCCAAGGCCTCGCAAATCCTCGCCGGCATCAACGCGCAAATGGACGAAATCGAGCCCCTGGTGCAACGCGCCGACGTCCATCACCTTGAGCGCGTGGTCCACATGAAACCGGAGGAACTGACGCCGCTGCTTCTCCTGGCGCAGCGCCTGCCCGACCACCTGCTCGCGGTCGCCGCGCGCGCTGCGGTAGTGGGCGACAAGACGCGGCTTGCGAGCGTGCTATATCTCGATGCGCAGGCTCGCGACATCAAGAGCCTCTATGTCGCCGACGCGATCAAGACACTTGGCGCGCTACCGGACGAGGCGCTCGCCGCCTCGCAAACGATCCGCGAAACACGTGGAGCAATCTCGCTGTCGATCGCGAAGGCCCGGGAGCTAAGCGGCGGCGCGCCTGTGACATCGATCGACAAGATCACCGCGGGCCTGGCTGAAATGAGTGCCGCCGGCGATGTTGCCGCCTAACACGCTCGTCGAAAACATCCGCGCGAACCTCGCGGCGATCGCGTCGGAGTTGCCGAGCGATCCGGAGACGGTCGCGGCCTTTGTCGATACGTTGCGAGCGGCGCAGATTGATCGACGAAGCTTCGGCGGTACGGTTGAGTATCGAAGCTGCCGGTTTGATTTGGCTGATTGCCGGCCTAATCGTTGGCGGACTGTCGACCGAGCTGGGCGCGCTGGTTCCAGGCCTCCGCCACTAGCCAAGGGACTTGCCGCGGACTTGCCCAGCGTCAAGCCCTCTCAATTCGGTGACGAGTCTATCTGTCAGTTGTAACCCGTTGTTTTTACAGTATTTTGGCGCGCCCGACTGGAGTCGAACCAGTGACCCCTGCCTTCGGAGGGCAGTACTCTATCCAGCTGAGCTACGGGCGCTTGGGTTGAGGGCGGCGATTATAACCAGCCGCGGCGCTTGAAATAGATAAACGGCAGAATTGCGCTGGCCAGCATCAGGGCGGCTGCGGCCCAAAACCCCCAGGGCTCGTGCAGCCAGGGCAAATCGATGAAGTTCATGCCGAAAACGGCCCCGATCAGCGACGGTGGCAGCAGGAACACCGTGACCACCGAGAAGATCTTCAGGATATTGTTCTGGTCGATGTTGATCATCCCGAGCGTGGCGTCGAGGATGAACTGCATCTTGTTAGACAGGAAGGCCGCGTGATCGCTCATCTGGCCGACATCGCGATTCAGAGTGCGCAGCCGTTGCTGCACTTCAGTGGTAATTGCCGGGCGCGCCTGCTGCTGGGCAAAAACCAGCAAGCGCGCGAGGCTCGCGAGCGCTTCACGGGTTTTCGACACCAGGTCACCGCACTGGCCGATGCGTTCCAGCACTTCGCGGAAATCGCGCGCGCCACCGCCGCGGCGCGTGTGCGCGGCAAACACCTCGGCCGAGATGCTGTCGAGATCCGCGCCGACACGCTCCAGCGCATCGGCAATCCGGTTGACGATCGACTCTAACAAGCCGACCAGGATGGTCGCGCCGCTCTGGCAAACCTCCGGATGGCGCTCCGCGTAGGCAACGAAGCGCCGGACCGGCAGGGGGTCCACATAGCGATTGGTGACCAGACGGTTGCCGGACAGGATGAAGGTGATTTGCGCGTTTTCCGGCAGCTCGGTGTCGAGCTTGGTGATGACCGTCGCGGTCATGTAGAGCGCGCCGTCTTCCTCGTACAGGCGGTTGGAGGTTTCAATTTCGCGCATTTCCTCGCGCGTCGGCACGTCGATCGCGAGAAATTCCTCGACGCGTTTTTCCTCGCCGACCGAAGGTTCAAGCAGGTCGAGCCACAGGGATTCCTGTGGCAGCAACTCTTGCTCTGCAATTTCGCGGCGCTCCAGCCCGCGGGGCTGCGGGATGAATGCGCTGAGCATGACGTCCGCCGCCTAGCGGCGCTTCTCGGCCGCGGCCAGCGAGTTAAGCAGGGCCAGCAGGTTACTGTGACCGCCGGCCATGCCGACGTCGGTGATGTACTTGCCGTTGACGACCATCAGCGGCACACCTTCAACCTGGTAGTTGCGTGTCAGCTGCATGGCGCGTTGCAGCGCGGTAGCGACACCGAACGAGTCATACGCTTTCTTGAAATCGGCCTCACTGATGCCGTTCTCCTTGGCGAACGCGGCCTGAACCTTGTAGGTCGCTTCTTCGTCGTTGGCCACGAGCGAGTTACCGCCGCGATGGATGGCGTCGAATATCTTGGCATGCAGGTCATTTTCACGACCCAGCGACTGGATCGTATAGAACAACTTGGCATGGGCCTTGTGCACCGCGCCCCACATCACCGGCACGCGCACAAACTCGACATAGGCCGGCTTGTTCTTTTTCCAGGACTCGAGGAACGGGTCCAGCGCATAGCAGTGACCGCAGCCGTACCAGAACTCTTCAACAATTTCGACTTTCCCGGAAGTGACACTGGTGGGCTGTGCCGGAACGAGCGGTTTGTAGTTCACGCCCGGCTTCCACTGCCCTGCGGGCAATTTGTCCTGGGCGGTAAGGTCGGACAAGCGCTCGAGCGCGGTCTCCGACTTCGTCGGCGCGTCCTCGCCGGTAACGGCAGCAGCGACTGGCGCGGGCTCCACAGCCGCGGGCATTGCCGCCGGTGCGGGTGCCGGAGCTTCGGCGGCTGGCGGCGGCGCCGCGCTCGTAGACGATTCCGGGGTCGGGTTTTGCGTGCACGCGGCCAGCAATCCCGTAGCTAACAAACCGGTCAGGAAACGCGAGTTCATGCAGTGCTCCGAAGCGCGTTAGCGCATGCCCTGGATATAGGAGGCAAGGTCGCGGATGTCCTCGGCCGTCAGGCGCGACGTAATGTCGACCATCATCCGGCCGTTGCGCGATTGCTGGACCTTGCCTTCGGCATCGCGGTAACGATTTTTCGCGGCATAGTCATTGAGTTGCTTCACGGTATAAACCGAGTGCTGTGCACGCAACGACGGAAAGCCAGCGCCCGGATTGCCGCGGCCCACGGGACCGTGGCAGGCCTGGCAGGCGGGGATCGCACGCTTGGCATCGCCGGCGCGGTAGAGTTTTTCGCCGGCCTGCCAGTAGCTGGGGTCGGCTTCGAGGCCGGTCGGTGTCTGGGTTGCGTAATAGGCCGCGATGTCCTCGATGTCCTCATCCGGAATCGCCGCGGCCTGCGGATTCATGTTAGGGTTGAGCCGCTTGTTAGCCTTGAAGAGGCGGATCTGCTCGGCGATGTAGGCCGCATTCTGGCCGGCGAGTGACGGCCATTCCGGATTCACGCTGTTGCCGTTGACGCCGTGGCAGGCCATGCAGACAGCCGCCTTGGTGGCGCCTGCCTCAGCCGAGCCCCTGGCGACCGCCTGCAGCGGCAGCAATGCCAATGTGGAGAAGGTCGCGATTGCGGCCAGTGCCTTGATCTTGCTCATTATTCGGTGGCTCCAAACACCCCTGGGGTAGCCGCAAATTGTACACTAGGAAGTAATGGACCGGCCTGCCGCAAAATCGTTCTCGGGTGCCCGGCTCCTGCTCAGCGCCGCGGCCCCGCCGCACTTGCCGCCAGACCAGGGCGTGGAAGTGGCCTTTGCGGGCCGGTCCAACTCCGGAAAATCCAGCGCCATCAATACCCTAACGGGCCGCCATGGACTGGCGCGCATCAGCAAGACGCCGGGCCGTACGCGCCTGATCAATTTTTTCGAACTGCAGCCGGGGGCAAGGCTGGTAGACCTGCCGGGTTATGGTTATGCGGAGGTTTCGAATGCCGAAAGGGCCGGCTGGCCACCGCTGCTGGAGGCCCTGCGCCAGCGCTCGTCCCTGCGCGGCCTGTTCGTTATTGTCGATGCGCGCCGCGGTGTCCAGGACGAGGACCGCGAGTTGATCGCCTGGGCCGATCCCGGCCTGCGTGCCGTTCATGTGCTGCTGACCAAGTCCGACAAGCTCAAGCGCAATGAAGCACGCGCGGCGCTGGATAAGGCGCGCAAGCTGTTAGGCACGGATGCCACGGTGCAGCTGTTTTCGTCGCAGGACGGTGACGGCCTGGCCGATGGCCGGCGCCGCCTGGCAGCGATGCTGGGATAAAAAAACCCCGACGACTTTGCAGCCGCCGGGGTCAGACTAGCCTGGCACAGGTCTCGATGCGCCAGCCATTCACAACCCGCTCAGGGAGGTAGCGGGGAGTACTTGGGGTACTCGCTTAGTCTGACTGCGGACCGGATAAATGGTTCCGCGCACCGCTCCCAAAAAATCGCCCGCTAAATCAAGGCCTTGCCCTGAACAGACCACGGGCTAATGTGCCTGGTCCCAATTGGCGCCGGTGCCGATGTCAACTTTGAGCGGTACCTGCAGGCTGGCGGCGGCCGCCATGCGCGCGCGCACCTCGTGGCTGACCTCCCGCACCGCGCTGGTTTCGACTTCGAGCACCAGTTCGTCATGCACCTGCATGATCAGCCGCGCCTTTGTTAGCTTGCCGGCCTGGCAAAAGGCGTCGACGTCGATCATGGCGCGCTTGATGATGTCGGCCGCGGTGCCCTGCATCGGCGCGTTGATCGCGCTGCGCTCGGCGTACTGCTGCAGGTTGCGATTGCGCGAGGCGATGTCCGGCAGATACAGCCGGCGGCCGGAGACGGTCTCGACGTAGCCGCGGCTGCGCGCCTGTTCGCGCGTTTCGTCCATGTATTTCTTGACGCCCGGGTAGCGCGCGAAATAAAGGTCCACGTACTGCTGCGCCTGGGTGCGCCCGATGCCGAGCTGCCGCGCAAGTCCGAACGCGCTCATACCGTAGATCAATCCGAAATTGATGGCCTTGGCCGAGCGGCGCTGGTCGGCGCTGACGTCGCGCAACGGCACGCCGAACACCTCGGCTGCCGTGGCCTGGTGAATGTCGCGATCCTCGGCAAACGCAGCTAACAAACCTGCGTCGCCGGAAAGATGCGCCATGATGCGCAGCTCGATCTGCGAATAGTCGGCAGCTAACAGCACGATGCCCGCCGGCGCGATGAAGGCCTGCCGTATGCGGCGGCCTTCCGGCGTGCGTACCGGAATGTTCTGCAGATTCGGATCCGAGGAACTCAGCCGCCCGGTTGCGGCCACGGCCTGGTGATAGCTGGTGTGCACGCGGCCGGTGTCCGGGTCGATCTGTTCCGGCAGCTTCTCGGTGTAGGTACTGCGTAACTTGGCGACGCCGCGGTACTCGAGAATCAGGCGCGGCAATACGTGCTCACCGGCAAGTTCATCGAGCACATCCTCAGCCGTGCTGGGCTGCCCGGTGGCGGTCTTGCGCACCACCGGGATCTGCATCTTGTCGTAGAGAATGTGCTGCAGCTGCTTCGGCGAATCGAGATTGAACGGCTGGCCCGCTTCCTTGTGCGCTTCCGCCTCGAGCCTTGCCATGGTTTCCGCGAGTTCGCGGCTCTGCTTGCGCAGCATGTCGCGGTCGATGAGCACGCCGTAGTGCTCCATCCGCAGCAGCACCGGCACCAGCGGCTGCTCAAGGTCTTCGTACAGGCTCTTGAGTTTCGGCTGCGCCGCTATCTGCGGCCACAGATGTCGATGCAGCCGCATCGTGATATCGGCATCCTCCGCGGCGTATGCGGTTGCCTGATCGAGCGCCACCTGACTGAAAGAAATCTGCTTCGCGCCCTTGCCGGTGACATCCTCGTAATGGATGGTGGTCAGGCCCAGGTAGCGTTCCGCGGCCGAATCCATATCGTGACGCGTCGCCACGCTGTTGAGGACATAGGACTCCAGCATGGAATCGAAACGCATGCCGCCGAGCTGCACACCATGGTTCGCGAGCACGTGCGCGTCATATTTCAGATGGTGGCCGAGCTTCGGTGGGTGCTCCGCTTCCAGCAGCGGTTTCAGCGCCTGCAGCACCGCCTCCCGTGTCAGCTGATCCGGCGCGCCGGGGTAGTCATGCGCAACCGGAACATAGGCTGCAAACCCGGGCTCGACGCAAAACGACAGGCCGACAATCTGCGCCTGCATGTAATTGAGGCTGGTGGTTTCGGTATCAAACGCGATCAGCTCGGCCGATTTCAGCTTGTCGATCCACACGGCGAGTTGCGCTCCGGTGCTGACCATCTCGTAATGTTTTTCGATCGCCGGTGGCCTGACGACCGGGGCTGACACCGGCTCCGGCACGGCTGCGGTTGGCGACGGATCGCCTGACAGTTGGCGCAGCAAGGAGCGTAGTTCCAGCCGGACATACAGTTCACGCAACGCTTCGTTGTTAGCCGCCTTGCGGGTCAGGTCTTCGATCGAAACCGGCAGTTCGAGATCACAGCGTATCGTGGCCAGCTGGCGCGACAGTGCCAGCGTCTCGAGTCCGGCCCGCAGGTTCTCGCCGACCTTGCCAGTGATCTCGTCGGCGTTAGCAACGATATTGTCGAGCGTGCCGTATTGATTCAGCCATTTGGCGGCGGTTTTGGGTCCGACCTTGTCGATTCCCGGGATGTTGTCGGAGCTGTCGCCGACCAGCGCGAGATAATCGATGATCTGTTCGGGCCAGACATCAAATTTCGCCTTGACGGCGTCGCGGTCGTATTTCGAACCGCTCATGGTATTGATCAGCCCGACGTTGCCATCGACCAGCTGGGCCATGTCCTTGTCGCCGGTCGAGATCAGCACCTTGAGCCCGCGCTGCGCCGCGTTGCGCGCCAGCGTGCCGATGACATCGTCGGCTTCCACGCCCGTGACGCGCAACAGCGGCAGCCCCAGCGCCTGCACCGCAGCTAACAACGGGTCGATCTGCGAGCGCAAGTCGTCCGGCATGGGCGGGCGATGCGCCTTGTACTCGGCGAACAGGTCGTCGCGAAACGTGCGGCCCGGCGCATCGAACACCACCGCGATCCTGGCGGGCGCAAAGGTGTTGAGAAAACTGTTGAGCATGTTGAGCACGCCGAAAATCGCGCCGGTCGGTTCGCCGCGCGAATTGCTGAGCGGTGGCAGTGCGTGAAAGGCCCGGTAGAGGTACGACGAGCCGTCTACCAGCACGAGATCAGGTGCGTCCATACGTTAGCGTGGCGGCTTCGGTTCGTCCTGCGGCGATTTCGGAGCGGGGGACGAAGCGGGCGGCGAAGCTGGCGGAACTGGGGTGGGCTCGGCCGGCGTCTGCGTGGGCCTGGTAATGACCTCGCCACCGGCGTCGGGCAGGTACAGAGGCCCTTTCTGGCCACAGCCGGGCAGGATCGTAACCATCACGAGGATCAGGTTGCGGGCAAGTCGTGCGGGACGCATGGGCTGAGTATAGTCGGAGCCGGGTAGGGGGTCGTCATGGTCTCATTCGTTTTCCTGCTGCTGGCCGCCGCTGAGCTGGTGCTGCTGGGCTGGGTGCTGCGTCAATTTGCCGCAACGCGCGAACCGTCGCTGGCGCTGGCCGCAGTGCCGCTGGCCCTGCAATGGGCGGATGCCGGAATCATCGGCGTGGGCGCCTGGCTCGGCGAGGGCGGAACGCTGCTGTGGCTCAACCAACTGCGTTTCTTCTGGCACGTGTTCACGCTGCCGGTGCTGATCATCGGCGTCGGATCGATCCTGCGCGCGGCGCGCTTTCCCGGGCTAACAAAATCCTGGGTCATGGCGCTGTTCTGCGTTGGCGCCGTGCTCGCCTGGGCGTGGCAATGGCCGTGGTGGCCGCAGGCGGAGTTTCATCTGGCCTGTTACGCGGACACGCTGCGCTACGTAAACAAGGTGGCAGCCGATCAGATGTGCCGCGCGGGCCAGCCCATGGGCGCGTCAGCCGGGTTCCCGGTCGTGGGATTGATCGTGATCGTTCTGGAGCTGCTAGCCGGCCTCTGGTTGTGGCGCAAGCGCGGCTGGCCATGGCTTGCGCCGGGCGCGCTGCTGGTGTTGATCACGGCTGGCACGGCGCAGATGCGCCACGGCATGCTGCCTTCGTTTATCGGCGATGGCCTGTCGATGCTGGCGTTTGCCGCGACCGCGCTGCGCGCAAGCGTCTGGCGCCGCGCAGGTCCGTGAATCGTTTCAGCTTTGGCTGATGTTGCCGACCGGCTTCTGTTCGCGCAGCGCCAGCCAGCCGCGTGCGACGCGGTAGATGATCCACACGCCAATGATCAACACGCCTAACACGAAGGTGCCGAACCCGACGATGACGATCATCAGCGGCAAACTGATGATGGTGACCACCGCCAGCATCGCCACGGCGCCCCAGAAGGTGCGGATCTGCCAGCGAAAATGCGACTCGAGGTAGGTGCCCCTGGCATCGCTCTGGCGGGCGTAGTTCATGATCACGCCGACCAGCGATGGCAGGCCGAGCAGGAAGGCGCCCACGACGCTCGCCGAACCTAACACGCCGATCAGCACCGACAGGGTGTGCAGCGCGTAGATGATGTGCGTGTAATTGACCAGCGAGGCGTCGGGAACGCGCAACCCGGTCGCGCCATCGATGGTGCTGGATTCGTTCATGGCGTCATCATGAGGATTGGCGCGCAGAATGCAAGTGGCGGGGTGTTTTCGGGGGCCTCGAGTCAGCGCGCCCCGGAGGCCGACATCTCGAAGCGCAGTCCCAGCGCCCAGGCATTGGCGAGCTGTGGGTCCATGCCGGGGTTCACCACGTACTGCAGGCTTGGATGGAGCGTCAGCCATTCGGCGACGGGAGCGCGCCAGGTCAGTTCCAGGACAGTTTCGCCGCGTTCTACCGGCGTCCCATTGCGAACCGCGAGCTGACGGAAGCGGTCGCCGTTGCTGGCGTGGGCGATCGCGAAGCCAAGGGCATCATCCGGTCGCGCAGCGCTGAAACCCCGCATGACAACGCCGGCGCCGACAAAACCCGACAGCTGATTGAAGCGTGTTTCGGCAGCACCTGCGCGCAGGAAACCGTTGATGCTGGAGCCGCCCTGCGACCGGAACGGCCGTTCAGCTAACAAATAGTAGCCCTGGTTGCCGCGCACGCGGACCGGATCACCACTGGCGGCTAGTTCGCCGATTGAGTCGAATTGCGCGGTGTAGCGCCAGCCTCCCAGCGCCAGTTTCGAGAAGCCGGCAATTGCGCCGCCGAATTCCGCGGCTAACAAGGCGCCTTCCGTGCGGTCCAGATGAAAGCCGGTGCGATCCGGGTGGCCCGGCTCGCCCGGCACGCCGTCCAGTGCGGCAAACTGCCAGTAGAACCGGCCGGTGCTGCCCTTGACACGCAATGCCAGCCCGGGAACCGGGAAAATCGACGGCCCGTTCAGGCCGGACTGCGACACATCTGGTCCGATGCCATGTGACGAGTTGATGAATAGCGCCGATGCATCCAGCGCGTTGAACTCGGTATTGAAGTCGTAAAGTCCGAAGCGCACCGATGGCGCGCGGTCGTTGCCGAAGCTGTAGTCGGCCCAGATTTCGTACAGGCGCCAGGTGGACACGCCTTCGATGTTAGACAGTACTTGCCGCTCGCCGACGTAACGGGTGCCGAACAGATGACCATTGTTGTACATCACGTGCGCACGCAGCTTGAGTCCGGGCCAGCGATTCGCGTCCAGGTCAGCAATCAGGTCCAGGCTATCGAGGTAGTCGCCGCCGGTTTCGATGCCGCCCTTGAGATTCCGCCAGGCTTCGCCCCTGTAGACCGCCCGCAGTGCCAACGCGGTGCAATCGGCCGAGCCCGGTTGCTCGCAGGCCACCGCGGGCGTGGCGAGAGCCACGGCAGCTAACACAACGACAACGAATGATCTCAGCGTCGGAGCCATGACAAACCTTCGGCAGTTGTGGCGCTCCGCGCAGACCCGTCCTGGCGGAACTCGTCGAGCTTCCCGGGGGATTTTGACGTGAACCGCCGCCAGCGTCGTTACTCCACGCGCGCGCTGTCCGCTACGCGCATGTGGGCTGCCAATGAGATCGACCGGCTAGCGCAGCTTTCGCAGGCGTTCGGCCGGACTGATGACGTCCGTCAGGCGAATACCAAACTTGTCATTGACAACAACGACCTCGCCATGCGCGATCAATGTGCCGTTGACATAGACATCCAGCGGCTCGCCTGCCGTGCGATCGAGCTCCACGACGGAACCCTGGTTGAGTTGCAGGAGATTGCGAATCGGTACGCGGGTGCGACCCGCTTCCATCGACAGCGATACCGACACATCCAGTATCACATCGAGGTTGACGTCCTTGCCGGTCACCGTTTCGGCGCTGCCAGGCGCAACCACAGCCGCATCTGCAGCCGCCGGGGATTGAGTCGGATCGGATTGGACAGCTTCGTTAGATGCAGGATCATTCATGAGGGTTCTCTCAACGGGAGCCGGAATTCATCGGGGGCGAACGGCCATGGATCAGGCGTTCGTTGACCTGTACGGCCATCTGACCGCGTGACACGCCAAAACCACCGCGCAGGATGGGGACGTCTTCCGCGTAGACGGTAACGCCGCCCTGAAAATCGCAGGGCACCACATCACCGGGCCGGAGGTTGATCAGGTCGCCGAGCGACATGCTGCCGCGGCCGAATACGGTCGTCAGGTCGACATCGCACTCTTCGATTTCTTCGCGCAGCGCGACGGCCCAGCGGCCGTCATTTTCGGATCGCTCGCCCTGCGCACCGGCGTCGAGGACCTCGCGCATCGGTTCCAGCGCCGAATAGGGAATGGTGACGTGCAGTTCGCCGCTGCTGCCATCCAGTTCGATTTCAAAGGAAGACACCACGACCACTTCGCTCGGGCTGACGATGTTGGCGAACTGCGGATTCGTTTCTGAGGCCTGGAACTCGATCGTGATGTCGAGCACGCTGGACCAGGCGTCCTTGAGATCGGTGTACGTGGCCTGCAGCAGCATCTGCACGATGCGAATTTCGGCGGCCGTGAAGTCGCGCCCTCCCATGGTTGCGACGCGGCCCTTGCCGCCAAAAAAATTGTCGACCACTGAAAAGACCAGCCGCGGCGCGATGACGATCAGTGAAGTGCCGCGCAGCGGATTGATTTTCACCATGTTGAGGCTGGTCGGAACATGCAGCGACTGGATGTAGTCGCTGTATTTCAGGGTCTTGATGCCGCGGACCGAGATCGCAGCGCTGCGTCGCAGGATGCCGTACAGGCTGGTGCGGTACAGGCGCGCAAATCTTTCGTTGATCATCTCCAGCGTCGGCATGCGCCCACGCACGATCCGCGCTTCGGTGCCAAGATCGTATTGCCGCACATCTCCGGGCACCGGCGCGGGGTCGGTCTTCACCGTGCCCTTCTTCATGCCGGTCAGGAGTGCTTCGATTTCGTTCTGGTTGAGTACTGCTTCAGCTGTCATGCCCGAAGTACAAGCAAGCGGCATGCCATGTCCCGGAGCGTGAGCTGCGTCACGTTTGCGGGCCTGGCGCGCCAGAAAAACGGCGTTAGCTCAGGTCCCGGGGGCGGTCGAGCACCGCCATGGTCAGGCGTGAAACGCAGATCAGCGCGCCGCTGACATCGACGATGTCGATGCTCCAGACCTGGCTGCGGTTACCAAGATGCAGCGGCCGCGCCGTGCCGGTCACCATGCCGCCGACGGGGACGCCGCGAATATGGTTGGCGTTGACGCTCTGGCCCACGCAGGACTGGCGCCGCCGGTCGACGACGAAGTTCGCGGCGACGCTGCCCAGCGTTTCGGCCAGTACCACCGAGGCGCCGCCATGCAGCGCGCCGAACGGTGTGCAGGTGCGTTCGTTGACCGGCATGACGCCCCGCAGAAAATCCGCGCCCAGCTCGGTCAGCACGATGCCGACATGCTGCGCCATGGTGTCCTGCTGAAACCGGTTCAACTGCTCAACCGTGACTTCGCCTTTCCAGATGCTCATGGCTTGCCACCACGGTATTTTTCGGCGATGCGCTGGTAGGCTTCGCGAAACGGAATGCCTTCGCGCACCACCAGCGCGTTAGCCTCCTCGGCAGCATGGATCGAAGGATCGAGGCGGATGTTCTGCGGATTGAATCTCATGCCATCGATGGCGCGCGCCAGGATCGCGCTCGCCGCCAGGCCAAGATCGATGCCGCGGAACAGCGGGACTTTCAGCAGCTGCAGGTCGCGCTGATAACCGGATGGCAGCTTGCTGACAATTCCCAGCGCCTCGACCAGGCAGGCTGACGCGGACGCCGCGCGGCCGCGCAACAGCTCGAATACGTCGGGGTTGCGCTTCTGCGGCATGATCGACGAGCCGGTGGTGAATTCGTCCGGCAGCGCTACGTAGCCAAACTCCTGCGTATTGAACAGCAGCACGTCCGACGACAGGCGGCCGTAGTCCTGCATCAGCAGCGCGACCTCGAACAACAGCTGCGCTTCGGCCTTGCCGCGCGACAGTTGTACCGCGGTGACCGGTTCCTGGGGCGCGGCGAAACCCAGCGCGGCGGCGGTGGCGCTGCGCGACAAGGGCAGCCCCGGTGTTCCATAGCCGGCCGCAGAACCTAACGGGCTCAGGGACAGCCGCCGCTGCGTGGCCTTGATGCCGGCCGCATCATCGCGGATCCCGGCGGCGAATCCGCCGGCCCACAGTGCCACGCTGCTCGGCATCGCCTGCTGCAGGTGCGTGTAGCCGGGCAGGGCAATTGCGCCCTGCCGCGCGGCCAGCGCATCGAGCGCTGCTGCCACGTTTTCCGCCGCCGACTGCAGTTGATCGACCGCGTCGCGCAGGTACAGCCGCAGCGCCGTCAGGACCTGGTCGTTGCGCGAACGGCCGAGATGCACGCGGCCGCCGGCCGGACCGATCATCGCAGTGAGTCTTCGCTCCAGCGCGGTCTGCCCGTCTTCGTCGGCGAGTTCCACCCGCCACTCGCCGCGCGCATGGCTGGCGGCGAGTTGTTGCAGGCCGTCGCGGATCAGTTGCAGGTCCGCGGCACCTAACAAATTCTGCGCGGCCAGCATTTCGGCATGCGCGATCGAAGCACGGACGTCATAGGCGACCAGGCGATCATCCAGCGCATGGTCCTCGCCGGCGGTGAAGGCGAGTACCTGCGCATCCAGTGGCGCGCCCTTGTCCCAGAGTCGGCTCATGATTGCATCAGCTGGCCGCGCTGCCGGTTTGCTGCTCGGCCGGCGACAGTGCGTGGGTGTCGGCAACGATCATCGTGCCCGTGCCTTCGTTGGTGAAAACTTCGGCGAGGATGCCTTCCTGTGACTTGTAGGAAATCACATGCACCCGGCGCACACCGCCGCGAATTGCATCCTCGATGGCCTTGGCCTTGGGCAGCATGCCGTCCTTGATCGCGCCGCTGTCGCGCAATTTCTTGAGACCTGCGAGATCGGTGTATGAAATGACTGAGCCTGGGTCTTCCACCCGCTCCAGGATGCCGGGCGCACCGGTGCAGAGGATCAGCTTTTCCGCATCCAGGGCAGCGCCGATCGCGCTGGCAACCGTGTCGGCGTTGATATTTAGCAGCGTCCCGCTGCTATCGGCGGACAGCGGGCTGACAACAGGCATCAGGCCGTTGTCGAGCAATTTTCGCAGCACAGTCGTATCCACCTTGTTGATGTCGCCGACGAAACCATAGTCGACGGTTTCGCCGCTGCCGTCCGTAAGCCGCACCGGCGCGCGTCTGTGGGCCTGGATCAGTCCGGCATCGACGCCGCTGACACCAACGGCGTCGATGTCGACGTCGCGGCAGATTGCAAGAATCCGCGTGTTGATCAGGCCGTTGAGCACCATGGAAGTGATATCGATGGACTTCTGGTCGGTGACCCTGCGGCCCTGCACCATGCGCGTGGGCACGCCGAGCTTTTCGGTCAGCTCAGTCAGCTGTGGACCTCCGCCATGGACGAACACGACCCGCACGCCGAAGTAGTGCAGGATCGCGATCTGCTCGATCAGCCCGCGAGTGGCGTCCATGTCGCCAAACACACCGCCCCCCGCCTTGACGACGAAAGTCTTGCCCTTGTAAAGGCGCATGTACGGTGCTGCGTTGCGCAAAGCTCTGATCGCAAGTGTCTGATCGGTCCGGGACATCATCATGGGTCGGGTACTCCTAACGGGCTAACAGGCGATGCAGCACGGCGGTCTGCGCGGTGAGTCGGTTGTAGGCTTCTTGTAAAACCAGGCTGCGCGGACCGTCCAGTACCTCGTCCGCGATGGCGACATTCCTGCGCACCGGCAGGCAGTGCATCAGGCGGCAATCGGCGGCCGTGGTCGTGAACCAGCTGTTCTGCACGCACCAGTCGCCGAGGCCGGTGCGCAGCGCGGCATCTGCCTTGACGTCGCCATAAGCGGCGGTCGCACCCCATTCCTTCGCGTACACCACCCGTGCGCCGGCCAGTGCGGCGGCGCGATCGTCCGTCTCAGTCACCGAGCCACCGGACGCAGCCGCGGCGGCGCGCGCTTTTTGCATGATGGCCTCAGGCAGCGCAAACCCTTCGGGACGCAGCACCGTGACCTGCATGCCGCGCATCGCGGCCATGTGCACAGTGGCTGCGGGCACCGCGAGCGGCAGCGCGCGCGGATGATTGACCCAGGACAGCACGAACTTGCCGTACGTGGGAACCGCGCAATCGTCGAGAGTTTTCCAGTCGGCCAGCGCCTGGCAGGGATGGTTGACCGCGGATTCCATGTTGATCAACGGCTTGTTGACCAGTGCGGCCATGGCGTTGAAATTCGACTCGGCGAGGTCCGCGCTGAGATCTTTGCCTTCGGCAAATGAGCGGATACCTAACACATCGCAGTAGGACGCAAGCACCGGGATGCCTTCGCGCACGTGCTCGGCGGAGGCACCATTCATGACCGTCCCGAGACGCGACTCAAACAACCACGTGCCCTGACCTGGCGTAATGACAAACGAGTTGCCACCGAGGCGCGCCATGGCCGCCTGGAACGACGCCAGCGTGCGCAGCGACGGGTTCATGAACAACAGGCCCAGCATGCGGCCGGCTAACGCCTGGGGTTCCGGTTGGCGCTCAAGGCGCGCAGCCAGCGCCAGCAGATCGACAATCTCTGCGCGTGAAAAATCGGCGAGGTCCAGGAAGCGTTTCATGTCAGCCGAGCGCCAGCAGCGCCTCCCGCAGCAGGTCGACATGCGATTCCTGCAAGGTGTAGGGCGGCAGCAGGCGCAACACCGCCGGGTCACCGCTGGTGCCACAGAGAATATTGCGTTTCAGCAGCTCAGGCTGCAGCTCCTTTGCGGGACGCCTGCAGATCAGGCCGTGCAGAAAGCCCGCGCCCTGGTGGCCCGTGACAGGGCCCACCGTGCAGGTGTTGCGGATGTACTGCGACACGCGCTGCACGTTGGCCATCAGGCCTTCGTTCTCGATCGCATCGACAACCGCCTCGACGACCGCACAGGCCATCGGACCGCCACCGAACGTGGTGCCCAGGCCTTCGAGCTTGAGCGCGGCGGTGACCCGCGGTGTCATCAGCAGCGCCGCAACCGGAAAACCGTTACCAAGCGCCTTGGCGGCCGTGATCATGTCAGGTGCCACGCCGTACATGTTAGCTGCGAAAGGCCAGCCGCTGCGGCCCATGCCGATCTGGACTTCGTCGAATATCAGGAGCGCGCCGACCGCGTCGCAGCGCTGGCGCAATGCGGCGAGAAAATCCCGCCCCAAGTCGAAGGCGCCGCCGACGCCCTGCACGGGCTCGACGATGACGGCTGCGGTGTCCTGCGTGACATGCGCGGCAATGGCGCTGACATCGCGCCGTGGCATGAAGCTTACGTCGAACGGCGTGCGTGGGAATTCATACCACTTTTCGGCGGCGCCATACGTCAATGCACCGGCCGCGGCGGTGCGTCCGTGGAATGCGCCGACGACCGCCGCAATTTGCTTGCGACGCGTCATCTTGAAGGCCATGCGCAAGGCGTTTTCGTTAGCCTCGGCGCCGGAGTTCACGAAGAACACGCTGTCGAAGCTGCCGCCGGCAAAACGCGCCAGTTTCTCCGCCGCGCGCGCGCGGACCTGCATCGGCACGGCGTTGCTCTGGAAATTACAGCTCGCTGCCTGGGTTTGCAGCGCGCGGGTCCAGCCTGGATGTCCATAGCCCAGCGCGGCAACCGCATGGCCGCCGTAAAGATCCAGCACCTTGCGCCCGTCGCGGGTGTGCAGCCATACGCCGTCGGCGTGCACGACCTCGATCGGGTATTGCGCGAACACCGGTGCCAGGTGATCCGGTGGGCTGGTGGAACTGATTGCGGTGTTCATTTGCGGTGCGTTAGCTCAGAAAGAACAAGAGTTGCAATCTGGGCGCGGTCTGCGGGGTCAATACGTCTTATCGCGAACGGCGTAAATCCGTCCATGGAGCCTCCGGGCGCGACGTCCTGTCGCGCACGGTCTCGGTAAGACGTATTGGCCTCCCAAACCGCTCGCGGCGTGCATGTCTTGCACATCATTTTTTTTGACGCCGCGCCCGGGTCGCCAAAAACTGTCCGCGACAGCTGGCCTAAAAGATCCCGCCGTTCGGTGGTGCGCGAGCCGAGCGCGAACGTATCGGCTTGCTGCGCGGTGCGGCGGCATTTGCCGGGCCCTTTCCGGACCG
>JANNVI010000001.1:0-2409 GCA_031414335.1 Gammaproteobacteria bacterium | reverse complement strand
TTTGGCAACCATGATCGCCTCTACGCCGCGGCGCGACGTTTGCTGGCCGGCGGAATGCGGGTTGCAGCTATTGTTGATGTTCGCCCGCGTCATCCGGAACTCAAGCTCGACGATCTGGTGGCCGGCGGGGTCGAGTGCCTGTTCGAGACTGCGGTGTTAGCTGCCGTGGGCTCGCCCGGGGTGCGGGCTGCGAAAGTCGCGCCGCTTCCGGATCCGGGCAGTGTCAGGACCATCGCCTGCGATGCCATCCTGGTCAGTGGCGGCTGGACACCGTCAACGCATGCCGGCCTGCATGAGGGCGGAGTCAGGCAGTTTGCGCCGGAGCTCAGTGCGTTCGTTGCAGGGGCTGCACCGGCATGGCGTGTGAGCTGCGGCGCTGCGAACGGGCAGGTGGAACTGTCGCGCGCACTCGAAGGCGGTCATCAGGCCGGACTCACGGCCGCGGCGCAGGCGCGCTCGCTGACAGTCGAACAGGGCAAGGCGCCGCTCGCGCACGGCGACGCCGCGCCGCAACTGCTGCCGTTCTGGCGCTCCAGCGCGAGCCGTGCCGATGAGAAACGCCAATTCGTCGATCTGCAGAACGACGTGACCGTGGCCGATCTGCGCCAGGCGCTCGCCGAGGGTTTCCAGGACATCGAGCACATCAAGCGCTACACCGCGCTGGGTTTTGGCACCGAGCAGGGCCGCACCAGTGGCGTGCTCGGCGCGGCGATCCTGGCCGAGTTGTCGCAGCGCCCGCTCGCAACCGTGGGTGTCAGTCGGACGCGGGCGCCTTTTCAGCCAGCGACGCTCGCCACGCTGTGCGGGGATCGACACGGATGGGCGTTGCGGCCGGAACGCCGCACGCCACTGCATGAATGGCATGCCGCGCATGGCGGAGAACTCGAGTCGATGGGACTGTGGATGCGGCCGCGCTTTTACCGATCGAGCGGCAACGACGCGTTCGGCGCGGGCATTCATGAGGCCGCGCGCGTGCGTGCACACGGCGGTATCGCCGATGGATCGACACTGGGCAAGATCGAGGTGTGCGGCGCCGACGCCGCGGCATTCCTCGACCGACTCTATCTAACAAAGGCGAGCACCATCCGGGTCGGCCGCAGCAAGTACAGGGTGCTGCTGCGCGAAGATGGCATGGTGCTCGATGACGGCATCGTGTTGCGTCTCGCCGCCGATCGCTTTGTCGCCACCGTGAGTTCCGGGCACGCCGGCCACGTGCTGTCGCACCTCGAGTTCTGGCGCGATCTTGAATTCGCCGATCGCCACGTGACCTTGACCGACGTGACCGAAGCCTGGAACGTGATTGTCGTCGCCGGGCCGCACAGCAGCGACACGCTGCAGAGAATTCTGGGCAGCGACTGGCAGGCTGAGCTAACACGCCTCGGACACATGGATTTCAGCAGCGGGCAGTGGCGCGGGCGGGAACTGCGGGTGCTGCGCGCCAGTTTCTCCGGCGAGCGCGCCTACGAACTGCACTGCCGGCCCGCCATCACCCTGCCGCTGTGGGAAACGCTGGTGGCCGCCGGTCTCGCGCCCTACGGTCTCGAAGCCATGGATGTCCTGCGCGTTGAAAAGGGCTATCTGGTGGGTACCGAGATGAACGGGCAGACGACGCCGCAGGATCTCGGCATGGATTCGATGCTGAAACTCGGTAATGCCTGCGTCGGCAGAGACTTGCTAGACCGGCCGAAACTCGCAGACCCGGAGCGGCCGCGACTCGTTGGACTGCGCGCGGCCGATCAAAAGTCGATCTTCTACGGCGGCGCGCAGCTAACGCGGCCAGATGAGCAAAAGCTCGCCTGCGGCCATGTCACCTCGTCGGTCTACAGTCCGGCGCTGGGGCAATGGATCGGGTTGGCGCTGGCGTCGCGCAGCATCGGCATGGGCGCGGAACTCATCGCCCGCGATCCCGTGCGCGGCCGGCAAACACGCGTCTGTGTCAGCTCGCCAGTGCATGTGGATCCGGCCGGGGAGAAAATGAAATGACGGCGACCGCCGCCGAAAGCGATGTCGAGTTGCCGCCGACCGTGGGCGAGCGGCCGCTGACGTCGTGCATGGAACTCGTGTTCGCACCGCCGCGGAACGCGGCGCCTGGCGCAGTGCCGGGGCTGGCGGCCCACAGCGCTGTCTTGCACGTCGCGCCGGGGCGCTGGCTGCTTTTAGATGCGGACGCCCAGGCGGTCGCCGCTGCCGTTGCCGCCGGCGCGGTAGCGATAGACGTCGAAGGCAAGTGGCGCTGCTTGGAATTGCGCGGCGCGCGTGCCGCTTCTCTGCTGTCGGCTGGCGTCAACGTCGTGGAGATTCTCGAGGGTCGCGACTGTGCGGCCGTGCCGTTGTTTGACTGTCCAACCGTGATCGCACGGCGCCCGCGCGACGCTGGCTTTGATGTCTATGTGCATGCCAGTTACGCGG